>NZ_JBIDBG010000002.1:544865-770670 GCF_043202855.1 Micromonospora sp. NPDC048063 | reverse complement strand
TCGAGTACCCCGAAGGGCCTTTCCGCTCGACTTGCATGTGTTAAGCACGCCGCCAGCGTTCGTCCTGAGCCAGGATCAAACTCTCCAACAAAAACCTGTTGAAACAGTCATCCCGACAACATGTGTTGCCAAAGGAATCCAAAACCAGCCAAACCAATAGGCCTGACCAGTCCCGGGATATAAATCAATTTGGCACTGGCTTATCAAGCACCCTGTTGAGTTCTCAAAGAACAACCACACACCACTCAGGCGTCCCACGTCGTGGGATCCCGCTTGGGGCAACTCCTCTAACTTACTCGGCTCAC
Source organism: Micromonospora sp. NPDC048063 (assembly GCF_043202855.1). NCBI lineage: Bacteria > Bacillati > Actinomycetota > Actinomycetes > Micromonosporales > Micromonosporaceae > Micromonospora > Micromonospora sp. NPDC048063. Next base: position 770,365 of record NZ_JBIDBG010000002.1, on the reverse strand, counting down.
TTCCCGTTGTCAACCTCGTGTCCGAGATGATCAACGTTCGGTGTTCCAGATCCACGATGACGCACGCCGTAACGGCGGTCGCTTCCGTCGTGGGAAACCGCAGACCGGCCGATCGCCGCTCTGCGGCTATCCGCCCGGCTCCTGCCGGCTTCAGCACTCTACCCGGTCAGTCTCGCGATCACAACCCCGCCTCGGAGTGTCTTCGCACCGCCCGATCCCCAGTCTCGCTCGGCGTCTCCGCCACGAGCCTGGTGCCCGTTGTCAGCCGGTTTGTCCGGCCTCCCGCGTGCAGAGAGAAAGTTACGCGGACTGCCCCGGGAAGGCAAATCAGCGTCGGTCACTGCCCGGATTCGCCGGCGGAGGGGTCCCGCATTCGTGATGGCGGCACAGGGTCCGCACGGGGCTCCGCCGTGCCAGAGTGTTCGTCATGGACGACCTCACCCGCCCCCGGCCGGCGGTGCTCGCCGAGGACGCGCTGCTCGGGCTGCTGCTGCCGTTCTGGCAGTTGGTCATCGGCGCCTTCGTGCTCTTCGTCCTCGTGGTGTCGGTGGCACGGCTGGCCCGACGGGGGCGGTCCCGGATGACGACGGCCCTCCTCGTCACGGCCGCGGCGATCGCCGGCTTCGCCGTGGTGGGCGTGCTGCTGCAGGGCTGAGGTCCTACAGGCGCCGATTCGCCAGGCTCGGCAACTCGGCACGGATGGTCCGCAGCCGGTCGAGATCGAGGTCGGCGACGGCGACACCCGGGCCGTCGGGCACCTGGGTGAGCACCGTCCCCCACGGATCGACCACCATGCTGCGCCCGAAGCAGGTCCGGCCCGGGTCGTGGTCGCCGGTCTGCCCCGCCGCGGCGACGAAACACTGGTTCTCGATCGCCCGCGCGCGCAGCAGCACCTCCCAGTGGTCCCGCCCGGTGTGCAGCATGAAGGCCGCCGGCACCACCAGCAACTGGGCGCCGCCGTCCGTGGCGAGCTGCCGGTACAGCTCCGGGAAGCGGAGGTCGTAGCAGATCGACAGTCCGACACGGAGCCCCTCGACGTCGACCACCACCGGCTGGTCGCCGGGGGCGACGGTGGCGGACTCCAGGTAGGAGACCCGGCCGGGGATCTCCACGTCGTACAGATGGATCTTGCGGTAGGTGGCCGCGAGCGCTCCGGAGCGGTCGAGGACCAGGGTGGTGTTCCAGGTGCGGGCCGCGTCCGGCCCGCGCTCGTGGATCGACCCGGCGATCACCCAGATGCCCAGCCGGCGCGCGACGCCGGCGAAGAACTGCCCCACCTCGCCGTCCACCGGCTCCGGCTCGGGCAGCCCGGCGGCGGGGCCGAGGTAGTCGACGTACTCCGGCAGGAGGGCGACGTCCGCGCCGGCCGCGGCCGCGCGCTCCAGCAGGGCCTCGGCGGCCGCGAGGTTGGCCTTACGGTCGTCCCGGGCGTTGAGCTGGCAGACGGCGACGCGCATGGGGATCAGCGTACGACCGGACCGGGCCACGGCGCGACAGCCGCAACCGTCGAACACTCCGCCCCGGTCTCGCCTCACCCGCTGCCGCCGCTCACCGCCCCTGGAAACGCCGACCGCGCCCGACCTCGACGGACGGGCGCGGTGGCGGTGGCAGTAATTCAGGCCGACTTCTCCTCGCGGTCCCGCCGGGCGCGGCGGCCGGTGAACTCGCGGGGCACGATCGTCGGGTTCACGTTCTCCAGGACCACCTCGCGGGTGATCAGCACCCGCGCGGCGTCGGGGTTGCTCGGCACCTCGTACATCACGGAGAGCAGGACCTCTTCCATGATCGCGCGTAGGCCGCGGGCGCCGGTGCCGCGCAGCATCGCCTGGTCGGCGATCGCCTCCAGCGCCGGCTCCTCGAACTCCAGCTCGACGCCGTCGAGCTCGAAGAGGCGCTGGTACTGCCGGACGAGGGCGTTGCGTGGCTCGGTCAGGATGCGCACCAGCGCGGTGCGGTCCAGGCTGCGCACGTTGGTGATCACCGGGAGCCGGCCGATGAACTCGGGGATCAGCCCGAACTTCAGCATGTCCTCCGGCATGACCTGGCTGAAGATGTCGTCGGTCGACCGCTCGCTGACCGACCGGAGCCGGGCGCCGAAGCCCGTGCCGCCGTGGCCGGTGCGGGCCTCGATGATCTGGTCGAGCCCGGCGAAGGCACCGCCGCAGATGAACAGCACGTTGGTGGTGTCGATCTGGATGAACTCCTGGTGCGGGTGCTTGCGCCCGCCCTGCGGCGGCACGTTGGCCACCGTGCCTTCCAGCATCTTGAGCAGCGCCTGCTGGACACCCTCGCCGGAGACGTCCCGCGTGATCGACGGATTCTCCGACTTGCGGGCGATCTTGTCGACCTCGTCGATGTAGATGATGCCGGTCTCGGCGCGCTTGATGTCGTAGTCCGCCGCCTGGATCAGCTTGAGGAGGATGTTCTCCACGTCCTCGCCCACGTAGCCGGCCTCGGTGAGCGCGGTGGCGTCGGCGATGGCGAACGGCACGTTCAGCATCCGCGCCAGCGTCTGCGCCAGGTGGGTCTTGCCGCACCCCGTCGGGCCGAGCAGCAGAATGTTGGACTTGGCCAGCTCAACGGCGTCGCTGCCGGAACCCGGCGCGCCGGCCGCATCGGCCTGGATCCGCTTGTAGTGGTTGTAGACCGCGACGGCGAGCGCCTTCTTGGCCTGGTCCTGCCCGACCACGTAGTTGTCGAGGAACTGGCAGATCTCCATCGGCTTGGGAAGCTCTTCCCACTTCACCTCGCCGGACTCGGCCAACTCCTCCTCGATGATCTCGTTGCAGAGATCGATGCACTCGTCGCAGATGTAGACCCCTGGGCCCGCGATGAGCTTCTTGACCTGCTTCTGCGACTTGCCGCAGAAGGAGCATTTCAGTAGGTCGCCGCCGTCACCGATCCGTGCCACCTACGTTCTCCCTGCACTCATCGGCCGGAGACCCGGCCCTGACCTGCGGACGGTACGCCGCCCGCCTCGTTCACCCAGCCGGAGGACCGGCGGAGCGGTACAGACCCGACGTTACCCGCTGGCGGAGTTTTCTCCGACCCCCAAAACGGGTGTGTCAGACGGTCGGCCGGGAGCGGACTCCCGGCCGACCTCGACGTGAAACTGCTCAGCTGGCGGCGTTGGCCGCCAGCAGGCCCTTCTTGCGGCTGGTGAGGATGGTGTCCACCAGCCCGTACTCCCGGGACTCCTCGGCCGTCATGATCTTGTCGCGATCGATGTCCTTGCGGACCTTCTCCATCGGCTGGTTGCAGTGCCGGGAGAGCATCTCCTCGAGCTGGGTCCGCATCCGCAGGATCTCCCGGGCCTGGATCTCGATGTCCGAGCCCTGCCCGTAGCCGCCCTCGGTGGCCGGCTGGTGGATGATGATCCGCGAGTTCGGCAGCGCCATGCGCTTGCCCGGGGTGCCGGCGGCCAGCAGCACGGCCGCGGCGCTCGCGGCCTGCCCGAGGCAGACCGTCTGGATGTCCGGCCGGACGTACTGCATGGTGTCGTAGATCGCCGTCATGGCGGTGAACGAACCACCCGGCGAGTTGATGTACATGATGATGTCGCGGTCCGGGTCGGTGCCCTCGAGCGTCAGCAGCTGCGCCATCACGTCGTTGGCCGACGCGTCGTCGACCTGGACGCCGAGGAAGATGATCCGGTCCTCGAAGAGCTTGTTGTACGGGTTCGACTCCTTGACCCCGTACGACGTGCGCTCGACGAACGACGGCAGGACGTAGCGGTTGTGCACGGCCGCGAACTGCGGCGGCAGGCTCAGGTCGGTCATCGTCAGCTCCTCAGCTCAGGGTCCCGGCGCCTTCCGGAACCTGCGTGGCTCCGGTGATCACCTTGTCGATGAAGCCGTAGTCCGTGGCCTCCTGGGCGGTGAACCAGCGGTCGCGGTCGGAATCCGCCTCGATCTGCGCCTGGCTCTGCCCGGTGTGGAAGGCGACCCGCTCCTGGAACATCCGCTTGGTGTAGAGCATCTGCTCCGCCTGGATGGCGATGTCCGACGCCGTGCCGCCCATGCCGCCGGACGGCTGGTGCATCATGATCCGCGCGTGCGGCAGGGCGTAACGCTTGCCCTTGGTGCCGGCGCAGAGCAGCAGCTGGCCCATCGAGGCCGCCATGCCCATCGCCACGGTCGACACGTCGTTGTCGATGAACTGCATGGTGTCGTAGATCGCCATGCCCGAGTAGACCGAGCCACCGGGCGAGTTGATCCACAGGTTGATGTCGCGGTCCGGGTCCTCCGCGGCGAGCAGCAGGAGCTGCGCGCAGATGCGGTTGGCGACCTGGTCGGTCACCTCGCTGCCCAGGAAGATGATCCGCTCCTTGAGCAACCGGTTGTAGACCGAGTCATCGAGGTTGCCAATGTTGTCGCCACCGCGGGCCTCGATCGCCCGGAGCGGCATCGCTTGCATGTGCATGTCGGTCATGGCAGCCCTTCGCTCTCCGTACCGTCCTACCCGACACTAACCGCTCAGCCGGGTGGCAGAGTCCCGGTCCGGGCAGTGTTCGCTAACAGCGCAGCCCTGGAGACGTACCCCGAAAAAGGGATCGGGCCGCCGCCCACCGCAGGCGGCGGACGGCGGCCTCACCCGACGATCAGTGCTCGTGGTTGTGCTCGGCCTCGCTCTCGGCGCGGAGGGCGTCGAGCGTCACCTCGTTGCCGGCCGAGTCCTTGATCTTGATGCGCTCCATGACCGAGGCCAGGGCCTTGCCGCGCCGCACGTCCCCGAAGACGGTGCCGGCCGCGCCGGAGCGGACCAGCTGGTCGTAGTACTGCTGCGGGGCCATCCCGGCGCGCTGGGCCCGGTGCACGATCTCGTGGCCGAACTCGTCGTCGCTGACCTGGACCTCCTCGGCGTCGGCGAGGGTGTCCAGCAGCAGCTGGATCTTGACGCCCTCGGTCGCCGCCTCGGTCAGCTCGGCGTCGATCTGCTCCTCGGTCTTCTCCTCGGCCGCCAGGTATTCCTCCAGGGAGGCCCCGATGCGCTCGAGCTGGTCGACCATCGCCTGCTTGCGGCTCTCGACCTCCTCGCGGACGACCCCCTCCGGCGCCGGCACCTCGGCGGCGGCGACGAGCTGCTCCAGGGCCTTGTCGCGGGCGGCGTAGATCTGCTCTACCCGCTTGCCCCGGGTGACCCGCTCGCGCAGGTCCCCGCGCAGCTCCTCGATGCTGTCGAACTCGCTCGCCATCTGGGCGAACTCGTCGTCGAGCTCCGGCAGCTCCTTCTCCTTGACCGTGCGGACGGTCACCGCCACCTCGGCGTCGCGGCCGGCGAAGTCGCCGCCGACGAGCTGGGTGGTGAAGGAGGTGCTCTCGCCGGCGGACAGGCCGACGACGGCCTCGTCCAGGCCCGGGAGGAGCTGCTTACTGCCGACCTCGTGGGAGATGTTGCTCGCCTGGCCGCCCGGCACGTCCTCGCCGTCGACGGTCGCGTTCAGGTCGATCTGGACGTAGTCGCCCTCCTGGGCGGCCCGCTCGACGGTCTTCAGGGTGGCGAAGCGCTCGCGCAGGTTCTTCACCTGCTCGTCGATCTCGCTGTCGTCGATCTGCAGCTCGTCGACGGTCACCTCGATGGTGGCCGGGTCCGGCAGGGTGATCTCCGGGCGGACGTCGACCTCGGCGGTGAAGTTCAACGAGTCACCGTCGTTGAACTCGGTGATCTCGACCTCGGGGCGGCCGAGCGTCTTCAGGTCGTGCTCGCGGACGGCGGCGAGGATGTTCTGCGGGATGGCCTCCTGGACCGCCTCGTTGAGGACGGTGCCCCGGCCGACCCGCTGGTCGATCACGGCCGCCGGAACCTTGCCCTTGCGGAAGCCGGGAACCTGGACCTGCTGCCCGATCTCCCGGTACGCCTTCTTGAGGCTCGGCTCGAGCTCGACGAACGGCACCTCGATGGCGAGCCGCACGCGCGTCGGGCTCAGAGTCTCGACGGTGCTCTTCACAGGCGTACTCCTTGACGGATCTCGGTTTTAGTCTGGGCGTGATAAGCCCATCGAGTGTAGGCGAGCCGGCCGGGCGCACCGGCAGCGGCCGGGGACCGCGCGGAGGGCGACCCCGGCGACCGGCCGCGGACGACAGTCGGGGTGGCGGGATTTGAACCCACGGCCCCTCGCTCCCAAAGCGAGTGCGCTACCAAGCTGCGCCACACCCCGTGGCGACGAGCAGTCTATGCGGTCGCGGCCCGCGCGACGTGCCGGGGCGTCACCCAACGCGCCGAACGGGGACCAACCGGACACCGCGTGCGCCGGCCACCCCTGCACCGGGCGACGGCACGCGCCGCGCCGGGATACGGCTGAGCGGACGGGGTGGGCCATTGGGTACGCTGTCGGCGCGTCCCGCAACGTCGGGGCGCACGCGGGCGTAGCTCAATGGCAGAGCTTCAGTCTTCCAAACTGACGGTGCGGGTTCGATTCCCGTCGCCCGCTCTGCACCTTCCGGCCCAGGTCAGCGGCGTTGCCGCCGAGCCTGGGCCGTTCTCGTCCCAGCCCCCTTTTCGGAATCGCCAGCACGTCCCGGCGGGGAAAGCGATAGAAAGCAGCCATGTCCAGCGAGCCGGAGCCGGGCCTGGCGCCCGAGCACCTGCGGCCCGGCTATGCCGGTGATCCCATCATGGTGACGGTCGACGGGCAGGACTTCCGGGTTCGCGTACGCGTCGGGGAGCCCGGCACGTACGACTTCGACTGGCTCAGTGGGCCGCACGACTACGGCTTTGGCCTTTCCCGGTCTGACGGCTCCGCGATGAGCCGGCCCCAGATGGAGGAGGCCATCCGCGACTTCCTCGCCCAGATCGATCCCGCTACCGGCTACCTGGCGGAATGACGGCAACCGGCGTGGTCATGGGCGGCAGCGCCGGCCTGTAGCCACGCGACGGCCGGCCGCGCCGGGGGCCTCGGGGCGAGATCGGCGCCGGTGCGGCTGCTGCGTACCATGCGGGGCCGGGCATCCCCTCGTCCCGCGGAGGTATCGGCAGATGGCAGGCCAGCACGAGGGGTACGCCCTCGGCGTCGACCTCGGCACGTCGCACACCGTCGCCGTGCTGCGCCGGCCGGACGGGCACACCCGCCCGCTGCTGGTGGACGGCCAGCCGATCATCCCCTCCGGCGTGTACGCCGACGCGGACGGGCTGCTGCACGCCGGCCGGGACGCCCAGCGGCTGGCCCGCACCGATCCGGGCCGGTACGAGCCCAACCCGAAGCGGCGCATCGACGAGCCGGCGGTGTCGCTGGGCGACCGCCGGTATCCGCCGGCCGAACTGCTGGCCGCGACGCTGCACGCGGTGGCCCGGGCGGCCGTCGAGGCGGTCGGCCTCCTGCCCCCGGCGGTGCTCACCTGCCCGGCGACCTGGGACGCGGCCCGGCGGCAGGTGCTCGCCGACGCCCTGGCCGTGGCCGGGTGGCCGTCGGCGGCCGAGCACACGCTTTCCGGCCCCACCCCACCGGGCACCCGGCTGCTGCGGGAGCCGGTCGCCGCCGCCCGCTACTACACCCAGGTGCTGCGCCGGCCGGTGCCGGTGGGCGGGGCGATCGCCGTCTTCGACTTCGGCGCCGGCACCCTGGACGTCGCCGTGCTCCGCAACGAGGGCGCCGACCCGTGGGGCGACTCGGGGTTCAGCGTGGTCGCCGCGGGCGGCGCCGACGACCTCGGCGGCCTGGACGTCGACGCGGCGCTGCTGGGCCGGCTCGGCGAGCTGGTCGCGGGCGACCACCCGGCGCAGTGGCAGCGGCTGGTCCACCCGCAGTCGGCGACGCAGCGGCGGGAGCAGCACGAACTCTGGGAGAACGCCCGGGGCGCGAAGGAGATGCTGTCCCGCGCGACGGCCGCGCCGGTGGCCGTGCCGGGGGTGGAGGCGGTCGTCACCCTCACCCGCGCCGACCTGGAGCGGGTGGCCGCGCCGCTGCTGGGCCGGGCGGTGACGGTGGCCCGGGAGGTGATCGGCGCGGCCGGCCTGGACCCGCAGCAGCTCGCCGGCCTGTTCCTGGTCGGCGGCGCCACCCGGATGCCGATGGTGGCCCGGCTCCTGCACGCCGAGCTGGGTATCGCCCCGACCGTGCTGGAGCAGCCGGAGCTGCCGGTCGCCGAGGGGGCGCTCACCGACCTGCCCCTGCCCCGACGCCCCCGCGGCGCCGCCGCCTTCGCCGCGCCCGCGCAGGCCGGATCCGCCGCGCCGCCGCAGCCAGGACCAGCGCCGGCGCAGCAGCCAGGACCGGTCGCGCAGGCCGGACCGACCGCACCGCCGCAGGACGCAGCCGCCGCGCCGGCGTCGGCCGGGCCTACGGGCCCGGCGCAGGCCGGGTCCGGCATACCGGCGCAGCAGGCCGCCGGGCCGGCGTTGCCCCAGCCCGCCGGGCCCGTGGGCCCCACGCCGACCGTTGTCGCCGGGCCGGAGGGCGTCACGCCGGCGATCCCCGCCGGACTGGCGCCCACCCTGGTCGCGGGTGCGTCGGCCACGCCGACCGTGCCCGCCGCGCCGGCCCCGACCACGCCGTACGGACCGCCGGGAGCCGCCCCGCCCGGGAGCCCGGTGCCGGGCGCGCCGCCGGCCGCCGGACACGGCCAGCACGGCGGTCACGACGGACACGGCCGGCACGGTGGCCGTGGCGGTCAGCCGTCGGGCGTGCCCGGGCCGCCTCAGGCGGGCGGATGGGCGCCCGGCGTACCCCCGGCGAGCCTGTCCGCCGGGTCGGGCGCGTCGCCGGCGGCGTGGCCGGGCGTACCCGTCTCCGGCACGCCGGTGTCGCCGCCGCCCGGCGCCGGCCCGGCCGCGCCCGCGTTCCCCCGCCGCCGGGCGCTGTGGATCGCGGCCGGGGCCGTCGTCGCCCTCGCCGGCGTGGTGACCGCGGCGGTGCTCTACCTGACCCGGGACCGCTACCCCGCCCTGGAGTTCCGGGCCGCCGTGGCCGTGGTGGAGCAGGTGGCCGCCGGGGACGACCGGCCGGAGGCGATGTTCACCGCGGTGCTCGGCGGTCGGGCGTACCTCGCACACCCGCTCGACGACGGGCGGCTGGAGGTCGTGGCGGTCGACGCCGACACCGGCGGGGTCGAGTGGCGGAGGCAGACCGAGGCGTCCGCCGAGCGGTGGGAGCGGGTCGTCGCGCTGCCCGGCGCGGTGGTGGCCTTCGCCGACGCCATCGGCGACGACACCCCCCGGGACCTGGTGCTGCTCGACGGCGCCTCCGGCGACCAGCGGTGGCGCCGGCCGATCCTGGGCGACGACGAGGTCGTCTTCGGCGAGGGCGTCGCGGTGCTGGTCGACCGGACCGAGAAGCGGCTGGTCGGGCTGCGCCTGAGCGACGGCGGGGAGGCGTGGGCGCAGCCCAGCCCGCAGGATGAGTACGGCGGGGCCGGCACCAGCGTCCACCCGGTCACCACGGACGAGGCGCTGGGCGGCCCGGCCTTCGTCGACGGCTCGCCGCGCGACCCCTGGCGCGGCGAGGTCCGCCGGCTCGTGCAGGTGGGCGCGGACCGTTCCGTCCGGGTGGTCGACATGGGCAGCGGCCGCATCGTCCACAGCCATGCCGGCGTGGCCGACCAGGACGACCTGGTGGTGGCGCACGAGGACCGCCTCTACGTCGCCCGCGACGAGGCCCGCTACCAGTTGCTGGCGTACGACCTGACGACCGACGCCCAGCCGAAGGTGCTGTACACGGCCACGGACGACCGCAAGCGGCCGGAGGCGCTGGTGCCCTGCGGCAAGCACCGGGCCTGCCTGCTGGAGACCACGGGCGGCGAGGACGAGAGCACCGAGGTGGTGGCGGCGACCGAGGAGAAGGCGGCCCACTGGCCGGCGCCGGAGGCGACCCGGCTGGTGCCGCTCGGCGAGCACCTGCTGGTCCAGCGGACCTCCTCGGAATCGGTCAGCACCCTGTTCGACCCGGACGGTCGCGCGGTGCTGCGGGACCGGAAGGGGGTGGCGGTCCGGCTCGACGGGGGCAACCTGCTCGTCTTCGCCGATCCGCCCAGCTCGGTCGAGGACGACCGCAGCGTCGCCGGGGTGGCGGCCGGCTCGGGCGAGGTGACCGAGATGGGCCAACTGGAGGACGTACGCAGCGAGACGTGCTCGTGGAACACCAGCGTGATCGCCTGCGGCGCCAAGGAGGACTTCGTGCTCTACCGGTTCGCCGACCGCTAGCCGAATCCCGACAGCCATTCAGATCGATCTATATAACCGATAACCTCCTCTCAACGGCCAGGCCGCCCCGCGTCCGGCCACGAGCCGGCGCGGGGCCGACAGGAGGAGGACCGGCATGACACTTCCCCGTACCCGGCGGTGGCGGGCCCGCGCGGTGGGCGTACTCGCCCTCGCCGCCGCGCTCGTCGCCACCGTGGGCACCCCCGCCACCGCGGCCTCCGGCGGCGAGATCCGGCACGCCGACGACGCGAACGCCGTGACCGACGGCTACGTCGTGGTGCTCCGGGACGACAGCGTCGGCCGGCACGGCGACGACCGGCAGGTTGCGGTCAGGAACGTCGCGGACCGGCTGGCCGACCGCTACGGCGCCGCCCTCGGCCACGTCTACGGCCACGCGCTCACCGGCTTCGCGGTGCGCCTGCCGGAGCGCGCGGCCCGTCGGCTCGCCGCCGACCCGGCCGTGGCGTACGTGGAGCGGGACCGGGTGGTCACCCTCGTCGGGCCGGGGGTCCAGCTCAACCCGCCGTCCTGGGGCCTGGACCGGATCGACCAGCGCGGCCTCCCGCTCGACGGCCGGTACGCCTACCCGAACACCGCGCACAACGTGCACGCGTACGTCATCGACACGGGGCTGCGGCGCACCCACACCGACTTCGGCGGGCGGGCCGGCGTGGGGGTGGACCTCGTCGACGGTGGCCCGGCGGACGACTGCAACGGCCACGGCACCCACCTGGCCGGCACCGTCGGCGGCACGCGGCACGGGGTGGCGAAGGAGATCCAGCTGCGCCCGGTGCGGGTGCTGAACTGCGCCGGCAGCGGCACCTTCTCCCAGGTCATCGCCGGGGTGGACTGGGTCACCGCGAACGCGGTCCGGCCGGCGGTGGCGCTGCTGGCGCTCGGCGGCGGGGCCAGTACGGCCCTCGACTCGGCCGTGAACCGGTCGATCTCGTCCGGCGTCACCTACGTCGTCACGGCCGGCAGCTCGAACGCCAACGCCTGCAACTACTCTCCCGCCCGGGTGCCGGCGGCGCTCACCGTGGCCGGCACCACCATTACCGACGGCCGGATGCCGAGCGGCAACTACGGCAGTTGCCTCGACCTGTACGCCCCCGGCGCCAACATCACCTCCACCTGGCACGCCACCGACACGGCGGTGGCCACCCTCAGCGGCGGGTCGATGGCCGCCGCACACGTCGCCGGGTGCGCCGCGCTCGCCCTCTCGGCCAATCCCACCTGGACTCCCGCCCAGGTGGCGGCCTACCTGACCGGCAGGGCGACCACCGGGGTCGTCAGCGGCGTGGTCGCCGGCACGCCGAACCGCCTGCTCTACTGCGGCGCCTGACCCGGGAACGCCGGGGCCACCGACGCTGAGCGGGCACCGGGCATCCCGGCGCCCGCCCGCGCGACCCGTCGATCCGGCGGGCCGCGCGGGCGGATCGTCCGCCCCGAACGGTCGACACAGGCGGTCGGGCCGGGGTCGATGCGGTGCGGCACGAGGACGGTCGCACCTCCGGCACGGCGGCGGGCCGCCCGCCGGACACCGGGTACGCCTCGCCGGCGGCGCGGTGACGGCCGCACGCAACATCGATGCTTGTCGCTGGAGGCGTCTGCGGCTACCGTCGAATCCAGTGACGATCGACTATATGGTCATCGGCGCGGGCATCGCGGGCGCCAGCGCCGGACACCACCTCGCCGCGTACGGCAGCGTGCTGCTGGCCGAGATGGAACGCGTCCCCGGCCAGCACTCCACCGGCCGCTCGGCCGCCCTGTTCTCCGAGTACTACGGCGGGCCGGTGGTGCGCGGGCTGACCCGGGCCAGCCGGGGCTTTCTCGCCGCCCCGCCGCCGGGATTCGCCGACCATCCGCTGCTCACCCCGCGCGGCGTGCTCAGCCTCTGCCCGCCGGGTGCCGAGGACGAGTTCGACGCGACGCTGCGCGACGGGGCCGACGTGGACCCGCCGGCCCGCGAGATCGACCCGGCCGAGGTGACCGCGTACTGCCCGGTGGTGCGGCCGGGGTGGTGCCGGCGGGCGATGGTGAAGCCGGCCGCCCGAGACCTCGACGTCGCCGCGCTGCACCAGGGATACCTGCGCGGCATCCGCGCGGCCGGCGGCCGGGTAATGTGCGGCGCCCGGGTCCGCCGGCTGCGGCGGGCGGACGGGGCGTGGCGGGTCGCCACCGACGCCGGCGAGTTCACGGCGCGGGTCGTCGTCAACGCGGCCGGCGCCTGGGCCGACGAGGTCGCCGCGGCGGCCGGCGTACGACCGGTGGGGCTGACCCCGCTGCGGCGCACCGCCTTCCTCGTGGACGCGCCGGCCGGCGTCCCGGCGACGGACTGGCCGATGGTCAACGACGTGGCCGGCACCTTCTACTTCAAGCCGGAGTCGGGACGCCTGCTGGTCTCCCCGTCCGACGCCACCCCGGCGCCGCCCGGGGACGCCCGCCCCGACGACCTCGACGTGGCGATCGGCGCCGAGCGGGTGCAGGAGGCGACCACGCTGAGCTTCCGCCGGGTCCACCGGGCCTGGGCCGGTCTGCGGACCGCCGCCCCGGACGACGTGCCGGTGATCGGCCCGGCGCCCGACGCGCCGGACTTCCTCTGGCTGGCGGGGCTGAGCGGCTACGGCGTCCAGACGGCGCCCGCGGCGGGCGCGCTGCTCGCCGCGCTGGCGGTCGATGCCCCGCCACCCGTCGACCCCGCCCCCTACTCACCCGCGCGTCCCCTCCTGGTCAGGTGAAAGGAAGGGCCCCTTCCTATGCACCAGGCGTTAGGAAGGGGCCCTTCCTTTCACCTGACGGGCGTTCAGGAGCATGGCCGGGTCGCTGGCCGACGAGCGAGCGACGGGGCAGCATCGTCCACGCCGAGATGCCCGCCGACACCAGCGCCGCCAGCAGCATCACCTGGAAGACCGCCGGATAGCCGGCCACGCTGGCGACCAGGCCGGCCAGCGGCGCCCCGGCCACCAGGCCCAGGTCCCAGAACGACGTGAACGCGCCGAGCGCCGCCCCCTGGTGCGCCGGGTCGGTCCGATTGATCACGAGCAGGGCCAGCGCCGGGAAGAGCAGCGAGAGCCCGGCGCCGATCACCAGCCCGCCGACGACCGCGACCACGAGATTCGGCGCGACCGCGACCAGGAGCAGCCCCACCGCCTCCACCAGCGCGGACGCGACCGCCACCCGGCCGGCGCCGAGCCGGTCGGGCAGCCCGCCCACGAACAGCCGGACCCCGACATAGGTGAAGCCGAACGCGTTGAACGCGGCGATCCCGTTCTCGATGCCCCGGTCGGCCAAGTGCAGGGCGACGAACGCGGCCAGTGCGGCGTACCCGAACCCGGCCAGGGAGAGCGCGACGCCCGGGGCGACCGCGCTGCGCGGCAGGATGCCGGCCGGGCCCTTCGGTTCCGGCTGCTCCGGCCGGGGGCGGACGGCGACGAGCGCGGCCCCGGCCAGCGCCGCCAGGATCGCGAACAGCCACACGGCGGGATAGCCGCCCGAGGTGCGCAGCAGCACCGCGCCGAGCAGCGCGCCGAGCGTGATGCCCAGCCACATGTGGATGCCGTACAGGCCGACGACGCGGCCCCGCCGGTCGGCCGGCGCGAGCGCCACCAGCCAGGCCGCGCCGGCGGTGTAGACGGCCGCCTCCCCCACGCCGTGCAGGACCCGGACGCCGACCAGCACGCCGACGTTGCCGGCCACCAGGTAGGCCGCGGCGGCGGCCGCGCACACGGCCGCCCCGGCCAGCATCACCGTCCGGTACCCGTGCCGGTCGCCGAGCCGGCCGGCGACGGGCCGGGCGATCACGGCGGAGACCGCGATCGCGGCGATCACCACGCCCACCTCGACCCGGTTGCCGTCGAGTTCGTCGAGGACGTAGAAGGGCAACACGGCCAGGGACGCGCCGACGCCGAGCAGGCAGAGGAAGATGGCGCCGAAGAGCGGCACGATGGGCCGGTAGAACGCGAGTTTCCCGCCGGTCGTGGTCATGCGACGACGCTCCTAGGCCGGTACGACGTGGAAGAAGTGGGTCGGCAGGTGCACGGCCAGGCCCTCGTGGATCTCGGCGCAGACGGCCGGGCCGTCGGCGGCGAAGGTGCCCGGCGGCGGGGTCGCCACGCGGATCGCGGAGCGCCCGGCGTCGAGCAGGCGCGCCGCCATCGCGAAGTCGCCCACCACCGCCTCACCCGGCGCCACCATCCGGGTACGGCTGATCAGGACGCCGTTGCGGTGCAGGTCCGCCAGCAGCGCGTCGCGCCCGAGCAGGTGGGTGTAGTAGTCCCTCGGGTTGACGATCATCGCGTGCGGGGTGGCGCCGGTCTGCTCGATCTCGTCGCAGGCGGCGAGCAGGCCGGTCAGCCAGTCGTGCCGGTACGGCAGCCGCCCGATCTCGGGGTGCCGCAGCAGGCCGTGCTCGCCGATGGTCAGCGCCTGGTTCTCCGCCGTGGCGAGGCGGACCAGCAGCCGGTAGTCGACGAAGACGGCCAACGCCTCCGGGTCGTCGGCGAGTTCCTCGGGGATGCGTACCCAGGCGCGGATCGGGTGCACGGCGGCCGAGGCGGTGCCGAACCGGAAGGCCGCCTCGCGGCGCAGGCCGGACTCGTGCACCGCGGCGGCCTCCCCGACGTCGGGCCGGCCCTCGCACCAGAACCGCACCGGGTCCATCCCCACGGACCGCTTGCGGAACAGGTTGCGGACGGTCACCCGGGGGCGTTCCTTGGTCGGCTGGAAGGCGTCCGTGATGGTGTAGTCGAAGCGCACCTCGGCGCCGGCCGGGTCGGCGGCGTACGCGCGGGCGAACACCTCGCCGGGCGACAGGGTCGACGACGCGGTCACGGGCGGCGCGGCGGTGGTGGTCATGAATCCTCCCCGATGGCGATGGCGTGCCGGATCAGCCGCTGGTAGAAGGGCTGGTGATGGTCGTGGTACGAGCGCAGGGTGTCGTCGTTGTCGACGGTCACCGCGAAGGACTTGGCGACCGGCGAGAAGCCGGAGGTGCGTTCGACGTCGAGGTGCCACTTGCGGGTGCGCCGCCACTCGGCGCGCTCCCCCGGCGCCCAGTTCAGCGCCTCCGGCCGGAACGGCAGCCCCACGGCGGCGCACCAGGCCGCCACCGTGTCCGCGGGCCGGCGCAGCAGGTCCTCGGCCCGGATCACCACCGGCGGCCGGCGCGCGGTCCGGCGGACCAGGTCGAACAGCTCCCACTGGTGCTCGAAGCCGATCTCCGGGCAGGTCACCGTGGGCTTGATGGCGTAGTGCGAGCTGATCGTGCGGGCCGGTTCCCGGACGATGAAGGTGTGCGTGACGTCGGCGATCGCCTCGGGATCGTCGAACAGGTGCCGGTACCGGTACTCGAGGGTGTCCTTGACGAAGACCGTCCGGTCCCGGCCCAGCCCGGTCAGGTGCGCGACGACGTCGGCCGGGTCGGTCACGGTGACGGCGCCGCCGTCGGCGGTGGGCAGGTCGACGTGCCCCTCGTCGACGAGGGTGACCAGCGGCTCGTGCACGACCGTCACGTCACCGCGGGCGATCATCATGCGCAGGAACGCGGTGGAGAGCGCCCGCGGATGCGCCCACATGGCGATCACCGGCATGCGGACGCCCCGTACCGCGTCGCCCGCCGGACCGGCGCGCCGCCGAGGTGGTGGACGGGCCTCACTGGGACCACCAGGTCGGCTTGCGGTCCCAGCGGTGGTCGCGCAGCGTGTCGAGCAGCCCGGCGTCCAGCGGCGCGCCGTCGCTGACGGCCAGGTTGGCGCGGACGTGCTCGACGCGGCGCATGCCGGGGATCACCGTGCTCACCGCCGGGTGGTGCAGGATGAACCGCAGCGCCAGCTCCGGCATGGTCGTCCCCGGCGGCACGTCGGCGGCCAGCCGCTCGGCGCGCTCCACGCTGGGCAGCAGGTTCTCCGGGCCGAAGTACGTGCTGCGCCAGTCCTCCTCCGGCCACGTGCTGTCGGCGGTCAGCGTGCCGGTCAGCGTCCCCTCGTCGAACGGCACCCGGGCGATGATCCCGATGTCGTCGCGCTGCGCGCGGGGGAACAGCTCGTCCTCGGGCGCCTGGTCGAAGATGTTGTAGATGACCTGGACGACGTCGATCAGCCCGGTGTCGAGGGCGGCGTGGCAGTTCGTCGGCTCCCACCGGTTGACGCTGATCCCGACGCCGTCGACGAGGCCCTCCCGCTTGAGGTCCGCGACGGTCTCCTGCCAGCGGCCGTCGGCCGCCCAGCGGTCCTCCCAGACGTGGAACTGGAGCAGGTCGATCCGGTCCACGCCGAGGTTCTCCAGGCTGTGCCGGGTGTACTCGCGGATGTGGTCGGCCGGGAAGACGTCGTCCAGGGTGTCCTGCGGGCCGGGCGGCCACTCCCGATTCTTCGGCGGGATCTTGGTGGCCAGGTAGAGCCGGCGGTCCGGGTGCCGGCGCACGAGGGCGCCGAGCAACCGTTCGCTGACGCCCCGCCCGTAGACCCAGGCGGTGTCGAAGAAGTTGCAGCCCCGTTCCACCGCCTCGTCCAGGCAGGCCGGCGCGGTGTCGTAGTCCCAGCCGGTGAAGCCGCCCGGTCCCCCGCCGATGCCCCACATCCCGTACCCGACCTCGCTGACCTGCCAGCCGAGCCGACCCATCCTGCGGTATCGCATTCCACTCCCTCGTCCGTGCCGATCGCCGCGCCGCGCGCGGCTGGTCACCCTGGTCCGGCCGGCAGCAGCAGCCGGTCGGTCGCCCGTCGCTCGTGCTCGCCCAGCCACGCCCGGTAGGCGCCGACGGACGGCCCGAGCCGGTGGTCGGTGAAGCCCCGGCGCCGTTCCAACTCGGCGCAGCCGTCGCGGCGGAACAGCCGGGGGTTGTCGGTGAGCAGCGTCGCGAAGACCGCCCGCAGCCGCTCCTCGTCGGCGCCGGCCCCGGCCGGGAACAGCGCGAGCAGCACGGCGGCGGCCCGGTCGCCGTCGGTCGCCGCCTCGCGCAGCGCCGCCACGAAGCGCACGCAGCTCACCCGGGGCAGGGCGTCCGCGCCGGCCAGCGGCAGGTCGGTGAAGTCGACGCTCACCGGGTGCAGGACGTGCAGCGCGCCGCCCCACAGCCGCGGGTCGACGACGGCGGCGACGATCCGCCGCGCGGCCCAGTCCACCGGCGTCCAGTCGGAGCGGACCGACGCGTCGGGACGCATCCGCAGCCGGTGGCAGGCGGCCAGCAGCAGGTGGGTGAGCGCCCGGGGGTTGGGCTGCCCGTCGTCCGCGGCGGGCATCACCTCCCCGAGACGCAGCACGGTGACGGTCGCGCCGCGCCGCCGGGCCTCGGCGAGATACCGCTCCGCCACCCACTTCGACCGGCTGTAGCCGCTGGTGGGCGGGACGACGAGGGCCGGGTCGCACCCTTCCGGCAGCGGGTCGGGGCGGCGGGCGGCCTCGGTGTCGAGGACGCCGAGGGTGGAGACGTGGTGCAGCGGCTTCGGCCGGCCGGTCAGCGCCAGCCGGAGCAGCTCGGCGGTGCCGAGGACGTTCGCCTGGCGGTGGGCCCGGTAGTCGAACAGGAAGTTGACCAGCGCCCCGGCGTGCAGCACGAGGTCGCAGTCGTGGGCCAGCCGGGCCCAGGTCTCCGGGTCCAGGCCGAGGGCGGGGCGGGCCAGGTCCGCGGCGTAGCCGTGCAGGCGCAGGCCGTGGCCGGGCCGCCACAGGCCCCGCTCGGCCAACGCCCGGACGACGCGTGCGGTGGCCTCGGCGTCGTCGGCGGCCCGCGCGAGGCACAGCACCCGGACGTCGGTGGTGGCGAGCAGTTCGTGGACCAGCCGCGCGCCGACGAACCCGGTGGCGCCGGTGACCAGGACGGTGCGCGGCGACCGGCGCCGGGCGACGGGGCGCACCGGCAGGTCGGCCGGGACGGCCGCGTCGCGTTCCACCAGCTCGGCCTCGGTCTCGGCGGGGTCGGCCGCGCGCAGGCGCGCCGCGACCACCCGGGCGAGCCGGGCGGCGGTGGGGTGGGCGAAGAGGTCCTGGACGCCGACCCGGACGTGGTGGTCGGTGCCGAGCGCGGTCACCACGTCGAGCGCCTGGAGCGAGTCGCCGCCCGCGTCGAGGAAGTCGGTGTCCGGGTCGAGGTCCGGCCGGCCGAGAACGGTCCGGAACACGGCCAGCACCCGGTCCGGCAGCGTACGCGCCTCGGCGCGCGCGGCGGCCGCCCGCGCCCGCTCGGCGAGCGTACGGTCGAGCCAGGTCTCCAGGGCCCGCCGGTCGACCTTGCCGTTGCCGGTGAGCGGCAGCGCGTCCCGCACCACGACGTGCCGGGGCACGTGGGGCCGGGGCAGCAGCCGGCGCAGGTGCGCCCGCAGCGCCGGCTCGGTCACCTCCGGGTCGGCGGCGACGAAGAGAGCCAGCGACTTCCCCCGGCCCTCCCGGGCGAGGAGGACCTTCGCCTGCCGCACCCCGGGCAGCCGGGTGGCGGCGGTCTCGATCTCGCCGGCCTCGATCCGGACGCCGTTCACCTTGAGCTGGAAGTCGCGCCGGCCGACGAAGTGCAGTCGACCGTCGGCGGCGAGACGGCCCAGGTCCCCGGTGCGGTAGAGCCGGGTGCCGGGGATGCCGGGCAGCGGGTTGGGGACGAACACCTCGGCGGTGCGGGCCGGGTCGCCGAGGTATCCCCCGCCGAGGCAGACCCCGCCGATGACGATCTCGCCGGTCGCGCCGGGCGGCAGCGGGCGCAGCCCGGCGTCCACCACCGCCGCGTAGCAGTTGTCGATGGGCCGGCCGATGGGGATGACGTCGCCGTCGGACCGGGTGACGGTGTGGAAGACCATGCCGATGGAGGCCTCGGTCGGGCCGTACCCGTTGGTGGCCGACACTCCCGGCACCAGGTCGGCCAGGCGGTGCACCGCCCACGGGTCGATCTCCTCGCCGCCGACGATCACGTGCCGCAGCGTGGCGACGGCGCGGCGGGCCGCCGGGTCCCGGTCCAGGACCGACACCAACGCGCCGAGCACGCTCGGCACGAAGTCGGTCATCGTGACGGCCTCGTCGGCGATGGTGCGGACGGTCCGTTCGACGTCGAGGAAGCCGCCCTCGACGGGCACCACCACCCGGCCGCCGGTGGTCAGCGGCCAGAACATCTGCCACACCGACGAGTCGAAGGTGTGCCGGCTGTTCTGCAGCACCACCTCCGCGCCGGTGGCCGCGAAGTAGCGGGTCATGAACCGGAACCGGTTGGCGATGCCGTCGTGCCGGTTGACGGCGCACTTCGGGGCGCCGGTGGTGCCGGACGTGAAGATGCCGTAGATCAGGTCGCCCGGGCCGACGGGCGTCCGGGGCCGGCGGCGGGTCGGGGTGATGTCGTCGAGGTCCACCGGCAGGCAGGGAACGCCCCCGGTGTCGGGACGCGGGTCGCCGCCCCGGACCACGACGAGCCGGGGCCGGATCACCGCCAGGGACGCGCGCAGCCGGTCCGCCGGCCAGCCGGGGTCGACGGGCACGAAGGCCGCGCCGAGCTTCATCAGGGCCAGGTCGACGACGGGGAGTTCGAGGCCGTCGGCGAGGAGCACGGGCACCACGTCGCCCCGCCCGATCCTCCGGCCCGCGAGGGCGGCGGCGACGCCGTTGGCCAGGTCGTCCAGTTCGCGATAGGTCAGCGAGCGCCCCCGGAACGACACCGCCCGGCGCTGCGGATGCAGGTCGACGCGGTGTTCGATCATGCGCGGCACCGCCACGAAGGGCCCGTCGTCGTGCCGGCGGCCGGCCCGCTCCACCAGCGCCCGGGAGGCGGGCCCGAGGGCCGGCGCCGCCGACGTGGGCGACGCCGGGTCGGCGAGCAGGGCGGCGAGCAGTTCGGCGTACATCTCCGCCACGGCGGCGGCGTCGGCCGACCACGGATCGTCGGCGGCGCAGCGGAGCACGACCGCGACCGTCGTGTCGGTGACGTCGGCGGTGAGCAGCACGGGTGGCGCGCCGGCGGACGGTGCCGGCGAGCCTCCGTCGAGGAGCACGAGGACGTGGTCGACGCCCTCGTGGTCGAGCGCGGCGGCGCACGCGCGGACCGTGGCGCGCGCCCGGTCGCCGGGCATCCGGTGCAGGTCCGCCGGCCAGACCGGCAGGTCCAGCATCTCCGCGCCGGCCCGGACCCGCACCGGTGCCTGGCGGCCCAGGCGGTCGAGCAGTTCCACGGCGGCCAGGGCGGCCGTGGACACCCGGTCGCGGCTGCCGCCGGTCGCGCCACCCGGGTCGGCCGCGGGGTGCGGCCCGGTGGCCGCCGGGCGGGTGGCGGTGTACCGGTACGTGGACCCGTCCGAGACGGGGACCGGTGCCGCGGACCCGCTGTCGCCCGACCTCATCGCGCCTCCTGTCCCGAGCCCGTGCGGCCGTCGGTCGCAGCCGCGGAGGGAGCTGTGCCGACCCGCCGCACGCCGACAGTGATCGGCGTCGGTCGATGGACGGCCGCTGGTCATGGACACTAGAGGGCTGATCGACGGTAGGGAATATGCAACTTTCTGCTACATCGATGGTTGTCACTTGCCTGCGTCGGCGGCGGTCGCCGCGCCCCCCGGACGCGCGACCGCCCGGGAAACCGGCCCGCGACCAGCCGATCCTCCGGACCCCGCCGGCCGGGCACGACGATTCCGCACCCGCCGCCGCTCGGGCGGCCGGGGCCGGGACGGGGCCGCGCGGCACGCTCTCGTCACCCGATCGGGCAGGGCGGATCACGCCCGGTAGTCGGCGTCGCGAGGGCGGACACGCGCGGGGACCCGGCCGGACGGGCCGGCCGGGTCCCCGCACATCGTTCCCGCGACTAGCCGCCGAGGCTCGCCGCCGCCGAGGCGATCGCCGGGGCGAAGGTGCTCACCTGGGTGTAGACGCCGGGGTAGTTGGGCCGGGCGCAGCCGTTGCCCCAGCTCGTGATCCCGACCTGGATCCAGGCGTTGGTCGCGTCCCGCCGGAACATCGGGCCGCCCGAGTCGCCCTGGCAGGTGTCGACCCCGCCGCTGGCGTAGCCCGCGCAGATCTCCTCGCTCGGGATGATCTGGCCACCGTAGTAGGAGTTGCAGGTGGCGTCGCTGACGAACGGCACGGTCGCCTTGCGCAGGTAGCGCTGCTGCGCGCCGCCCTCCTGGGTGGCACCCCACCCGGCGACCGTGAAGGTGCCGTTGTCGTACGCGGTGCTGGTGGCGATCTTGAGCGTGGGCAGCGTGGTCACCGGGGTGGCCAGCCGGATCAGGGCCCAGTCCTTGCCGTTGCCGTTGTAGCCGGGCGCCCGGTAGACGTAGTTGGACCGCACCTGGATCCGGCTCGACGACTGGAGGTCCACCACGCCGAGGGTGGCGGTGATGCTGGTGTTCGCACCGGTCCCGCCGACGCAGTGCGCGGCGGTCAACACCAGCCGGGGGCTGTAGAGGGAGCCGCCGCAGCCCATCGAGAGCCGGACCATGAAGGGGAACTCGCCCTGTGCGGCGAGGGTGCCGCCGACGACGTACGGAGTCACGTCCGACGCGGGCCTGGCACCGGCCGGAACGGCCAGGACGAACGAGCCGGCGGTGACCGCCACCAACGCGGCGGCCAACCGGCCGATGAGTCTGCGCCAACGGACCATGGGAGCCTCCCCGAGCTTCGCGGCGCGCGGGGGTCGACGCGCCGGCATCCGATGGCGGGATCCTATGGACATATATCGATGATCGGCAATGTTCGGGCCCATCCCGCGTCGGTCATACCGCCGCGCACCGGGCGGCGACCTCCCCGCGGGAGACCGCCCGTTTTGCGTCGGGACCGCCCGGGTACCGCAGCCCCATGGACACGAACACGAAGGCACACCTGGTCGGCGGCCCCCGGGACGGCAGCACCATCGACGCGGGCGGCGACGCCCTCGTGGAGGTGGAGATCGACGGCATGATGCACCGCTACATCCGCACCACCAGGCAGCACGGCGAGGACGGCACGATCTACAACTACGACGGGATGGTTGCGCCGGACGGCGGGCAGCCCGGCGTCGAGGACCCGGCCGCCCGGGTGGCCTCCCCGAAGGCGGACGCGGAGGGCCACGGCGGCAAGCACTGACCGCCGGGTCAGGCCGGCCCGGGCGCGGATGAACCGCGACCCGCCGGGTAAGCAGCGGCCGACCTGGTGGAGTGGAGAACGACCGGGGTCGCGACACGCGACCGGGCGCGCGGGCGGGCGGCGGACGCCGACCCGCCCGGGCGTGCGGTCAGTCCCGGGGTGATGCGGTTTCTCCGGTCAGTCCCGGGTGATGCCCGCGGTCCGGTCAGTTCCCGGTGATCCAGTTCCAGGCCGACACGACCCACTCGGTCTGCTGCAGGTAGGCGATGCCGAGGCCGGCCAGGAAGACCGCCGTGACCAGGTGCGCCCCGCGCGCGCTGCGGCGCACCCGGCCCAGCTGCCGCTCCAGCACCACGCGGCCGAGCAGCCGGGCCAACGCGAAGAGACCGGCCGCCACCAGCAGGCTCAGCACGAAGATCAGCAGCGGCCCGGCCAGGTCGCCGCCGCCCGAGATCGCCCAGATCCCCCAGCAGACGAACGCGAAGAGCGCCCCGGCGGCGCTCCACTCGCCGCCGCGCTTGAGCTGCGCGACGTGCCAGCTCAGCGGGCGCCGCGGCGCCGGCCCGTCGGGCCAGCCCGTGCCGGTCGGCTCCTGCCCGACCACGGGGAACGGTTCGGTGCGCGGAGCCCGGGGCTGCCCGACCGAGGCCACCCCCCGCCGGTACGCGTCGCGCTGCGGCGGCACCCCGACACCGGGCTGCGGCGGCACCTCGACGGTTCGCTCGGCCCACGGCTGTGTCTGGTCGGCCATCTCGTCCCTCCCTGGACCGACGGCGACCACCGGCCACCGTCCGGCTTCGAGGGTAGCCAGCCGGCAAATCGGTCGCCGAGCCCGCACCGATCGGCTAGACACAGCGGCGTGACGAAACCCCCACTCGCGGCCGGGACCGCCCGCGCCGATGACTTCGACGAGCTGGCCCGGCTGCTCGGCCACCTCTTCCACGCCCCGGCCGACCCCGAGGCGCACGAGATCGAGCGGGCGCTCTTCGAGCCCGAGCGCACGCTGCTGATCCGGGACGGCGGCGAGGCGGTGGCGACCGCACGGGCGTTCACCCGGGAACTCACCGTGCCGGGCGCACGGGTGCCGGCCGCCCACGTCAGCGGGGTGGGCGTCGCACCCACCCACCGACGCCGGGGACTGCTCACCCAACTCATGGCGCGACAGCTGCGGCAGGTGCGCGACGAGGGCCGGGAACCGGTGGCGGTGCTGTGGGCCAGCGAGGGCGGCATCTATCCGCGCTTCGGCTACGGCCTGGCCGCCCAGCGGCTCTCCGTCCAGTGCGCCACCGTCGCGCTGCGGATGCCGGACCCGACGCCCGCGGAGGGCCGGCTGCGCCTGGCCGCGCCTGCCGACTGCCGGGCCGAGCTGGCCGGGGTGTACGACCGGGTGCGCCCCGAGCGCCCCGGCTGGTCCAGCCGCGACGAGGCGTGGTGGCGGTACGTGCTGAGCGACCCGGCCGACCGGCGGGGCGGCGCCACCGAGCGCCGGGCGGTGCTGCACGAGGGGCCGGACGGCGTGGACGGGTACGGGCTCTTCCGTACGCGCGCGAACTGGGAGAGCGTCGGGCCGAACGGGATCACCACGGTCGACGAGGTGGTGGCCACCACCCCGGCGGCGTACGCGGCGATGTGGCGGATGCTGCTCTCGCTCGACCTGGCCGGGCAGCTCTCCTTCGGGGCGGGCGCGGTGGACGAGCCGCTGCTGCGGCTGGTCAACGAGCCGCGCCGGCTGGGCGCACAACTGGTCGACGCGCTCTGGCTGCGGGTGGTGGACGTGCCCGCCGCGCTCGCCGCCCGCCGCTACGCGACCGGGGTGGACGTGGTGATCGAGATCACCGACGAGCTGCTCCCGGAGAACGCCGGCCGCTGGCACCTGAGCGGCGGGCCGGAGCGGGCCGGGTGCGCGCCGACGGACCGGCCGGCCGAGCTGGCCTGCGACGTGCGCTGCCTCGGCGAGCTGTACCTGGGTGGCGCCGGACTGGCCGCGCTCGCTGCCGCCGGCCGGGTACGCGAGCTGCGTCCCGGCGCGGTGGCCGCCGCAGGTCCGGCCTTCGGCTGGCACCGGGCCCCCGCCGGCATGGACGTGTTCTGACCACCAGGCCACCGGCGCGGGCGGGCCGGCGGCGGTGGGCCTCGGGCGGTACGGTCGGCTGATGGGGGACGTGGAGCGACGGCGCCGCCGGCTACGGCACTCGGGCGGCGACCCGGGCCCGCCCGAGGGACCGCAGGCCACGACTCCGGGCGTGCACGACGGCGGCGCCGAGCCCTCGCGCGGTCGCCGGGGCGGCCCGGGCGACGAGGGGGAGCGCGGCCTGCGCGGCCTGGTCGGCTCCGGCTCGTCCCAGGTGAGCGTGACGGCCGCGATGCGGGCCCGCGACGCCGCCCAGCCGACCGACGAGGACCTGGCCGCGGCCGAGGAACGCGTGGTGGTCATCCGCCGGAACTGGACGCCCCGCGAGGACCTTCCCCGCCGCTGACGCCGAACCGCAACTGACGCCGACCCGCGCCGCCCGGCGATCCTGGTACGGAGGTGACCCCACGGGGGCCGCTCCGCACCAGGATCCGGGACAGGCGCCGTCAGGTCCGCCGGGCAGGGATGGCGCAGGTGGGAGGCGGCGGGTCAGGGAAGGGCGGGCAGTTGGCGGGTGCGCTCGTAGTCGGCCATCTGGCCGATCCGGCGGGCGTGCCGCTCGTTGCCGGAGAACGGAGTGGTCAGGAACGCCTCGACGATGGCCGTCGCCTCGTCCAGGGTGTGCTGGCGCGCGCCGACCGCGACGATGTTCGCGTCGTTGTGCTCGCGGGCGAGCTGGGCGGTCTCGATGCTCCAGGCGAGGGCCGCGCGGACCCCGGTCACCTTGTTCGCGGCGATCTGCTCGCCGTTGCCGGAGCCGCCGATGACCACCCCGAGGCTGCCGGCGTCCGCCACCACCCGGTCACCCGTGTGCAGGCAGAAGGCCGGGTAGTCGTCGTCCGGGTCGTAGGCGTGCGGGCCGACGTCGACGACGTCGTACCCCTCCTTGGTCAGGTGGTTGACCAGGTGCACCTTCAGCTCGAAACCGGCGTGGTCGGATCCCAGGTAGACGCGCATACCGCGCAGTCTGTCAGGGCGCGCGCCCGGGACGCCGCGCGGGCGGCGCCCCGGGGCGGATTCGTCACAACTCAGCGGGACAACTCGGCGACCACCAGGCCGCCGCGCGCCTTCGGGGTGAACCAGGTGCTCTTGCGCGGCATCTTCTCCCGCGCCAGGTTGACGGCCACGAAGTCGTCCACGGTCACCGGGGCGATCAGGACGGCCAGCTCGGCCCGACCCGCGTCGACCTCCCCGGTCAGCCAACTCGCCGGGTAGTCGCCGCCGACGTAGGTGATCCGCTTGTCGCCCGGGTCGAGCCCGAGGGCGTCGCGCAGCAGCAGCCGCTCGACCAGCGCGTGGTCCAGGTTCTCCAGCCGGCCGCCGCCCACCTGCGGCAGGGTGACGGCGTACCCCCGGTCGGGGAGGCGGAGGTGGACGGTGCCGCCGGCCGCCGGGACCTCGACCGGTCCGTCGATCGGGGCGACCTCCGCGCCGGCGGCGCGGAGCCGGTCCAGCAGCTCGTCGGCGGTGGTGGTCAGCTCGCTGACCAGCCGGTTGTAGGGCTGGATCGCCACCGACGCCGGCGTCGTGATCACCGACAGGAAGCGCGGCAGCCCGCCGGTCTGCGCGGCCAGGCTGCGGTGGTTGCCGTCCGCCACGACCAGCTCCCCGCCGCCCGCGAGCGCGGTCAGCTCGTCCTGCTCCGGGCCGGGGCCGAGCAGCCAGATGGCGTGGGTGCGCCCGGCCTGGTCGGTGTCGGTCGCCGCGGGCGCCCCGGCCGCGTCGGTCGCCGCCGCGAGCGCGGCGTGCAGCTCGTCGCCACGCCCGGTCTGCAGCAGCAGTACGGGCGAGAGGAGGTGACCCAGCGCCTCGGCCAGCGCCACCCGCTCCCGCACCTTGGCGATGAAGACGTCCTCGTTGCGGATGACCAGACCGGGCTCGTCGGCCCGGGTGGAGATCTGGTCGGTGTCGGTCATGGCCCAGAGCCCGTACGCCGTCTCCTCCCCCGGCGCGCTGATCCGGTAGAGGACCACGACCTGCTCGGCCGGGGTGTAGCTGCCGTCGGCCTTGGCCTCGGCGAGGCGGGTCACCGCGTCCGGCAGGGCGTCGAGGAAGGACTTCCCCAGGCTCTCCGGCGCCCGGTGCGGCATCTCGATGCCGAGGGCACTGTGCGGGTTCGCCTCGATGATCGCGGTGATCTCCGCGTCGTCGGCGAACTCGTCGTAGTTCTGCGCGCCGGTGCCGCCAGTGGTGATCCAGGCCCGGGCGATCGGATGCACGACCGTCATGTGCGACCACGCTACCGGCGACGCGACTGCCGGCGTGACGGGACCCGCGCGGCGTCCACCAGATGAAAGAGCGGCCGTGCCGGGGCCACCGCTTCGGGTGGTGCGGCGGCCACGCCGCCGGCAGGCCGTGTCCGCGCCCGCCGGTGGCTACTTCGCCGGCAGGCGGTGCCGGCCGGCCGACGCGGGAGCGCCCGCCGGTCGCCGACCCGACCCGCCCGGCGCGGCGGGCACGATCGTCCGCGGCCCGGCCACCGACGCCGGCCGGTGCTCGGCCGGGGCGTTGCGTCGCTGCTCGGCCGGCGGGCCGAGCCGGTAATCGACGGGCGCGTTGCGTCGCTGCTCGGTCGGGGCGTTGCGTCGCTGCTCGGCCGGCGGGCCGAGCCGGTGGTCGGCCGGCGCGTTCCGCCGGTGCTCGGCCGGCGGGGTGAGTCGGGAGGTGGCCGGCACGCGGGCGACGCCGACCACGATCGGCGGGGCGAGCAGGTCCACCATGTGTGCGGGAAGGTCGGGGCGGACCGCCGGCCAGCGGGAGTCGTCGACCGACCAGTACGCCGCCTCCGGGCCCTCGGTCACCTCCTCCCCGGTCAGCGGATCGTCACCGGAAGCACGGTGCTTGGCCATCGGGATTGCCTCCACGAGCTGCGGGGTGCGGCCCTGCGGGTCGCTGCGGCGGACACCGAAGAGAACGAGTCCGCCGGCCCCCCGGTGACGCCGGGGACCGCGCCCCGCCGGGCCCCGGCTTCGCCGGGCCGCGGCGCCACGTCGGCACCCCGCCGCAACGCGCACATCGGCAC
Organism: Micromonospora sp. NPDC048063; assembly: GCF_043202855.1. NCBI lineage: Bacteria > Bacillati > Actinomycetota > Actinomycetes > Micromonosporales > Micromonosporaceae > Micromonospora > Micromonospora sp. NPDC048063. The sequence goes on along the minus strand of NZ_JBIDBG010000002.1, from coordinate 743,057 downwards.
CCGGCCGCAACGCGCACGCCGGCACCCGGCGCCGGACCGGCGGCACCCGGCCCCGCGAGCCGTGCGCCCGGTCCGGTCGGCGCACGGCTCGCGGGCCGTGGAGGTCAGTCGAAGATGGGGCCGAGCTCGCGGGAGCGCTTGAGCTCGTAGAAGCCCGGGGTGCCGGCGACCAGCAGGACACCGTCCCAGAGCCGACCCGCCGCCTCACCCTTCGGGCGCGGGGTGACCACCGGGCCGAAGAAGGCGACCGTGCCGCCGTCCGGGCCGGGCGCGTGGATCACCGGGGTGCCGACGTCGGTGCCGACCGGGCGCATGCCGGCCTCGTGGCTGGCCCGCAGCGCCTCGTCGTAACCGGCGCTCTCGGCGGCTTCGGCCAGCGCCGGGTCGAGCCCGGCGTCGGTCAGCGCGGCCGCGAACAGCTCCGGCGAGAGCTTCTCCTGCCCGAGGTGGATCCGGGTGCCCAGCGCGGTGTAGAGCTTCCGGACGGCCTCCTGGCCGTACCGCTGCTCGGCCGCGATGCAGACCCGCACCGGGCCCCAGCCCGTGCGCATCAGCTCCTGGTACTTCTCGGGCACCTCCCGGCCCTCGTTCAGCACCGACAGGCTCATCACGTGGAAGCGGACGTCCACGTCCCGGACCTGCTCGACCTCCAGCAGCCAGCGGGAGGTGATCCACGCCCACGGGCAGATGGGGTCGAACCACATGTCTACGGCGACACGCTCGCTCACGGTGGGTCCCTTCACGACAGGTGGCGCCGCCTTCGGCGCCTTCCCCGATCTTCACCCCGCCGGCCATCGACCGGCACCGGAATGAGAGCGTGACCTCGCCCACCGCGGGGTGTTCGTGCATGGAAGACTCGAATCCGGCCGTCACGAGCGGTCGGTGACGGCGCCAACGAGGCGTACGGCGAGACGGGATGGAGACGAACAGTGCCGGGAGTGCGCAACCTGACGCAGGTCGAGGCCACCGAGCGGGCCCGCCTGCTCGACGTGACCGGGTACGACATCAGTCTGGACCTCTCGACCGCCGTCCAGGCGGCCGAGGGTCGCACCTTCCGATCCACCACCGAGATCCGGTTCCGGTGCGCCGAGCCGGGGTCGAGCACCTTCATCGAGGTGGCCGCCGACTCGGTGCGGTCGGCGACGCTGAACGGCGCCCCGGTCGACCTCGGCGGCTGGTCGGCGGAGAAGGGTCTGACGCTGTCCGGGCTGGGCAGCGAGAACACGCTGGTGGTCGACGCGGACTTCGCGTACTCGAACAGCGGGCAGGGCCTGCACCGCACGGTCGACCCGGTCGACGGCGAGACCTACCTCTACAGCCAGTTCGAGACGGCGGACGCGCAGCGGGTCTTCGCCTGCTTCGACCAGCCCGACCTGAAGAGCGTCTACACCTGGCACGCCACCGTCCCGGACCACTGGAAGGTGGTCTCGAACATGCCGGTGGAGCGCGAGGAGCCGGCGGGCGAGGGCCTCAAGACGGTGCACTTCGCCACCTCCGCGCGGATGAGCACCTACATCACCGCGCTCTGCGCCGGGCCGTACCACGAGGTGCGGGACAGCCACGACGGCATCGACCTGGGGGCGTACTGCCGCGCCTCCATGGCGCAGTACATGGACTCGGACGACCTCTTCCTGATCACCAAGCAGGGCTTCGACTTCTTCCACGAGCAGTTCGGCGTCCGCTACCCGCTGCCCAAGTACGACCAGCTCTGGGTGCCCGACTTCAACGCCGGCGCGATGGAGAACTTCGGCTGCGTCACGCACGCCGAGGCGCACTACATCTTCCGCTCGCAGGTGACCGACTTCGAGTACGAGCAGCGGGCCAACACGATCCTGCACGAGCTGGCCCACATGTGGTTCGGCGACCTGGTCACCATGCGCTGGTGGAACGACCTGTGGCTGAACGAGTCGTTCGCCGAGTGGGCCAGCCACTGGTGCAACACCCACGCGACCCGGTTCCGCGAGGCGTGGACGACCTTCCTCTCCATCCGCAAGAACTGGGGCTACCGGCAGGACCAGCTCTCCTCCACCCACCCGGTCTACTGCGAGATGCCGGACCTGGAGGCCGTCGAGGTCAACTTCGACGGGATCACCTACGCCAAGGGCGCCAGCGTGCTCAAGCAACTGGTCGCGTACGTGGGCGAGGAGCCGTTCCTGGCCGGTCTGCGGGCGTACTTCGGCAAGCACGCGTGGGGCAACGCCACCTTCGACGACCTGCTCACCGAACTGGAGGCCGCCTCCGGCCGGGAGCTGCGCAAGTTCGCCGCGCAGTGGTTGGAGACCGCGCAGGTCAACACGCTGCGGCCGGAGGTGACCATCGGGACAGACGGCGCCTACGAGAACGTCGTGGTGCGCCAGGAGGCGCCGGCCGGGTACCCGACGCTGCGCACGCACCGGATCGGGGTCGGCCTCTACGACCTGACCGACGGCCGGCTGGTCCGCCGCGAGCGCCTCGAGGTCGACGTGACCGGCGAGCGGACGGAGCTGGCCGAGCTGCGCGGCGTGCGCGCCGCCGACGTGCTGCTGCTCAACGACGACGACCTCACCTACACCAAGCTGCGGCTGGACGAGCGGTCGATGGCCACCGTGGTGCAGCACATCGCCGGGCTCGAGTCGTCGCTGGCCCGCGCGCTCTGCTGGACGGCCGCCTGGGACATGACCCGGGACGCCGAGCTGGCCGCCCGCGACTACGTGGCGCTGGTGCTGGCCGGGCTGCCCGCCGAGACCGACATCAACCTGGTCACCGCGACGCTGCGGCAGGCCACCACGACGCTCACCGTCTACGCCGACCCGGCCTGGGCGCCGACCGGCTGGGCGGAGCTGGCCCGCACCGCCCGCACCGCGTTGGCCGCCGCCGAGCCGGGCAGCGGCTTCCAGCTCGCCTGGGCCCGGGCGTACGCCTCGGCGGCCCGCTCCGCCGAGGACCTGGCGACCCTGCGCGGCTGGCTGGCCGGCAGCGGCGTCCCCGCCGGGCTGACCGTCGACACCGAGCTGCGCTGGACGGTGCTGGACGCGCTGGTCGCGAACGGCGCGGCCGGTCCCGCCGAGATCGAGGCCGAGCTGGCCACCGACCGGACGGCCAGCGGCGACCGGGAGGCGGCGCACGCGCACGCGCTGGTGCCGACGGCGGAGAACAAGGCCGCCGTCTGGGCGGAGCTGACCGGGCCGGAGGCGCTGCCGAACTGGCGGCACCGGGCGCTGCTGCAGGGCTTCACCCACGCGGCGCAGGTCGAGCTGACCGCGCCGTACCGGGAGAAGTACTTCGCCGCGGTGGGCCAGGTGTGGGCCAGCCGGGACAGCGAGCCGGCGCAGGAGTTCGCGCAGCTGGCGTACCCGACGTACCTGGTGGAGCACGAGACCGTGGCGGCGACCGACGCGTGGCTGGCCGCCGACGGGCACCCGGCCCCGCTGCGCCGGCTGGTCGCCGAGGGCCGCGACGGCGTCGTCCGGGCCCTCAAGGCCCGCGCCAGGGACGCCCGGAGCGCCTGAGCAGGTCCGACAGGCCGGGGCCGGCGTGGGGAGACCCGCGCCGGCCCCGGCCTGTGTCGTGCGGGTCCCGGGTCCGCTCACGACGAAGCCCGGTCCGCACTGGCGGACCGGGCTTCGGTGTGAACGGGGGCGCTCAGCCCTTGCCGGCGTGGCTGGCGAGCTGGTCGAGGCCGTTGATGATGCCGCCGGTCAGGTCGCCGCCGCCGAAGGCCGCCACCATGGACAGGGCGGCGAGCCGGGCGTACGTGTCCGGGATGCGCTTGCGGGCGTGCCGGCCGGTGACGATCTCCAGCTGGCGCTGGTTGGGCGACACCGCGATCAGCACCGACCGGTCCGGCTCGGCGAGCTGGCGGTGCAGCCGCTCGGCGTGCTCCCGGATCGGCTCGTCGAGGCCGCCGACGAACACCGAGAAGACCAGGCCGGTGCCCTGGTCGGCCAGGCGCAGGGCCTCGTCGATGCGCAGCAGCTGGCGGGTCGTGAACGGCCCGTCCAGCACCTCGGGCGGATTCCCCGTCCCGACCTGCTTCTCACCAACGGTCACTTGCGCCTCCGGTTCCACCGGCCGGCGCCTCGATGCCGGCCTGCTCCTGCTTGCGGCTGGTCAGCGCCGGCGCCTGCGCGCCCGCTGCCAGGGCGGTGCCGGCCGAGTCGGCCAGCTGCTCCGGACGGCCCAGGAACCAGACCGGAGTGAAGTCGAAGGGCCGGCCCGGCCGGTAGCGCTTGTCGCCGCCACCACCGCCACCACGGCTACCGGCGTACGCCAGGCCGGCGATCACCAGCACCGCGGCCGCCGGGATGCCGACGAAGACCAGCAACGTCTCGGTTACAGACAATCCCAACGCCCCCAGGCGGAAGAAGAGACCTCGAACATCCGGGTCGGGTGGACGATCATGGTGCCGACCGCCCGACTCCGCTGCCATTCACGTTAGCGGAGCCGACGGCCCGCCAGATTGCGGGGTGGCGTTCCCACCCGCCACTGGAGTTCTCCAGTTGCGCAGCGGTGGCGACCAACCTCGCGTCGTCGCCGTACCGGCCGGTGAGCAGGACGCCCACGGGCAGGCCCTCGGCGGTGACGCCGACCGGCAGCGAAACCGACGGATCGCCGGTGACGTTGAACACGGCGCAGTACGGCGAGAACCGGCGTTGCCGGTCGAAATCCTCCGCCGGGTCGCCGCCCTCGGCGAACCAGCCCACCGGGGCCTGGGGCGCGGCGAGCGTCGGGCAGAGCAGCAGGTCGCACCCGGCGGTGCGCCGGACACCGAGGCGCACCTGCGCCTGGAGCTCGCCGAGCGTGGCGGTGAGGGTGCCGGCGGAGACCTCCGCGCCCCGGGCGCGCAGGTGGCGGGTCAGCGGCAGCAGGTCGCCCTCCCGCTCCGGCGGCACGGGCGCGAGCGCCAGCACGTACCAGACGATCTCGAACAGCGGCCACACCGCGGGCCCGAGCGGCGCGGGGACGTCGACCACCTCGTGGCCGGCGGCGGTGAGCAGCGCGGCGGCCCGGTCCACGGCGGCGACGCAGTCGGGGTGGACCGGTTCGTCGGCGAGCATCGGGGCGGTGAACCGGCCCACCCGCAGCCGACCGGGCTCCGCCGTCCGGGCCACGGCGAGGAAGCCGCCGGCCGGCGGGGCGGGCGCCAGGTAGGGCTCGCCGGGCACCGGCTGGGCCAGCACGTCGAGCAGCGCCGCCACGTCGGCGACCGTCCGCCCGACCGGCCCGTTGGTCGGCAGGCCGTAGGCGCCGAACCCGACGGGGCCGCCGGGGACCAGGCCCCGGCTCGGCTTGTAGCCGACCAGCCCGCACAGCGACGCCGGGATGCGCAGCGAGCCGCCGCCGTCGGAGCCCTGGGCGACGGGCACCAGCCCGGCCGCGACGGCCGCCGCCGCCCCGCCGCTGGAGCCCCCGGCGGTGTACGCCAGGTCCCACGGGTTGCGGGCCGGCGGGGCGACCAGCCCCTCGGAGTAGAGCGAGCAGCCCAGCTCGGAGGTGGTGGTCTTGCCCAGGCTGACCAGCCCGGCCGCCCGCATGAACCGGACCACGTCGGCGTCGACGGGCGGCACGAAGTCGGCGAACGCGGCCGAGCCGAAGGTGGTGCGCACCCCGGCGGTGAGGGTGAGGTCCTTGATCGCCGTCGGCACGCCGTGCAGCGGGCCGCGTTCCCCGGCGGGCGCGGCGTCGGCGGCGCGGGCCGCCGCGCGGGCCAGCTCCGGGGTGACCGTGACGAACGCGCCGACCGTGTCGCCGAGCGCGTCGACCCGGGTGAGGTGGTGCTCGACCAGCTCGACGCTGGACAGCTCGCCGCGGGCGATCGCGGCGGCCTGCTTCAGCGCGGTCAGGTCGTGCGGCTCGGCCATCCCGTCATCCTGCCTGGTCCGGCCGCCGCTTTGCCGGACGACACGACCGGCCGGCCCGGCAAGGGGCCCATGTCCCCCGGCACGACGGAACCGGCCGGTCCCTCGCCGAACGCGCCCGTGCGACGTACGGCACTCCTGCCCCGTCCCGTTACCGGCCGAGGAAGCTCAGCGCGTTGCCGCCGAGGAGCTTGGCGCGCTGGTCGTCGGTGAGGAAGTCCGCCTCGCGCACCACCCGCCCGACCGGCCGCTCCCCCAGCGGGTACGGGTAGTCGCTGCCGAGCAGCACCCGGTCGGCGCCCATCGTGTCGACCAGCAGCCGCAGCGCCGGCCCGGAGAAGACGACCGAGTCGACGCGGAACCGGTCGACATAGGAACTGGGCGGGGCGGCGGAGGATCCGCGTACCAGGTCGCCCCGGCGGTGCCAGGCGTTGTCGGCGCGGCCCAGCCAGAACGGGAAGCTGCCGCCGCCGTGGGCGAAGCAGATCCGCAGCGTGTCAGGCACCTTGTCGAAGACGCCGCCGAGGATCAGCGCCAGCACCGACAGGTGCGTCTCGGCGGGCATGCCGGTGAGCCAGCGGGCCATCCAGCGGTCCAGCCGGGGGCCGCCCGGCATGTCCCACGGGTGCACGAAGACCGGCGCGCCGACCTCGGCGCAGTGGGTCAGGAACTGCACGATCCCGGCGTCGTCGAGGTCGCGGTCGCCGACGTGGTTGCCGATCTCCACGCCCGCGTGCCCGGCCGCGAGGCAGCGGTCCAGCTCGGCGCAGGCGGCGTCCGCGTCCTGCAACGGCACCTGGCAGAACGGCACCAGCCGGTCGCCGCCGGCGGCCGTGACCTCCAGGGTGAGGTCGTTGAAGATCCGCGCGACCTTCGCGGCCTGGTCGGCGGGGCGGTCGTAGCCGAAGAAGACCGGGGTGGGCGAGACGACCTGCACGTCGACGCCGTCCGCCGCCATGTCGCCGAGCCGCGTCGGCGCGTCCCAGCACTCCGCGCCGACCGGCCGGAACTCCGTCTCCCCCACCATGATCATGGCGGCGCGCTCGGAGTCGACCCGCAGCCAGGGCCAGCCGGACCCGCCGCACGCCGCGGCCAGGTCCGGCCACCCCCTCGGTACGACGTGCGTGTGCACGTCGACCACCGGGAACCGCGCCTGCCCCGGCAGGCCCTCGGCGGGAACCGCCATCAGCCCTTGCCCGGGTGCAGCGCGCCGCAGTTGTCGCAGGTGCGCGCCTTCTCGTCGGCGTAGAACGCCTGGAAGACCGGGGGCAGGTCGGCGGCGATGTCGCGGACCTGCAACTCGACCTCGTGCACCTTGTGGCTGCACTCCGGGCAGTACCACTGGAACCTCTCCAGCGTGCCCTCCTCGCGGACCCGCTCGATGACCATCCCGATCGAGCCGGCCTCCGGCCGCTGCGGCGAGTGCGGCGTGTTGCGCGGCAGCATCCACATCTGACCCTCGCGGATGTGCACCGTCCGCGGCCCCTCCGGGGTCATCAGGTTGACGTTCATGTTGCCCTTGACCTGGTAGAAGAACTCCTCGTACGGGTCGACGTGGAAGTCGGTGCGCTGGTTGGGCCCGCCCACCACCATGACGATGAAGTCGTCGCTGCCCGGCAACATCTCCTTGTTGCCCACCGGCGGCTTGAGCAGGTGCTGGTTCTCGGCAATCCAGCCCGGAAAGCTGAACGGCTCGGCGATCTCACTCACGACTGACCTCCTGCGGGAAGAAGGGCCACGGCCTGAATCTCGATGAGCAGGTGCGGGTGCGGCAACTGGTGCACGGCGACCGTCGTGCGGGTCGGGCCGGTCGCGTCGAAGAACTCCGCCCAGACCTCGTTGTAGCCACCGAAGTCGTTCATGTTGACCAGATAGGTGGTGACCTGCACGAGGTCGGACAGGTCCGTGCCGACCGAACGCAACAGGTCCCGGATGTTCTCGATCACCGCCCGGGTCTGCACCCGGATGTCGAGGTTGGTGGTGCCGAACTCGTCCACCTCGACGCCGGCGAAGGTGTTGTCCGGCCGCCGCGACGACGTACCGGAGACGAAGACGAACCCGCCCGCCACCTTGACGTGCGGAAACGCCCCCCGCGGCACGGCCTTCCCCGCCACCACGCGCGCCTCGCCACCGGTCATGACCCACCACCTGGCAGGGACGCGAGAGCAACGACCACGACGGGGTTCCGGGCAGCCCGCCCGGCGCAGGGATCAAGCCTGACCGCCCGGAGCCGGGTGGGCTGCCCGGAACCCCCGACGCCGATCACGACGAAGCCCGCAGCGACGCCGTGCCGAGCTTCTCCACGACGGCCCGGACGTGGGCACCGGGACGCAGCGGCACGGCGGCGGTGGCCGCGCCGGCCAGGAACACCCAGCCCTCGCGGAGGCGCACCCCGTGCCGACCCGCGAGGCGGATCCCCTCGTCCAACGCCCGGCGCGGGTCACCGAGGATCGCCGCGGTCGAGCCGACCTGGGCCACCCGCCCGTCGACCTCCAGCAGCACGCCCAGGTTGTCCAGCCCGTCCGGCACCGGGCACCACGGCCCGACCACGAACGCGGCGGCCGACGCGTTGTCGGCGACCACGTCCGGCAGCGAGAAGGTGAAGTTCGCGTACCGGGAGTCGATCAGCTCGATCGCCGGGGCGACCGCCCGGACCGCGTCGGTGAAGTCGCCGACCGGCTCGCCGGGCTCGGGGAGCCGGTCCAGCAGGAACGCCACCTCCGGCTCGGCCCGGGGATGGATGTAGTCGCCGACCTCGACCGTGCCGCCGTCGGGCACCCGCATCGTGTCGGTGAGCCGGCCCCAGATCACCTCGTCCACGCCGACCTGGGCCATCTTCGCCTTGCTGGTCAGGCCCATCTTCAGCCCTACCAGCCGCTCGCCCCGGTCCAGCCGGCGCTGGAGCAGCGCGGTCTGCACCGCGTACGCGGCGTCGACGTCCAGGCCGGCCTCGGCCGCCAGTTGCGGGATCGCGGTGGCGGTGTCGGCCGCCGCGCCCAACCGCTCGGCGATCCCCGCCGTGTCCGGGCCGATCACCGTGCCCCCTCCGTTCGCGACTGCGGGGCTCGCAAAACCGGCTCACTCCTCGCGCTCACCGTGCCACCTCCGTTCGCGACTGCGGGGCTCGCAAAACCGGCTCACTCCTCGCGCTCACCGTGCCACCTCCGTTCGCGACTGCGGGGCTCGCAGAACCGGCTCACTCCTCGCGCTCACAGCGATTCCTCCTTGCCGGCAAGGTCCAGCGCCACGTCCACGATCATGTCCTCCTGCCCGCCGACCATCCGGCGCCGGCCCAGCTCGACCAGGATCGACCGGACGTCCACGCCGTACTTGTCCGAGGCGCGCTCGGCGTGCCGCAGGAAGCTGGAGTAGACCCCGGCGTACCCCAGCGAGAGCGTCTCCCGGTCGACCTGCACGGGCCGGTCCTGCAGCGGCCGGACGACGTCGTCGGCGGCGTCCATCAGCGCGAAGACGTCGCAGCCGTGCTTCCAGCCGTGCAACTCGGCGACGGCGACGAAGACCTCCAGCGGCGCGTTGCCGGCACCGGCGCCCTGCCCGGCCAGTGAGGCGTCCACCCGCACCGTCCGGCCGTGCGGCGCGCCGAGCGGGCCGTCGCCGAGGATCCGCCCGTGCTCGACCGCGACCACGCTGTTGGCCACCCCGAGCGACAGGTTGTGGTGGGCGTGGATGCCGATCTGCGTCGCCGGCTCCAGCACCTGCCGGTACGCGTCGACCCGCTCGGCCACGTCGGACATCAGCAGCCGGCCACCGGAGTCGGTGACGTAGACGCAGTGCGCCCCGTACGACTCCATCAGTTTGGCCTGGGCGGCGAGCCCGGCCGGATCGTTCATGTGCGACATCATCAGGAAGCCGGAGACGTCCATGCCGTTCTCGCGGGCCCAGGAGATGTGCTGGGCGGAGATGTCCGCCTCGGTGCAGTGGGTGGCGATCCGCACGCTGGTCACCCCGAGCGCCTTCGCCGCCCTCAGGTCGGCGATGGTGCCGATGCCGGGCAGCAGCAGGGTGGTCAGCTTCGCGGTCGTCAGCACCTCGGCCGCCGCCGAGATCCACTCGGCGTCGCTGGCCGCGCCGTGGCCGTAGTTGACGCTGGAGCCGGCGAGCCCGTCGCCGTGCGCCACCTCGATGGCGGCCACCCCGGCCGCGTCGAGCGCCGCGGCGATGGTGCGCACCTGGTCGACGGTGTAGCGGTGGGCGATGGCGTGCATGCCGTCGCGCAGCGTCACGTCCTGGATGTACAGGTCGGTCATGCGGTCACCTCCACGGCGGCGTCGCGGTCGGTCACCGCCGCGCGCAGGGCCACCAGCCGCTCCGCGGTGCGCAGCGCGGCCGAGGTCATGATGTCCAGGTTCCCGGCGTACGCCGGGAGGTAGTGCCCGGCGCCGGAGACCTCCAGGAAGACGGAGACCTGCAACCCGGTCAGGTGCCGACCCAGCGACGGCACGTACGTGTCGACCCGGTCGAACTGCACGTCCTGCTTGAGCCGGTAGCCGGGGACGTACTCCTGGACGGTCGCCACCATCCGCGCCACCGAGGCGGCGATCGCGGCGCGGTCGGCGTCGGCGTCCGGGCAGAGGCAGTAGACCGTGTCCCGCATCAGCAGCGGCGGGTCGGCCGGGTTGAGCACGATGATCGCCTTGCCGCGCTCGGCGCCGCCGACCACCTCGATCGCCCGGGCGGTGGTCTCGGTGAACTCGTCGATGTTCGCCCGGGTGCCCGGCCCCGCCGACTTCGAGGCGATCGAGGCGACGATCTCCCCGTACGCGACCGGGGTGACCCGGCCGACGGCAGCGACGATCGGCACGGTGGCCTGCCCGCCGCAGGTCACCATGTTGACGTTGCGTTCGTGCAGGTGCTCGTCGAGGTTGACCGGGGGCACGACGTACGGGCCGATGGCGGCGGGGGTCAGGTCGACCACGGTGCGGCCGTGCTCCCGCAGCACCGCGTCGTTGTGCCGGTGCGCGCCGGCCGAGGTGGCGTCGAAGACCAGTTCGACGTCGGCGAACTCGGGCATCGCGACCAGCCCGTCGACGCCCTCGGCGGTGGTCGCCACGCCGAGGCGCCGGGCCCGGGCCAGGCCGTCGGAGGCCGGGTCGATGCCGGCCATCGCCACCATCCGGAGACCGTCACTCAGACGAAGAACCTTGATCATCAGATCGGTGCCGATGTTGCCCGACCCGATCACCGCCACCCCGACAGTCATGCCGCCCCCTCCGACGACGAGAAACACGTCCGGACCGAGCCGAGGCCGGAGACCCGCGCCTCGTACGCCGCGCCCGGGGTCACCGGCACCATCGGGCCGAGCGCCCCGGAGAGCACCACGTCGCCCGCGCGCAGCGGGTCGCCGGAGCGGGCCAGCGTCTGCGCCAGCCACTCCAGCGCGTGCAGCGGGTTGCCCAGGCAGGCCGCGCCCGCGCCGACCGACACCGGCTCCCCGGCGTGTTCGAGGACCATTCCGCACAGCCGCAGGTCCACGTCGGCGAGGCGGCGCGGCGTGGTGCCCAGCACGAAGAGGCCGCTGGAGGCGTTGTCGGCGACGGTGTCCACGATGGAGATGTCCCAGCCGGCGACCCGCGAGTCGACGATCTCGATCGCCGGCAGCACGTGGTCGACCGCCCGGACCAGGTCCGCGGTGGTGACCCGCTCGTCGGGCAGGTCCGCGCCGAGCACGAAGGCGACCTCCGCCTCCACCCGGGGCTGGAGCAGCCGGTCGATCGCCACCTCGGCCCCGTCCGGCACCGCCATCGCGTCGGTCAGCACGCCGAAGTCCGGCTGGTAGACGCCGAGGCCCTCCTGCACCGCCCGCGAGGTCAGCCCGATCTTCGCGCCGACGCGGCGGTGGCCCCGCTGCAGCCACTGTCGCGCCTGGAGCTGCTGGACGAGGTACGCCGAGGTGACGTCCCCCTCGGGCAGCAGCCGCCCGCGCAGCGGCGGGCAGGGCTTGCCGCTCTCCCGTGCCTCGACCAGTTCCCGGGCCGCGGCCTCGTAATCGATCATGAGAAGTCCACGCAGACGTTGGTGAGTTCGGAATAGAAGTCGAGCGAGTGCACGCCGCCCTCGCGCCCGATCCCGGACGCCTTCACCCCGCCGAACGGGGTACGCAGGTCGCGCAGGAACCAGGTGTTCACCCAGACGATGCCGGCGTCGAGCCGGGCCCCGGCCCGGTGCGCCCGCCCGACGTCCCGCGTCCAGACCGTCGCCGCCAGGCCGTACTCGGTGCCGTTGGCCAGCGCGTACGCCTCGTCCTCGTCGTCGAACGGGGCGACGTGCACCACCGGGCCGAAGATCTCCTCGGTGTTGGTGCGGGCGTCCGGGCCCAGCCCGGTCAGCACCGTCGGCTGCACGTACGCTCCGCCGTCGCGGGCGTCGCCGAAGGCCGGCGTGCCGCCCCCGGCCAGCACCTCGGCGCCCTCGGCGCGGGCGAGGTCGTAGTGGCCGAGCACCTTGGCGCGGTGCTGGTGCGAGATCAACGGCATGTTGACGGTGGCCTCGTCGGCCGGCCAGCCGTACGGCAGCTCCCCGGCCCGCTTCGCGAGCCGGGCGGTGAACTCCTCGAACACCGGGCGCTGCACGTAGATCCGCTCCGTACAGAGGCAGACCTGCCCGCCGTTGGTGAAGCTGGAGCGGACGGATCCGGCCACGGCCGCGTCGAGGTCGGCGTCGGCGAAGACCAGCCCGGCGTTCTTGCCGCCCAGCTCGAAGGAGACGGCCTTCACGCCGTCGGCGGCGGCCCGCATGATCGCGCCGCCGGTGGCCGACTCGCCGGTGAAGGTGATCGCGTCGACCCCCGGGTGGCGGGTGAGGAACTCCCCGGCCGAGTCCGGGCCGAAGCCGTGCACCAGGTTGAACACCCCGTCCGGCACGCCGGCGGCGGCCATCACCTCGGCGAGCAGGGTCGCCGAGGCGGGAGTCTCCTCGCTGGGCTTCACCACCACGGCGTTGCCGCAGGCCAGGGCCGGGGCGACCTTCCAGGTGAGCAGCAGCAGCGGCAGGTTCCACGGCACGATCACCGCGACCACGCCGACCGGCTTGCGAACGGCGTAGTTCAGCGCCCGGCCGCCGGTCGGGGTGACCGTGGTGAACGACTCGGTCGGCGCGGTCGCCACGATCTCGGCGAAGGCGCGGAAGTTCGCCGCGCCGCGCGGGATGTCCAGGGTGCGGGCCTGCGAGATGGCCTTGCCGGTGTCAGCGACCTCGGCGGTGACCAGGTCGTCGAAGCGGCGCTCCAGCTCGTCGGCGACCCGGCGGAGCACCTCGGCGCGCTCCCGCTCCCCCATCCGGCCCCACGGCCCGCGCAGCGCCGCCCGCGCGGCGGCGACGGCGTCGTCCACGCGCGCCCGGTCGGCCTCCACGACCTCGAAGACCGGCTCGCCGGTGACCGGGCTGCGCTTGGTGAACCGCCGCCCGGCGTCGACGAACTCGCCGCCGACAAAGTTGCGTAGCAGACCCGGGCCGTCGGGCGCCCGCCCGGTCATCAGCCGGGGATCCCAGGTGACGGTCATCGACGCCTCCCTCGGTTGATCGCCACGCCGACCGCGCCGGCCAGCAGCGCCGCCGCGCCGGCGGCGACCGCCCCGAGCACCCGGTGCTGCCGGCGGACGCGGCGCACCACCTCGGCGTACGGGGTGGTCGAGAAGGACACCAGCTCGTACCGGGAAACGTACCGGCCCGGCAGCGCCCGTTCCAGCGCGTGTTCGACCTTCCGGCCGGCCTGGAACAGCGGGGAGGCCACCCTGTCCCGCATCTCCACGAAGTTGGCCAGCGCCATCCGCGCGATGGCCTCGGCGTTGGCCTGCCGCCGCTGCTGGAACAGCGGCAGCGCCGCGGACCAGTCGTCGGCGCACTCGTCCAGGCAGCGGTCCAGCTCGACGACGTCCTCGAAGGCGCAGTTGGCGCCCTGGCCGTAGAACGGGACGATGGCGTGCGCCGCGTCGCCGAGCAGGCCGACCCGCCCGTCCGCCTGCCACGGCGTGCAGCGCACGGTGCCGAGCACGCCCACCGGGTTGTGCTGGTAGTCGTCGACGAGGTTCGGGGCGAGCGGCGGCAGGTCCGGGTAGTGCTCGGCGAAGTGCCGCTCGATCGCCGCGGGGCTGCCCAGCGAGGCGAAGCTGGCGGTGCCGTGGGTGGGCCAGAAGAGCGTGCAGGTGAACGAGCGGTCCGGGTTCGGCAGGGCGATCATCATCGAGGTGCCGCGCGGCCAGATGTGCAACGCGTCCGGGTCGAGGGCGAAGTCCCCGCCCAACGGCGGGATCGTCAGCTCCTTGTAGCCGTAGTCGAGGAAGTCCAGGCTCTCGGTCAGCAGCCCGTACGCCAGCAACTGCCCGCGCACCGCCGAGCCGGCGCCGTCGGCGCCGAGCACGACCGACGCGCTGGCCGCGACCTTGCCCGCCGGGGTCTCGAAGGTCATCTCGCCGGTGGCCGGGTCGAGCCCGACCAGCCGGTGGTCGAAGGCGATCCGCACCCCGGGCAGGGCGGTGGCCGCGTCCAGCAGGGCGTTGTTCAGCGCACCCCGGCTGATCGAGTTGATCGCCCGGTCGCCGGAGGCGCTGTACGACTGGAACTGCGGCTCCCCGTCGACCGGGTGGACCATCCGGCCGCGCATGGGCAGCGCGTCGGCGAGCACCTGCCCGTCGAGGCCGATGCGGCGCAGCGCGTCGAGGCCCCGCTCGGAGAGCGCCAGGTTGATCGAGCGTCCCCGCTCGACGGTGCCGGTACGCGGGTCGGGCCGCCGCTCGTAGAGCGCCACCTGGTAGCCGCGGCGGGCCAGGAAGCAGGCCAGCAGACAGCCGGCCAGGCCGGCGCCGACCACCGCGATCTCGTCCCGTTCCTCGGTCATGACTTGACCTCCACCGTGGTGGCCAGCGCGTCGGCGACCCGCCAGCAGTCGTGGTACGTGGAGTAGAGCGGCACCGGGGCGAACCGGATGATGTCCGGTTCCCGGGCGTCGGCGATGACGCCGTGCTCGTGCCGCAGCCGCTTGGCCAGCCCGGCGGCGCTGCCCGCGCCGATCCGCACCGAGAGCTGGCAGCCCCGCCGCTCGGGCTCGCGCGGGGTGACCACGGTCAGCGGGCGGTCCGCGGTCACCCCGTCGAGCAGTCCCGCCAGGTAGCCGGTGAGCCGGATGCTTCGCTCGCGCAGCGCCGGCATGCCGACGGAGTCGAACAGCTCCAGCGAGGTCCGCACCGGACCCATCGCGAAGATCGGCGGGTTGGAGACCTGCCACGCCTCCACGGTGGCCGGCGGGCGGGAGACCGGGGTCATCTCGAACCGGGTCGCCGCGTCGGTGCTCCACCAGCCCTCGAAGCGCGGCAGCCCGGGGTCGCCCAGGTGCCGCTCGTGCACGAACACGCCGGCCAGCGCGCCAGGCCCGGAGTTGAGGTACTTGTAGGAGCACCAGGCGGCGAAGTCGACGTCCCAGTCGTGCAGGGCCAGCGGGACGTTGCCGGCGGCGTGCGCCAGGTCCCAGCCGACCACGGCCCCCGCCGCGCGGCCGGCGGCGGTGATCGCGGGGATGTCCATCAGCTCGCCGGTGAGGTAGTTGACCCCGCCGAGCAGCACCAGCGCCACCCGGTCGCCCTCGGCGGCCAGGTAGTCGGTCACGTCCTCGGTGCGCAGGGTGTCCTCGCCGTCGCGGGGGCGCAGCCGGACGACGGTGGCGTCCGGGTCCAGGCCGTGGAAGCGGGCCTGGCTGCGCACGGCGTAGCTGTCCGAGGGGAAGGCGCTGTCCTCGATGACGATCCGGGTCCGCGCCCCGGCCGGCCGGTAGAAGCTGACCATCAGCAGGTGCAGGTTCACCGTCAGGGAGTTCATCACCACGACCTCCGCCGGGGCGGCGCCGACCAGTCGCGCGGCGGGCGCCGTCAGCAGCTCGTGGTACGGCAGCCAGGGGCGCTCCGCCTCCAGGTGGCCCTCGACCCCCAGCCGGCTCCACGCGTCCAGGTCGGCGAGCAGCTCCCCACGGGTGGCCCGCGGTTGCAGGCCGAGGGAGTTGCCGGCCAGGTACGCGGCCTCGGGGTAGCGCCCGCCGTCGGCCGGCGGCACGTGGAACAGGTGGCGGTGCCCGGGGTCGGCGGCGTCGCGGCGGTGCGCCTCGGCCTCGCCGACGGCGAACCCGGAAGAGTCTGGTGCGGGGGTGTTCATGGGGTGTCTCGCTCTCCGGTCACATCGCGGTCCGGGCCGACCACAGCTCGGGGAAGACCACCCGGGCCATGCTGCGCTGCAACCACGCCAGTCCGGCGGAGCCGCCGCTGCCGACCTTGGCGCCCATTGTGCGCTGCACCGCCTTGACGTGGTGTTGTCGCCAGTCGCCGAACTGCTCGGCGACCTCGGTCAGCGCCTCGCCGAGCAGCCGGAGGTGGTTGTCCGGCCCGGCGTCGGCGTAGATCCGCACCCAGGCCGCCTCGACGGCGGCGTGCGGCTCGTGCTCGACGGCGACGTCCCGGTCCAGCAGGTCGGCCGGGAGGTCGTGGCCGTGCCGGGCGAGCAGCGCGAGCACGTCGTCCCAGACGCTCGGCGCGGCCAGGGTGGCCCGCAGCTCGGCGTGCACCTCGGCCTGGCGCCGGAACGGCCGGATCAGCGCCTCGTCCCGGAGCCCGAGCAGGAACTCCAGGTGCCGGTACATCGCCGACTGGAAGCCGGAGCCCTCGCCCAGCAGGTTGCGGAACCGGTTGAAGTCGGCCGGGGTCATCCAGCGCAGCCCCTTCCAGGCGGCGTTCAGCGCCTCCAGGTGCAGGGCGGCGCGGCGCAGCGGGGCCAGCGCGTCCCACACCCGGTCGGCGCGCAGCAGCCGCTGGGTCTCGCGCAGCTCGTGGCAGGTCAGCCCGAAGTACAGCTCCATGATCTGGCTGACCATCAGGAAGGACATCTCGCCCGGGTCGTCGCTCAGCGGTCGCTGCAACCGGTGCAGCGTGCTGGCCTGCACGTACGCGTCGTACGGCACCCGCTCGGCGAACTCCAGGGTCGGCTCCCCGCCGTTGCGGGCCGCCCGGGCGGCGCGCTGCCGCGGGGTGACCGGGCGTACCGCCGCCCGGGTGGGCTCCCGCAGGTCCGTCTGCTCCACCGGTCCTCCTCTGCTCGCTGGGGTGCGCCGGCCTGGCCGGGCCGGGTGACCGACATGATCTCGCGGTGGAACGGGCAGACGGAATGCCGGATCGACGGCTCTTCCGCCCTCCGACCTGCGGCGCGGAAGGTGCGAGCGCGATTCGGCTTGGAGAAAGTAAGGTCGCCTCATGGACGACATGGACTGGGCGCTGCTGCGGGAGTTGCAGGCCGACGCGCGCCTCTCCTTCAGCGAGCTGTCCCGGCGGGTGCACCTGTCGCCGCCGGCCGTGGCCGAGCGGGTGCGCCGGCTGGAGGAGGCCGGGATCATCACCGGCTACCACGCCCACGTCGACCTGGCCCGGGCCGGCCGCACGGTGGTCGCGTTCATCCGGATGTCCTGCTACGGCTCGCGGTGCATCCTGCACGACCCCGAGGTGGCGGGGTGGCCGGAGATCCTGGAGATCCACCGCATCACGGGCGACGCGTGCAGCATGCTGAAGGTGGCGGCCGGGTCGATCGGGGAGTTCGAGGCCGTCATCGACCGGCTCGCCCCGTACGGCCAGCCGTCCAGCACGATGGTCCTGTCCACGCCGCTGGACTGGCACCCCGTCACGCCGCTGTCCTCCTCCCCCCGCCACCGCTGACCGCGATCCGGGTTTGCCCCGGGGCCAGCGGGAAAGCAGGCGCTGTTACCCGGGGAGGATTCCGGTGATCGTCACCGGAAGGGGGGATCATGCCGGTGTTCACAGCGTTCACACGTGCCCTGACCAGCGCCCTGTCCGTGTTGGGCCTGGTCGGGGCGTTCGTCCTGATCACGATCGCGCCCGCGCGGGCGGGCGAGAACACCTTCGTCGAGGTGGTGCCCAACAGCGCCCAGGCCGGCACCCGGGTCAGGATCCGGGCCAGTTGCGACAACGCCAACAACCGCCAGGCCACCGTACGCTCCGACGCCTTCGGGGGACCGGTGGTGCTGCGGCCCGACAACGGTTTCCTGACCGCCCAGGCCACGATCCCGGGCAACAAGCAGCCCGGGGACTTCCCGGTCGACCTGCGCTGCGACAACGGCAACACCGCGACGACCACGCTCACGGTGCTGAACATGGAGCAGCCCACGAAGGGGCCGGCGACCGGGGGCGGCGGCACCGCCGGCGGCACGGGCACCGGCTCGGTGCTACTGGTGGGCGGCCTCGCCGCGGTGGCCCTGGCGGTGGGCTTCGGATTCCTCGGCAACCGTCGTCGGACCGGGACCGGTTCCTGACCCGCCGCCGCCATGGCCCGCTCCCAGAGGCGTACCAGGCGATCCGATCCGGGCCGGGTCAGGCGATCCGATCCGGGCCGGGTCCGGGCGACCACCCGGCGGGCGCTGCAGGCGTCCCGCCGGGCCGCGGCCGCCACCGCCCGCCGGCTGCGGCGGGTGGCCGGGGAGACGGTCTCGGCCAGCGTCGCCACCACCGACCCGGCGGTCGGGCCGCTGCCCGCCCGACCCCGGCACCGCTGGGTTGCCGCCGGTCGCCGGCTGGCTCCCGGCCGGAACCCCGGGCTCCCGGTCCTGGTGATCGGGACGCTGATGATGCTGATCATCGCGATGCTCGCCGTGGAGCGGGTCGCCGGCGTGAGCGTGCTGCCGGACCGGTTCATCGCGGGGCTGCGGCCACCGCCGAAGAAGTTCCCGGTGCTGCCCGCCAGCCCTCCCGTCGACATCACCATCGACCCGATCGACGTCCGGGCGCCCGTACACGACGTCGGCATCGCCCCGGACGGCAGCATCGGCGTGCCGGACGCCGCCCGCGCTCAGGAGGCCGGCTGGTACGACCAGGGCCCGACCCCCGGGCAGTACGGCCCGGCCGTCATCGTCGGGCACGTCGACACCTCGACCGGGCCGGCGGTCTTCCACAAGCTGCGGGACCTGCGGGAGGGCGACCCCATCGAGATCACCCGCGCGGACCGGTCGGTGGCGGTCTTCGAGGTGGACACGGTCGAGCGCTTCGGCAAGGAGCGGCTGCCCGTCGACGAGGTCTTCGGCGACTTCAGCCGCCCCCGGCTACGCCTGATCACCTGTGGCGGGCGCTGGGTCGGCGGGGAGACCGGCTACGCCGACAACGTGGTGGTCTTCGCGTCCCTCGTCCGATCCCGCACCGCCTGACCGGGGCGGCCTCGCGGGTCAGGCGGCCTCGGACTCACACAGGTCGAGCCAGTCGGCCCAACGGGGGTCGGGCGCCCGGTGGCCGAGGACCCGCCAGGCGGTGCCCTTCGGGGCGGCCGGCAGCGCGTGCAGCCGCCAGCCCAGCTCGGCCGGGGTCTTGTCGCCTTTGGTGTGGTTGCACCGGGCGCAGGCCGCGACGACGTTCTCCCAGGCGTGCCGGCCGCCACGGCTGCGCGGGAAGACGTGGTCGATGGTCTCGGCGGGACCCCGGCAGTAGGCGCAGCGCCAGCCGTCCCGGGCGAAGATCGCCCGCCGGGAGAGCCCGACGTGGGTGCGGTAGGGCACCCGCACGAAGCGGGTGAGCCGGACGACCGACGGCACCGGCAGCGCGTTGCGGGCGCTGTGCAGGACGCCGTCGCCGTCGGCGACGCAGACCGCCTTGGCGGAGAGCACGAGGATGGCGGCACGACGCACGGACACGACACACAGCGGCTCGTAGGTGGCGTTGAGGACCAGCGCACCGGAGCCCACCGTGGGTCGTATGTCAGGCATCGCGATCACCCTCCCGGTTCAGCGGCCCCGCACTCACCACCGCCGACCGGGAACGGGCACAGCGACCCACCGCGGCCGACGCCGGCCGGATCACCGACGTCCGTGCGCCCATCGTCCCTGATCGGCCCCCGGATTGCACGTACTAATGTCGGAAGCCAGGTAGGCATCACCCGGAAACCGGCAGATCCACCCCCTGAGCAGGGGCGGACTCCTCCAATCCCGTCGACGTTCACGCCCGATTTTCAAACTCGGTCCCGCCGGATCCGCGTCCGATGATCATGAATACACATTGGAATTCGTAAATTTGATCAAGGTAGCTCAAGATCACTGAAGGGCCTGACGTGAAGCGGGAAGCATCGTTCGCCGCACGGGCGCCCGCGCAGGGCCGCACTCCGGCACCAACTGAGACTCGGACGGGATCGCCCGGTTGGGCTGCCAGTCGCCGCGCTCGATCCGGGCGGCAAGGATGCCGGCCGGTCGCCGATACGGCGGCAGCGGCGCCCCGTGAGCGATGCGGGCCTCCGGGTCCTCCGTCAATCGCGTAGCGCAACCAGCACCGGCCCTCCGCCATCACGTCACCTTCGTCCCACACCCCGTGGAACGGGTCCGCCCTCCAGGACCGGCGGAGCGCTCCGGTGGGGTGCCGCGGCACGCCGCGCCGGCCGACGCTCCATCAACTCGACAGACCCGCCCGGCATGGCACGGGAGCACCCGCCGGTGCGGGCGCTCCCGTGGTGTCACGTTCGCGTCGTTATCAGTACTGCAGATTCGTCTGCATTTCCGTGACGCGGCCGGCGATCTGCAGATTGCCGTCGGAATCCAGCACGGCAATGATCTTCTTCTGGCTTCCGTGGTGGGTGGTGAAGAAAATCTTGTCGGCCTCCTGGCTGGTGCTGTGGTTGGTGTTCACCGACAACTCGATGCTGACCGGGGAGCTGATCAACACGTCCCGCTTGGGTGAGTTCGGGTAGCACTGATTCTGCCGCAGCATGATTCGCCCATGGGTGTCACCCTCGTCCCAGTCCGTGGCCACGCCCAAGTCCACATCCGGCATCGAAGTCTCCCTTCCCTGACTCGCGAGAATTTCCCGCGTTCGAGGGCAAGCCTATGGCTTATATAGACGACCGCGAGTGTCGGCTATATTGCCGAGCCGATTAATAGCTTGGTTACCGCCAGTTAAAGGTGATGCAGTCAGGACCCGATCAGGGGCTCAGGGAAGGTGGCGGTATGACCGTCGCGAGTGGTTGCGGGCTGACGCGCCCTCCCCGCCCGGGACCCCTAATTTACGGCCACCCCCCAGACAAACGCCCCCCGAAACCGCCCTCTCAGGCAGTGACCACTGCTTCACCCTCGCCATCGCGGATCGAGCCCAACGCGGCCGTTACCGATAAGGCACTCACCGACAATCCTCTCGACGACATGAGCCTCAAGCAATTCCTGCGCTGAATATCATGGGCACCGAAATGGTGCCGAACGAGAATCAGGTGCTCAAGCTTGTCGAGGTGGCGCCCGGACGTTCCGCGCGGCTACCTGGCCAGGAACTGGTGAGGGATTGCGCCGCGGTGAGGTGTTGGGCATGGAGGATAGTGCTGCGGCGCCTCGACGTCATTCACGGAGAACTGCACGCCGTGCAACAGTTGCGGCGTTCCGTCGAACATTTCGGACTGGATGCCGAAGAAGGACCGGCGGGGCGGCCTGGTTAGACAGCTTCCCCGGGTCGCCGAGGGTGGGCCGCCCATGCACCATCGCCAACCGGGGATCGCACGTACTCATCCGGGGTCCCTCCGGAAGCGTTTCCCCCGTCCGCCACGATGACCGGTTCGCCCTCGTACGGCCGGCGTGACCCGGCATCGCGCGGGGCCCCGGTCACGGCCCGGAGGGTCGGCGGGAATGCGAGGCCCCCGGTGCGGTACGAAGACAGCGTGACCGCTGCCAGCCTCCTGCCGCTCGCCCTGCCCGCCGTCGAGGCGCCGGCGCCGGACCCGTCGCCGACCTGCCTGGACGACGCGCTCTGCCGGAGCGTCTTCGACATCACCAACTCGGTGTGGTTCGCCGAGGGCAGCTACTGGATCCTGCTCAAGCCGCTGCGGATCGTCATGATCCTGCTGCTGGCGGTCGCCGCCCGGTGGCTGGTGCACCGGACGATCAGCCGGTTGGTGCGTACCACCACCGACGCGGGCGTGCCCACCATGCTGCGGCCCCTGCGCGAGCGGATCCCCACCGCTGCCGCGGAGCCGGGCGAGTTCGTCCCGGAGCGGCGCCGCCAGCGGGCCGAGGCGATCGGGTCGGTGCTGCGCAGCCTCAGCACGGCGTTCATCTTCGGCATCGCGGTGCTGATGGTGCTCAAGGAGTTCAGCTTCGACCTGGCCCCGCTGCTCGCCAGCGCCGGCATCGCGGGCGTGGCGCTCGGCTTCGGCGCGCAGAGCCTGGTCAAGGACCTACTCGCCGGCCTGTTCATGCTGATCGAGGACCAGTACGGCGTCGGCGACACGGTGGACCTCGGCGAGGCGACCGGCGTGGTGGAGTCGGTCGGGTTGCGGGTCACCACGGTCCGCGACGGGCGGGGCGTGCTCTGGTACATCCGCAACGGCGAGATCGTCCGGGTGGGCAACAAGAGCCAGGGCTGGGCCCTGGTCGTGGTGGACCTGCCGATCGGCTTCGCCGGCACCGAGCAGGCCACGGCGGTGCTGCGGACCGCGGCCGCCTCGGTGGCGGTGGACCCGGAGCTGGCGCCGGAGATCGTCGAGCCGCCCGAGGTGCTGGGCGTCGAGCAGATGACGGTCGAGGGCGCAGTGATCCGTACGGTGGTCAAGACGACCGCCGACGGGCAGTTCGCGGTCGGCCGGGAGCTGCGGCGCCGGCTGGCCGAGGCGCTGGAGAACTCGGGCATCACCGCGAAGATCGCGGCCGCCCGGCTCTATCCCGGCGTGCCGATCGCCGCCCCCGGCGAGACCGGGCAGGGCGGCGCGACCTGAGCCGGCCGGGAAGGCCATCGGCGGGGGTCGCGGTCCGGGCGGCCCCTCGGGTATCGTCCGTTCGTTCAGTCGGAGATGCGACGATCAATCCGTTCGCCCTAGCCAGTTGTCAGACGATCGGGCAGAATCCGGTGCACGCGCTCCCCCAGAGCGTGATCACGTCCTCGCTGATCCGTGAATCTGACGACGGTTCCCGGGCCCGTCCATCACGAGTGGACCGCCCCGGGAACGATGGAGGCGACGGTGCCCGACCAGCGACCATCCCCGGAAGGGCCGGCAACCTTCCGTGAGGTGTTCGCCGATCGCGAATACCGCGCCGTCTTCGCGGCGAGCGCTCTCTCCTGGATCGGCGACTACATCGCCAAGGCCGCGGTAACCCTGCTGGTCTACGAGGCGACCCGGTCGGTCGCGCTCTCCGCGGCCGCGTTCGCGGTGAGCTACCTGCCCTGGCTGGTCGGCGGCCCCCTGCTCGCGACGCTCGCGGAGCGGCACCGCTACCGGCAGGTCATGGTGGTCTGCGACCTCGTCCGGATGGTGCTGATGGTCGGCATCGCCATCCCCGGCATGCCCGTCCCGCTGATCCTGGCCCTGCTCTTCGCCACCACCCTGGCCAACCCACCCAGCCAGGCCGCCAAGTCCGCGCTGATCCCCCTGATCCTCACCGGGGACCGGCTGGTGTTGGGGCTGTCGATCAACAGCAGCGTGGGCCAGGCCGCCCAGGTCGTCGGCTACCTCGCGGGCGCCGCCATCGCCGCCTTCAGCCCCACGGCCGCGCTCCTGGTGAACGCGGCGACGTTCGCCCTGTCGGCCGCGCTGGTCCGCTTCGGGGTGGCGGACCGCCCACCGGCGATGACCGCCGCGCACCGCAGCCACCTGTTGCGGGAGACCGCCGAGGGCTTCCAGATCGTGTTCGGCACCCCGGTGCTGCGGGCCATCGCCGTCCTGGTCTTCGCCGCCATGCTCTTCTCCGTGGTGCCGGAGGGCCTGGCCGCCGCCTGGGCCAGCGAGCACGCCGGTCCTCTGGACGCCGGCGCCGCCCAGGCGATCATCATGGCGGCCAGCCCCGTCGGTTTCATCGTCGGCGGCCTCGTGATGAGCCGGGCGTTCGGGCCGGACCGGCGGCTGACCATGATGCGGCCGTTGGCGGTGCTCTCCCCGCTGGCCCTGGTGCCGGCCCTGCTCGACCCGCCACCGCTGGTGGTGGCGCTGCTCGCCGCGGCCTCCGGGTTCGCGGTGGCCGGCATGCTCCCGGTGGCCAACGGCCTCTTCGTCCGGGCCCTGCCCACCGGCTTCCGGGCGCGCGCCTTCGGGGTGATGGCCACCGGCCTCCAGGTGATCCAGGGCCTGGCCGTCCTGATCACCGGGCTGCTGTCCGAGCGCTACCCGATCCCGATCGTGGTCGGGGTGTGGAGCGCGGTCGGCGTCCTGCTGATGGCGCTCACCGCCCTGCGCTGGCCGAGCCAGCCGGCCGTCGACGCGGCCGTCGCGGCGGCCGAGGCGGCGGGCAGGGCGACAGCGGGCACGGCGGTCCCGCTGGCCGGCAGTGCCGGTACGGAGACGGGCCCGTCGGGGGACGGCCGGCGCGGTCCGTCGGAGCAGCTCGACGGCGACCCGGTGGGCGGCCGGCCGGGCGAGCCGGGCTACCAGCGGCACGCGGTGAGCTGACGCACAGCCGCCACCCCCCGACGCCCCGGATGGCACCTGGCAGGATGGAACGGTGAATGCCGCAGGTGAGTCCGACCGTCCCGGCGCGTCGATGACCCTCTTCGAGGCGGTGGGCGGCGAGCCCACCTTCCGCAAGCTGGTGGACGAGTTCTACGCCGGGGTCGCCACCGACCCGCTGCTGCGCCCCATGTATCCCGAGGAGGACCTCGGCCCCGCCGCGGACCGACTGGCCCTGTTCCTCATGCAGTACTGGGGCGGCCCGCACACGTACTCCGCCCAGCGCGGGCACCCCCGGCTGCGGATGCGCCACGCGCCGTTCCGGATCGGCGCCGCCGAGCGGGACGCGTGGCTGCTGCACATGCGCCGCGCCGTCGACCGGCTCGACCTGCCGCCGGAGATCGCCACCGCGTTCTGGGACTACCTGGAGCGGGCCGCGTACTTCATGGTCAACATGATGGAGGACCCGGCCGGGCCCGCCTGACCGCGCGCCAGGTGGGCGCGGGGGTCGGCTCGGGGCGAGCCGCGTCAGCCGGGACGGCCCCGGCTCGGCGCAGGGCCGCCTCGGCTCGCAGCACGGCCGCCTTCGCTCGCAGCACGGCCGCCTCGGCTCAGAGCAGGGCACCCTCGTCGTGCAGCCAGTCGACGAAGCTGGTGGCGACCGCCGCGCCACAGTCGAGCATCTCGACCAGGAGCGCGTCGTGCGCCCCGGCGCCGAACGGCACCTGCAGCTCCGCGTAGATCGGCAACTGCCCGCGCTCCGTCGGGTCGCCGATGTAGGCCTTGCAGAAGCGGCGGGTGTGGTTCCACTCGTTGACCACCCGGTAGGCCCGGTCGGCCCAGTCGGGCGGCACCGTCGCGTGTGGACGGGCCCGCATCACCAGGATCTCGTCCTCGGGGCCCTCCAGGGTGACCAGCACCGCGTGCCGCTCCCACATGGCCAGCAGGTTCCCGTCGCCGTCGGCCAGGTAGCGCACGTCGAGCAGGTCGAGCGCGTCGCAGACACGGCGCAGGGTGACCGGCTCGACGGTGGCCGGCATGTCCGCCATCACGGGCCGCTCGGCCGCCGGGCAGTCGTCTCCCGGCTGACGGGGGGCCGGTGGTCCGACCCGGACGGTGCCCTCCACTGTGATCCCGCTCCGACTGTCCGGATCGCCGCCGCCGTTGGCGGGACCGGGGCGCCATGACCACCACGGCATCGTTCGCGCACCTCACTCCCCAGCGGATCCAGCCGCCTACGGTGCGTTGGATCCGAGGATGGACGGTACCCGGACAGCCGGGTTGAAGCACCCCCCCAACGACAGCCCCAGGACAGAAGAATGACCATGGGTCATCCGAACGGATGACCTCAGAGGGGCCGGACGGAAAGATCCGTAGCCTTCTGCGACCAGATCGCTCCGTATGGTCCCACAAGTCCGACCCAACGGCCGACCGTGCGCACCTGGACGTCGCCCGCGCCGGTCGCGCCGGCAGCCTCCCCGGCGGCGCCCAGGAAGCCCATCCGGACCAACCCCTGGACCATCCGCTGGGTCACCTCGACCGGCTCGCCGGGCGGGTCGTCGGGGGTGACGACCACCGGCACGTGGTCGAGCAGCGCGTCGCGCAGCGCCCGCTGGCCGACCGCCCGGCCGGCCACGCCGTGCGCGGCGGCGTCGCGCAGGGTGCCCGCCGCCGCCGCGGCGATCCGCCGCAGTTCCCCCGCCGGCAGCGTCTCCACCCGTCGGCTGGCCGGGGGCGGCAGCGGCCAGCGCCACCGCTCGTCCCGGCGCCGGGGCAGCGCCCCACCGCCGGCCGCCAGCTCGGCGAGGAGTTCGCCGGCCCCGACGGTGACGTCGCCGGGGCCGTCGCCGGCCACGGTGCGGACGACCAGCACCCCCCACGGCAGGTGCCCCCAGAGGGCCGTACGCCCCGCCACGCCGGTCGGCCGCAGCCGCACCGGCGCGTCCCGGTCCAGCCGCACCAGGCGGGCGAGGAAGGCTCCCGCGTCGGCCGCGTCCACGATCCCGTGCCCGCCGCCGGCCGCGCCCGCCGGAGTGGGGGCCGGTCCCCCGGCCCCCGTCATGCCGGCCCGAGCCGCGGCGCGTACGAGAGCAGGAACTCGCGCTCCTCCGGGCTGACCCGCCGGGGCGTCTGCCGGGTCAGGTCGAACGGCACCAGCACGGAGCGGGCCCGGCTGGCCAGCACGTCGCCGTCGTACAGCTCGTAGGCGACCGTGAAGGACGCGGCCCGGATCTCCTCCACCCACAGCTCGATGCGCACCGTCGGAGCCGCCTCGGCGGTGGCCCGGCCGAGGGCGTAGTCGACCGGGCGCAGGTAGTCGACCTCGTGCCGACGGATCACGACCCCGTCGGCGAGCGAGCCCACGCCCCACGCCCGGCCGCCGGCGAACATCAACGCCACCCGCGCCTCCTCGTAGAGGGTGAGGAAGCGCGAGTTGTTGACGTGGCCGTACGCGTCCAGGTCCGACCACCGCAGGGTGCAGTGGTAGACAAAGCGGTCCGCCACGTCAGTCGCGGGTCAGCTTGCGGTAGGTCACCCGGTGCGGGCGGGCCGCCTCGGCGCCGAGCCGGTCGATCTTGTTCTTCTCGTACGCCTCGAAGTTGCCCTCGAACCAGAACCACTTGGCCGGGTTCTCGTCGTCGCCCTCCCAGGCCAGGATGTGCGTGGCGACCCGGTCGAGGAACATCCGGTCGTGGGAGATGACCACGGCGCAGCCGGGGAACTCCAGCAGCGCGTTCTCCAGGCTGCCGAGCGTCTCGACGTCGAGGTCGTTGGTCGGCTCGTCGAGCAGGATCACGTTGCCGCCGATCTTCAGCGTCAGCGCCAGGTTGAGCCGGTTGCGCTCGCCGCCGGAGAGCACCTTGGTCGGCTTCTGCTGGTCCGGGCCCTTGAAGCCGAACGCCGCGATGTACGCCCGGGACGGCATCTCGACCTTGCCGACCAGCAGGTGGTCCAGCCCGTCGGAGACCGTCTCCCAGACCGTACTGTCCCCCGCCAGGCCGGCCCGGCTCTGGTCGACGTACGACAGCGAGACGGTGTCGCCGACCTTCACCGAGCCGGAGGTCGGCTCCTCCAGCCCGACGATGGTCTTGAACAGGGTGGTCTTGCCGACGCCGTTCGGGCCGATCACGCCGACGATGCCGTTGCGCGGCAGCGAGAACGACAGGCCGTCGATCAGCACCCGGTCGCCGAACGCCTTGACCAGGCCGTTGACCTCGATCACCGTGCTGCCCAGGCGGGGACCCGGCGGGATCTGGATCTCCTCGAAGTCCAGCTTGCGGGTCTGCTCCGCCGCGGTGGCCATCTCCTCGTACCGCTCGAGCCGGGCCTTGGACTTGGTCTGCCGGGCCTTGGCGTTGGAGCGGACCCACTCCAGCTCCTCGTCGAGGCGCTTCTTCATCTTGGCGTCGCGGCGCCCCTCGACGGCCATCCGGGCGGCCTTCTTCTCCAGGTAGGTGGAGTAGTTGCCCTGGTAGCCGATGGCCCGACCGCGGTCCAGCTCCAGGATCCAGCCGGCCACGTTGTCGAGGAAGTACCGGTCGTGGGTGATCGCGATGACCGTGCCGGCGTACTTGGCCAGGTGCTGCTCCAGCCACTGCACGCTCTCCGCGTCCAGGTGGTTGGTGGGCTCGTCGAGCAGCAGCAGGTCGGGCGCCTCCAGCAGCAGCTTGCAGAGCGCGACCCGGCGGCGCTCGCCACCGGAGAGCTTGGTGACGTCGGCGTCCGGCGGCGGGCAGCGCAGCGCGTCCATGGCCAGCTCGAGCTTGGAGTCGACGTCCCACGCGTCGGCGTTGTCCAGCTCCTCCTGGAGCCGGCCCATCTCCTCCATCAGCTCGTCGGAGTAGTCGGTCGCCATCTGCTCGGCGATCTTGTTGAACCGCTCCAGCTTGGCCTTGATCTCGGCGACCGCCTCCTCGACGTTGCCGAGGACGGTCTTGGCGTCGTTGAGCGGCGGCTCCTGGGCCAGCATGCCCACGGTGTAGCCGGGCATGAGCCGGGCCTCGCCGTTGCTCGGCCGGTCCCACCCTGCCATGATCTTGAGGAGGCTGGACTTACCGGCGCCGTTCGGGCCGACCACACCGATCTTGGCCCCCGGGAGGAAGCTCAGCGTCACGTTGTCGAGCACGACCTTGTCGCCGTGCGCCTTGCGCGCCTTTTCCAGGACGTAGATGTACTGGGCCACGGTGCGGGCTACCTCCGTAGGTTGCGACTGGGGGCCGGCGGGCGCGGGCTGCGACTTCCGTCCGCCGCCGCCGGCCGCTGGCCGGCCGCACGCACGCCGTCGTCAATCCTGACAGGTACGCGCCGCCGCGCCCACATCACCCCGCCCCGCCGGCCGGGCGCGCCGCGTCGCCGCCGCCGACCGGCACTGTCGACAAGATCACGTACGGGGTTGCGCCGACGTGGACCGGGTAGGTGACTCCGGCACGGGGCCCCAGACGCCGCAGCTAGGCTCAGTACGCTCATTCGCGGTTGACCCGTCAGCACCCGGAGGTGGCCGAACGTGACCGTCCGCAGCTCCTTTGTCGTAGTGGCGAACCGGCTACCGGTCGACGAGGTGAGCACACCCGAGGGACGGCAGTGGCGCCGCAGCCCCGGGGGGTTGGTGACCGCGCTGCACCCCGTCCTCGCCGAGCACCAGGGCACCTGGGTCGGCTGGGCCGGCGGCACCGGCGCCGCCCCCGAGCCCTTCGACCTGGAGGGCATCCGGCTGCACCCGGTGCCGCTGAGCGCGGAGGAGCTGGAGCGCTACTACGAGGGCCAGTCCAACGCGACGATCTGGCCGCTCTACCACGACGCGGTGGAGACGCCGGCCTACAAGCGCCGCTGGCGCGAGGCGTACCGCCTGGTCAACGCCCGCTTCGCGGAGGCCGCGGCGGAGGTCGCGGCCGAGGGGGCGACGGTCTGGGTCCAGGACTACCAGCTCCAGCTCGTCCCGGCGATGCTCCGCGAGCTGCGGCCCGACCTGCGGATCGGCTTCTTCCTGCACATCCCGTTCCCGCCGATCGAGCTGTTCATGCAGATGCCGTTCCGCACCGAGATCCTGCGCGGCCTGCTCGGCGCGGACCTGGTCGGGTTCCAGCAGCGGCTCGCCGCGCAGAACTTCGTCCGGCTGGCCCGGCACCTGCTCGGGCTGCGCTACGAGGGCCAGATGATCCAGGTCGACGGCCGCCAGGTGAAGGCCGGCGCGTTCCCCATCTCGATCGACACCAAGGAGATGGAGCGGCTGGCCGCGGACCCGGCGATCCAGGCCCGCGCGAAGGAGATCCGCGAGGAGCTGGGCAACCCGAAGACGATCATCCTGGGCGTCGACCGGCTCGACTACACCAAGGGCATCGAGTTGCGGCTCAAGGCCTTCCGCGAGTTGCTCGCTGACGGAAAGTTGACAGTCCCGGACGCGGTTATGGTGCAGGTGGCCACGCCCAGCCGCGAGCGGGTCGAGCACTACCAGGCGCTTCGCGTCAAGGTAGAGCGGGAAGTTGGTCGGATTAATGGCGAATTCGGCAGGGTCGGCGTGCCGGCGGTGCATTATCTGCATCAGTCGTACAGTCGCACTGAACTGGCCGCGATGTACGCCGCTGCCGACGTGATGATGGTGACCCCGCTCCGAGACGGAATGAATCTGGTGGCCAAGGAGTACGTCGCATCACGCGCCGACCAGGGTGGTGCGCTCGTGCTCAGTGAGTTCGCCGGCGCGGCCACCGAGCTGCGTCAGGCGTTCCTGTGCAACCCGCACGACCCCGACGCGGTCAAGGACGCCCTGCTGCGGGCCGTGCATGTCGAGAAGCCGGAGGCCCGCCGCAGAATGCGGACTATGCAACGCCATCTACGCGCCCACGACGTGGGGCACTGGGCCAAGTCCTTCCTCACCGAGCTCGGTGTGCCCGAGGCGGAGGAAGCGTGAACGCCGTCAGCGACATCGTCACGCCCGCGGCGGGCACGATGGACCCTGAGCTGCGCGCCGCCATCGGCCGGATCGCCCGGGTGCCACAGCTCCTGATCGCCTGCGACTACGACGGCACCCTGGCGCCGATCGTGGAGGACCCGAGCAAGGCCGTCCCGCTGCCGGAGTCGGTGGCCGCCGTCCGGGCGCTGGCCGCCCTGCCCCAGACCACCGTGGCGGTGGTTTCCGGGCGGGCCCTGCGCGACCTGGCCGCGCTCTCCCGGCTGCCCAGCGAGGTGCACCTGGTCGGCAGCCACGGCTCCGAGTTCGACATCGGCTTCGTCGAGCGGCTCTCCCCCGAGCTGATCGCCGTGCGCACCCGGCTGCGCGACGCGCTGCGCGAGATCGCCACGGCCCACCCGGGCATCCGGCTGGAACGCAAGCCGGCGAGCGTCGCGGTGCACACCCGCGGGGTCGACCCGCAGGTCGCCGCCGCCGCCATCGAGGCGGTCCGCACCGGCCCCGCCACCTGGGCGGACGTCACCGTCACCCAGGGCAAGGAGGTCATCGAGCTGTCGGTGGTCGCCACCCACAAGGGCACGGCCGTCGACCAGCTGCGCACCCAGCTCTCCGCCAGCGCGGTGCTCTTCATCGGCGACGACGTCACCGACGAGAACGCCTTCGGCAACCTGCACGGGCCGGACGTCGGCATCAAGATCGGCCCCGGCGACACCCAGGCCGACTACCGGGTGGCCGACCCGATCGAAGCCGCCCGGGCCCTCGGCCTGCTGCTCGAGACCCGCCGGCACTGGCTCTTCGGCGAGCGGGCGGTGCCGATCGAGCGGCACTCGATGCTGGCCAACGGCCGCACCGTGGCGCTGCTCACCCCCGAGGCCAAGATCACCTGGCTCTGCCACCCCAAGCCGGACTCGGCGGCGATCTTCGCCGACCTCGTCGGCGGCAGCCCGGCCGGGCACTTCAGCGTCGCCCCCGAGCGTGGGGGCATCCCGCTCGGCCAGCGCTACCGCTCGGGCACGATGACCGTCGAGACCCGGTGGTCGGGCCTGACCGTCACCGACTGGCTGGACAAGCCGGCCACCGAGACCACACCCGACGGCCCGGCCGTCATCACCGGCGACTCGACCCTCGTCCGGGTGCTCACCGGCTCCGGCCGGGTCCGGCTGGAGTTCGCGCCCCGGCCCGAGTTCGGCCAGGTCGCGGTGCAGTTGCAGCCGCTCGACGACGGCCTGCTGGTGCTCGGCTCCAACGAGCCGGTCGCGCTCTACTCCCCCGGGGTCGAGTGGCAGGTCAGCAGCGACGGCGGCAACTACGAGACGGCCAAGGCGGTCGTCGACCTCTCCGCCGCCGGCGGGCAGGTCGTGCTGGAGCTGCGCTTCGCCACGCACAGCCTGGAACACCACCGGCTGCCGGTCCACGAGCGGCAGGCCCTCGCCGAGCAGCCGTGGAAGGACTGGGTCGCCTCGCTCCGGCTGCCCAACACCGCGCGGGACATGGTGGCCCGCAGTGCGCTGACCCTGCGGGGGCTCTGCCACGAGGCCACCGGCTCGATCCTCGCCGCCGCGACCACCTCGCTGCCCGAGGAGCTGGGCGGCGTCCGCAACTGGGACTACCGCTACTGCTGGCTGCGGGACGCGGCGATGACCGCGCGGGCGCTGGTCGACCTGGGCTCGATCGAGGAGGCCGAGGCGCTGCTGCGCTGGGTCGACGGGTGCATCGAGCGCACCGGCGGGCACCCGGAGCGGCTGCACCCGCTCTACACCGTGGACGGCTACGAGCTGGGCGCCGAGGCGGTCATCGACACGTTGCCCGGCTACGCCGGCTCCCGGCCGGTCCGCGTCGGCAACCTCGCCAACCACCAGCTCCAGCTCGACGTCTTCGGCCCGATCGCGGACCTGATCGCCGCCGTCGCCGACGCCCGGGGCTCGGTCCGCGAGGACGAGTGGCGGGTGCTGGAGAACATGGTCGAGGCGGTCCGCCGCCGCTGGCACGAGCCCGACCACGGCATCTGGGAGGCCCGCCTCCCCCCGCGGCACCACATCTTCTCCAAGGTCATGTGCTGGATGACCGTCGACCGGGCACTGCACGTCGTACGCCAGCACGGCGGCGAGGACCGGCCGGAGTGGGTGGAGCTGCGCGACCGGATCGGCGCCAACGTGCTGGAGTACGGCTGGCACGAGACCGTCGAGGCGTACAGCGTCGCGTACGGGGACGAGGACATGGACGCCTCGTCGCTGTGGATCGGGCTGTCCGGCCTGCTCCCCGGCGACGACCCGCGCTTCCTCTCCACGGTGCTGCGGATCGAGGCGGACCTGCGCAGCGGCCCGGTCGTCTACCGCTACCACTGGGACGACGGCCTGCCGGGGCGCGAGGGCGGCTTCCACATCTGCACCGCGTGGCTGATCGAGGCGTACCTGCGCACCGGGCGGCGTACCGACGCCGAGGAGCTGTTCGCGCAGATGGTGGACACCGCCGGCCCGACCGGCCTGCTCCCCGAGCAGTACGACCCGCTGGCCGAGCGCGGGCTGGGCAACCACCCGCAGGCGTACAGCCACCTCGGCCTGATCCGCTGCGCCCTGCTGCTGGACAACATGCTCAAGCAGTGACCTGACCAGTTCACCCGACGACGGCCGGAGCCCCGTGCTCCGGCCGTCGTCGTCTCTCTTCCCCCACCCCCGGGTCGATCATGAAGTTGTTACCGCCCGCCTCGGCGTGTCGCGACAACAACTTCATGATCAACGAGCGCTGCAGGGGCGGGGAATTCAGGTGCGGAGGGCGTCGACCACGTTGCCGATGACCACGACGGCCGGGGGACGAAGGTTCGCGGCGACCGCGTCGGCGGCGACGTCCGCCAGGGTCGACCGGAGCACCCGCTGTGAGCCGGTCGTCGCTTCCTGCACCACCGCGGCCGGCGTCTCGGCCGGGCGGCCGTGCGCGACCAGCGTCGCGGTGATCGCGGCGAGGTTCTTCAGCCCCATCAGGACGACCAGCGTGCCGCGCAGCCCGGCCAGCGCGTCCCAGCGAACCAGGGAGGCCGGCGAGTCGGGTGCGACGTGCCCGGAGACCACCGTGAACTCGTGGGCCACCGCCCGGTGGGTGACCGGGATGCCGGCCGCGGCCGGTGCCGCGACGGAGCTGGTCACGCCGGGCACCACGGTCACCGGCACGCCCGCCGCCGCGCAGGCCAGCAGCTCCTCGCCGCCCCGGCCGAAGACGTACGGGTCGCCGCCCTTGAGCCGCACCACGAACTTCCCGGCCAGCGCCCGGTCCACCAGGATCCGGTTGATCTCCTCCTGGGCCCGGGACGGCCCGTACGGGATCTTCGAGGCGTCCACGAGTTCCACGTCGGCGCGCAGCTCGTCGAGGAGCAACCCCGGCACCAGCCGGTCGGCGACCACCACGTCCGCCTCGGTGAGCAGCCGCCAACCCTTGACGGTGATCAGCTCCGGGTCGCCGGGCCCGGCCCCGACGAGCGCCACCCGCCCGGCTCGGGTGTAAGGAAGGGTCCCTTCCTCTACCGCAGGCGTTAGTAGGGGGCCCTTCCTTACATCCAGCAGGTCGCGGATCGCGTCGCGGACGGCCATCGCCCGGCGCGGGTCGCCGCCGCCGAGCACCGCCACGGTCACCGGCCCGTGCCGGGTCACCGCCGGGGTCCAGGCGGTGGCGGCGGCCCGGTCGTCGGCACGTACGCAGAAGATGCGGCGCTCGGCGGCGGCGGCGCTGACCGACGCGGCGGCGAGCGGGTCGTCGACCGCGACCTGGACCAGCCACGCGCCGTCCAGGTCGCCGGGGGTGAACCGGCGCGGCGCCCAGTGCAGCCGTCCGGCGTCGACGTGCGACCGCAGCGCCGGGGTCAGCTCCGGCGCGACGAGGAAGACGTCCGCGCCGGCGTCGAGCAGGGCGGGCACGCGGCGGGTGGCCACCGTTCCCCCACCCACCACGACCACCCGCCGGCCGGCGAGCCGCAGGCCCAGGGGGTACGGGTTGTCGCTCACGCC
Source organism: Micromonospora sp. NPDC048063 (assembly GCF_043202855.1). Classification (NCBI taxonomy): domain Bacteria; kingdom Bacillati; phylum Actinomycetota; class Actinomycetes; order Micromonosporales; family Micromonosporaceae; genus Micromonospora; species Micromonospora sp. NPDC048063. The sequence continues at coordinate 708,930 of NZ_JBIDBG010000002.1, read as the reverse complement.
GCCCCCTCGCTCCGCTCCCCGGCGCGGGGCGCCACGCCACTGATCCGGATGGTTCGCCCGCTCACTTCTCGGCCACCCCCGCCGAGTCGAAGGTGGCGACCTCGTGCAGCACCCGGACCGCGCCGGTGACCACCGGCAGCGCGAGCAGCGCGCCGGTGCCCTCGCCGAGGCGCAGCCCCAGGTCGATCAGCGGCTCCAGCCCCAGCCGGCGCAGCGCGACGGTGGCGCCCGGCTCGGCGGAGCGGTGCCCGGCCACCATGGCGGCCACGGCGTGCGGGGCGAGGGCCGCCGCGGCGAGGGCCGCGGAGACCGCGATGACCCCGTCCAGCAGGACCGGGGTCCGTCGGGCGGCGGCGCCCAGGATCAGTCCGGCCAGGGCGGCGTGCTCCAGGCCACCGACGGCGGCCAGCACGCCCAGCGGGTCGGCCGGGTCGGGGGCGTGCCGGCGCAGCGCGGTGCGCACCACCTCCACCTTGCGGGCGTACGTGGGGTCGTCGACCCCGGTGCCCCGCCCGGTCGTCTCCGCCGGGTCGATGCCGGCGAACGCGGCGATCAGGGCGGCGGCCGGCGTCGTGTTGCCGATGCCCATGTCCCCGGTGAGCAGGATGCCCGCGCCCGCGTCGACCAGCTCGCCGGCCACCCGGATGCCGGTCTCCACCGCCGCCCGGGCCTCGTCCCGGGTGAGCGCGGCCGTGACCGCCAGGTCCCGGGTGCCGGGTCGGACGTTCGCCGCGACCAGCCGGGGCACGTCCCGGGCCGGCGCGGCTCCGGTGGCGCCCGCCCCGGCGGGGTCGGCCGCCGGCGCGTCGGGGACCGGCAGCGGGGTGGCCACGCCGACGTCGACCACGGTGACGGAGGCGCCGGCCTGCCGGGCGAACGCGTTGACCACCGCCCCGCCGGCCAGGAAGTTCCCGATCATCTGCGCGGTGACCTCCTGCGGCCAGGGGGTCACCCCCTGGGCGTGCACGCCGTGGTCGCCGGCGAAGATCGCGACCGCGGCCGGCTCCGGCAGCGGCGGCGGGCAGTGTCCGGCCAGGCCGGCGAGGCGTACGGAGAGCTCCTCCAGGGCGCCGAGCGAACCGGCCGGCTTGGTCAGGCGCCCCTGCGACTCCCGGGCGGCGGCCATCGCCGGCTCGTCCGGCGGCCGGATCGCCGCGATCGTGGTCTCCAGCATCATGCCTCCAGGATCTCCGCCAGTACCTCGGTGAACGCGTCGGTGGTGGCCGGGTCGCGCACGGCGATCCGCAGCCAGTCCGGCCCGAGACCGGGGAACGTGTCGCCCCGGCGCACCGCCCAGCCGCGCTGCCGCAGGGCGGCCCGCACCTGGGCGGCCCCGGGCAGGTGGACGAGCACGAACGCGCTGGCGGGCCGGCCGGCGACGCGTACGCCGGGCAGGGCCGACAGGCGGGCGACCAGGTGCGCGCGGTCGGCGGCGAGCCGGGCGGCGATGGCGCGCTCGGCCTCGACCGCGACGGGCGTGGCACAGGCCGACGCGGCGGCCAGGGCCGGGGTGGAGACGGCCCACAGCGGCTGGGCGGCGGCCAGCCGCTCCAGCAGCGCGGCCTCGCCGAGCAGGTAGCCGATCCGCAGGCCGGCCAGTCCCCAGGTCTTGGTGAGGCTGCGGACCACCACCAGGCCGGGCAGGTCCCGTCGGGCGGCCAGGGACTCCGGTTCGCCGGCCGCCCCCGCCGCGACCGTGGTGTCGGCGAACGCCTCGTCGACCACCAGCACCCGGCCGGGCCGGGCCAGCGCGGCCAGGTCGGCGGCGGGGTGCAGCACGGAGGTGGGGTTGGTCGGGTTGCCGATCATGACGAGGTCGGCGTCGGCGGGCACTCGGGCCGGGTCGAGCCGGAAGTCGTCGCCCGCGTCGAGCAGCACCCGCTCCACCTGGTGCCCGGCCGCGCGCAGCGCCGCCTCCGGCTCGGTGAACTGCGGGTGCACCACCACCGGCCGGCGTACGCCCCGCAGCGCCCGGGCCAGCAGCACGAAGCCCTCGGCCGCGCCCGCGGTCAGCAGCACCTCGGCCGGCGGGCGCCCGTGCCGGGCGGCGACGGCGGCCCGCGCCGGCCCCGGGTCGGGGTACGCGGCGAGGTCGCCGAGGGCGGCGGTGACCGGGTCGGCCAGCCAGTCCGGCATGGTGTCCCGCCGCACGTTGACGGCGAGGTCGACCAGCCCGTCGCCCACCTCGGCGTCCCCGTGGTGGGTGAGGTCGGGCTCGTTTCCCTCGGGGTCGGGTGCGGGCCCGGCCGGGTCGGGTCCGGTCCGGGCGGGGTCGGGTGCGGGCCCCGCGGGGTCGGGTCCGGGCTCGGCGGTGGGGAGGGTCTCGGTCGGCTGACCACGCATGTCCGCGATCCTGCCGGGAAGGCGGCGCACGGGACAGCGGATCCCGGCGTGGGGCGCGTCACCACACGGGCGTTTATGAATATTTCTCAAGTGCGAATCGGAAATGTCATAACTTGACCCTGTGAGCAACCGACCCCTTGCTGCCGCTGGTCGTCTCGTTCCCCTTCTCCGCGCCGGGCTGATCGCCGGCATCGTGGTCGCCGCCGTGGCCTACCCGGTGGCCGCCGCCACCGGCCTCGGCGCGAAGGTCACGGCGCACGCCATGGAGCACAAGACCAAGATCCTCACCACCGCGCTGCCGGCCGAGACGTCGTACCTCTACGCGCCCGACGGCAAGACGGTGCTGACGATGTTCTACGAGGAGTACCGGCAGTACACGAAGCTGGCGGACATCTCGCCGAACATGCAGCAGGCGATCGTCGCCGCCGAGGACACCCGCTTCTACCAGCACCGGGGCGTCGACCCGAAGGGCGTCGCCCGCGCCTTCGTGGCCAACGCCCGCTCCAGCGGCGTCTCCCAGGGCGCCTCCACCCTCACCATGCAGTACGTCCGGATGGCGCTGCGCGACAGCGCGAAGACGCCGCAGGAGGTGCAGGAGGCCACCCAGCAGACCAGCCTGCGCAAGGTCCGGGAGATGCGGATGGCGCTGGACCTGGAGAAGGAGCTGAGCAAGGAGCAGATCCTTGAGCGCTACCTCAACTCCGCCTACTTCGGGCACCGGGCGTACGGCATCTACGCGGCCAGCGAGATCTTCTTCTCCAAGCCCCCGAAGGACCTCACGCCGGTCGAGGCGGCCACCCTCGCCGGGCTGGTGAAGTCCCCGTCCGAGTACGACCCGGCCAGCTCGGACCAGAAGGACGCCACCGGCCGGCGCAACTACGTGCTGGACCGGATGAGCCAGCTCGGCTACCTCTCGCCCGATGACGTGGCGCAGGCCAAGACCGAGCCGATCCGGCTGAAGCTGACCTACCCGCCGAACGACTGCGCGTCGGTGCCGGAGAAGTGGAACAGCTGGGGCTTCGCCTGCGACTACCTGAAGAACTGGTGGAGCGCGCAGCCCGCGTTCGGGGACAACCGGCTGGAACGGATGGACAAGCTGCGCCGGGGCGGCTACCGGATCGTGCTCAGCATGGATCCGAAGATCCAGGCGGCCGCCGAGCAGAACGTCGGCAGCAAGGAGAACACCGGCAGCCCGTTCGCCAACGGCATCGTGGTCTCCGAGCCCGGCACCGGACGGGTGAAGGCGATGGCGGTGAACCGGACGTACTCGCTGAAGCTGGACGAGAACCCGCCCAGCTCCAACCCGGAGGCCGGGCCGAACATCAAGGCGAACTACCCCAACACGGTGGCGCCCCTGCTCGGCGGCGGTGACCTGCCGGGCTACCAGGCCGGTTCGACGTTCAAGATGTTCCCCATGCTGGCCGCGCTGAACGCGGGCCTGCCGCTGTCCACCTCGTTCAACGCCCCGTACCGGTACCGCTCCGAGGTCTACAACGGCTGGGCGCCGTCCAACGCCAGCGGCGCGATGTCCGGGAACCAGACCATGTGGTCCGGCTTCGGCAAGTCGGTGAACACGTACTTCGTGTGGCTGGAGGAGCAGGTCGGCGCCGACAAGGCGGTCCGCCTCGCCGAGCAGCTCGGGCTGCGCTGGCGCACCGACGTCGACCGGGAGCACGCGTCCCCGGCGAAGGCGAAGACGTGGGGCGCGTTCACCCTGGGCGTCTCCGACGCCACCCCGCTGGAGATGGCGAACGCGTACGCCGCGATCGCCGCGGACGGCCGGTACTGCGAGGCGATCCCCGTGCAGGCGATCTACAACCGGGACGGCACGCCGACCACCTGGAAGACCGCCTCCGGGATCGAACGCGAGGTCGCCAAGCCGCGCTGCCGGCAGGTGGTGAACGCCGACGCGGCCCGGGCCGCCACCGACGCCGCCCGCTGCCCGACCGGCGACACCCCGGCCCGCGGGAGCTGCGGCGGCTGGTCGACGGCGGACAGCGTGCGGGGCACGGTCGGCCGGCCGGTCGCGGGCAAGACGGGCACCACCGACAGCACCCGGTCGGCCTGGTTCGTCGGCTACACCCCGGAACTGGCGGCGGCGAGCTTCATCTCCGACCCGGACAACCCGTTCAACGCGGTCGGTGACGGCCAGTCCCAGATCCCGATCGCCGCGGTCGCGGAGACCCTCCGTGACGCGCTCAAGGGGCAGCCGACCCGCCAGTTCACCCCGCCCTCGGACCGCATCGTCGGCTGACCACCGCCCGCCGCCCCCGCCGCCGGCCGACCGACCCGGCCAGCCTCAGGAGTCAGTGCAGGTCGGCGGCGACGAAGGACCAGACCTCCAGGTCGACCCGGCCACCCCGGACGAAGCCGGCGTTGCGCAGCAGTCCCTCGTAGCTGAAGCCGGCCTTCTCGGCGACCCGGCGGGAGGCCAGGTTGCCGGGGGCGACGCGCAGCTCGACGCGCTGGAAGCCGTGTTCGAGGATCAGCGCGATGGCGAGCGCGTCGACCGCCTCGGCGGCCAGCCCGAAGCCCCGCGCGTGCGCCGCCATCGCGTAGGAGACCTCGGTGCACCGGGCGCCCCAGTCGGTGCGCCGGGTCCACAGGCAGCCGACCACCCGGTCGTCCTCCCGCCGCACCACCGCGTAGTGGTCGCCGTCGCCGCTGTCACGCCGCTGCCGGGCCAGGTCGGTGCACCAGGCCAGCCCGTCGATCTGGCCGGACGTGTCGACCAGCGGCAGCCACCGCTGGGTCTGCCGGTCGGCGAAGACCTCGTCGGCGGCCTTCGCGTCGGCGGCGGTCAGCGCGCGTACCTCGGTGCGGGGCGTGGAGACCGTCAGCGCCGGGAAGCGGCGCACCGCCACCTGGCCGATCACGCGGGCACCCCGGCGGTCGCGGGGTCGGCCGCCGCCTCCGCCGCCGCGCCGACGAGCCGGGCGGCGAGCTGCGGGTACGCCGCCCAGTGCACGGTGAGCTGCGAGGCGTGCACGCCCCGCCAGACGAAGCCCTCGGGCGCCCCGCCGGCCCAACTCCAGGCCGCCCGCGCGCCGGCGCGCGGGGTGAGCACGGCGCGGTGCTCCTTGTGCCCGGTCACCACCGTGCCCGCCGGCGCCACCACGCTGTCGGTCAGGGCGGTCGCCTCCCGGTAGCCGACGACCAGGCCGTCCCGGCTGGTCCCGACCGCGTCGAGCACCCCGCACATGGGCAGCCCGTCCAGCTCCCGGGCCAGCCAGAGCAGGCCGGCGCCCTCGGCGACGACCGGCCGCCCGGTGCGGGCCAGCTCGGCGACCGCGATGCAGAGCCGACGGTTGGCGGAGAGCTGCTCGGCGTACGACTCGGGAAGCCCGCCGCCGACGACCAGCGCGGCGGCACCGGCGGGCAGCGCCTCGTCGTGCAGCGGGTCGACCGTCACCACCTCCGCGCCGGCCGCCCGGAGCAGCTCCGTGGCCTCGGCGTGGCCGTAGCTGCCGCCCGCCGCCCCGGCGACCGCGACGACCGGGCGCGGGCCGGCGGCGGGCCGGCCGGCCTCGGGCGACCACGGCGGCGTCGGCAGGGGCGGGGCGGAGCGGGCCAGTCCCAGCAGGCGGTCCAGGTCGACCGTGGCGGCGACCGCCTCGCCGAGCCGGCGGACGGCGCGGGTGGCCTCACCGGTGCGGGCGAGCGCGGGCACCGCCCCGTGCCGGCGCGGCGGCAGCACCGCCGGCAGGTCGTGGCGGCGCAGCACCCCGTAGACCGGTACGCCGACGTCGTCGAGTGCCGCGCGCAGCAGCTCCTCGTGCCGCGCCGAGGCCACCCGGTTGAGGACCACCCCGCCGAGCCAGAGCTGCTCGTCGTACGCCCGGAAGCCGTGCACCAGGGCGGCCACCGACTGCCCCATCGCGGCGACGTCGACCACCAGCACGACGGGGCTGCGCAGCGCGGTCGCCACGGCGGCCGTCGACTCGCTCTCCGGACGGCCGGCGAGGCTGTCGTACAGCCCCATGCTGCCCTGCACCAGCGCGAGCCCGGCGCCCGACGCCCCGTGGGCGACCAGCGGGGCGATCCGGTCGGCGCCGACCAGCCGGGGGTCGAGGGTGCGACCGGGGCGCCCCGCGGCGAGCCCGAGGTACGCGGCGTCGACGTGGTCCGGGCCGATCTTGAACCCGGCGACGTCGACGCCCCGGTCGGCGAGCGCCGCGAGCAGCCCGATCGCCAACGTGTTCTTGCCGTGGCCGGAGGACGGCGCACTGAGCACCAGGCGCGGCACGACGGTCATCATCGACTCCCTGCGGGGCGGCGGGGGAACCCTGCGGCGGGCCGACCGGGCCGGTCCGCCCGCGTGACGATAGCCGACGCGGGCGGGCGGGTGGCCGCCGCCGAGCGGACCTGTCGGGCGCGCGGCGCCGGGGCGGACCGGGGCCTCCGAGACCGGTGACCCGGCGCGGATCGGGCCCGCGGAGGCCGGTGACCCGGCGCGGATCGGGGCCACCGAGGTCGGTGACCCGGCGCGGATCGGGGCCACCGAGGTCGGTGGCCCGGAGCACAGGGGTAGCCTCGTGGTCGTGTACCGGTTCCTGCTGACGCCGCGCTGGCTGGGCATCCTCGCGCTGACCCTGGTCGCCGCGGCGGTGATGGTGCTGCTCGGCAACTGGCAGCTGGACCGCTACCACGGGCGTACGGCGATCAACGAACGGATCGACGCCGGCCTGCGGATGGACCCGGTCCCGCTGCGCGACGTGCTGCCCGCCCCGACCGGAGGCAGCGGCACGGCCGGCCCCGCGCCCGCCGAGGACAGGTCCTGGACCAAGGTCACCGTGACGGGCCGGTACGACTCGGCGAACGTCGTCCTGGTCCGGGGCCGCGCCGTGGAGCGCACGGTCGGCTTCGAGGTGGTCACCCCGCTCGTGCTGGCCGACGGCACGGCGGTGCTGGTGGACCGGGGTTGGATCCCGCCGGCCCCGGGCGGTGACGCGACCGTCCAGCCGGACGTGCCGCCCGCCCCCACCGGTGAGGTCACCGTGACGGGCCGGGTGCACCTGAGCGAGAGCGGCTCGGTCGGCGTCACCCGGCGCGACGGCAAGCTGGAGACCCGGCGGATCGGCGTGCCCCGGCTGGCCCAGGAGCTGCCGTACCCGGTGCACGGGGCGTACCTGCTGCTGGACGAGCAGACCCCGGCGGCCGACCCGACCTTCAAGGACGTGCCGGTCGGGCACACCAACAACTGGCAGAACTTCGGCTACGTCGTGCAGTGGTGGATCTTCGCCGCGATGACCCTCTTCGGCTACGGCTGGGTGGCCCGCCGGGAGGCCCGCCGGCTGGCCGGCGTGGGGCAGGAGCGGCCCTCCGACCGCGCCGCGGAGCCGGCGTCGCACAGCGTCGCCTGAGCGGTGCGGTCCGCCGCGCCGGTTCCGGGCGCAGGACGGACGATCCGCGATTCCTCGGCCATACCGGTCCCGTTGTAGGGTCCGTCAATGATCAATCTGCGTGGGGGTTCGCAGTGACCCCTGATCCCACCATGCCGCTGCCGCCCTCGGAGCCGCCGACTCAGCCGCACCCGACGACCGATCCCTGGGCATCCGCCCCGGTCTCGGCCGGCCACCAGGCGCCGCCGGCAGCGCCGCCCCACCTCGCACCGCCGCTCCCCGGCCCGGACTCCGCCCCACCGGCCCAGCCCTACTCCGCCCCGCCGGCCGCCGCGCAGTACTCCGCGCCGCCGGCCCAGCCCTACTCCGCCCCACCGGCCCAGCCCTACTCCGCGCCGCCGGCCCAGCCCTACTCCGTCCCACCGGCCGCCGGGCAGTACTCCGCCCCACCGGCCCAGCCCTACTCCGCGCCGCCGGCCCAGCCCTACTCCGTCCCACCGGCCGCCGGGCAGTACTCCGCCCCGCCGGCCCAGCCCTACGCGGCGTCGCCCGGTACGGATCTGGTCCGGCCGGGGCCGCACCCGCCGGTGATGGCGCCCGCGGTCGGGCAGCCGGGCCCGCTGCCGGCCGGCTACCCGCCGCCCGCCCAGGGTGCGGTGGCGGTGCAGATCGGCGAGATCATGGTGAGCCCGCCGGTGATCCACACGCCGGCCGGCGTGCTGCCGCTCGCCGGCGCCTCCTGGCACGTCGTCGACCACTGGCAGCAGGAGCAGAAGACCGCCACCTGGGCGGTGGTGTGCGCCATCGTCGGCTTCTTCTGCCTGACCATCTTCAGCCTGCTGTTCCTGCTGATCAAGGAGACCCGGCACCACGGCACCGTGCAGATCACCGTGTCGAACGGCGCCCAGCAGTACGTGGCCCGGATGCCCGTCGCGAACCAGGCCCAGGTGCAGCACATCAACAACCAGGTCAACTACGCCCGGTCGCTGTCGAACATGTGACCCGCCCACGGCTCGCGCCGCCCGGCACACCCCCGCCGGGCGGTCAGCCGCTGGCCCGCCCTGCGTGGATGGCGCGTACGGCGTCGATGGTGTCGGCCTCGGCCGCCGTCTTGTCGTCGCGGTAGCGCACCACCCGGGCGAAGCGCAGCGCCACCCCGCCCGGATAGCGGGAGCTGGTCTGCACCCCGTCGAAGGCGATCTCGACCACCTGCTCGGGGCGGACCCGCACCACCCAGTCGCCGCGCTCGACGGCGAGGGAGAGGAACCGCTCGGTCTGCCAGCGCAGCACCTCGTCGGTCAGGCCCTTGAACGTCTTGCCGAGCATCACGAAGTCGCCGGTGCGCGGGTCCCGCGCGCCGAGGTGCAGGTTGGACAGCCAGCCCTGGCGCCGGCCGCTGCCCCACTCCACCGCGAGCACCACCAGGTCGAGAGTGTGCCGGGGCTTCACCTTGACCCAGGCGGCGCCCCGGCGGCCGGCGTCGTAGGGGGCGTCGGGCGCCTTCACCACGACCCCCTCCTGGCCGGCGTCGACCGCGGCGGCGAACGCCTCGCCGGCCCGCTCCGGGCCGTCGACCTCCATCCGGCCGACCAGCAGCGGAGGGTCGACCGCGGCGGCGAGCGCGGCCCAGCGCTCCCGGCCGGGCAGGTCGATCAGGTCGTTGCCGTCGAGGTGCAGCAGGTCGAAGAAGTACGGCGTCAGCACCGTCTCGCCGGTGGACTCGGCGGCGGCGAGCACGGCCGGGGCGACCGGGGCCCGGCCGGTGGTGCTCGGCGTGGTGCGCCGCGCCGCGCGGCTCGACGTCTCCTGGAAGGGCAGCGGCCGGCCCGTCTCGTCGAGCCCGATCGCCTCGCCGTCGAGCACCAGCTCGCGGGCGGGCAGCGCCCGCACGGCGGCCACCACCTCGGGCACCCGGGCGGTGATGTCGTCGAGGCTGCGGGTGAAGACGGCGATGTCGTGGCCGGAGCGGTGCACCTGGATCCGGATGCCGTCGAGCTTGACGTCGACCACGGCGGGCGTGCCGGTGGCGGCGAGCGCCTCGTCCACCGAGGGCGCGCTCTGGGCCAGCATCGGTGCGAGCGGGCGGCCGACCTGGAGGCCGAAGGCGGCCAGCGCCGGCGCGCCGCCGTCGAGCGCGGCGACCGCGACCGCCCGCAGGTCGCCGGCGAGCAGCAGAGCCCGGCGTACGGCGGCGACCGGCACGTCGGCCGCCCGGGCCACCGCGTCGGCGAGCAGCCCCGCCTGGGCGCCCTGCCGCAGCTCGCCACTGAACAGGCCGGTCAGCAGCCGCTGCTCGTCGGCGGTGGCGGCGGCGTAGAGCGCACCGAGCAGCGCCCGGCGGCGGGCCTGCGACCCCGGCCCACGCACCGCCGCGATCTCGTCGACGGCCGCGTCGACGGCGGCCACGGTCAGGGTCGGCTCGGCCGCCGGGGGCGGCAGGTCACGCAGGCTCGCCCAGCCCACCCCGGTCTGCCGCTGGCGCAGCTCGCCGGCCAGCCACCCCGAGCCGGCCGCGACCTCGTCGGGGTCGAGCGACCGCAGCGCCTCGGCGAGCAGCTCCACCTTGGCCCGTCGGGCCCGGGTGGCGCCGACGGCGGCGGAGGTGGCTGCCAGGTCGATGAACCGCACGGGTCCATCCTGCCAGCCACCCCCGACACCACCCGGGCATTGCCGTGCCCGGGCCGTCACGCGGCCGGGCGGTCAGGCCGAGACGGGCTCCTCGATGCGGAGCCCGCGGGCGCGGATCTCGTCGGCGACCCGGGAGAGCACCGTGTCGAGCGCGACCAGGGCGGCGGAGAGCTCACCGAGCTGTTCCTTGAGCGTGTCCTCGGGCCACGCGGAGACATCGACGTCCCCCAGAGCGCTGACGGCGGCTTCGAGCCGGCTCATCACCTCGTTCGTACGCATGTTCGAGAGGCTATAACAAGCCCACGCCCGACACACCGCAAACTCCCACATCGACCCGGAAGTTACGGTTCCGACACCTAACGCCCGTCGGCGCCCGCCTCGGCGACCTTCTTCAGCAGCAGCGCCTCGGCCAGGCAGACCCGGGCGAACTCGCCGAGGTGCAGGCTCTCGTTCGGGCCGTGCGCCCGGGCGTGCGGGTCCTCGACGCCGGTCACCAGGATCGCCGCCCGCGGGAACATCTCCTGGAAGGTGGCGATGAACGGGATCGAGCCGCCGATGCCGATGTCCACCGGGTCGGTGCCGTCCCAGGCGGTCCGGAACGCCGAACGGGCGGCGTCGAACATAGGGCCGGACGCGTCGATGACACACGGGTCACCGTCGTGCTCGAAGGTGACCGTCACCCGCGCACCCCACGGCGCGTACTTCTCCAGGTGGGCGCGCAGGGCCGCGTACGCCCGCTTGGGGTCGTCGCCCGGCGCGAGCCGCACGCTCAGCTTCGCCTTCGCGGTCGGGACCAGGGCGTTCGGCGCCTCGCCGGTGGCCGGGGCGTCGATGCCGAGCACCGCGAGGGCCGGCTTGGTCCAGAGCCGGTCGGTGATCCGCCCGGTGCCGATGAAGTCCACGCCCTCACTCAGCCCGGCCTCGGCGCGAATCCGCTCCGCCGGGTAGTCGACGGCCGCGCCCTCCCGGCCCACCAGGCCGTCGACGGCAACGTCGCCGGCGTCGGTGTGCAGGGTGGCCAGCAGCCGGACCAGCGCGGTCAGCGCGTCCGGCACCGCGCCGCCGAACATGCCGCTGTGCACGGCGTGGTCGAGGGTGCGCACCTCGACGAAGCAGTTGACGATGCCGCGCAGCGAGGTGGTCAGCGCCGGCACGCCGATGTCCCAGTTGCCGGAGTCGGCGATGACGATCACGTCCGACGCGATCTCGTCGCGGTGCTCGGCGAGCAGCCGCTCCAGCGAGTCGGAGCCGTACTCCTCCTCGCCCTCGATGAAGAGGACCACGCCCACCGGCAGCGCGTCCCCGAACGCGCGCAGCGCCGCGACGTGCGCCATGATGCCGGCCTTGTCGTCGGCGGCGCCCCGGCCGTAGAGCCGGCCGTCCCGCTCCACGGGCTCGAACGGGTCCGACTCCCACAGCGACAGGTCGCCCACCGGCTGAACGTCGTGGTGGGCGTAGAGCAGCACCGTCGGCGCACCGGGCGGGGCGGGCTTCTTCCCGATGACCGCCGGCTGGCCGCCGGAGCGCACGATCTTGACGTCGAGGCCGCAGCCGCGCAGCAGCTCGGCCACCGCCTCGGCGGAGCGCTCCACGTGCGAGTGGTCGAAGCCCTCGAACGCGATGCCGGGGATGCGGACGAGGCGTTCCAGGTCGGCACGGACGCCGGGCAGCTCCCGCTCGACGGCGGCCCGGACCTCGGACTCGGACATGATCGGTGTGGTCATGACCGGCATCGTATGCCGGCCTTACCGATCGCCTCGCCTGAGGCCACGGCCACCCTGGTCAGCGCCGCCGCACGTAGTAGCGGGCGGCGTCGTGCGGCAGGGTCGGCGCGCCGTCGACCACCAGGTCGGCCCGGGCCTCGGTGCGGTCCGCGGCGAAGTGCGCCCGCTCCCCGAGGTGCCAGCGGCGCAGCTCCGGCAGGATACCGGAGCCGTCCCGCCGCACGGCCCGGGTGAGCCGCAGCGGAGCCGGGGCGGTGACGAAGACCGCGAGGGTGCGGTCGGCCGCGGCCTCGGCCCGCGCCGCGCTGACCCCCTCCACCACCAGCACCGGCGCGACCGGCACCGGCACCGGACGGGGCAGGAAGGCCCGGCGGACCCAGCTGTACCGGCGGTACGCCCCCGGCCGACCGGCGCGCAGCGGCGCCAGCACGCACTCTTCGAGCCGGGGCCAGAAGGTGAGCTGGTCGTCCCACCCGTCGAGCAGGTCGTCGGTGTGCACCACGGGCGGCCGCCCGGCGCCGGGCAGGTCGGCGAGGGCGTCCGCGAGCCGCGCCGCGAAGACGCTCTTGCCCGCGCCGCTCGGCCCGTCCACCACCACGAGCCGGGTCCGCCCCAACCGCGCCGGCCCGGCGAGCACCCGCCGGGCCAACCGGTCGTACGCCTCGACCACCGCCACCACCACCACCTGGCCGACGGTAGTGGGAGGCCCGGAGCGGACCGACGACGGGCGAGCCGCGCGGACGGCGCGTGGGCGGGCACCGGCATGGCGTCGGGGGCGACCGCCGTGCGGGCACACCGATCGGGGGTCGCCCGAACGAGCGGTCGTCGGGCTGGCCGGGGCGTTCGGTCGGCGGGGCCCCGGACCGGGCGGGATGATCGGCTGGTGTCCCACAGCGTGATGAGTCCGGGCGTCGACGCCCTGCTGGAACAGGCCCGCGTAGGGGTGCGCCGGCTGACCCCGCACCAGACCGTCGAGGCGGTCCGCACCGGGGCGTTGCTGGTCGACACCCGCACCGACGTGCAGCGCCGGGAACAGGGCGACCTCCCGGGTGCCGTCGTGATCGACCGGACGGTGCTGGAATGGCGGCTGGACCCGGCCAGCGCCTGGCGGATCCCCGAGGCCACGGGTTACGACCGGCGCATCGTCGTGGTGTGCCGGCAGGGCTACGCCTCCAGCCTCGCGGTGGCGAGCCTGCGGGCGCTCGGGCTGCACCGCGCCACCGACGTGATCGGCGGCGTACAGGCGTGGCGCGAGGCGGGGCTGCCCATGTCCGACCGCCCGGCCGACATCCGCTACTGACTCCGGACCGGCGGGTCCGATCCGGCGGCTCCGATCCGAATGGTCTGGGTCCGCCACCCACCGTCCGGCCACTGTCGAGCTGCCCCGTCCATGGGACCACCATCGGTGGCGCGAAGGTGCGAGGCGCAGGCACGGCACCCAAGCCCACAGGCCCGTTCGACACGGACGTGCGCGGGGGCGGGGCGGGTCAGGGGGCCGGTGGGGCGCCGGGTGGGATGAAGGGGAGGTCGGCCGGCGGGCCGGTCTCGACGAGGCGCCAGAGGGCGTCGGTGTCCAGGTGCTCCTCGACCAGGTCGCCGAGCAGGTCGAGGGAGCGCTCGCGGGCGGCGGCGAACGACGTGTCCGGCGCGACCCGGAAGCCGGACCGGCCGGCCAGCCGGGCCACCTCGGTCAGGAAACGGCGGCGGAATTCGTCGGACTCGAAGGCTCCGTGCCAGTGGGTGCCGTGCACCGTGCCCGCCACCGCGCCCTCGCCGCTGCCGTCAGCGCAGGTCAGCAGCGGGGTCAGCGTGGGATCGGCGTGCGAGACGTAGCCGTGGTGGATCTCGTAACCACGGACCGGGACGTCGCCGCCGGCAGCCCCGACGGACTGCCGGACGGTCTTGCGTGGGTCGAAGGTGACCTCGATCGGCAGCAGGCCCAGCCCCGGCACGCTCCCCTGCCGGCTCTCCACCGGGTCGTGGATGGCCCGGGCCAGCATCTGGAAGCCGCCGCAGATGCCGAGCAGCGGCCTGCCCGCCGCCGCGTGCGCCAGCACCGCGTCGGCGAGCCCGGTCTCCCGCAGCCAGGCCAGGTCCGCCACGGTCGACTTCGAGCCGGGCAGGACGACCAGGTCGGCGGCGGCCAGTTCGGCCGGCTCGACGGTCAGCCGCACCCGTACGCCGGGCTCGGTGGCGAGCGCCTCGACGTCCGTGGCGTTGCTGATCCGGGGCAGCCGGACCACGGCGACGTCCAGCCAGTCGGTGCCGCGCGGGGCGGCCGGCCGGCCGAGCACCCGCCCGTACGCGAGCGAGTCCTCGGCGTCGAGCCAGAGGTCGAGCGCCCAGGGCAGCACCCCGTACGTCGGCCGACCGGTGACCCGGTGCAGCATGTCCAGCCCGGGCCGGAGGAGCCCGAGGTCGCCCCGGAACTTGTTGATCACGAACCCGGCGATCAGTGCCTGGTCGGCCGGGTCCAGCAGGGCGACGGTGCCGAACATCGAGGCGAACACCCCGCCCCGGTCGATGTCGCCGACCACGATCGTGGGCAGGTCGGCGTGCCGGGCCAGGCCCATGTTGACGTAGTCGCCGGCCCGCAGGTTGATCTCCGCCGGGCTGCCCGCCCCCTCGCAGATCACCACGTCGTACGCCTCCCGCAGCTCGGCGAGCGCCGCGTACGCCGTCTCGGCGAGGCGGGGCCGCAGCTGGCGGAAGTTGCCGGCGGTGACCGTGTCGACGGCCTCGCCGAGCAGCACCACCTGGCTGGCCAGGTCGCTGCCCGGCTTGAGCAGGACGGGGTTGAACCGCAGGTCGGGGGCGAGCCCGCAGGCCGCCGCCTGCATCGCCTGGGCCCGGCCGATCTCGCCGCCCCGGCCGTCCGCGCCGACGACCACGGCCGAGTTGTTGGACATGTTCTGGGCCTTGAACGGCGCCACCTTCACGCCCCGGCGGTGCAACCACCGGCAGATGCCGGCAGTGAGCACACTCTTGCCGGCGTCGGAGGTCGTGCCGGCGACCAGCAGCCCGCCGCTCACCGGCCGCTCACCCGCCCCGCCGTCGCCGCGACGCGGCGACCGGTGGCACCCACCAGCGGACCGTCGGTGCCCGCCAGCGGGCCGGTGGCACCCACCAGCGGACCGGCGGCGCTTCGATTCCCGGCGCGCTGCCCGAGGATGCCCTGCCCGGTGTCGGGCCGCCGCAGCGCGCGCCGCACCACAGCGCCCCGGCCGAGGGCGCGGCGGCCGACGGCGGTCACCAGGCGACCGACGGTCAGCGGGTAGGCGGCCGCCAGGCCGAGCGCGGCCAGCCCGACCGCGCCCGAGATCCGGGCGGCCCGCTTCAGGTGCCGCGCCTCGGGCCGGGGGCCGTCGCCGAGGAACGGCCGCACCTCCGAGCGGCCGAAGTAGACGTTGCGCCCGCCGAGCCGTACGCCGAGGGCGCCGGCCATCGCGGCCTCGCACTGCCCGGCGTTCGGGCTGGGGTGGTCGTCGCGGTCCCGGCGCCACACCCGCCAGGCGCGTTCCCGGTCGCCGTCGGCGGTCGGCGCGACGGCGATGGTGAGCAGCCCGGTCAGCCGCGCGGGCACCAGGTTGAGCAGGTCGTCGAGGCGGGCGGCCGGGGTGCCGAACCGGGCGTAGCGGGGCGAGCGGTGGCCCACCATCGCGTCGAGGGTGTTCGCCGCCCGGTAGCCGAGCAGGCCGGGCAGGCCCGCGACCGCGCCCCAGAGCAGCGGGGCGACGACGGCGTCCGACGTGTTCTCGGCGACCGACTCCACGGTCGCGCGGGCCAGCTCGGGCTCGTCGAGCGCCGACGGGTCCCGGCCGCAGAGATGACCGAGCCGCTGCCGCGCCGCCGGCAGGTCGCCGTCGCGCAGGGCCCGCCCCATCACGGTGGCCTCGTGCCGCAGGGTACGCCCGCCCAGCACCGTCCAGGTCCCGGCGGCGACCAGTGCCGCCCGGGCCACCGGCCGGTGTCGGGTGGCAACCGTCGCGGCCACGCCGAGCAGCACCGGCGCGCCGACCGCCAGCGCGGCGAACGCCGTACCGGCGCCCCTGTCCGGGCGGTAGATCCACCGCTCCAGGGCTCCGGCGGCGCGGCCGAAACCGGCCACGGGGTGGTAGCGGCGGGGGTCGCCGAGGAGCGCGTCGAGGGCGTACCCCGCGACCAGTCCCGCCGCGGTCGCCACCGGCGTCGCCTGTCGCACCCGCCATCACCTCCGGCCGGCCAGCCTAGCCGAGCGCCTTCCCGCCCTCGGGCGGGAGCGACCGGTCCTCGCGGGCCAGCGACCGGGCGGCCCGCCGACAGGGACCGCGCCACGCCGACAAGGCCCGCCGACAGGGCCGTGCCCGCCGACAAGGGCTGTGCCACCGCCCCCGACAGGGGCCGTGCCACCGACAAGGGCCCCGACAGGGGCCGTGCCACACCGACAACGGCCGTGCTCGCCGGCAGGAGTCCCCCGACCGCCACGGGCCGCGCCCCACCCCTGCCGGGGGACGCGCCCGCCGACACCGGCCGGGGTCCGCCGGACGGGGGCGCGGGAGACACGCGGGGTGACGACGGCGTGGCCGACGTCACCCCGCCCCCGTCGTGTCGCCCGGGCCCGCCCGGTCACGCCGGCTGCGGCACCCGCCCCCGACCCCGTCGGCCGCGCCCGTTCGGGGTGAAACCCGCGTCGGTCTCCTCGGGGTGCGAGCCCGCTGGCGCGTCGGACTCCTCGGGCACCGGCGTCGGGTCGCCGGCCTCCGGCGCGGGGCCGGCGGGTTCCTCGTCGCGGCTGCCGTCCGCCAGGTCGTCGAAGGGGTCGAGCGAGCCGTCGAAGCCGGCGTCGGCCGGCAGGCCAGGGCCGGCCCCGGACGGGCCGAAGTCGGGCAGCTCGAACTCGACGTCGAGCAGCCGGCCGTCGGGCCGGGCGGGGGCGTCCTCGTCCGGCACCGGCTCGGTCGCCTCGCCGTGCACCCGGTGCTCGGCCTCCGCGTCCTCGACGGTGCTGGTGGTCATGCTCGGCCGGTTGCGCATGAACCGGCCCCGGCCCCGGGACAGGTCGTGACCGACGGCGACCGCCTCCAGCTCGTAGAGGGTGCGGTGGTTGCCGGCGTCGTCGGTCCAGTCGCGGGTGTAGAGCCGCCCACAGACCATCACCGGGTCGCCGACCATCACCGAGGCGGCCACGCCCTCGGCGAGCTTGCGCCAGCAGTTGACGCGGACGCGCAGGCTGTTGCCGTCGACCCAGCGACCGCTGTCGCGGTCGAGCCGGCGAGCGGTGGAGGCGACCTTGAAGTTGGCCACCAGGGTGTTGCTCTGGGTGGTGCGGCGCCACTCCGGGGCCGTCAACACGTTGCCCACGATGGTGGGGGATGGGTAACTACCACCATCACCCATCCCCCACGCGCCTTCAGGACCTGCTGCCGTGCACCAGCCGGAGGTTGATCCGCCTGAGTGCTGCGGCCGTCTCGCAGTCAACGGGCGGCAGGGGATCCTGTGGTACCCGGACGGCCTGGCGGACCCGAAGACACTCGCGCCTCACCACCCAACAGGCGGTGGCGGTGGCGGCGGCGATGGCGCTGAGGAAGAGGATTGGGGAGGGATTGTGGCGCACGCGGGCTCCTTGTCTTAACGGAGACTCAAACCGGAGCACTGATGAAACACCCGTGCGACCCGCCTGCGAAAGCCCTGCTCAGGTGAACTGAGGTAGCTGTCCCCAGCCGAGCACCGCCCCGAGTGGCGGGTGGAAGTTCCACGTGGTATAGACCAGACCACGACCACCCAGCGTGAGCGGGCGGAGCGCCCGAACGGCGGATTTGATCACGGAACGCGAATAGACCGACACGCATGCTCACGTACTACGAAGCGTGGGCACGACATCAGATTTCCTGATAGCGCTACGAGTTGCCTTCTTCACGTTCCGCCACGAATACGCCCCTACCGGTGACCCCGAACGTCAGGCCTCGCTCGCGCAGAACAATGTGGGCCCGCTCGACCGTCGCCGTGGACACCGAATACAACTCAGCGAGGGCGCGGGTGCTCGGCAGCCGTGTGCCGGGCGCGTATTCACCACGAGCGATTCTCTCGGCGAGGTCAGCAGCGATCTGCTCATAGGTGAGCCAGCGGGCGGGCATATAGGGATCTCCAGGGGTTGGGCCCGCGAATTACACCATGAGCGACAGAGGGCAACAGCCGCGTCCTTGACCTCCCTAAGCACCCTAAGTACGGTGCGAAGAGTAATCATGCGGTGATCAAGAGTTGATCCGGGGTGATCATTGTGATGCCCGACTACCCGCACGCCAGCCCGCCACCCATCCCCGGCGGGGGCCGTGTCAATCAGCCGGCGCCGGCGTCGGTGGCGCCGGTGACCCGTTCCGAGCGTCTCGTCGCCATCCTGGCCGCGTTGGTCATCGCCGCAGGCGTTGTGATCGGCGTCATGCGGTGAGAGTCGTCGTCGCCGTCCAGGCCGCCATCCTCGCCACGCTCCTGGGCGTGCTGCTGCTGTTGGCCGCGGTTGCCCCGCAGCCTGCCGAGCCAGCGCCGGCCCGGACTTGGTGGACGGCCACCGAGGACGAGCAGCGCCAGTACGAGCGCGACCGGCTGGCCGAGGAACTGGAACGGGCGTGGAGGTCCGGACGGTGAGCGAGCTGCGTCCCGCACGTGCAGCACTCGGGAGCGGTCCGGCGCGCCCGCCTGCCCGGCGTCAGCCGATCGGCAGGTCCTCGTAGACCCGCGCCACCCGGCGGATATCCGAGACGGTGTGAAGCACCTCCACCGCCCGACCCGTCCGGTCCCGGGTCACCCGCCACACCTCGAGCACGGTGCCGGCCTCCGGCAGGCCGAGCAGATCCTGCTCCTCGGCCGTCGGGCCACGGCCGGCCACCTCCTCAGTCGCCGCCGCCAGCTCCACGCCGGCAGCAGTCAGCGCCGCGTACAGCCCGCCGACGAGCTTCTCCGGCCGCTCCAGCGGCGTGCCGGCGGCGACGTCGGCCGGCACCCACGACTCCTGCACCTGGGCCAGGTCCTCGCCGGCGAACATGCGGCGACCGCGGCGGACCACCTCGCTGCCGGCTGGCAGCCCGAGCAGCTCGGCCACCTGCTCCGGTGCCGGGACGCGGTCGACGCCGGTCACCTCCACGCGCGACGTCACACCCTGCTCCGCGCAGGCGGTCTCCCACGGGCCGAGGTCCCGGCCGGGCCGATCCGGGTCGGCCGCAGTGGCGTAGTGCGCCAGCCGTACCCGCACCGGCGGACGCGCCACCACCGTGCCCTGACTGGTCGCGGTCGTCACCAGGCCGGCCGCCTTGAGCACCGCCAGGGCGCGCCGGACGGTCTCGCGGGAGACGTCGTACTCCGCCGCCAGCTCGGCCTCGGTGGGCAGGCGCGAGCCGGGCGGATGCTCCCCTGCGTCGATGGCCGCGCGGAGTGCGGCGGCAATCTGCCGGTATCCCATCGGCGGCATCGGTGCGGCCTCCCTCCCCGAGTGGACGATCAGCGCCAACAGTATGCGTACCCAAATGCTTGACGGGCCAGCCTGACCCCGCGCACACTCTCCGTAGAGGTTTGCGTACGCAAACCCATCGACCCTGGAGGGACGTCGATGTGGCAATGGCTCCTCACCCTCGTCACCCGCAAATCGCAGGCTCCCCGGTCCAGTCCTGGCCAGGTCTGGAACGCCGAGGACCAGGCCGCAGCCGTCCAGCGGCTACGCGACCAGGCCCGGCGGCACCAGGCCGGGCACCGCGACGAAAGGCCAGCCCGGTGACCGCGCCGACGATGCCCGAGCCGGGCACCCGAGTGTCCGTGCGGGCCGGCGAGTGGCAGGCCAGCCCCGGCATCCTCGGCCAGACGCACCACGACATCCGCATCGTGCACGTCTACGCCTCCCACGACCCGACCTGGATGTGGGTCTACGGGCACGGCCTGGAGTGCAGCTGGCCGTCCGCGGACTGCACCGCGCCGTGGTGCTGGGAGTTACTGGTGTCCGTCGACGTGCTCGCAGCCGCCGCCAGGGCCCGGCCGTGAGCATCCCGGCCGCGGCCGACACCCGGACCACCAGCTGGCAGCGAGACCTCGACGAGCACCGCCAGGTCGACGGCCGTTGCCGCATCTGCCGCACCGCGAAGCGCTGCTGGCCGTGGGCCACCGCGTGGGCCGCGCTGCTCGTAGACCAGGCCCTCCGGCCGTGAGCCTCGACAACGCGGTCCCGTCCCGCTGCCTCGGCTGCGCGCCGACGATCCTGCCTGTCGGGCACACCTGCGGCGGCAACCGGATCCGGACGGCCGAGCTGGGCTGGTTCTGCGACTGCCCGAAGCCGGAGTGCCGGCGCCGGCAGGCTGGCCAGTTCCCGGCCGATGAGAGCCCCGCCGCTTCCCGACGGACACGGCGGTCACCCGCAAAGTAGGCCGGCCCCGGACGCGGCGCTGGAGACGCCGGCCGGGGCCTTGATCCGATCAGACACCGGAGGTCTGACCATGACCATGCTCCATCATCACCGATCCCGCTGGGCCGTCAAGACGGCCGCCGCTGTCGGCGTCCTCGCCGCCGTGCTCGCCTGCGAGGGCGACCCGGGCCGCGTCCAGAGCGACCGGCCGGCCGCCGACCGGCAGGTCGACCCGCGCGCCGAGCGGACCGTCACTATCCGCGTCACCGAGGCCACCGGCCCGTACAAGGTGTGGGTGCGCGCCGCGAAGGTCGGCCAGGACCGCGGCGACCACACCCGGGAGACCGTCGCCGGCGGCGAGTACAAGCAGACCCTGTCGTACACGTCCGGGCTACGGATCCAGATCACCATCACGGTGACCGGCCACGCCGACGACATGTACCGGTGCGAGATCGCAGACGGCGAGCACCGGTCGCGCGAGCGCGGCGCCGGTCAGGTGCAGTGCCAGCTCACGACCCAGCGATAAGGCGGCGGGTCCACCGCGACCACGCCAGGCGGACACGGTCCCGCCACCCCGCGCGCTGTATGTACTCGGGCGGGTTCAAGCGCCAACCACCAGCAGCCATGCCGTCAGTATGCGGCACCACCGGCCCAGAGTGGTGAGAGCGAGCAGACACACAACCGGGCCCCGCCGTCGCCCTCGAAGGGAGACGGCGGGGCCCGCTGCGTACGTGACGTTCCCGGGTCGGCAACCCGACAGTCGGGCTTCAGCCGCCGGAGTACGGTGCCCGCCATGACTCGCACCCGCCACTACGCTGGCGCCCTTCTTCTTCTCGCCGCGTTGGCCGGCTGCACCAGCGCCCCCGAGCCTGCCGCCGCGCCGTCCAGCCCCCCGGCCACGACGTCGGCCGCAGCGGCCGCCCCGCCAGTCGACGGCGGCACCTACGAGAGTCCTCTGCTGCTCGTGGACGCCCTGGTGAAGGGCGGCATCAACTGCGCACGGTACGAGGCCGTTGCCCAGCCCACCGGTGCGGTCGCCCGCGGCAGCTGCTGGGTCGGCGCAGAGGAGTACACCATCGGCATCTACGCATCGGCCGCCGACGCCCGCGAGCAGCCGAACGCGGAGGCCGAGATGCTGGAGGGCGTGGCCGACGTCGACCTGGTGCTGGGCCGGAACTGGACGGTGGGCTGCCCGGATCCGGCTGCCTGCCGCGCGGTGGCGGCCGTGCTCGGCGGCGAGGTGTTCCACGACGCTGCCTGATCCCCTCCACACGCATGACAAAGAGCCCGCCGCCTCCCGAAGGAGACGGCGGGCTCTCTGCGTCAGGCGGGTCAGGCCTGGGCGAGGTCCGGGCGCTGAGTGTGCTTGGCCATCCAGCCGGAGACGAACGCACACACTCCGGTGACGGCCAGGCCGATGAGGCCGACGAGCGGCAGGGGCACCGCCGGATCGGCCGCACCGTTGAACCAGATCTCGTCCACGGCCCAGATCACCGCCGGAGCGATGATCGCCGCGCTGCCGGCGGCGCCGGCAGCCGCGGCCTTCACCTTCGTCTCGATCGGGGCCGACGCCGGCCGCTGGTAGAGCTCGGACATGGAGTACCTCCTGGGTACGGTCGATTGGTGGCGCGGATGAGACGGACCGCCGCCGGGTGGGCGGAGCAGCCCGAGCCGTGCCCCGACGGGCACGGAGAGACCACCCCGGCGTGGGGTGCCTGCACGGTTGAGGGGTGCTGGGAGATGGGCCGTCAGTGGCGCTGCCAGCGGCCCGGCTGCGGCAAGGTCACGCAACACCGGCACGAGCACCGGTAGCGGGTAGCTACCGGGACGGCGGGCAGTGGAAGTCGTTCCTCAGACGGCGGATGTCGTTGGCGATCTTGCGCCCGGCCGGGGTCTGCGGCGGGGTGGTCCGGTAGGCATCGTCCATCGTCGCGATGAGACTGCACCACTTCCGTTCGGAGTCCCGAGCCACCCGGTTGGCGTACACCATCGCCGACGCCGCGGCGAGGAACGCGCACACGAAGCCGACCGCCAGCATGTGCCAGCTGCGGCGCAGAGACAGCCGCAGCTTCCGCTCCCGCTCCCGTTCCGGGCCGGTCATGGGCTACCCGCCCCGGACGACGCCGGCGAGGGCGGAGATCGTCGCGGCGGCGACGAGTCCGGCGGTGGTGAGTCCGACCCGGAATCGGACGTACTGCTGCCGCCATCGCCAGTCCGCTGAGACAGCAGCCCCGCCCCGGCCGGCAGACCCAGCAGCGACACCGCCGCGAGCAGCAACACCTCGGACGCCTTGCCCGGCTCCACCACCCACGTCTGATGCCAGACGACACTCAGGCCGACCCCGATGCACCCGACGTCCCGCAAGATCCGGACTACTCGCTCTGCCTTCACGCACGGTCCCAACCTTCCCGGCGCCGCCGCTGTTCAACCCGCCCCCGCTCACCACGGCGGGCGCGGTCACCCTGCTGCACCGGAAGACACGTCAGGTGTGCCGCTCGCGGCGAGCCGCTCGCCGATGAGCCTGACCACCTCGGCCGCGTCCAGCGCGCCGGACTGGTGCTGCCGGACCAGCTCGGCCAGCTGGGCGTCGCGGCGGGCGGCGTCGTCGTCGCGGTCGCGCTCGGCCTGGGCGTGCGCGTCGACCCGGGCCAGCACCGCGCTGGTGTCGAGGCCCTCCATCTTCGCCAGGATCGCCTCCGCCAGCAGCCGCGCCTTCGTCGCCTCCGCCTTGGCGCCCGCAGCGGCGATGTTCGCGTTGCGCAGCCACGAACCGGCGCTGTACTTCGTCTTGCCGTCGTTGCCCACCCACTTGGTGGTGTCCCACACCTCGGCAGCGCTCACGTCGTCATCTCCCATCTCTCGCAGGAACCGCTGGAACAGCGGCCGTTTCGGGGTGACCTCCTCGTCCCGGTAGCCCGAGACGTGGTCATGGGTCAGGTGGCTGTCGTCGGCCTCGCCAGCGCGCGGCGCGGACCGCTGACCGCGTTCGCGGTCGTAGCGCAGCACCGTTCGTCCGTCCGGCGACCAGATCACCTCGCGGATCCACGCCGCGTCGGACGCCCCGGCGTGGCACTGCTCGACCAGCCAGGTGCCGAGGGTGCGGTGGGTGACCACCCTGCCGCTGGGCAGCGTCTTGCGGAAGATGCCGACGTCGAGGGCGGCGGCGCCGTCGGTGAGGCCGCGCCGGTCCCGGGCCAGCCGGGCGCTGTACGGGTCGCGCGACATCTTGAGGTCGCTCTTGCCGAGGTGGTACGAGGTGCCGGTACGCACGTGGGCGGCGGAGCCGACGATCCCGACCTCGGCCGGGTCCAGGTCGTCGCCGTACGCCGCTGTGCCGGGGTGCATGTCCAGCTCGGTGATCAGGAAGTTTCGGACGTCCTTGTAGGACTGCGGGGCGTACGTCATCCCGTCACCGCCACGGCGTCAGCCAGGACCTGCCATGCCTGCTCGTCGGACTCGACCGGCTCGTCCAGCAGCGCCGTGTCGATGTGCTGGGCATCGGTCAGTGGCCACTCCTGGTCGACCTGCTCCGGCGCCCGGTACCGGTGCAGGTACTGCCCGTGCAGCTCGCCGAACATCCCGGCGTCGCCGTCGAGCACCAGCAGGTGCCGATCGGCGTCGGCGGTCCAGTCCCAGCGGTTATCCCCAACGGGAATCCACATGTCAGAGCCTCTCCCACGTGATGTCCATCGAGCTTTGGAACTCGGTGCCGGTGAAGGTGTTCACGGCGCTGCCCTGGTTTTGGTAGCCAGCCAACTCGATGTAGTCGCCTTCGTTGAGGTAGACCAGCATCGACCTGGCGGGGAGCACCGTCGCAGCGGTGCTGTTGTTCGGGAAGTAGAGCTTCGAGCCGCTCACCAGCGCGCCGTTGACGAACCACGACGATCCGCGAAAGCCGGTGGTGCCTGCCCCGGCGGTGCTGATCGCCACGCCGCCGCCCGTCCGATACCAGCCGGCGTAGCGGGCGGTAAACCGCGACGTGTTGGTCGACGTGGAGTGCCCGCCGATGGCGTCGGGGTCGGTGTCGATGTCCTCCGTCGTGAACGTCAGCGGGGTGTCAGCGTTGCTCGGAATCGACTGCGCCACGGTCTGTCGCACCCGGCAGATCGGCTTATTCATGAGGAACCGGAGCGGGTCGCGCAGGTAGGCGTGCAGGTTCGTGGAGCTGAGCGCGTCGACGCCGTTGGTCCAGGTCGCCTTGGTCTGGGGAACGGTGGGCACGGCAGGTCCTCCCGGGTCAGTAAGCGACGACGGCCGTAGGGGAGACCAGGTCCCCGACGATCACGCCGGTCGGCGGAGTGCCGGCCGACGGGCCGAGCAGCGGGCTGGTGGTGAAGGTGATCGAACGGGAGGCCACGCCGATCTCGTCCGGGGCCAGGCCCTCGATGATCAGGTGACGGGCGGCGGTGGGGATCGTGGCCGGCCCCCCGGTGATCTCGATGCGGTCGCCGATGTCCAGGGCGAGCAGCTGCGCCCGCTCGGCCGGTGTGCGGGGCAGCAGGTCCAGGTGCAGCTGCGGGCAGCGCAGCCGAGGCGACTTGTACGCCTGCACCGTCCATGACGCGTAGTTGCCGGGGTCAGCGTCGATCGCCGTGTCGAGGGTGACCGGGTCCCCGCCGGAGCCGTACCGCTGCACCGAGGCGGCGTCGGTGCGGCGGGTCTGCCCTCCGCCTGCCTGCGACGCCACCACGTCGTTGATCGGGGTGTCCTCGCGGAACCGCAGCCCACGCTGCAGCCACGCGTACGGGATCTGCAGGGTGACGGCCTGGCGGTAGCGGGCCTGCCTCGGCCGCAGCCGGATCTCCCCGGAGCCGCGGGTGAACAGCCGGGCGCCGCCCTCGGCGGAGGCCGCCGACCGCATCGCCGACGCCGGTTTCTGCCGGGCCAGCCTGGCCCGCTGCATCGGGGTCGACGCGCCCGCGTCGATGCTCAGGTCAGCCGCCGGCACGCCGGCGTACCCGGCGAGGGTGGTGATCCGTTCGGCCACGGTCTGCCGGTGCAGGCCGCGGTAGCCGTGGGCGTACTGCGCCAGGTGCATGGCCCGGGTCATGGTGGTCGCGGGCGGGCCGACCCGCACCTGTACGTGAGCAATGCTGCCCACCCACTCCAGTCCCACCCACGCCTCGGTGAGCGTGAACGGCGCGGGGGGCGCCATGAACCCAGAGGCGGCGGCGTCGCTGCCCAACCACACATCGACGGCACCGCTGGTCATGTCGTAGCGCACCGTCACCAGCCGCCACACGTCGGACTCCAGGCGCCTGCCGACCAGCACGTCCACGTCCGACGCGCCCGAGTACACGGTGCCGGCGACCGAGTTGCCCGTCCTCAAGTCGTTGATGATCAGCCCCCCTGACAGGGACTGCGCATCGCCCACCGTCAGGATCGGGCCGCTGTAGTCGTTGACCTCGTCGGGTTGGCGGTAGAGCCACGCGGAGACGGCCACGACGTCCGACGCGCCCACGGGCACGTTGATCGGGGATCGGAGTCTGGCCTGGGCGAGGAACCCCGTGACGTGCCCCACCGGATCCCATTGGGGGTAGGACTGGTCGTCTCCGGGCGGCCCGGCCAGAGATGTCGCCCTGATCAGGTCCTCGGGCTCCTGCGCGACGGACTCCTGGAAGCCGTAGACGTAGCGGGTCAGCGTGGCCAGCGTCTTGCTGGACATGTGTGGGTAGGAGTCGTCCAACGGGAAGTGCTCCACCAGCGGGCCGCCGGCGGTGCGGACGTGCTCGCCGAGGGTGCCGGCGAACGCCGGGGCGCGGTCGAGGCGGCCGAGCCAGTCCACCGCCGACACGGTCACGATCTGCTCCACGCCGGGCTCCGCCCAATCGGGCAGGTCGAGCGGCTTGAGGAACCCGGTGAACCGGATGTAGTCGACGCCGTTGGCGGTCTCCACCACCCGGCACTTGCGGCCCTGCCCCCACCACCCTGCGTACGGGGACATCGGGTTGTCGGGGGTAAGCCAGTGATCGGTGTTCTCCAGCTGCGCGGTCAACGTCGACGGCTGGATGTCGTCGCGTTCAGAGCCGGCGCCCCGCCGGATCTGCAGCGGCCGGGCACCGGTGCCGGTGGTCCGCACACGGGAAGTCAGGTTCACCCAGACCGGGATGGCAGCATCGGGGTCGGCGCTGGACACCTCGAAGCGCCAGCTGTCGTAGGCGCTCACGCGGCGGCCGCCGGGATGCCGAACACCGCGTCGAGGGTGCCGAGACCGGACCTGCTCGCGTGACGGGTCACCTGCTCGGTGATGACCGACCCGTCGGGCCACTGCAGGATCGCCCGTACCACCACCTCGATCGGGCCGCCGCCGGCGGCCGCGCCGGCCGCCGCCCCGCCGGCCATCGCGCCGCCGCCGGCGGCGCCGGCCGGGATGGTGCCGGTGCGGTTGAGCTGCTCCAGGCCGTCCGCGCCGAACGCGGCCATCAGCGCCTGGTGGGCGCGGCCGGTCGCCACCCACTCGTCGGAGGCGAGCAGCCGCGGCTGGGTGTCGATGCCGGGCGGGCCGCCACCACCGACCAGACCACCGGAGGACAGACCCCGCCACGTGTTGCCGCCGATGCCGGTCACGTCCGTGTAGGGCTTGCCGAAGGTGCGGAAGTTCTGGTCGATGTAGATGCGGGCGCGCTGCCCGTCGGCGCGCTGCAGCTCCTTGACCATCGCCCGGATCTTCGACTCGGACAGGCCTGCCTTCTCGGCCGCCGAGATCAGGTCGGCGATGAACGTGGAGCGCATCTTCGCGCCGGCCGCAGCGGCCGCGTCGGCGGACTTGCCCTCCGCGATGGCCCGCTTCTCGGCGGCCTGCCCGGCCCGGTCGGCCGCGCTGATCAGCGACTCGACCACCCGCAGGTTGTTGCGGCCCTTCTCGCTGTTCTCGTTCAGGCTGGTGCCGTTACGCTCCACCGACTCCGACAGCTCGGCCAGCCCGTCCTTGAAGTCCAACGTCGCCAGGCGCACGTTCTGCCCGGCACCCGCCAGCTCGTCCAGCTTGTCCGCGTGCTCGGCGGCTGCCTTGGCCGCCCGCTCCTGCGCCAGCGCCAGGTCGGTAGTCTCGTCGGTCAGGTCGCGGCTCTTCCCGCCCATCAGGCCGGCGTCGGCCATGAGACCGCCGAGTTTTTCCGTCGTCCAGTCGAAGGCGTCGCCCAGGACCGGGATGTCGTTGGTGAGCAGTTGCCCCCAGGAGGACACCTCCTTCAGGCCACCCACCAGCATCTCGTAGCTGTGCGCCGCACCCTCGATGATCGCGCCGTTGATCCGGATGGTGGCACCGAGCAGGTCCAGGGCGGTGACCAGCGCGAGGACCGCACCGTCCTTGCCCTCGGACACGCTGGTGAAGAAGTCGGAGATGTCGCCGCCCAGCTCGGGCAGCTCGCGGCCGAGAGCCCGAAGGATCGGCGCGGACGCCTTCAGGGCGTCCTCCAGCCCCGGCCCCATCCGCTCGGCCATCTCGGCGGCACCGTCGGCCACGTCGAGCAGGACCGGCGCCAGCTCGGCCAGCTCGTCCTGCGTCCGGCCGATCAGGCTGCCCGCGGCTTTCTCCAGCCGCTGGACCGACTGCACCGTCGGGGCGGCGAAGTCGTCGCCGATCGCGGAGGCCAGCCGGTCCTTGAGCCGCTCACCGACCCCGCTGACCGCCTCGGCGACGGCCGGGTCCTGCAGAGCGGCGGCGACGCCGACACCGATGCCCGCTCCGCCGACGCCGGCGAGCAGGCCGGACGCCACCACCCCGCCGATCAGCGGCGCGGCGACGGTCGCACCGCCGACCAGCGCAGCGGCGATACCGGCCTGCGCGTGCGGCGGCAGCGAAGACACCGAGTCACCAAGGATCCCCGCGACCTTCGCCGACACCTTCGCCCCGCTGCGGCTGACCGAGTCCACCAGCCGCGACGCGAGCCGGCCGGTGGACCGGTCCACGTCCTCATCGATCTTGTCGACGTCGACCATCGGGCTGGCGTCGAGCTGCTCGCGTAGCTTCAGCATCACGCCCAGCTCGCGCTGCTGCTTACCCAGCTGTTTGAACAGGCCGCGGTCGCCGGTCTTGTCGAACTCGGCGGACAGCTTCTTGATCGCCTTCTCAGTCTTGGCGATCTCGGTGGACAGCTTGTCCGCCCCGTCGGCGGCCTCGCGCAGCTGCTCGTCGGCCTCGTCGGCCTTGTTCGCCACCCGGTCCAGACCATCGGCGGTGTCGTTCAGTGCCTTGCGGGCGGACTTGTCGTCGCCCAGCACGTCCAGCTGCAGCGCCTTCGCCATGACCGATCACCCCCGCTGTTGAGTTGTGGCCGACCGTGCCCGGTAGTAGTCGCGGATCCACTCGATGCGCTGCTCCACCTGGTCCCAGGTGTAGCGGTCCTCATCGAGGTCCCAGGGCCGGATCCCGAAGAAGTGCTCCAGGTCCGGCCCGTACTGGACGATCAGAGCTGCGGGGTCTGGCCCTCGGTCGCGAGGGCCCCAGAATTTCCCTCAGCGTCGCCCTCGCCCCCGGCGTCGCCGGCGGCCGGGTCCGCCTCGGGCTCCGGGTTCGGGTCGACCAGCACCCAGCCCACCACGTTGAAGTCGAGCTCCGAGTAGCGGACGTGCACGCCGGCGCGGCGCAGCGACAGCCACGTGATCGCCTTCTTGCCCTCCGGGTTGCCCGACTTCAGCGCCGCGCTGATGTCCTGGCGGGTCATCCCCGCCGACTTGTAGAGCGCCGTCGCCTCGCTGACCATGAGGTGCCCCGGGTCGTACACCAGCGGATCTGGCGCGCCGAGGCGCTCCCGGTCGGCGGCGGTCAGCACGATGTGGAACTCCACGCGTTACCCTCTCTCGATCTTCTCGACGGTGCGGGTGACCGCCTGGTCGAGGCGCTCCCGAAACACACGGATCTTCTTCTTGATCGGCGGCCAGAACCACGAGCCGCCGCGCTGGGCCACCCACATCTCCCGGTTGCCGAACACCGGGTGCCGCCAGCCCTTCGGGTTGTCCAGGTGCCGGGGCAGGTTCTCCTGACCGGCCGGCATCTTCTCCCGCTTCGACACGAACCGGACCCGCGGTGCGCCGCTGGTCTTCACCTCGAGGGCGAGACTGCGCGCGACCCGGTCACGCAGCCCGGTCGAGCGGGTGTTGCGCCGGTACGGCACCCGGACCTGCCGCACCCGGCCGTCCGCGCCCACCTGCCGCTTGGTGCCGGACCGGTGGAACCGCTGCCCGGTCACGTCCAGGCGCCGCACCTCGGCACGCTGGTCGGCGATGATTTCCCGGCCGGCCGCCCGCATCTCCTTGACCATCTCGCGGCGGAGGCCGACCCGGCCTGCCTGGCGCAGCTGCTGCGCGGCCGCCCGGAACCGGGCCGATCCCTGCACCTTCAGCCGCACGACGCCCTCCGCTACAGGGTGGTGTCGGCGGCTTCGTACTCGATCTGCACGGCGGGGTGCGTGCCGGCCGGGTCGCCGTAGGCCCGGAAGGTGGTCTGCGCCGGGATGATGTCCGGGCCCTGCAGGGTCGGCGACCCGGTCAGCAGCTTGGCCTGCGGGTAGGTCACCCGCAGCACCGGGTACGCCCCGGTGCCGAGGTCGACCTTGCCGGTCCAGGTGAACTGCAGCGCCGTGGTCGTGTGCGCGGAGAACAGCGCGTGCAGCTGGGCCCGGTCGGCGAACTCGACGTCGAGCTCACCGGTGTACGAGCGCATGGCGTTCTCGATCTGCTCGGACTTGATCCCGTTGCCGCCAGCGAACACCCGGTCGGTGGCCAGCCCCAGCGCGAACGGCAGGCTGATGCCCCGCAGGCCCTTGATAGCGGCGCCGCCCGAGATCGTGGTGCGGCCGGTCGCGGTGGCCGGCGTGCCGCCGATCGTCGCCGAGAAACCAGCCCAGGAGAACACCTCCCATCCGGTCGGGTAGGTGTCCACCGCCAGCGCGGTGGCGGTGTCCTCGTCCCACATGTCGAGGTCCAGCGACAGCGACAGCAGCCCACCCCTCGCGCAGGAGAACGTCGCGTTGGTGACCTTCGCGCCCCGGTACGTGAACGGCGCGACGGTGGACGAGTACGACTCCGGGAAGCCTGCCTGCACCGTCAGCGACACCCCGGTCAGGTCACCCGGGGTGTGGATCTGCCGGTACAGCGGGGTGGCACCGATCACCGTCGGGCCGGACACCGCGCCGAGGATCTGCCGCAGCAGCGGCCCGAACCCCTTCGAGCGGACGTCGGTGGCCAGCTGCCCGGACGCCGACCGGCCCACGATCACCGAGTCGTCCACGAGCGGCGTGGTGGCGCAGCCACGCACGCCCTCCGACACCACCTCCGACTTCGACAGCGTGGGGTTGAACGACGCCACCGGCAGGAACCGGTCCACCGTCACCGCGGTGCCCACCACCGCCTCCGCCTTGAAACCGAACTGCGCGCACAGGCCGCTACGCATCGCGGCCACCTGCCTTCCTGCTCCTCGAGCCGGCCGCCTCGGCCGGTGCCTGCTGCTGGTCGCCGGCGCCCTCCTGCGGCGCGCTCGGTCCGCCGCCGTCCTGCGGCCGGTCCTGGTCGCCGTCCTCGCGGCGCCACTGCGCCTCCGGCCACGCGTACCGCTCGTACACGTCGCGGGGCACACCCACCAGCTCGTCCGGCTCCACCACCCGGCCCAGCTTCGGCACCCGCACCCGGGCGTCACCGAGGTACCGCAGTCTCACGAGATCCATCCCGCTGCCCCCTCCTCAGATGTAGACGCGGGACTGCGCCCGCAAGACGAACACGGCACCGAAGGTGAACCCGTCGGCGTCGCGGATCTGCCGCCACCGCACGCTGGTCATCTCGGCGTGGAAGCTGACGGCGCCGCCAACGGTGACGTCGCCGCGCAGGTCCTCGGCGATGACCGCCAGGACCTCGGCGACCCCCGTGCGGACGGCGGCCGTGTCCGGGCCGCCCTGGCTCCACCAGATCCCGCACACCACCTGGTCGACGGAGTCCCGCTCGACGGTGTTGGCGTTGGCCCACTGCTGCTCGGTGGCACCGGCGTCCTCGCCGTCGCCGAAGTCCTCGCCGCTGGCGCCGACGAACAGCTCCTTGCGGCCAGCTGAGGCCTCGTTTCCAGGCGGCCCGTCGTAGACCACGACGTCGAGCGCGGCCAGGGCTGCGTTGGCCTTCCACCTCTCGTAGAGAGCGGAGACCAGACCGGGGAAGAAGAACTCGGCCATCAGGCGATCACCGGGAGGATCCCGCTGGCGAGCAGCTCCCGCGCACGGGAGGGAATCGCGAACGACGCCCCGGGCACGGTGACGACGTCCTCGCTGCCCGGCGGCACCCGGCCGCCGCTGCCGTGCTGGGTGCGCCACAGGTGCTGGGCGATGATGAGGGTGGCGAGCTTGTACGACGGCGGCAGGGATGCGTAGCCGGCCTCGTACACCAGGGTGTAGTCGCCCTCTGAGGCGTAGCCGACCGTGACCGTACCGGCGCCCATGTCGAGGTTGTAGCTGCCGGGGTCGATCGCCGATCCGCCGTGCGCCAGCGACGTCACCGACACCACGGGACGCCGGTCCGGGATGATTACCAGCTCGCGGCGGAACGCGCTGATCGTCCCGCGGGGAGCGGCGACGTGCTGCTCGGTGAACGTCTTCACCTCCAGCGGGCCGCCGAGGATGTTCTCCACCACCTCGATCGCGGCGTCGAGATAGAGCTGCAGCTCCGCGTCGTCACGCGTGTCAGTGCGGTTGAGCTGCTTCTTCAGGTCGTCCAGCGTAGGGGCGAGGTTGGTCCCGCCAGCGGGTATCGGCATGCCGTCCTCCTGTCAGGCGCGCCGGTACGCGACGCGCGGCGCGGACAGCTGGTGAGCGCTTGCAGGTGCCACGGTGATCGCGCCCAGTGGGCCGGCGACGGAGCTGACGAAGTATCCGAGCCGCGCGCCGGACATCAGCGACACGCTGGTGCCGAGGTTCAGCGGGCCGAACCCCACGCCGGTGCCCAACGTCCGCATCGTCGGTCCCGTGGTGTTGACGCCCTGCCACACCCAGCCGTACCAGTGCCACCCGGCCGGCAGCAGCACCGCCGGAGACAGAGTGCTCTCCTTGATGCCGGTGGTGGTCACGTCGGCCGTGCCGAAGTCGGCGAGCGGGCCGGCGCCCGCCGGCAGGCCGGTGGCCGGGTCGTTGGCGTACACCCCGTGCCGCACCACCCCGGTACCGACCGCCGTCACCTCGATGCATGCCCGGTCGACCAGCACCGCCTCGGGCAGATACATCGGGTGCAGGTAGAGAATGTTGAAGCTGCCGGCCAGCGCGGACGTGGCGACCGCGCCCTGCGCCACCAGGAAGTAGCTGCCCACCTGTGAGGTCGCGCCGGGGATCGTTTCCAGCCGGGGCGCGTCCACTGCCGCCCGCCACACCCCGTACGCGGGACTGGCCGACGCGGTGTAGCTGATGCCCTCGCCGGTCACCCGGTCCGCCGCCGCGATGGTGGCCGGACCGGCCGAGACCAACGTGCGGCCCAGCAACTGCGGTGCCTGCACGCGGCCCTCGCTGGTGGTGGTCGTCCGCTCGATGACCGCCCACGTATCGGTGCCATCGGACACCAGCAGCTCCGTGGCGGTGTCCGGACCGGCGAGGTACGCCCGGTAGGCGGTGCCGGCGTACGACTCCCCAGGGTTGGCGATCTTCACCCACGTGACCTGCGGATAGTTCTTCTTCGTCGCGGCCGAGATGAACCACGACTTCGCCGGGGCGTTCTTGAGCCGCTGGGTGGGGTGCCCGTCGGCGACCGGGAGGATGCCCATCGCCAGGCCGTACTGGACGGCACCGCCAGAGTTGTACGCGAACTGCCGCATGCTGGCCGCGGGCGCGACCGGCGACAGGTACGCGGCGGACGTGACGTCGATGTTGCCCGACATAGAGGCCAGGTCGGCCAGCGTCGAGAAGCTGAGGCCGCCTGCGACGCCGACGCCGGCCATGAACTGCTTGAGGCTGCCACCGGCCGGCACGGTCAAAGCCATGGCCTGCGTGACGCCCATCCCCAGATACGTCTTCTCCAGCACCGACACCCTCTGGGCGACCACCACCTGCCCCGGGCTGATCCGGTAGGTGTTGGACACCCTGGCCAACGGCGACACCTGCGACATGATCGACGCCACGGGCGTGCCGACGTTGGCCTGCGCCGCGTCGATCAGCCCCTTGTACGAGGCGACCAGGTACGTCTCGGTGACCGTGAGTACCTGCCCGTACGCCTTGCCGTCCGGCAGCGCCTTGCCGTCCAGTTCCACGGTCACCGTCTGCCCGTACGTCGACGGGTGGATCTGCACCAGGCCCGCCACGCCGCCGGTGATCGGCACGCTGGCGGTGTTCGCAGCCCCGGACACGTGCGTCAGGGTCGTCGCCGGCGCGGTAGACCCGCCGGTCACGATCCCGCTGGCCACCGTGTAGGGGTTGCCGAACAGCAGCCGGTTGGCGTCCACGATCTGCAACAGGGTGTAGGTGCGGGTGCCGTCGGACCACTGCGAGCCGAGGTCGGCGGTGGTCTTGCCGTGGCCGGTCCTGGTGACCTGCGAGCCGGCCGAGTAGCCGTGATTTGCGCCGACGTACGACCACGCGACGTTGAGCGGGCAGTTGTCGTCGCTGGTGTCGTGGATGGCGGTCGTCGGGGCGGCCACCGTCGGCCACACCTGCGCGTCCGGGGTGGTCCTCTCGGTCAGAGCTACCGAGGCCAGACCGGCGTGCACCAGTTGGACCATCGACTCCGCTCCGCCGCCGGTGTGCAGCGGCATGAGGATGTCGCGCGTCGAGTCAAACCGGGACCGAACCAGCAGCGTCGACCCCGACCGGAAGACGGTCAGAGCGGCAGTAGCCGTCGCCGCCGTCGCCGCCGTGGCGGCGTCAGCGACGTCGGTGGCGACTCCGGCGACAGTCTGTCCCAGCTGGTCCACCCGGTCGTCCAGCCGGGCGTACAGCGGCACCAGCGGCCCACCGTTCACGGTGGCGTAGACGACGTCCACGCCGTCCGGGTACTGGATCAGCGGCAGCTTGCTGTACGCGTCGATCGTCACCTGCGACCCGGCGATCGGCGCACCGGCCTCGGTGAGGACATCGGCCAGCATGGTGCCGGACTGGTCGGCGTACAGCGTCGCCGTGAGCCCCTGGGCCCTGGCCCGACCGTCCGGCAGGTACACCAGCCGTACGGACTCGTCCGGCCCGATCAGTCGTGCCATGGCCACCTCCAGGGCGACGCGCGGTGCCGCCCGCAGCCAGGTCGGCTGCGGGCGGTGCCGCTCAGCGGTTCGAGCTGTTCGCCTTGCCGGCCGCGCCGGCCGGCTTGGTGCCCTTGCTGCCCTTGTCCAGCTCGGCGTCCACGGCGGAGGCCGGCACCTCGGTGCCGTCGTCCTTGGTCACCGGGGCGAGGTTGGAGCCGCGGGCGGCGGCGTCACGGCGGGCCTGGTCGACCTCGCCGCGGACCTCCGTGTCGGACATGTCCAGCACGGCCGCCTGCGGGTTGCTGGGGTCACGCTTCGCGGACTCCAGCGCCCGGACCTTTGCGGCGTCGGCCGGGTCCACGACCGGGCCGGTGCCGAGGTCGGCCTTCTCCAGCCAGTCCGCCAGGACGTTCCAGCCGGCGAGGGCGTCGGCGGCGTGTTGGGCACGCCAGCTCTTCACCTGCTCGGCGCGGGCCGCTTCCAGCGAGATGCCGCGGGCGACGGCGGCCCGGCGGACCTGCTCGACGTAGTTGGCCCGGGTCGAGTCCGGGATCAGCATGGCGGCCCGGGCCGCCGGATCGATCTGCTCCATGGTCGTCTCCTTGACGATCGGCGCGGGTGTGGGGCCGGGCTCCGTGCCGGCCGGCCGACGCGGACCAGCCGGCACGGAGCGCGGATCAGAAGGTCGGCGCGACCTGGCCGAAGCCGGCGCCCGAGTTGCCGCCGGCGACGCCGAACGCGGCCGGGTAGCGGCCGGCGGTGAACGCGGCGTAGTTGAACAGCACCAGCTTGATGGTCAGGTTCTGACCGAGGGTCTGCTCGAACTTCAGCTGCCGGGGCACGCCGCCGTTGTCCTCCCACAGGTAGCCCTTGGACGGGTCGCCGGCGATGACCTGGTCCTCGGGGCCGGTGCCGACCGAGGTGGGCACGTTGGCGTCGAGGTAGACGGGCAGGCCGTGGTAGATGCCCACCGGCCGGGGCGGCTGCTGGCCGTTGTCGGCCGACGTGCCGCCGGGGTAGGTGTTGACCGCCAGGGCGTTGCCCGGGCCGTTGGCCAGCGGCACCGCCAGCGGCCGGCCCTGGCTGTCCACCTGGGCGGTCAGCCAGTACCAGCGGCGGGGGTGCATCAGCCAGAACTCCGGCACGATCTCCGTACCGGCGCCGGCGACGGCGGCGAGCACCCCGGCGGTCTTTGTGTAGAACGTCTGCGCGGTCGCCGCCGCGGTGTACGCCGACGCCTGCGAGATCCCGACGGTGTTGGTGATGCCGAGCATCTGCCCCGACGCGCCCGACCCGGCGATGATCTGCCGGTCCAGCTCGGAGTAGTACGCCGCAGCGAGGTCGCGGAACACGATCAGGTCGATGCCCGGGGTGCCACGCTCCAGCGACTGCCGCGAGACGTCCTGCTGACCGCCGATGGTGCGGACCGGCACCTGGAGGTCCGCCCACACCTCGTCGGTGTTCTGCAGCGCGCTGTTCTCCGTCGCCTGCGACGCCGCAGCGGCGCCCGTGGTCGCCCGGGGGATCGACACGGTCATGCCGGTCGGGGGCAGCGGCAGCGAGTCCAGCAGGTTCGCCAGCGGCGCACCGTTGCGCTGCACCGGGGCGTACAGGTCCACCAGGTACTGCGGCGGCACCAGACCGGCGAAGCTGCCGGTGGTGGTCGCCCGCTCCTGGACGCCCTCGCCCTCCACGGCCTGCTCGGTGCTGTGCCGGCCCAGCCGCTGCGCGGCCGCCTGGTCGCCCATGAACTGCGCCCGGTAGGCGTCGGCGAAGAACGAGCTCTCACCGCGGGCGGTCTTCTCCCGGGTGTAGGTGCGCTCCTCGCGGGTGACGCGGGCGCCGCCGACGCCGCGCGCCTCGGGGGTCGGCACGCTGCCGTGCTCGACCTGCGCGGCCTGGCGGGCGCTGCGGCGGCTGGCCTCGGCCTCCTCCTCGCGGATCTGGCCTTCCAGCTCGCCGCGGCGGGTGTGCAGGGTGACCAGCTGCGAGCGCAGGTTGCTCGCCTCGGTCCGCAGCTCGTCGGTCAGCTGGTCCTGAGGCATGCCCAGGATCTGGGTGGCCCGGGAGCGCGTGGTGTCGATCTGCGTGCACAGCTCGTCCAGGCGCTGCCGGAGGATCTCAAGCGGGTCCATGACTGGCCGCTCCCTTCGGTAGTGGGTGTGGATGAGCCACTGCGTCCGCATCGGGTGGTGGCCCGGGTGGTGGCCGCTAGGCGGCTCCGGCGCGGGCTCCGGCGCAACTCGGGGAAGTGGCGGGTGCGCCCTGGCGCTCAGGGCAGCTCGACAAGCAGACGCAGGGCGTCCAGCTCGCGAGTCGAGTCGATGCGCGGCGCCAGGCGCCGCTGGGCGCGGGCGACCAGCTCCCGCAGTTCGTCGTCGGACAGGTCGTCCAGGTCGGCGGCGCGCAGCTTCGCCGAGGTCGCCGGGTTGGCAGGGAACGTGACGACGGAGACGTCGAACAGCTTGACCTCCTTGATCCACCGTTCGGTGTAGTCGCCGTTCCACTCCTGCCGGGTCACGGAGAACGCGAACGACATCTCCGTGAGGTCGCCGCGCTCCATCGCGATCGCGATGTCGTTGGTCAGCGACGACCGGCGGTCCAGCTCCGCCACGGTGTGCAGGCCCTTGCCGTCCTCAGCGAGGGTCATGGTGCCCGAGCTGGTGCGGGCGAGCGGCAGACCGTCGTGGTTGAGCAGCAGCCGAACGTCGTCCTTCTCCGCCAGGGTCTTCTTGAACGCGCCGCGCTCGATCGTCTCCGAGTAGGTGCCGAGCCAGTCCTTGACCTCGTACGGCTCCCCGGTGATCGACGCGTACCCGTCGAGGGTGGTCTTGTCGTCGCCGGCGGCGCGCAGCTCGGCGGTCACGTTGAACTGGCGGACGAACCGGGCCCGCCGGTCCAGGTGTCGAGTGCTCACGGCTGCTGCGCCTCCTTCTGCTGCGCCGGCTCCGTGCTGGCGCTCTTGCCCACCGGGTACGGCTTGTCGCCCCACGGCACCGGCGGCTTGTCCTCGTAGCCGCGCTGCTCGTTGGGCACCTCCAGCCCGATGCGGGCCGCGATCTCGTACGCCCGGTACCGGTCGAGCAGGTTCATCCGCAGCAGCGCGCCACGGTTGAACTTCACGTACTGCGGCCGCGGCAGGCACCTGGTCAGCAGCTGCTCGACCATCACGAGGTACGGGTCGAGCGTGTACTTCAACAGCTGCAGGTCCCGGTCGACCACGTTGGAGTAGTCCATTGATCCGCCGGTCTCGTAGCCCAGCATCTCCGGCATGCCCGGGCCGAAGATCCGCGCGCACTCGGCGGAGCTGTAGCCCTGGGCGTCGAGGAACTGCGACTCGCCGGGCTTGATCTGGATCTGCTCGTACGAGATGCCGTCGGGCAGCAGCACCGGCTCCCGTGACCCGGAGGCGATCACGAACCGGTCCTTGACGACGCGGGCCTGAGCGGCGTTCAGCGGCGCCGCCGACTTCAGCAGCGCCGTCGGGTGCCCGCCCGAATCGAAGTAGTCCGCGCCGAACCGCTCGGCGCTGATGCCCAGGCCGATCGTGGCCGCGTGCTGGGCGATCGGCGACAGGCCGAGCACCGCGCCGGGCACCGGGAACATCCGGGCGTGCAGCATGTCCGCTGCCGGGATCTCCTTGCCTCGGGCCGGGATCCACCACAGCTCGCCCGTCGACCGGCGGACGTCCGGGTACACCGTGTCGGGGTGCACCGCCAGGATCGTCCGGGGCAGCGCGTTGCCGCTGCGCTCCACGACGTGCGCCATGCCGTTGCCCCGGGCCGCCACCGACCATAGGAACTGAGCGATCCAGTCACCCAGGCCGTAGCTCGTGGCGTCCGGGTCGCGCAGCAGGGGCGGCGCGGGTAGCCGCTCGGTCGCGCCGCCCTCACCGCGGTAGGCGTGCATCGGCAGCGACCGGCCGACGTTGGAGATCAGCCGGATGGACGCGCCCACCGCGATCTTCCGCGCGGCGGTCTCCGGGCTGACCACCGTGCCGGCGACCGCCGGATACCGGGAGTTGATCGCGGCGATCAGCGGGTCCAACTGCGCGGCCCGCTGGCTGCCACCGGGCAGGCCCAGCCAGGCCAGCGCACGATTCCACATGCTCAAGGGGCCCTCCATCAGTGGACGTGGTCCCACGGGTTCGTCTGCTCGACTGCCAGGTGCTTGCGGCTCTCCAGCGCGTAGAGCGCGGAGATCGCGGCCTGCAGGCAGATCACGTTCCCGCTCGTCTGGCGGTCCAGCAGCCACACCTGGCCGGACGGCTTCGTGCGGGCGACCTTGTACGCGTCGGTCAGCGCGGCCTGGCCCTCGTGGCGCAGCGTGCCGTCGCGGACCTCACCGAGCAGCGTCCCGGTGTACGCCGCGGTGTCGCTCACCATCGGTGACGCGATGTCCCCACGCTCCGGGTCACCGGACGGCAGCTCGATGCCCTCGTCCTTGAGCGGCTGCTGCAGCTGCTTGGTCGGACCGCCACCGAGGTCCACGCCCCACGCGACCGGCTGCCACCGCTCGGCCAGCTGTACGCAGCGGCCCGGCAGCCAGTCGATCCCGGGTTTGTACTCGATCACCCGGAGGTGGTGCTTCACCTCGCCGTCACCGGGCCAGGCCGCGACGATCGCCGCCTGCGTCCCCTGCCAGTCGCAGGCGAGGCCGAACGCCACCACCTCGCCGGGCGCCTGCCGGATGTCGATCAGATCGTTCCACCGTTCCACCGGCGGCACGTTGGGGTCCGGCGGCAGGGTGCTTCCTTTGCGCCGGTTCAGGTACGCCCTGTCGAACTCGTCCGGGGTGGTCTTGAACTTTTCCAGCTCGCCGGCGACGGTGTCCAGCGTCACCGTGTGCCGCCAGTGCGGCGAGCAGGTGCATTCGCCCGGGGTCGGGCACAGCGCCGGCATGCACGTCAGCCACGTCGCCGGCGAGTCCCGGGGCCCGTCGAGGTCGGACCACTCCAGGTAGCAGATCTGCGTCGGCTCCCCGGACGCCACTACCTCGCGGCCGAGGTCCACCTTCGTGGCCATGTACGTTGACGCCTCGGTGCCCTCCGTCGACACCCGCCAGTGCTGCGGCGACCACCGGGTCAGCATCGCCGGCGAGAACGCCTGCTCCAGACGGTGGTCGATCGCCGCCCAGAACTCGTCCTCCACGCCCAGGTCCAAGGTCGGACCGTGGCCGGATGTCTCCGTGTTCGCGGTGATGCTGTCCAGCGCCCCGGTGTCCCAGAGGATGCTCTCCGACCCGTTCGCCAGCCGGGTAGTGAACCGACTCGCCAGCGGCGACGCCTGCAGCACCGGCAGGTGCTCCTCCACGAACTTCCGCCGCGCCGCCAGCAGCTTCTGGGCGGCGTAGAGGATGAACTGGCGGTTGCCCTGCGACGGCCGGAACTTCACGGCCTCGCTGCCCATCTTCAGCGCCCGATGCGCCTTGACCGACAGGATCAACGTGGTCTTGCCCGACTGCCGGGGCACCACCAGCGTCACGTCCCGGTAGACAAGCCACCCGGTGTCGGGGTCGACCTCGAGCGCGGTGTCCACCGCGTACCGTTGCCACGGCATCAGCGGCTGGCCGAGCTGGGCGGCGATCCGGGCCACCCCGACGCCGTACGTCTTGCGTGACGGGTCGCGCAGCGTGCCCACCCGGGGAGGACAGGTCAGCTCGTACGCCGCGAAGATCTCCTCCGGCGACATCCCGACCCGCAGCGGCACAGGGCCGATCCGGCGCCGGTCACTCAGCGCCGAGTTCATCGTCCTGCTCGGTGTCGGCCGGCTTCAGCTTCCACAACTGGTCGAGCGTGTCCGTCAGCGCCTTCGCCAGCGCGGCCGGCTGCCGCTTCTCGCCCTCGCCGTCGATGTCGGCCGCCAGGGCGTACGCCAGCTGCGCCAGTGCCTCCTGCCGGCCGGTCAGGTCGCCGAGGTCCTCCACCGCCGAGCGGGTGGCGTCCTCCACCGCCCCGCATGTCGGCGGCCGGTACGCGTCGTGGCCGAACAGCTCCCGGTGCTCGCCGAGCAACTGCCGCACCGGCACCGACAGCGCCTCGGCCATCCAGAGCAGCTCGTCCACCGAGGGAGAGCGGCGCCCGATCTCCAGGTTCCGCAGCGCGGCCGCGGTGAACGTCGCCGGCGCGCCAGCGAGCCGCGCGGCGGCGGCGACATCCTCCCGAGTGCCGCCCTGGGCAGTCCGCGCGGCCGTGATTTCGGCGCTGATCGCGGTGCTGATCGGCTCGGTCATCGGCTGATCCCCCCGATCAGATCAGGGCCCGGCACAGAGCCCGGGGAGAAAAAAATGACGCCTGGGTTAGGGGTCGACGGGCGGCCACGCTCTAAAAACGGTGGTCGCAAGCCTCTGACCTGCACAAACGCAAGGTCACGTGGGTTGATCAGTCACCAGTCAGGCGACGTAACCCATGCGGTCGGCTCGATGGTCTTGGTGCCGCGCACCTGGTTGCAGTTCTGCTTGCAGATCGGGCAGCCAGGCGGGCCGTGCGAGGGCATCCAGTTCCACGTCTCCAGTCGCCCACGTCTCTGCGACCTCGGGATCTTGTGGTCGATCTGGTTGGCCCCGCCGTGCCGGCATATCCAACACACCGGGTGGTCTTCGAGGAACTGCACACGCAGCCGGCGGTATGCCTGGCTGTCCTCGCTGTGCCGGCTCACCCGGCCTCCCCGGGTACGACGAACGCCCCGGCACGGGGGACCGGGGCGTTCGGTGAAGACACTACGGGCGCTGCATCTGCCGGACAATGTACCGCACGATCGGCCCGGCGGCCCACGCAGTGGATCACGTGTCGGGCGACCGCCGGGCCACCTCGTCCACGAACCACGCTCCGCACGAGCAGCGGTGATCGGCACCGGACCGGCCGTCCTGGCGCTCGACGTGGCCGGCGGGCTCGACGCACGAGCAGACCTCGCCGCCGGCCTTCCACACAGGGCCCGTGCGAGCACCGCACAGCGCGGCACGCTCGCGCCCCGCGCGTACCGCTGCGGTCAGGACAGCCGCCTGCCACGGTTCGAGGGTCAGCCCGAGCTCCTGGGCGAAGCGCATGCTGTCCGCGTCCGTCCAGTCGGGGTTTCCGGCCGTCGTCACGCTGCCTCCACGGTGCTGCCACGGCTACGGCCGCGGCCCTCGGTCAGGAAGTCAATCTCGATCGCGGCCTCCAGGTGGTACCACCAGACGCCGTCGAGCTGGACGCGGACCAGACCGTACCGGGTCTGCCACTTCCGCAGCGCCTCGTCGTTCACCCAGGCGCCCAGCTGCGTCTCCAGCTCGTCCAGGGTGACCATGTGCATGCCCTCGGCCAGCTTCCGCTTCACCGCTCGCCCCTCCGTCGGCTGCTCCACCCACCATGCCCAACCGCGGCGGATCGCACCGGGTGGCTGAGGCGGTGCCGCTGCTGGGCCACGTGCAGCGTGGGCAGCTCGGCGTACGTCCAGACGTGCCCGCGGCCCTCGATCGCGTGGCGCTGGAGGCACGGGCAGCCCGGGCCGGTGCAGCGGCACGCCGCCGAGGTGCAGCCCACCGTCCAGTACCGCTCGTTGCGCAGCGTCGCGTCGATCTCCAGGGATCGGCGGCGGCAGGCCGGGCACGGCTGGTGCGGGTACGGTGCCGTCCGCTCCTCGGTCATGCCGATCGCCATCCGGGCCCGGTCGGCGACCTCCTGGAGCCGGTGCGCCACGTGGTCGAGCACCCGCAGGTCGGCGACGTCGGCCAGTGCCCCGCGCCGGTACGCCACGCCGCCGGTCGTCACGGCCCAGCAGGGTGGTCCGCCGTCGCCGGCAAGCCAGTCCAGCACCCGCACGATGTTCCGGCCGGTCGCCGGCACGCCGAGGCGGGCCCGGGCGCCGGCACGCTCGACTCGGTCCACCAGCTGGTCGACCACGGTCAGGGCGTGGTGCTGGGCGGTGAGCATCTCCAGGCGGATCGGGACCTGGCCGGTCGGGGCGGCCGACAGGCCGGCGCGGAGGTTCGCCACGCGGTCGGCGGCCTCGGCGGCCGACTGGATGCCGAGCCAGTGGCGGGCGGTGTCGGTGAGCAGCGGCGGGGCGGGCCGCGGCTCGCGGCCGGGCTCGACCAGGACGCGGAGCCAGCCGAACGCGTGCAGCAGGCGGGCGGCGTGGCGGGCGGCCGAGTCGAGTGCGTCCTGCCGGTCGACGTCGGTCTGGTCGGTCACAGGGTGCCGCCGAATCCGGCCGGCAGGTCGGGCCAGCAGCGGGCGTGTGCCTCGGTGTGCAGACGCTGGGCGATGGCCTCCACCTGGGCGAGAGGCTCGGTGGCCTCGATGGTCACGGTGGTGCCCCGGCTGCTGATGGTCAGCTTGGTGGGGGGCTTGGTGGGCTGGTCGTCAGACATGGTGGTCCCCTGGTGCTGGCTGGGCTGGTGGAGGCGGCGGAGGCTGGGTGCGTGCACGGCGGCCTCTGCGTCCTCGCTTGCGGTGGTGGGGTGGTCGGGGTGGAGCGCCCGACCCGTCCCGACCCGACCCGGGCTTTCCAGATCCTGGAGGCTTGGGTTCTGCCGGATCGGCCGATGATCGGCCGATGTGTTGATCTTGGGTCGGGGTTGAGCGCGGGGCGCGGCCGGTGGCCGCGTCGCGCAGGGCGCGGTGCCCCTGGGTCGGGGTCGCGCGGGCGGTGGTGGCGCGGTGGCCCGTGGTCGGGGTCGCGCGGGGGTGCGGTGTCCGGCTGGCGGCCGGGTCGCGGTGGTCGGGCGTGGTCCGGCCGGACGCCGGGTCGCCGGGGGCGTGGTCCGGCGGGGTGCCGGGTCGCCCGGGGTGCTGCGGTGCGGGGTCCGACTGGTCGTCGGGTCGCGGGTCTTCGATGCGGGGTCCCCCGGGCAGACCGGAGGGTCGCGGGCCGGTGAACGGCGGCACGTCGTAGCCGTGCTTGGCGAGGTGCGTCACCGTGATCTGGCCGTAGTACGGCTGAGCGGGGGCGGGCAGCAGCTGCCACCGCTCAGGGTGCGTGTCCTTGCCGCGGCGGCCGTTGCACTGGTTGCAGGCGACCACAAGGTCGTCGGGGCCCTGGGCGCCGCGGCCGGGGTTGCGGT
The DNA here is from genome assembly GCF_043202855.1 of Micromonospora sp. NPDC048063. Classification (NCBI taxonomy): domain Bacteria; kingdom Bacillati; phylum Actinomycetota; class Actinomycetes; order Micromonosporales; family Micromonosporaceae; genus Micromonospora; species Micromonospora sp. NPDC048063. The sequence continues at coordinate 665,352 of NZ_JBIDBG010000002.1, read as the reverse complement.
GGTCGTAGGTGCCGGCCAGGCCGCCCTTTCGGGCGTCCCAGTTCACCACCCGGCCGCAGTAGCGGCAGGCGTCGCCGTCGCGCAGCCGTACGGGGATGGTGAGGGCGGGGTTGCCGTTGTCGTTCTTGCGCTGGCGCTCCCACTCCAGTTCGGCCTTGAGGCGGATGTGGAACAGGTGCTCGGAGTCGTCGGCGAGTAGCCAGCCACCAGCGACCCGGGTCCAGATGCCAGCCCGGGCCACCCACTCGGCGAGGCGTCGCCACTGCGGGCCGCCGTAGAGCGCCACGGTGGCCTCGGGGACCACGTAGTCGGTCTCCTGGCCTGCCGAGTAGGTGGCGCACAACCAGGCCAGGCCGGCGACGGCCGGCAGGCGCAGGTCCCAGCCGTCCAGGTCGTCGTCGGGGCCCTTGTCCCACGCCAGCGGGGCCAGCACGGCGGGGTGCTGGTTGCTGTTGTCGGACGACTTCAGCCAGACCACGCGACCGCCGCCAAAGTGATCAACATCTATGGTTCTCCCGGTGCGGTACGGCGCGGCCACCATCGGGGGGTGGCCGCGCCGGAGGGTTGGAACAGCAGGACGGGCGGGGGTGCCCGCAGCTACTCGGGAGGCGGATCGGGCGGGTACGCCAGCTCGTGAAGCCGGAAGCGCCACCCGCTGACCGTCTTCTCCAGCAGCCAGCCCGTGCGGATCGCCGGGCGGCCGGGGTGGCCCCGCACCGTGAAGTGGAGCAGCATCTCGCGGACCAGGGTCACCAGTTGGTCCCGCTTCTCAACCAGCTGATCGCGCTGCTCGACCACGCGAGCGACGTCGCCCGCGAGCGTGGCAAGGGCTTCCTCCGGCCGCTCGCCGGTCGGGCTGATCGCGTCGCCGATCGCGGCCACGATCGCGGCCAGGGCGTCGCGGTCGCGCTCGACGTCGGCGCAGAGCGCCGAGCACAGCCGGCCGACCGGGGCGGGTGCAGGGTCGGTCTCCGGCGGTCGCCAGCCGAGCTGGGTCAGCACCACCGCGCCGACCGGCGAGACACCGACCACCACGCTCTGGGCGTCGACCTCGTACGCCTGCGGGGCCAGCTCCAGCACCAGCCGCGGCGACTCCCCGGCGCCGGCAGCGAGCAGCAGCCGGGACACCCCGGCGGACACGTCCTGGCCGTCGACCACCACGTCGCCGGCGCCGATGCCGGCCGCCGCCAGGTTGACCTGCACCGTACGGTCACCCACGGCTGGCCTCCGGGAACATCAGCATGCCGTCGCGCGGCCCGTACTCGCAGCCGAGGCAGGTGCAGCAGCAGTCGCAGCACACGCAGTCGTCATTGGCGGAGTCGTCGCAGCCGTCCTCGCACTCCGACGTGCAGCTGTGGTGGTAGCAGTGCAACTGGTCGTCCTCAGCCACGGTCACCACCACCGATCACCGACAGGCCCGGGATGGGGTCCGGCTTGGCCGGCGGCGGGATCCGCTTGTCGGTCAGCCGCTTCGCCCACGAGATCAGCTTGACGGCCTCGTCCGGGTCCGTCTCCGGCTCGACTCGCACGATCCGCACCGTCGGGGTCGGCTCCAGCTCGCCGTCCACCACGTCGTACGTGATGCGCGAGCAGTCGAGGACCACGATCGCGACGTGCTGGCCGTCGGGGTTCTCCAGCAGCTGGTCCCGGATCGTGGCGAGGCCGTTGTCCTCCCACTTCGGGAGGGTGGCCTTCAGCTTGGTGGCCATCGCTACTTCCCTTCGTCCTTCGGAGTACCGGGGTGCGCCGCCAGGTAGGCGTCCATCACAGGGCCCGGGATCCGGCCGAGCGGCGGCACCTCGATGTCGTTCTCGCGGGCCCAGGCCCGGACGACCTTGGCCGGGATCTCGCTGGTGGTCTTCCCGGCAGCCGCCGCGCGGGCCGGCTTGCCGCCGGCGGCGAGCAGCGCGGCGCGGGCCTTCGCCAGCCGCGCCTCCAGCTCCTTCACCTGGCGCTCGGCCTCGGCGCGGGCCCTGGCGGCGGCCTCGGCGGCCGCGGCCTCCCGCCGCTCCTCGGTGAGCCGGGTACGGAGGTCCTCGGCGAGCGCCGCGACCTTCGCGCCCAGGGACCGGGTGCGCTGGTGCGGGGACACCTGGGCGGCGGCGAGCAGGTCTGCCAGGACGTCCGTCGCCCGGGCCATCGCCGGCGGGCCGGGGGCGGGCGCCGGCGGCCGGAGAGTGCCGGGCGGCGGCACGGTGGTGACCCGGGGGACACCAGGTACGCCCGGCTTGCCCTGGGCGGCAGCCACCAGGCTGGCCCGCCGCTCGTACGCGGTGGCCAGCTCGCGGGCAGTGTCCTGGTCGCCGGCGCACATCTCGTTGACCACCTTGGACACGGCGCGCGGCGTCAGGGTGGTGAAGTCGGCGATCTCGATCTCCGACTTCCCGTCGGCGAACAGCCGCAGGATCTCGTACTGCGTGCGGCTGGTGATTGCTGGAGCCGTCGCGGTGGCCATCAGGCGCTCGCCTCGGCGCGGGCGGCGGCCTCCATCTCCCGGACCTGCTCCAGGACGTGCTGGCCGCGGCTGGTCAGCTTGTAGAGGCGGACGCCGTACTGGCCGGCATCCTCCTCGGGCACCAGCTCGACCAGGCGGGCCTTCTTCAGGGGCGCCAGCCTGCGGGTCGCCCGCTTCAGGCCGAACGGGTGCTCCGGCTCCTTCTCGAAATCGGGCTTCGTGTAGCGCGGGTCCATGTGGACCCGGCCCTGTTCGACGGCGACGAGCAGCAGGACCTGCTCGGCGTCCAGGCTGATCTCCATCAGGTGTCTCCGATCGTGCGCATCTTCGGGGCGGTCGGGGCCGCCGAGGTCTTCGGGCCGCCGGTCAGCTGGTGGTGGCAGGCGGCGCAGTCCCGGCCGCTGTAGCGGTACGGGGTGCCGGACCGGGTGCCGTGGTGGGTCACCCCGCACAGGTGCGGGTACGGGTCGCTGGTCGCCACCGGGCGGCGGAGCACCTCGGTGGCGACCAGCCACAGACCGACGAGCGCCGTCACGGCGTGCCGCCGGGCGGGTAGTGGTCCCACGTCCAGCCGTCGAGGGTCCGGCCGGCCTCCCGCTTGCCGAGGCGGGCCATCAGCCAGGTGCGCGAGTCGCCGGGCTGATGGCCGTCGGGGACGTAGCCGGACCGCTCCAGCTCGACCACCCGGACGCCGTTGAGCTCCAGGGCGGCGGCCTCCATCCGCGCCTCGTCGGCCTCCGGGTCGTCGGCGCTCTGCTCGTACAGCGGGCCGAGCGGCGACCACTCGCCCCACTGCTTGAAGAAGAACGGGATGGCGGCGGCCTGGCACTGGCCGCGCAGCTGCCGCGCCCAATCCGGGTGCATCGGCCGGGCCTGCCGCCCGGACTCACCCCCGACCACCACCCAATGCAGCGCCGGCAGGCAGAGCGCCTCGGCGTACGACGGCGGCAGCGGGGCCTCGGCCAGGTTCGCGCCGATCGGCCGCCAGTGCAGGAACTTGGCCAGGTCGACCGGGCCCAGCAGCGGCTCGCACGACAGCCACCGCACCGCCGCCGGTGTGGCGAGCAGCGCCGGTACGCGCAGCTGCGCCCGCTTCTGGTCCTCCACCGAGACGCCCAGGTGCAGGTTGGGCACCGGCCACACATCCCACGGGTTGTTCGTGGTGATGTCGATGCCCTCGTGGCCGAGGGTGGCCGACTCGCACTGCACGAGCGTCCGGAACTCCGGATCGTTCAGCAGCGTGCGCATCCGCCCATGCCGTTTGGTGAGCATCTGGAAGGTGTGCCAGTGCGCGGCCGCCATCACCGCGAACACCTCGGCGATGAACTCCACCGGCACCTGGTCGTGGAACAGGTCGGACATCGAGTTGACGAAGATCCGGCGGGGGCGCTTCCACCGCAGCGGCTGGCCCATCTTGTCCGGGCGCAGCACCACGTCGAATCCCTGCTCGAAGTAGTGCCCCGGCGTGCCGCGGAACCGCTCGGCGAGCGTCTCCGCGTAGCAGTGATCGCAGCCGGGGGACACCTTCGTGCACCCGGTGACCGGGTTCCACGTGGCGTCGGTCCACTCGATGCCGCTCTTGTCAGCCACGGCACTCCGCCCTCCGGGCTGCCCGGGCGGTACGGCGGCGGGCGCCGGCCTCCGTCCAGCAGTAGCCCCACGTGGTGGGTCCCTTGGCGGGCATCACCGCCCAGCTCCAGCGCGGGCGCCACCACGGCCGGCCCGGGGACCGGTGTGGCTGGAACTCGAACACCGGTGACGGTGGCAGCTCTACCAGCCGGAGCGACTCGTCCGGCTTTGCCTCCGGGAGGTCGACCGCGTCCGGCGGGTAGCAGTGCTCCGGGACCGGCGGCAGCAGCGCCGGGACGCCGGCGATCCGGACCGTGCTGAGCAGCAGGTCGCGGTCGACGGCCGGCAGTTGGCCGAGGCGCTCGGGCTGCGGGCGGTACTGCGGGTACGTGGCGTACCCGGGCCGGGTGGCGGCGGCCGCGCGCAGCTCGTCGTCGGTCAGTAGGCGGGACGGCTCGGTCACCGGGTCTCCTCTCGGTCGCGTTCGCCGAGGATCGCGGCGTCGCGGTCCTGGGCTGCGGCGGCGAGCGCCGCTGGCATGGGCTTGCGGGCGGGTGCGGTGGGCGGGGTGTGGCCGGCGTCCGTGGGGGTGCCGACGCGGTGGCAGTTGCGGCACGTCTCGCGGTCGCGGTGGTCGGCCGGGACGTCCGGGTCGGGGTCCCACTCGGGGCACAGGCGGGGCGTCGTCTTCACGGCGGACCGTCCTCGCCCGCGTCGTCCTGGTCGGCGGTGGTGAGCAGGTCGGGGCCGGCCTGGGCCGGCGAGCCGCCCGCCCGGCCGGTGAGGCCGGGCAGGGCGGCGGGCGCCGGGCGGCTCTTCGCTTCGCAGACCGGGCCCCGGCCGCGGGCGCGGCTGGCCGGGGTCCGCAGCTCTCGGCCGCAGTCCTGGCACTTCTGGTCAGCCATCGGTGGGCCGCCTGCTGAGCGGGATGCTGCCCGGCACGTCGGCCGGGCGCGCCGTGGTGGCCAGGCCGGGGTGCGAGGGCAGCGGGGCGGTGCGCTCGGCGGCGCCGATCAGGATGGCCCGCAGCCGGCCCCGGACATCGGGGGGCACCGCGCAGCCGGCCAGGTTGACCGGGTCGCCGGTGGCGTACGCGTCGAGCAGCCGGTGGACGTAGGCCGGGGTCAGCTCGGCGGCAGCGGGCTGGCGGTAGGCGTCCAGGTGCATCGGGCCGCCCGGCAGCCACCGGTCGCGGATCTGCGCGAGCTGGCGCAGAAGCCGGGCGCGGATCTCCGGGTCGCCGAGCTGCTCGACGGCACCCCGGATGTCCCGCCAGGCGGTCTCGGTGCGCTGCTCGTCGTCCAGCTGGCGGGCGCGTGCGGCGAAGGCCATGACGATCGCGCCGACGATCAGGCCGACGGTCAGGGCAGCGATCACGGTCACGGCGCTGTCGATCAGGTCGTTCATCGGTGTGCCTCCGAGGTCGGCGGGATCCAGTGGGCGTCCATTCGGTACGGGGAGGACGGGGCGTCCGGGCGGTAGCGGCACGACGTGCGGCACCCGCCGGGGACGTCCTCGCAGCCGTGGCTGAGGACGAGGAAGTACCGGCTCATCGCGATGCCGCCGCAGTGGCAGCACCGCCAGGCGGGCACCAGGTCGCCCTCACGGGGGGCCGGCTCGCCCGACTTCGCGCCGGCGGCGAAGTCCCAAGGGGCGCGGTAGTGCCCTACCTGGTGCCGTGCCTTGAAGCCGTCGCTGAGGTCGGCCAGGGGCACCAGGGGCAGGGCGAGCTGCGCGGTGGTGAGGCCGCCGATCATGCCGGCACCTCGATCCCGGGCGGCAGCAGCCGGGCGAGCGCCCGGACCGCTCGGTACTGGAGGGCCTTGATCGCGCCTTCCTGCTTGCCCATCGCCACGGCGGTCTCGCGGACGGAGTAGCCCTGGAGGAAGCGGAGGACGATGCACTCCTGCTGCTCCGGGTTGAGCTGCTTCACGGCGGCGAGCAGGTCCCTGGAGGACAGGTAGGCGACGGCGGCTCCGGCGGGGTCGCCCTCGCGGGTGTGGTCGACGCGGTCCTCCCCGTCGAGGATGTCCCCGACGGCGACCTCCCGCTGGTAGCGGCTGGACTTGAAGTAGTCGGCGACGAGGTTGCGGGCGATCGTGACGAACCACGCTCCGATGTCGCTGCCCTGCCAGCTCACCTGGTCGATACGCCGCAGCGCCCGCACGAACGTGTCGGCGGTGAGGTCCTCGGCCAGCTGCCGGTTCCCGCACCGGAAGTACACGAACCGGAACACCGTGTCGCGGTACATCTCGTACAGGCGGCCGAACGCCTGCCGGTCGCCGCCAGCGGCGGCGTCGACCAGGTCCCAACGTCGGCGCGCGTCGCTGATCTGCTCGGCGGCCGGCGGGCCGGCCTGCGCCGGGATCCGCGCCGGCGCGGTCACCACGGCGGTCACCGGAGGCCCGCCCGGCGTAGCTCCCACCACGTCCACAGCGCCACCACGGCGGTCACGGCGAGCAGCCCGCCGACCTCCGGCGCCGCCGCCTGGGTGCCCTGCACGATCGCGGCCCACATCACGCCGGCCGCAGCTCGTACCGGGAGCACCGCGTGCCCTGGTGCCGCGGGCCGCCGCAGAACGGACACGGCCCGCTCTGGCCACCGTCCGGCAGCCCGCAGTAGCCCGTGTCACCCCACGGGCCGCCGGTGAACACCGTCCTCGCCGCGCGGCCGCAGGTGCACACCTCGCCGGGCTCGGCGGGCCGCTCGCTGATCGCAGCAACCTGGGCGGGCTGATCGGCCCGCTCGATCGCGACGATGGTCACCTCGAAGCCGCGCCACCTGCAGGTCGTCCGGTACCCGCGGTAGAGCGCGCCGGCCACGTCCCGGCCCTCGCTGATCCGGGCGTCGCGGGTGGCGTCGAGGTTGCTCGCCCACGCCTCCGCCTCGGCGACGGTGCTGAGCTCCAGCTCGACCGCCTGGCCGTCGGCGAACGCCACCGACTCCGGGGCGGGGAGTGCCGCGCGGTCGACGGCGAAGCACTCGCGCGTGATCGCGCGGAGCATGTTCGCTCGGGCGATCCGGGTGTGCGCGGGCTGGCCGGCGGCGGCCGCCAGCACGCACTCCGCTGCGGTGCCGGTGTCCGGCCGGGTCGACGGCGCCGGCCGGTAGTGCAGGTAGACGGCGGTCCGCTCGGCAGCGGTCATCTCGTGGAACCGGCGCCACATCGGCAGCAGCTGGCCCGCCTCACGCTCGGTGGTGACACCGAAGACGGCGAGCGCCGCCAGGGCATCAGCGACGATGCTCTGCGCCACCTCCTGGGTGGCCTGTACGTTGTTCATCTCGACCGTGCCTTTCGTCAGTGGTTGGTGCGGGTAGAGATCCCGGGGTCACGGCTTGTGGAGAGCCGTGGCCCCGCCTTCGTTCTCGCGGCGGCGTTGGCCGAGGTACAGCCAGAGCAGGGCGAGGGCCTGGAGGCCGTTGCCGTCCCACCGGGTTGGGGTGTTCGTGACAATGAGCGCGAGCCCGGCCGCGGTGACGCAGGTCGCGATCACCAGCGCCGCGCGCTGCGTGCGCTTGGCGTGCACGGTCAGGCGGCCTTCGGGCGAGTGCCGCCGGCACCGGTCGGGTGCGTGCCGGCGTTGCCGCCGGTGTTGCTCTGGCTCCCGCTGGTGTTGCCGCCACCGCTTCCGGGGGCGGCGATCGTCGTGTCGATGAGCTCGTTCATCGGTCCCTCTCATGGGCTTCGTGGGGTCAGGCGGCCGAGGTCTGCTGACGGGCGGCGCGGCGCTGCCACACCGCGACCTGGATCTCGGCGAGGACCTGGCTCAGCGCCTCGGCGGCGGCCTTGCCGCCCTCCGACGCCGGGTCGATCGGCTTGATCGGCTGCCGCGAGGTCATCGCCCCACCCGCCCGAACAGGGCCTCGACCGTCGTCTCCAGGTCGGTGGCCATCCGCATCGCCAGGGGCAGGCTCGGCAGGCTCCGCCCGGCGCGGATGTCGAACAGGTGCTGCCGGCCGACCTCGTGCAACTTGGCCTGGGCCACGACCGTCTTGGCGCCGCGCTTGGCGGCCAGGGCGTCGTACACCTCCACCCGCAGACGGACTTTCGCGTCGCTCTCGGCGGATGGAGCGTCGCTGTTTCGCGTCGCTTCCATGCCGGCCACGCTAGACCGTCGTCATTCTGCGACGCAAGGAGCGTCGCGGATTGACGTCGAAATCAGCCGTTCGGACGAGGGAGTGGATCGACCCTCATCCCCTATCGTCGCCTATACGCGACGTATGCAGGGAGTCAGAGATGAGCGAGAAGTGCACAGTCGGAGCGGTAAAGCGACGCCGCAGCAGGTACCCTGACCTGCGGTTACACGTCGCGAAAGTGCGACCCCCCGCCAACCATGCTGACCCGTTCACCGTCGCGTACCGTCCGCCTATGGGCGACGGTGGCAAGCGGGAGAGCTGGGCGGAGTACCTGCGGCGGATGACCGACCGCGACGGGTGGAGCGTCGCCCGACTCGCCCGCGAGTCCGGCATCCACCGGGCGACGATCTTCCGTTGGATGAGCAGCAAGGGCAGCGGCGCCAACGTCACCAGCGCCCGCGCCATCGGCGACGCCCTCGGCGACCCCGGCGGCGCCCTCCGCGCCGCCGGCAACATGGGCGGCAACCCCGACGAAGGTCTCGACCCCGACCTCCAGGTCATCATGCGGCGGCTCGCGAACCCCGACGTGCCGGAGGCGGAGAAGGACGCGATCCGGACGGCGTTGAAGTACCTCGCCCAGGTCGCAGAGAGCGCCCAGCCGGAGCGGCCGGGCCGCGTCGTCCGCCGGCGCGGCCAAGCCGCGAGCTGATGCCCCGGCGCCGCGGCCAGCTCGCCGCCGTCCCCGACCAGCCCCGCCGGTTCGTCGCGTACCGGCGCGTCAGTGAGTTGATGGGGCGCGGTGGCGACGACTTCCACAGCCCCGACATCCAACTGTCCGCGATTCGCCGCATGGCCAAGCCAGCCGGCCTGCGTGAGGTCGCCGTCGTCGACGACATCGACCGCACCGGCAGGAACTTCTCCCGCGACGGCATCGACCGGGTGCGGAAGATGGCGGCGGCCGGGCAGGTCGACGTCCTGGCCGTCTACAAGGTCGACCGGTTCGGCCGCAACGTTCTCGAATCGCTCCAGATGCTCGCCGAATTGGCGAACATGGGCGTGACCATCATGTCCGCCACTGAGCAGATCGACACGTCCACACCATCCGGCCGATGGATGCTGACGAATCTCCTGGCGATTGCGGAAATGCAGTCGGATGAGATCGGGCGAGGCTGGTCGAACACGATCGCCCGCCGCGCGGAAAGGGGCCAGCATCACGGCCGGCCCCTCGGCTACATCCGGGTAAACAAGCGCCTCATTCCGGATCCCGTGCTCGGGCCAGCAATGACCGAGGTGTTCCGCCGATACGCGATCGGTGACCCTATCGGCGAGGTCACCGCATACCTCGCCGCCATTCGCGGAAAGGCGATGCACACCGCCAACGTCAAGAAGTTGTTACGCAATCCGGCGTACCGAGGAATGGTCGTCACCGGTGATGAGGTGTTGCCGGGCGAACACGACGCACTGGTCGACGAGGTCACCTGGCGGAAGGTGCAGAACCGGCTGGCGGCCGAGGCCGGCACCCCACCCCGGCACCTCGCGCCGACGTGGCCGCTCGTCGGGCTCGTCGAGTGCCCGCAGGGCCACAAGCTTCAGCGACAGGGCGACCGCCTGGTCTGCGGCGACGGCCGCGGCGACGTCAAGGGCGGCACCTGCCCCGGCGTCGGCCGGCCCATCCTCGCCCGCGTCGTGGACGAGGTGCTGCGCCAGGTCGCCGAGTGGGCGGCCGAGCTGCGCACCGACCACGACGCGCGAGCCCGCCGGCTCGCCCGGATGACGTCGAGCCAGGCCGACCGGGCAACGCTGGAGCGGCAGCTGGCCGACGCCCGATCGGCGATGGTGCGACTGGCCAAGAGCCACGCGCTGGAGCGGCTGCCCGACGACGTGTACCGGCAGGCGATGGCCGAGCTGCGGGAGGCAGAGCAGGGAGCCGCCGGCCAGCTGGCCCGCCTCGGATCGGTTGAGGTGCCGCCCGACCCGGTGGCCGCGGCGAACGCGGCAGAGGCGCTGCTGGCGCTCTGGCAGGACCAGGACGTCACGCACGCCGAGCGGGTGAAGGCCCTACGGTCGATCGTCGATCGGATCGTGGTCAGGCCTGCCGCGCGGTGGCGCGAGCCGGAGTCCGACCGCGTTGACGTGCAGTTTCACTGGTAGCGGTTTGCGGTCACTGTCCGAGATGCCAAACATCTATGACGTTCGTGATGCGCCACGATCGTGACGTAGGTGTCGAACATCGTCCCTCCAGGGGGAGATCGGGCTTGCCATCGCGAGTCGACTCGGTGTCGAGCCTGGGCCGTCGGGCACGACCGGCGCCACCGTCGCCCGCCGGCCTGTGGACAGCCGGACCACCTGTGGACAAAGACCTGATCAAGGTCCCGGTGTGCTAGGGCCGAGCGGCCCTGGGGGCGCCCACGACGTCCGGCTGATGATCGGGGTGCCGGAGAGGTCACGTTCCGGACGGGAGGCGGCGGGGTATGGATTCGATCAACCGCACCGCCGACAGCACGACGAACGAGAGGGTCAGCGATCATGCAGATGACCACCACCGCAACCGCCTTCGTTCCCGGCCAGGTGCGGCGATGAGCGCCGTCGCCAACCCGGCCACCGTCGCCGAGTGCCTGCGGGTCGGCGCCGGGTTCTCCCAGGGCGACCGGAACTGGATCGCGGAGCAGTTCGCCACGCTGGACGCCCGGCTGGCCGGGTTCCACGCCGACGCCACCGAGCTGGAACTGTCGGTGAAGAACCGGGAGGCCAGGGGGCAGAAGGTCACCCTGGAGTGTTGGATCGCCGGCCGGCAGAAGATCGTCACCACGTCCGCCGAGGAGGACCTGCACGCCGCGCTCAACGACGTCCGGGACGACCTGCGGCGGCGGCTCAACGACGCGAAGACCAAGCAGGAGCCGCGGCACAACAAGCACCTGCGGGACGTCGGCCACCCGGCCGCCGAGACCGGGACCGGGATCGACCCGGACACCGACCCGGCCCGCGCCGAGGTGGAGACGGTCTGAGGCGTACGCCCGAGGCCCCGTCCGCGGTGCGGGCGGACGGGGCCGGGGCACGGCGGGGCTACCGCCCGGTAGCTCGCCGGCGTACCGTCGCGTTCGTGGAACCGGACGTGCTGGGCCCGCCGTACGAGCGGCAGACGATCGACCTCGGCACCGACGACGAGGGGCCGGTGGTGGCCACCCTGGTCCGTCGCCGCGCCGACCGCCCGACCAGGCGGGCCGTGCTCTACACGCACGGCTTCACCGACTACTTCTTCCAGGCCCACCTCGGCCACTTCTTCGCCGAGCGGGGGTGGGACTTCTACGCCGTCGACCTGCGCAAGCACGGCCGCAGCCTGCTGCCCCACCAGACCCCGAACTTCTGCCGCGACGTCAGCGACTACTTCCCGGAGCTGGACGCCGCCGCGACGATCATCCGCGAGGACGACGGGCACGACACCCTGCTCGCGATGGGCCACTCCACCGGCGGCCTGATCATGCCGCTCTGGGCGCACGCCCGCCGCGACGCCGGGATCATCGACGGGCTCTTCCTGAACAGCCCCTTCTTCGACATCAACGCCCCCTGGGCGGTACGCCGGCCGCTCGCCGCCGCCGTCGCCCCGCTGGGCCGCCGCGCGCCGCGCCGTGTCCTGCCGTTCGGGCTGGGCACCGTCTACAGCCAGACCATCCACGCCGACCACCACGGCGAGTGGAACTACGACCTGGCGTGGAAGCCGCTCGCCGGGTTTCCCGTCCGGGCCGGTTGGCTGAACGCCATCCGCACCGCCCAGCGGCAGCTCCGCGCCGGGCTGGACATTCGGGTGCCGGTGCTGCTCGCCTGCTCGACCCGCTCGTTCAAGGGCACGAAGTGGCACGAGTCGGCCGCGCTCGCCGACGCCGTCCTCGACGTCGAGCACATGGTCCGCTGGGCGCCCCGCCTCGGCCGGCACGTCACCGTGGCACGCTTCGACGGCGGCATGCACGACCTCACGCTCTCCGGCCCCGCCGTACGCGAGAAGGTCTTCGCGGAGGTCGGGCGCTGGGCCGACGCGTTCTTCGACGCCGGGCCGACGGTCCGCGACGGGGAGCGGCCACCGGCGAGCCGGCGGCCCGCAGACGGGGCCGACCAGGCGGGCGTGCCCGCGCAGGGCGGCTGACCCGGCGGCGACGCACCCTCACACGACGGCGACGGCCTCGCGGATGCGGTCGAAGGTGGCCAGCGGGTGACCGCCGTCGCGGGCCGGCAGGACGAGTCCGAGGCACCGCAGGCCCACCTCACCGTCGCCGGCCTGGACACCGAACACCGGCGCGCCGACGTAGCCGAGCGGCAGCTCCGCGGTGATCCGGACGGCGTCGCCCACGCGCGCCACCCGCTCGATCGCCACCTCCAGCGGCCGGGCGCCGTCCGCGCCGGCCCCGTGGGCGAGCACGATGGCCGAGCCCGGCTCCGCGCCGATCCGGGCGATCGCGTCCCGGTCGGCCGCGATCCCGTCCGGCACCTGCTGGGTACGCCACCGCCAGCCCTCGCCGTCGGCGTGCTCGTGCAGGCCGCCGGTGGGCATGACGGCGACGCCGAGATCCCCGCGATGGTGCCACCGCGCGGCGTAGTCCGGCAGGGCCACGGCGTCCGCCGACACCCCGGCCGGCTCGGTCACGCTCGCCCGCAGCCCGATCTCCCCGGCCGGGGCGTGGGTGAGGGCGTCGGCGGTCAGCAGGTACTCCCGCCCCTGCCCGGTGAAGAAGAACGCCGTGCCCTCGTCCCGGCCGCCGTCCGCCAGCCCAGCGTCGGTCCGGCGGATGGGCAGGATCGCGCGGCCGAGGAGCTGGCACAGCTCGTAGGCGACGTCGTTCTCGGTGTCCGGGTCAAGCAGCACCAGCCGAGGGTACGACCCGTCGGCCGCCGGGCCGCGCCGACGGCGGAACCCGGGTGACCTCCGCCGGGGGTGCGTGCGACCCTGATCGACGACGTGGGACGCGACCACCCGTTCCACCGGCCACCCCGTGGTCGGCGGTACCCTTCTGGCGCGACACGTACGCCGCGCGCCCGTAGCTCAGCGGATAGAGCAGGGGACTTCTAATCCCAAGGCCGCAGGTTCGAATCCTGCCGGGCGCACAGGACTTTCTCTCAGCCGAGCCGTCCTCGTGGGGCTACACGTGGTGCGAACGAGATAGGTTTGCCGCGTGGCGACTTCGAACGGACGCCGGAAGCGGCAACGCGGCGAGATCGAAACCCTGCCCAGCGGCTCACTGAGAGTGAAGGTCTACGCGGGCGAAGATCCCATCAGCGGCAAGCGGCACTACCTGACCGAGACCATCCCCGCCGGCCGTACCGCCGCCAAGGAAGCTGAGAAGGCGCGTACGCGGTTGCTGGCCCAGGTGGACGACCGGCGCAACCCGCGCACACGTGCGACGCTCGACCAACTCCTTGACCGGTGGCTTGAGGTGGCCGACATCGAGGCCACGACGCGGATGGGCTACGTCAACAAGCTCAACAAACACGTCCGCCCTGTGCTGGGCAAGCTGCCGGTCGGCCGGATCGACCCCGAGACGCTGGAATCGTTCTACGCGAGCCTGCGTCGCTGCCGTGACTGGTGCGGTGGTAAGGGGTACGTGAAGCACCACGTGGAAGGCGAGCACACCTGCACCGCGAAGTGCCGGCCGCACGTCTGCAAACCGCTCAGCGCCTCGTCGGTGCGGCAAATCCACTGGATTCTCTGGTGCCCTCAGCCGGGCGGTTCGGTGGCGCTGGATCGCCGTCAACCCCGCTGGACAGGCTGAACCACCCGCGCCACCGCACCCCGACCCGCAGCCCCCGAACCCGGCCAACGCCGCGCGCATCATCAACGAGGCGTGGCGCGACCCGGACTGGGGCGCGCTGGTCTGGCTCGCCATGACGACGGGCGCCCGACGCGGTGAGCTGTGCGCGCTGCGCTGGCACCATCTCGACCTGACCGCCGGTGTTTTGACGCTGCGGCGTAGCTCCTACCTGGACGAGCACGGCGAGTTGCAGGAGAAGGACACCAAGACGCACCAGCAGCGGCGGGTGGCGCTCGACCCGGAGACGGTCGAAGTGCTGCGGGAGCTGTATGGGCGGTACCTCGGCCGCCTGGCGCAGCTCGACGCGGACTCCGACCCTGCCGATTACGTCTTCTCCCCCGAGCCGGACAACAATCGCGGCTACCGGCCTGACACCATCACCCAGCGGTACGGCCGACTCGCCACCCGGCTCGGTATCGACAGCCACATCCACGCGCTGCGCCACTACTCGGCGCCTGAGCTAATCAACGCGGGTGTTGACGTGCGGACAGTCGCCGGCCGGCTTGGTCATGGCGGCGGCGGCACAACAACGCTCAGTGTCTACGCCGCATGGCTGTCGGAGTCGGACCAGCAGGCCGCTGGGACGCTCGCTGCTCGGATGCCGCCGCGCCCGGCCGTACCGACCCAGCGTCCGGTGGAAAACAGCCCGTACCGAGTAATCGCGGCAGAGCTGCGCGAGCAGATCGAAGCCGGCGCGTTGCGGCCCGGTGACCAGCTTCCTACGGTTGCCGAGCTGGCTGGGGCGCATGGCGTATCGGTCGGCACCGCTCACCGCGCCGTGGGCCTCCTGACATCAGAGGGCCTCGTAAACGTTGCCCGAGGTCGCCGAGCGACCGTCGCGGGTGCATGATCTGCCGGCGATGGAAGCGGCTTGGGGATTAGAAATCGCGGATGGCTGGCCAGACGGCTTCTTCCCTGGTCAGCCCGTCTGGGATCGTCGGGTGGCATCAGCGGATGTTCTTGAGAACACGACACACGCCTGCCCTCCCTGCCTTGCAAAGATCAAGACTCGTGTCGGCTGGTGTCAGTAGCTGCCGCTGGCCTGCTCGTCCAGTCGCCTCCCGTCGACCTCGGACTGCGTCTGTCGGTCAGCTTGGCTCTACGAATGGCTGTACAACCACCATCTCAATCCTCACCTGCTCCGATCATCGCTCGGGCAACCGTCGCACGGCCCTCATCATGGCGTCTGCTGCCTCGGAGAAATGAGCCACCGTTCGCGAGAAGCTTCTACCACCGATCCTGTCTACGGCATCTGCGAGAATCCGAACCGATCGTGCATCTATGCCCACTGGATTGTCAGTTAAGGCAGACACGATTCCGCGAAGCTCCACTACGGCGTTTGCATTAAGGGTGCCCGTCTGTTCCAACCGGTCCACTATCGACTCCAACCGTTTTAATGGAGGCTCGAAAATTTCCGCAACGTAGTCCATGAATACATCCTCATCGACTGGGCCAATACGGCTCAGTTCAGCGTTATTGTCACCCTCGTGCTTCCGTTTCCACTCAAGCAAGACCTCCGCCGGATACAGCCTTTCCCCCGTTCTCCTGTCATCGACCTCCGCATGATGGGGAAGGCAGAGCAGCAAGAGGTGCTTGAAGGCGTCACGTTCCGAGTCTGGCATCCCCAACGTGTACCTAGGCGCGCCCGGTCGCACGCCGTAGATGTGGGCGATCTGTACATTTTTGCGGTACACGCCTGGACGTACTTCGAACATAACTGGCATAGGGCAACCCGGGCCATAGCACCGACCGTTGCTAATCGCCCAAAGGGCGGCCTCTACTGATGCCGGTATCCCTCTCCTATTGCCAGTCACTGGTCCTCCTCGCCGCGCCACCGTAGGAGGAGGAGCGTATGATACGCCCAGCTAGGAGGGGAATACCGTGTGCAGGACTCGTCGCCGCGCACCTCTAGCTCACCGGAAGCCCCCACCTGACCTCTTCGGTGTGAATGTCGATCTCGCCTGGCATCTCTCTTCGACCGATGCCATCTGATGCCGTTGTGCAGGTGTCGGCCATCGCCTGATGTCGCCCAATGATGCTTGCCGCCGAAGCTCCCGCTGATCCTCTGCTGACGAGCGTCCAGCTAGCGTCCGCGCCTCTGCCATGGATCCAGCAGCCTTCAACATACAGGCACCGGAGCCATCGAAGTGTCCTAGTCCGCGCCTGCAACCTTTCGCAGACCCCGCTTATGAAACAGCATTTACCAGAATGCCGATCGGTATCGACGCACCCAACAGGAACAGCGTGACTAAACGGCGGGAGCCAGATGACTGACTTCCCTCCCCTAGCAATTCAAAGCCGGGGAAGATCCACTTATGAAGGCGTTGCATGTAAAAAATGGGCCACGTTAGGATAAATGCGAGACCTCCGACCGCAACGCGCACATCCCACCCGTTTGACTTCGGCAATACGAGACCAATAAAAGTGGCGGCAGCCGCCGCCGCAAAAACAGCAAGACCAAACCTTGAGTTGTCCGAGCGCAACGATGCCCAGCGAGGCACACCCTTCTCCACCTCGTCCGCGAGACGGGCATAAGCCTGCTTGGCCCACCCGGTCCTCTGCGAGGAAACCTCGACAACGACCGCTTCACTTGCATCGCGAGCGAAACTCACACTAAACCGCTCTGACGGCCAAAGCGTAGCGACGAACTTTAATCCCGCGACGCTTCTTCGGTCAACCTCGGGTAGCACCTCCGAAATCGGCCCCGCAACCTCATCCTCGTCTTCGGCGATCAATCCCACAAAAGGGTAAACTTCGTTTTCGCCTGAAGTTATGAATACATGGTTTGAATTTCCTACAACATTTATAGCCCCGGCCTCTTTGGTGGCCGCACTCCTCTGCGCCTCCTCAGATTCACGTTCTTTCAGCCAAGTCGAGTGTAGTTCTTCGACAATTCTCCCCAGGCGCTCAAGATCGGCTATCTCACCCGACCACGCGTGCCACTGATGGCGTTTGCGGAAGCTGCGCCTGACGGTACTCATGGTCTAGTCAGCCTCTCAGCGATCGAATCCTTCGCGGGTACGGCATGATGCGCCGATCGCCTGTGCGCGCCGTGCAGCTTGGCCACCTCGTCGGGCCGACGATCAAGCTCACCACCCCCGCCTTGCAAAGATCAAGACTCTTGTCGGCCAACACCTTACGAAGATCAGGGCTCCTGCTGGCCGGCGTCGACTACTGCCGCTGATCTGCTCGACCTGTCGGTTGTCGCCGCTCTCCCTGCTTGGACGGGGGCGCTCGATTCCGTCCGATCCGCCGCTAGAGACCGTTGGAGCACTGAGCGGCATCGTCCTAGGAGTCGTTGGACCAAAGAACGGTAGCGCCATCTCTGGAGCTCTTGCAGCGGCTTTTCCGCAGCACGAATGCGACGCGCGTCTCGACTTAGCAGGCCACGCCTAATTAAATTCGAGCGCCGGGTTTGCGCATATGCCATTGGAATAGTCATATTCCGGCGCAGTCGCTCAAATCCTGCGGCAAGTTGTTCCGCGCGACCACCAAGCAGGCGATCCAAAACAGCTTCTTTTTCAGACTTGCCAAGCTCACTGAATATCTCACCGTCGGGAATAAGCTTCGTGAGTTTTTCCACATCACGCTGCTCTGCCGCTTGGAATACCTCTAAGTGCACGTGAATGTACCCTGCAGTCACTCCGAGCGCATACACAAGTAGCAATTGCACTGGCTTACTCATTCTAGGCAGGGCGTCATAGCCTCGGCCTCGAATTTCGGCGATTCGATCTTCAATTTCCTGCGCCAAGGGCACCGTTTCTCGCGTACCGCCCCTAATCCACGGCACAGCCGTTTCCAATTGTGCGTAAAGCGCAACAGCCTGCGCGAAAGTCTCCTCCCTGAACCTGTCCCTTCTGAGGAGCCTGTCTTTGCGCAACTCAAGCCAGGGCTTAGCAGCAAACTCAATTAATAGGGTTGTGCTCGCGGCAACGCCGGCGCTCGCCAGAAGCGTCTCCCATTGTGCCGCCACGTCGTCTCACCCTCTGCGTTCACTATGGCCTAGCCGACTCAAGCCTGCAATCGCGTCGATGGCAGCTCGCTTCGAAAGCGAAGACACTATATCGGACAGAAGCTCCGCAACCACGCGTTCTGTCGTCATCCTGTCTGCCGCCGACCCACACACCGTGGAGCAGGCCAGGGCCAGGGCGACAAGGTGGAGCGCCCCACCGGACGTATGACCTTGTCGCCCTGGCCCTGGTCTGCTCGGCTTGCCTGGGTCGGTGGCTGGCGGGATGGCATCCCACCTCCACCACCCACGACCGCAACCGTTCGGCAACTCCATCCTGGAGTCGTTGCGCCCCCGCCGGAGGCAGCTCTAACCCCAACGCCGCCCCCAACCTCCGCCCCTTCTCCTACCTTCACCCCTTCCCCACCTCGGACCCGTGAGCGGCCTGACGGATTCCGTTCGGCAACTCGATCCGACTGACCGTCGACCGGTCCGCGGTGAGGCGCCACGAGGCCGAAGGGACGGAAGGTAGAGCTGTCGCATGGACCCGGTCAGTCCCGGGACTCGTCACCGGGTCCCTTCACGGACCCAGGGGTGACGCGCGGGGCGGGGCGTGGTTTGCGGGCCGGCTGACTTTCCGCCCCGGCGCCGTAGGCGGCCGGGGCGGCGGCTCCGTCAGGAGCCGGTTGCCGCGCCCCGGCCCGCGCCGCGCGGAGCGCCTGACGTACGCACTTGCCGTAACCGCTGCTACCGGATGTAGGCCGAGACAACCGCTTGCCGCTTGCCGCACTGTCGCAGGTGATCTATATCATGCAAAGGGCGGCGACAATGGGCAGGAGAGGCGAAAATTGACTAATTGGAGGGAGTCCAGTTGACTAGAAACCCAGAAGGAATAGAGATTGCCGAAGGCAGCAGTCCCCGAGAACTCTTTCCCGGCTACTATTCTCTAAGCAACGAGCAACGAACGCAAGCATTCCGAGAAGGCCTAGTCTCGTTAGACGCAAATGCCCTACTCGACCTTTACCGGTTTACTCCGAAAGCGCGTGAAGAATTCCTTGGAGTTCTTAGAGCCATGAGACCGCGGCTCTTTTTAACTCACCAGGCAGCCCTTGAGTTTCATCGAAATCGCCCGGGCGTCGTTGACGATCGCTTAGATGCGGCATCTAAAGAGAACGTCGAGATATCGAAGTCACTATCACAGGTTGCGGCTCGAATCTCGGGCTTCGCAAAACGGTATCAGATTGCAGAAAGCCAACGCGACAGACTCATTGAGAGGGTCAACGAACTAGCTGCAACAATTGAAGAGGTGCTGCGAGATGCGAGTGCGTACGACTTAAGTAGGGATGAAGTTAGGGCCGGCAAGGATACTGTCGTCCAAATAGTCGATGAGCTATTTAGCAAAAGGGTGGGCCCTCCACTCAGCGACGTCGAGCAAAAAGCAGCATCAGAAGAAGCCGCCCGACGCAAGAGGGAAAGAATTCCACCCGGCTACATGGACGAGAAGGGGGGCGATCCTCATCGACAGGCCGGTGATTACATCCTTTGGCGTCAGTTGCTTAATGAGGCAAAGGCGCACGGTCGACCGGTTCTGCTCATTTCCAACGAAGAGAAAGATGACTGGGTCTACAAGCATAAGGGCGAAATCCGGGGGCCGCGCCCAGAGTTGGTGCTCGAAATGATGCAGGAGTCGGGGGTCTTCCTGTACCTGCTGAACGTTCCCGGCATGCTAGTCAACGCCCGGACGTACCTTGGGACAAGCGTCAGCGACTCGACGTTGATCGAGGCGGAGTCGCTGCCCGAACAATTGGCCGTGCATATCAGATTCACAAAGCTGGCATCCGATATCCTTAAACGCCTCCCCCCCATATCTCAAGAGGCCCTGCTTTCTGCTCTAAACCACTTGCAGATGCAACTCCGAGGCGAGACGGACCGTCAACTGACGCAGATGATTCAAGACTTGGGAGTTCAAGAAGGCGAGCTCCGTCAAATACCGTATCGCGTCAGTCTAATCAATGGCGCGTGGGCAGATGTGGCAGTCACCGTCATCTCTACCGAGGATGCGAATCGAGAGGTTGAGATTCTCGTAAAGAAGATTCACTTGCCAAGAGGTTCCGCAAGAGGCAAGAATCGGGCTTTAGGCGCTCAGGCTGATGATTCTTGATAGCCAATAGGAAGGGCTGCGGCAGCCGCCCCCTGCTGTCAAACCGCTCCCGTCGGCAGCCGGCCTTTACGCGGCAGGCAACGACAGGCGGGCTGTGACGGCTCATACAGACACTGGCAGGCTGACGGTAGGTCCCTGTCGGCCTGTGACAGCCCTCCGGCTTTGACTTTCGTACCAGCCGCCGGACATTAGCGTAACGGTTGTAAGCGGCAGCGGCCGGCACGTGCCCCTGGCGGTGGCGCATGCCGCCCGATGCCCACTGGGAGCCGCCTTGAAGCCACCGACAACGTCCGGCCGACTGTGACGCCAAACTACGCCGAGTCACTACACACTCTTCACTGAGGCCTCTTGGCCATGCCCGGCATGGAGCTATTCGTGGTGCGAAATGTAGGCTGCCAGAGAAAGTAGAGATGGCCGGAGCAAGAGTTTTTGCAGCTAGCGAAACTGCCGAAACCAGGGATCAGGACCTTAATGCCACTTCTAATCCCAAGGCCGCAGGTTCGAATCCTGCCGGGCGCACTCACGTCGACCCACGTCCTCGGAGCCCCTGAGCGGGTGGAAAGGGGTGGCCACGGCGGCGCGGGCGAGGTGCCCGGCCACCGCGTCGGGCTCGGCGATGGTCTGCTTCCAGGCGGCCGGCGGAAGCGGGGCGGGGCACTCGGGCAGCTCGCGGAAGGGCGGCCCGGGAGGCTCGACGTGGGGCTCGCGCGGAGGACAGGCGACGACTACGCTCCGTGGCCGCACCGTCGGGGTCGTCACCCGAGCCGGACGTCGAGGGTGGGGAAGTCGTACCAGGTCAGCTCGAAGGACGATGCGGCCTCCGGGGCCACCGGGTAGACGGCCCAGCTGTCGATCTGCTCGCCCGGCCCGATGCTGAAGGACTGACCGGCCCGTGTCGTGGCGCACCAGGTCCTCTCGGGACGCACGGTCCGACCGTCCGACAGGGTGAGGTGTGAGGAGACCAGGTCGACGTCGACGGTCGGGCAGCTCACCGGCCACGCGACCCGTGAGTCGTTGCGGTACCTGATGTTCAGCCGCAGCTTTCCGCCGCTGGTCTCGGCGCTGACCAGCGTGACGTTCAGCGACGCCTGTTCGTGGATCGGCCGGTCGAGCCGGTACGTCCGGGGCGCGGGCTGCGCCTGGCTGGGCGACGCGGACGGGCCCGGCGACGCCGACCGGCCGGGGTCGACGTTCCCGGATCCGGTCGACGGACGGCCGGTGCTGCCGGTGACGGCGGCGGTGGGGTCGGACTGCCGGGTCGCGGTGCGGTCGGCCAGGTACGCGCCGCCGAGGGTGCCGATGACGGCGAGGCCCGCCGCCGCCACGATGACGCCGAACAGGCCCACGTACCTCTTCACGGTCGGCTCCTGGCTGGTGAGGCGGCGATGGCGTGAAGGTAGCACCGGCGTCGAAATGGGACGGTGCGACGCCTGCGCCCGCCGACCGGCCGTGCCGTTCGCGAACCGGGCGCTGGCGACGCTTCGTGCGGCACGTCAACCGGGAGGCCGTCCACCACCTCGCCGAGGTCGCGCTGCTGCGCCACCTGCGCCTGCGACTGGGCCGACCCCGGCGGCACACCGTGCGGCCGGCCGGTGCCATATGCTGCGCCGGCTGTCACGGGGCACGGGGAGGGCGACATGCGACGCTGGCTGGGCGTCACGTTTTCGGCCGCGCTGGTCGCGGGGGTGCTGAGCGGGTGCGGCACACCGGCGGGCACCGACGGTGACCTGACGGACGACTGGCGGCCGGTCGCCGAGGCCCGCCAGTTCGTGCCGCAGGCAGGCGAGTGTCACGTGATCGCCGAGGCGACCGCCTATCTGACCAGCCATCAGCCGGTCGACTGCGCGAAGCCTCACCTGGTCGAGACGTTCCACATCGGCACGTTCACCGGTGAGATCGCCGCGCGCCCGATCCCGCCCCGCGTCGGGTCGGCGGCGATGCGCGTCGCGTTCGCCGACTGCGACGCCAGGGCGAAGACGTTCGTCGGCGGCGAGTGGCGCGGCGCCCGGTTGTCGGTGCAGGTGGCCCCCACCTCGCCGCCCGGCTGGTCGGGCGGCAGCCGGTGGTACCGCTGCGACCTGCTCGAGCTCGCCGCAGGCGGCACCGGCGGCGCCGTGGCCGACCCGGTCGTGCCCCGCACCGGCACCCTGCGGGGCGTCCTCAAGGCTCCCTCCTCGCTGACGTTCACCTGCGGCGAGGAGAACCGCTGGGGCAACCTGGAGCCGGTGGCCTGCGGCAAGCCGCACCGGTTCGAGTACGCGGGCATCTGGACCGCCCCGGACGGCCGGTACGACGACGCGACGAAGGACGAGGACGCGATCCACGCGAAGTGCCGGACGGTCATCGCCCGCTACGCGAAGGTGCCGGTCGACGGCATGCTCCGCTACCGCACCGGCACCACCTACCGGTTCCCCTCGGAGGAGGCGTGGGCACGCGGTGACCGGGGGGTGCGCTGCTGGTTCTGGTCGGGTGGACGGAAGCTGACCCGGTCGATCGCCGGCGGCGGCACCAGGGCCCTGCCGGTCAACTGAGCGCCCGGCCGACAAATTGACGTGACAGCACTGCCGGCTCGTGGCCAGCATCGACGGATGGCGGGGTCCCGACCGGCGGAGCCGGACATCGTGCGCTACTACACCGACGTCTTCGTGGAGGCGGACCGGCTGGAGCGCACCCCGCTGGGGCGGCTGGAGGGGCTGCGCACCCGCCAGGTTCTGACCCGGCTGCTGCCGCCGGCACCGGCGGCGGTGCTGGACGTCGGCGGCGGCCCCGGCGCGTACGCGGGGTGGCTGGCGGCCTCCGGTCACCGGGTGCACCTGGTCGACCTGGTCCCCGTGCACGCGGCGGCGGCCCGGCGCGCGCACCCCGGGGTGAGCGCCACGGTCGGCGACGCACGGCGACTGCCGCTTGCCGACGGCTGCGCCGACGTGACCCTGCTGCTCGGGCCGCTCTACCACCTGATCGGTCGCGCGGACCGGGTCGCCGCGCTGCGCGAGGCGGCCCGCGCGACCCGGCCCGGCGGCCTGGTGGTCACGGCGACGATCAGCCGGCAGGCGCCGCTGATGGATCTCACCCGGCAGGGGCGGGTGGACGATCACACCCGTCCCGCCCTGCTGCGCACCTACGTCACCGGCGTCAACGACGCGGGCAGCGGCTTCACCACCGCCTACTTCCACCGGCCGGACGAGGTGGTCGACGAGTTCGAGACGGCCGGACTCCCCCGGCCAGACCTGTACGGCGTCGAGGGTCCGCTGTGGCCGCTGCTGGCCGTGGCGGGCGGGCCGGAGGCCGACGGGCCGCTGTTCGCGGAGGTGTTGCGCTGCGCGACGCTCTTCGAGCGCGATCCGGAGGTGATCGGCGCCAGCGGGCACCTGCTGGCGGCGGCGCGACGCGGAGCCGACCGGGCCGGCGGCTGAGGGGCGACGGCGCGCACGGCCCGGAGCCGACCGGCTCGGCGGTGACGCAGGTGGCGACAGCCGCGGAGCCCGACGCCGACCGACGGAAGACGACTGGTTGACGGACCGGCGACACGACGCGCACCGAGGGTGATATCAGGGGCGATCCTCGTGTTATTCTCCGGCTTCGATCTCCGCCGCGCCGACCCGGATCGGGTCGTTGTCGCAGAAGGACGCCTCTCCCCGATGCCGGCCGTTGCCCTTCCGAGCACGTCGCCGACCACGCTGGAAACCCCGGCCGGCGGCGCGTTCGCCGTCATCTTCACCAGGCTGCCGGCGCTGCTGCGCCTGACGTGCGGCCTGGTCGGGGCGGTGGTGGCCCTGTCGGTGCGCACCCCGCCCGTCGAGCCGGCGCTGCTGGTGCCGGCCGTCGCGGCGCTGACGGCCTGGTCGGTGTGGTACGCGTACCGGGCGCTGCGGCACGGCATCGGCGGCCCGCTGATGGCCGGCGACGTGGCGGCGACCACCGCCGCGTGCCTGGCGATCCCGCTGCTGGTGGCGCCCGAGGTGCTCCCCGGCGAGGGGAGCTGGATCGCGGTGCTGGCCAGCACCACGGTGATCAACGCGCAGGCCACCGCCCCGGCGCGCTGGTCGGTGCCGGCGGGGCTGCTGGTGACCGCCGCCTACGCGGTCGGCGCGCACGCCGCCGGCCAGCCGGACGAGGCCGCCGCGCACGCGGGGACGCTGCTGGTGCAGACCGCCTGCGCGGCGGTGATGACCGCGATCATGCGGCGGCGGATCGGCCGGGCCGATGCCGCCTTCGTCGCGCACCAGCGGCTCACCCGGGAGGCGCTGGTCGCCCGGACCGTCCGGGAGGCGGAGCGGCGGCAGAACCGGGACCTGCACGACACGGTGCTGGCCACGCTGACCATGGTCGGGCTGGGCGCGGTCCCCGCCCCGTCCGCCGCGCTGCGCGAGCGGTGCGCCGCCGACCTGCGTACCCTCACCGCGCTGGCCGACGCGCGGTCGGCGCCCGCCGACGGGCCGGCGCCGCTGGACGAGCGCCTGCGGGCGGTGCGGGCGCGGCTGCCCGAGCTGCCGGTGGCCGCCGAGCTGGTGCCCGTGCAGGTGCCGGCGCCGGTCGCCGAGGCGCTCGCCGAGAGCGCCTACGCCGCGCTGTCCAACGTGGCCCGGCACGCGCCGGGCGCGACCGCCGCCCTGCGGCTGGCCCGGGTCGCCGGCATCGCCGTGGTCGAGGTCGCCGACGACGGTCCCGGCTTCGACCCGGCCACCGTCCCGGCCCACCGGTACGGCCTGCGCGAGTCGGTTATCGGCCGGATGTCGGCCGTGGGCGGGCGGGCCGAGATCAGCTCGCACCCGGGCGCGGGCACCCGGATCCGGTTGGAGTGGGCCGGTGGCGACTGAGACGACGGCGACGCCGGCCGACCGCGACGGCGACCTGGCCGACGCGTACGCCACGGCGGTGCCGGCACCGCGTACACGCCGGAACGGCCGGCCCCCGGCGGACGCCGTGGCGGCCGTGGCGGACGCCTCCGACCGCGGCGCCCGGATCGTGGCGGTGGTCATCGCGCTGGCGTGGCACGCGGCGATCGCGCTGCCCGCGGTGCTGGGCGCCCGGGCGGAACTCGCCGCGCCGGCGGTGGTCCTCGCCGGCTGGCTGCTCGT
Source organism: Micromonospora sp. NPDC048063 (assembly GCF_043202855.1). NCBI lineage: Bacteria > Bacillati > Actinomycetota > Actinomycetes > Micromonosporales > Micromonosporaceae > Micromonospora > Micromonospora sp. NPDC048063. The sequence goes on along the minus strand of NZ_JBIDBG010000002.1, from coordinate 640,265 downwards.
CGCGGCGACGGGCGTGCTCGCGGGCGTGCGGCTGTTGCATGACGCGCCGCTGCCGGCCTGGCCGGTGGCCGCGCTGCTGCTGGCGGTCGACGCGGCGGTCTTCGGCGCGGCCGGCGAGCGGCAGCTCTTCACCGCCGCGAACTGGGTGTGGGGCACGCTCGGCTGGTTCTTCGTGCTGGCGGTCTGGGACCGGCGGGTGGCCGGGCTGCTCGCCCTGCTGGGCGCGCACTCGGTGATCGCGCTGGCGGCGGTCCTCGGCCACGGCGCGACCGCCCCCGCCGACCTGGCCCGGTACGTGATGTACGTCTACGGCACCTCGACCCTGCCGGTGGCGGTCTTCGTCGGCAGCACGACGATCGCGGCGCTGGCCCGGCAGCGGGCCGGCGCGGCAGCGGCCGCCCACGCGGCGACCGCCGAGCGGGACGCCGCCGAGCTGGCCCGGCGGGAGCGGCGCGAACGCCTCGCGCTGGTCAGTGGCGCCGCGGAGGAGGTGCTCGCCGAACTGGCCGACGGGCGGGCCGACCCGGCCGACCCGGACGTGCAGCGGCGGGCGGTGCGGGCCGCCGCCCGGCTGCGTCGGCTCATCGCCGAGTCGGACGACGTGCCCGACCCGCTGCTGCACGAGCTGCGGGCCGCCGCCGACCTGGCCGAGCGCAACGGGCTGCCGATCGACCTGGTGGCGGTCGGCACGTCGCCGCCGCTGCCGGTGGACGTGCGCCGCCGGCTCGCCGACCCGCTCACCGCGACGCTGTCCGACGCCCGCGGCTGGGCCCGGCTGACCGTGGTCTGCGGCCCCGACGAGGTGGTGGTCGGCCTGGTCACCCCCGACCGGGACGGCCCGGGAGCCGGCGGGGACGGCCCGGGAGCCGGTCGGGAGAGGACGGGCGCCGGCGGGCCGCCGGGCGGGGACGGCGGGCCGGTGGAGCACCTCTACGAGCGGGACGGGGAGATCAGATGGACGCAGACCCGGTGGCGGCGGTGAGCGACGGACGGCCGGTCGGCGTGGCGATCGTGGACGACCACCCGGTCGTCGTCGAGGGGGTGTGCGCCTGGCTGGCCAGCGAGCCCCGGCTGACCGTGCTGGCGACGGGCGACGACCCGGACGCGGTGCTGCGGGCCGCCCCGGACGCCGACGTGGTCCTGCTGGACCTGCGCCTGCACGGGCGGATGGCGTGGGACAAGCTCGCCGAGCTGAGTGCGGCCGGCCGGCGGGTGGTGGTCTACTCCGAACACACCGACCCGGAGACGATGCTCGCCGCGCTGGACGCCGGGGCGGTGGCGTTCCTCGCCAAGCACGAGGGGCGGGAGCACTGCGTGGCCACCGTGCTCGCCGCCGCGAGCGACCGCCCGTACGTGCCGCCGGCGCTCGCCGGGGCGATCGTGGGCGACCCGCGGCCGGACCGTCCCGCGCTCTCCGACAAGGAGCGCGAGGCGCTGCTGCTGTGGTTCCAGTCGATGTCGAAGGCGTCGGTGGCCCGCCGGATGCGGATCAGCGAGCACACCGTCAAGCAGTACGTCGACCGGGCGAGGATCAAGTACACCCGAGCGGGGCGGCCGGCCGCCACGAAGGCGGCGCTGCTCGCCCGGGCGATCGAGGACGGCCTGGTCCGGCCGGAGGAGATCGGCATCTACCGGTCACAGGCGTCGCACGACCGGCCGACCCCCTAACGGGCGTCATGACAGCTGGTACGGGGTCGGCGACGCTCGTGGTGGATGCCCGTCTGCAGGAGAGGTCATGACGATGCACGATGACGCGTCCCCCTTCTTCATCGCCCCGCACCGCTTCGACGGGACCGACGACGTCGCTCCCGTGCTGGACCGGCGGCACGAGCTGGTCCCGGAGGCGGGCGAACGGGTGCTCTCCCGGCACCGGCTGCACGCCTCGGGGCACCTGCTCGGCCCCACGGAGGCGCGGCGGCGGTGGGCGCTGCCCGCGCCGGTGGCGGTGACCGTCACCGACCGGCGGATCGCGTACGTCGGAGACGGGCCGCGGATCGCCCTGGCCGACGGGGCGGGCGACGGCGCCCGGCACCGCCGGGTCGTCCGGCTGCCGGGCCTGGTCAGCGGCCAGATCCGCTGGCAGTGGCCGTCGCGGCTGGAGTTGCTGCCGCCCGGGCCGGACGAGCAGGCGCGGCTGCTGGTGGTCTGCGACGCGCTGCGCACCATCCAGCAGCCGGCTCTCGGCCTCGCCGGCCCCGCCGAGGAGGTCGCCGGGCTGGCCCACCGGGTGCGCCGGGCGGTGGCCGCGTTCCGGCTGGCCCACCCCGAGCTGGTGGACCTCTCGCCGCCCGAGCGGGACGTGCTGGCGGTGCGGGCCGGGGCGGGGTTGTCCGCCGGCGTCGCCCGGATCACCCTGCCGGGGTCGCTGCCGGTGGAGTTCCGTTCCCGGGACGACTACTACCAGCGGGGACGCTTCGACCGTGGATGGCACGGGCCCGCAGCCGGCGCAGCATCCGGGCATCGGTGAAGCCGACCGTGCGGGCGGCCGCCTCCACGGTGGCACCGTGGCCGATGAGGTGCTCGGCGCGCTCCACCCGCAGGGTCTGCTGGTAGCCGAGCGGGGTCAGCCCGGTGGCCTGCCGGAACAGCCGGGTCAGCGTCCGCTCGGCCACCCCGCCCGCGGCGGCCAGGTCGGCCAGCGGCAGCGGCTCGGCGAAGTGGTGGTCGATCAGGTCCTGCACCCGGTGCACCGCGTCGGACGGATGCGACCGGTGCCGCATCATGGCGCTGGCCTGCTGCTCGTGGCCGTTGCGCCGGGAGTGGACGACGAGCGTGCGGGCGATCCGGGCCGCCGCCGCCGGGCCGTGCCGGGTGGCCACGAGGTGCAGCGCCACGTCGATGCCGCTGGCGATGCCGGCCGAGGTGACCACGCGGTCGTCGACCACGTAGAGCACGTCGCGTACCACCCGCGCCGCCGGGAACCGCCGGGCCAGCTCGTCCTGCACCTCGTGGTGGGTGGTGCAGCGGCGGCCGTCGAGCAGGCCGGCCCGGCCGAGGGCGTACGCCCCGGCGCAGACGCTGGCGACGGTGCCACCCGCGGCGTGGTGGTCGGCCAGCCGCCGCAGGTCGTCCGGCCCGACCGGCCCCTGCGGCCCGTGCGCGCGGGGCCGCCACCCCGGCACGACCACCAGGTCGTCGCGGGTCAGCTCGGGCCACTCCAGCCCGGCCACCAGCGGTACGCCCTGCACGGTCGGCACGACCTCCCGATCGGCGACGTAGTGCAGGCGGTAGTCGTGCCCGAGGTCGGCGGCGGTGGAGAAGACCTGGGCCGGCCCGGCGAGGTCCAGCAGGTGCACCTGCGGGACGAGCAGGAAGACGACCCGGGCCATCGGCTCAGCCCCGTACGCCGGCCGGGACCGCGCCGGTCACCTCGGCGACGGTGCGGACGGTGGCGAAGCGGCCCGCGAGGGCGTACTCGGTGCGGGCGATCATGTCCTCGTTCGACAGGGTGCGCGGGTCGGCGAGGACCTCCTCCAGCGTGGCGGTGGCCGGCAGGTCCCGGTGCGGGGTCGGGAAGGTGACCGTCGCGTCCGTCACGAAGGTCACCTCGTAGCCGAGGTCGCAGCCGACCCGGGCGGTGGTCTCGACGCACTGCTCCGTGCGGATCCCGCAGACGGTGATCTCGCGGACGCCCGCCATCGTCAGGGTCTGCTGGAGGTTGGTGGTGGTGAACGCGTTGTGCGACGTCTTCACCAGCGTCGGCTCCCCCGGGACCGCCGAGAGGCCCTCGATCAGCCGCACGTGCCCGCCGGCCGGGTCGAAGACGCCGCCGCTGCCCGGCTCGGCGTGCAGGACCCAGACGACCAGGTCACCGCGCTCGCGGGCCGCGTCGACCAGCCGGCCGACCTGGGCGACGATGTCGTCGTTCGAGGCGTACGCCCAGATCGGGCGCTGCCGGAAGGACTCCTGGACGTCGATGACGACGAGTGCTGCTCTGCTCATACGGTGAATCCTGACCGGGCGGCCGCCGGCGCGGCAGACACCATCCCGCCCCGGACCGGACCGATCCGGCCACCCGCCCGGCCCTCACGGTGGGTCAGGGGGTGGCGGGGCGGCGGGCGGGGGCGTCCAGGGCGGCGGCCTCCTCCGGGGTGGGGGCGGTGCCGCCCAGGTGCGCCGGGAGCCACCAGGTGTCGTCGGGGCCGGCGGGCTGGTCCGGGTACTCCCGCTGGGCCCGGTCGACCAGCGCGCTCAGCCGCGTCTTCAGGTCGACGGTCATCGCGTTGGCGTCCGGGTAGGCGGCCGGGTCCATCGGCTCGCCCACCAGGATGGTGATCGGGGTGTGCCGGCGGGTCAGGGTGCGCGGCCGGCCCTTGGTCCAGAGCCGCTGGGTGCCCCAGAGCGCCACCGGCAGCACCGGCACGCCGGCCTCGGCCGCCATCCGGGTGGTCCCGCTCTTGAGTGCCTTGACCGTGAACGAGCGGCTGATCGTCGCCTCGGGGAAGACGCCGACCACCTCGCCGCGCCTGAGCGCGCTGACCGCCGTCGCGTACGACCCGGCGCCCGCCCGCCGGTCCACCGGGATGTGCCGCATGCCGCGCATCAGCGGGCCGGACACCTTGTGCGTGAACACCGACTTCTTGGCCATGAACCGCACCAGCCGCCGCGACGGGTTCGCCCCCAGCCCGCAGAAGATGAAGTCCAGGTAGCTGACGTGGTTGCTGGCCATGACCGCCCCGCCGGTACGCGGGACGTGGTGGGCGCCCTCGACGGTGATCTTCAGGTCCAGGACCCGGAACAGCGTCTTGGCGGCGGCGATCACGGGCGGGTACACGAGTTCCGGCATGTGCGCGAACTTACCCTGCCGACCTGAGCCGCACGCCAGCCCGCCGACCGGTGGCGCGTGGCCCACCGAGCCGCGTCGCCGGCCGGCCGCGGTGCGGTCGGCCGGCCGGCATGGTGGGACGGGCCGGTTCGCCCGCCCGGCGGGGACCCGTCGTCACTCGGTCAGCCGGTGCACGTCGAGGCGGCCCCGGGCGAACGCGTCCACCCGGCCCCACCGGCCCGGGATGTCCAGCACCTCGATGCGGCCCATCCCGATCGGCAGCCGGGGGTCCACCGCGAGGTGCCCCTCGTGCGGCTCCAGGCCGAGCATCGTCCGCAGCAGCAGCAGCGGCGTGCCGGTCGACCAGGCCTGCGGGCTGCACGCCGTCGGGTACTCCACCGGGAACTTGGTCAGCTCCCGGGGATAGCCGCCGAACGCCTCCGGCAACCGGCCCTGGAAGTAGGTGCTCGCGTCGAGGATGCCGCTGGCGATGACCGCCGCCTCCTCGGCGAAGCCGTACCGACGCAGGCCCCAGGCGATGAACGAGTTGTCGAACGGCCAGATCGTGCCGTTGTGGTAGCCGACCGGGTTGTAGCGCACCTCCCCCTCGGCCAGCGTCCGCACCCCCCAGCCGGTGAAGAGCCGGGGCCCGACCAGATGGTGGGCGATCTTCTCGGCCCGCTCGTGGTCGACGATCCCGCTCCACAGCAGGTGGCCGATGTTGGAACTCAGCACGTCGCACTGGCGGCCGTCCGGGTCGAGCGCCAGCGCGTAGTACTCGCCGTCCTCCACCCACCAGTCCCGGTTGAACCGTTCCTTCAGCGCCGCCGCCTCCCGCTCCAGCCGGTCGGCGAACTCCGGGTCACCCCAGAACTCCCGGGCCAGCCGGGCGGCCCGCAGCTTCCCGTCGTACGCGTACCCCTGCACCTCGCAGGTGGCCCGGGGGAACGGGGGCAGCGTGCCGTCCCGGTAGGAGATGGAGTCCCAGGAGTCCTTCCAGCACTGGTTCTCCAGGCCGGTGTCGGTGTTGCGCCGTTCGTACCAGATGTAGCCGGTGCCGACCAGGTCGGCGTAGTCGTCGATCCACTTCAGCGCGGCGCGGCACTCCCGCTCCAACTCCATGACCAGCTCGACGTCGCCGGTCCACTTCTCGTACTCGTCGAGCAGCACCAGGAACAGCGGGGTGGCGTCCACCGACCCGTAGTACGGCGAGTGCGGCTGTTCCTCGAAGGCGGCAGTCTCGCCGTACCGCATCTCGTGCAGGATCCGGCCCGGGTCCTCGTCCCGGAAGTCGTCGAACCGGGTGCCCTGGAGGGAGGCCAGGATCCGCAGCGTGGTCTTCGACAGGTCCGGCGTGAACGGCAGCGTCTGCAGACAGGTCAGGATGCTGTCCCGGCCGAACATGGTCATGAACCAGGGCAGGCCGGCGGCCGGCAGTGACGCCCCGCCGAGCGACAGCGGCGAGAAGCGCAGCGCGGCCAGGTCGATCAGGCTGCGCCGGTAGGTCGCGGCGACCTGGTCGTGCTGGCTGTTCACCTTGGGCGCCTTGGCGATCCACTCCTCCAGGTCGTGCTGGAGGGCGAGCCGCTCGTCGCCGTGCGCCCCCAGCCCCATCCGCAGGTCCCGGCCGCCCTGAGCGCCGGCGAAGGTGCCGACCTCGATCTGGGCCTCCCAACTCTGGTTGGGTTCGAGGTGGATCGTGTAGGCGAAGCCGTTGCGGTCGTACCGGGCCGGCGGGGACGCGGAGATGGTCGTCTCCCGCCTGAAGTTGCCCCGCCGGTAGCCCAGGCGCAGCCGGTCGGTCTCGACCTCCGTGAAGATCTCGCCCTTCTTGTTCAGGATCTCGTCCTTGACCTGGAACAGGTCGGCGAAGTCGGACGCCGCGTCCATCCTGATCTCCAGGTCGACCGGCTTCTCGTCGTGGTTGAGGATGGTGAGCTGCTCCTGGAAGCTGCCCCCCACCGTCCGCTCCCGGATGATCGACAGCTTGGCGTCGATGTAGTGCGTCGCCATCCCCGGCACCAGGAAGAACCGCGCCTCGTAGTACTGGAGGTCGTCGTACGACAGCGGCGTGAGCCGCTCCCCGTTCACCGTCAGCACCCACGTGGACAGGAACCGGGTGTCCAGGGAGAAGAATCCGGTCGGCTCGCTCGGCGTGGCCTCGATGTCCCCGGTGTCCTCCGACACGACGAAGGTGCTGCCGTCCAGGATCCGGATCGTGTTGTTCCGCGCCATCACCGCACCTCCCGCTGACCCTGGAAACGCCGGCGGGGGCCGCGGGCGTCCGGGTGGCCGGGGAAGAGCCGCTCCAACTGCACCAGCAGCCGGAGTTGCCCCGACACCGTCAGGTCGCCCCGCAGCAGCGCCGCGATCCCGTCCTCCCGCCCGGTGGCGAGGTCCTCGAAGAGCGCCGGGGTGGTGCCAACCACCGTGTCGGCGTCCTGGTCCTCCTGGCTCACCCGGACCCGGCCCCGGTCTATCCGCACCAGCCAGTGCGTCGTCTGCGCCCCCTCGTGCAGGTCCAGGCGCAGGGTCCCGGAGGACTTGTCCAGCAGGGGCTCGTACTCCCGCCGGTCGAGGTCCTCGAAGAACCTCGTCGTCGCGTCCACCATCGGGTCCTCTCCTCCCCGTCGGTCATGTCCCGAACGGGGTCCCCGTCCCGTGCCGGGTCAACCTCGCCCGGATCGGGTGAGGCGGGTGCGCCGCCGGGGTCGTACCCGCGCGGTAGCCTCCCGGCAGGGCGGGTCGGGAGCGGAGGTCGGTGCCGCGTTCGAGGCCGCGGCGCGCGCGTTCGCCGAGGTGGTGACGGCACCGACGGCCCGCGGCGAGGCGAGCCGCGCGGTGAGCGACCGGGTGCCAGCCGAGCTGACGTACGACTGCGGCCCGTGCGGCGCCCGGCACGTCTCCGGGTCGCTCTTCCAGCAGGCCGGCCTGGCCGGGGGCGTACGCCTGGAGGTGTCGGGGCGGGCGGCGACGCTCGCGCCGCTGCCGGGCTGGCCCGCCCGCCGCCCGCGCGGACCGCGACGCCGGCCCCCGGGACGGGAGCCGGCGCGCCGCGGCGGACAGTCAGTTGTTCGGTTCGTCGGCGCTGATGTCGGCGAGCACCGACTGCGGTTCCCGCTCCACGGCGAGGTCACCCATCGAGACCAGGCCCACCAGCCGCCCGTTGTCGATGACCGGCAGCCGGCGCACGGCGTAGGTCCGCATCAGGTCGGCGGCGGCCACCGCGTCGTCGTACTGGCTCACCGTGATCACGTCCTTGGAGGTGATCCGGTTGAGCGGGGTCGTGTTCGGGTCCATGTTCTCCGCCACGCCCCGGACCGTGATGTCCCGGTCCGTCACGATGCCGATGACATCGTCGCCGTCGGTCACCACCACGTCGCCGATGGCGCTGTCGCGCATCTCCTGCGCCGCGGCGGTCAGCGTGTCGTTGCCGTCCATCGTCACCAACCGGGTCGTCATGAACTCTCCGACCGTTGTCATGGTGCTCCCCTCTCGGTGTCGGCACAGGCCGTCTACCCGCCGGCCGAGCGGGGTAACGCGAACACGATCCGAGGAGGCCCCCGGTGCCCGGCCCGGCCGCCGCGCCGGACGACCGACGACGAACGGGAGGTCCGCGATGTCGTCCCGGGCCGCCGCCCGGGCGGGCTCAGCCGTGCGGCGGGGCGCCGTAGAGGCGTTCGACGTGCAGCCGGAGCACGAGGCGGCGCTCGGCGACCATCGCCCGCCGGTAGTCGGCCCAGTCCGGGTGCTCGCCCTGCACCGTCCGGTAGAGGTGGACCAGCTCCGCCACGGTCGCGTCGTCCGGGTCGGCGGCCACCGGCGTCAGCTCGGCGCGCGCCTCCGCCACCGCGTACGCCCAGCCGTCGTCGCTACTGACGTGGAAGCTGGCCCGGGGATCCCGGCGCAGGTTGGCCGTCTTCGCCCGGCCGTCGGTCACCGAGACCCGGATGACCGCCGACGCGGGGTCGAAGGCGTAGATGACGGTGGACAGTTGCGGCCGGCCGTCCCGTCTGAGGGTGGCCAGCACCCCGAGCCGGTGACCGGCGATCAGGTCCGTCAACGCCCGCCGGGTCTCGTCGTCCGCCACGGCATCCTCCCGCTCGACCGTCCCGATGCCCCCATCGAACCACGGCGTACGCCCCAGGGGCGCCCACACGACGGGCCCCGCCGAGGTCGGCGGGGCCCGTCGTACGTGCGTCGGTCAGCGGCGCTCGGCGGCGACCAGCTCGGCGATCTGCACCGCGTTGAGCGCGGCGCCCTTGCGCAGGTTGTCGTTGGAACAGAACAGGGCGAGCCCGTGCTCGACGGTCTCGTCGGCGCGGATCCGGCCGACGTAGGTCGGATCCTGACCGGCGGCCTGCAGCGGCGTCGGCACGTCGCTCAGCGCCACGCCGGGCGCGCCGTCGAGCAGCTCGCGGGCCCGCTGCGGGGTGACCGGACGGGCGAACCGGGCGTTGATCTGGAGCGAGTGGCCGGTGAAGACGGGCACCCGGACGCAGGTGCCGGAGACCTTCAGCCCGGGGATCTCCAGGATCTTGCGGCTCTCGTTGCGCAGCTTCTGCTCCTCGTCGGTCTCGAAGGAGCCGTCGTCGACGATCGAGCCGGCGAGCGGGAGCACGTTGAACGCGATGGGCCGCGCGAACGAGCGGGGGGCGGGGAACTCCACCGCCGCGCCGTCGAAGGCGAGCCCGGTGGCGTGCTCGGCGACCTTGCGGACCTGCTCGTCCAGCTCGGCCACGCCGGCCAGGCCGGCGCCGGAGACCGCCTGGTAGGTCGAGACGACCAGGCCGACCAGCTCCGCCTCGGCGTGCAGCGGGCGCAGCACCGGCATCGCGGCCATCGTGGTGCAGTTGGGGTTGGCGATGATCCCCTTGGGGCGTACGGCGGCGGCGTGCGGGTTGACCTCGGCGACGACCAGCGGCACCTGCGGGTCCGTCCGGAACGCCGAGGAGTTGTCGATGACGACGGCACCGGCCGCGGCGACCCGGGGCGCCAACTCCTTGGCGGTGCCCTTGCCGGCCGAGAAGAGCACGATGTCGAGCCCGGCGTAGTCGGCGGTGGCCGCGTCCTCCACCGTCACCTCGCCGCCCCGGAAGGGCAGGGTGCGCCCGGCCGACCGCGCCGAGGCGAACAACCGCACCTGCTCCGCCGGGAACTCCCGCTCCGCCAGCACCTGCCGCATCACGCCACCGACCTGGCCGGTGGCCCCCACAATGCCGATCCTCATGCCCGCGAGGCTACCCAGCCCGGGCCCGCGGCCGGGAACGCTTTCCCACCGCGCGGACGGACGTCACGCCGGGCCGGGCGGCAGCCGAGGCGCGCCCGGGGCGGCCACCCGCCCGGAACGTCACCGCCCGATCGCACCCGCGGCGAGAAGATCCGGGGTCCCGACCCCGCCCCGCCGGAGCATTGCCGCCGGCCGACCGGCCCGTGTCGGAGCACCCGCCCCGCCCCGACCGCGACCGACATCACATCGCGGGCCACCCCCGGGCCGGGGGCAGCGGTCAGGGGGCGGCGTCGACGACCTCGCCCAGGCCGGTGGCGACCAGCTCGTCGCGGATCACCGCGGCGTCGCCCTCCACCACCAGGGTGAGCGCCTCCGGGCGCAGGTGGGTGGCGGCTGCCGCGGAGACCTGCGTCACGTCGGCGGCGAGCAGCGACTCCCGCAGCCGGGCGTGGTAGTCGTCCGGCAGGTCGTGCACGACCAGGGTGGTCAGCGCGGAGGCGATCGCCCGGGGGCTCTGCAACTCGACCGAGAGCTGCCCGGCCCGCCAGAAGCGCGCCACCGCCAGCTCCTCCTCGGTCACCCCGGTCTCCTGCGTACGGGTGATCTCGCCGACCGCCTCGACGAGCGCCGGCGCGGTGACGGCCGTCTGCACGCCGGAGCTGACCGCGAACCGGCCGAACCGCCGGGACGAGGCGAAGTCGCCCCGGATGCCGTACGTGTAGCCGTGCACCTCGCGGATCAGGTGGTTGAGCCGGGAGGTGAACGCCCCGCCGAGCACCGTGCCGGCGAGGGCCATCGGCACGTGGTCGGGGTGGGCGCGGTGCGGCGACGGGTGGCCCAGCCGCAGCGTGGACTGCACCGAGCCGGGGCGGTCCACCAGGATGATCCGCCGGCCGGGGCGGGTCGGCACCTCGATCGGGGCGCCCCGGTCGACCGGACCGCCGCCGGTGCCGGCGAACGCCGCCGCGCCCAGCGCGTCCAGGTCGAGCCGGTCCAGGTCGCCGGCGACGACCAGGGTGCCGGGGCGGATGAACCACTCGGAGTGGAAGACGGTGACGTCCTCGACGTCCAGCCCGGCGACCGAGTCCGGGTCGCCGTACATGGGGCGACCCCAGCGGTTCTGGGCGCCGAACAGGTCCGCGCGCAGCGCCGCGTCGGCGCGGGGGCCGGGGTTGGCCCAGTCCATCCGCAGCGCGGTCGCCTCGTCGTCGCGGACGCGCCGGACGTCCTCCGGATCCAGCTTCGGGGTGCGGACCGCCTCGGCGAGCAGTTCCACGGCGGCGTGCAGCCGCTCCACCGGCACCTGCACGCTGACCTGGAAGGAGTCCCAGTCCAGCCCGGTCACCAGCTCGGTGCCGAGCGCCTCGATCGCCAGGGCGTACGCGGTCGCGTCGCGCTGCGCGGTCCCCTCCTCCAGGGCCTTGGCGAGCACACCGCCGAGCCCTTCCTTGCCGGTCGGCTCGCGCCCGGCGCCCGCGTCGAGCAGCAGCAGCGCCACGGCCAGGTTCTGCCCGGGCAGGTGCGCGGCGACGACCTGGCCGCCGGCCACCGCGCGGCGGACCACCTGCGGGAACCGGTAGGGGCGGGCGACGCCCGGCCCGGGTCGGTCGGTGATCAGCGTCATCAGGGCTTCTCCTCGGGCAGGTAGGTCAGGGTCACCCGGTCGTCGGCGGCGAGCACCTCGGCGGCGGCCTCGGCGATCTGCTCGGCGGTCACCGCGAGCCAGGCCGGCAGCCGCTCCGCGGCCTTCGCCGGGTCGCCGAACTGGGTGGTGTAGCGCCCGAGCGTGTCCGCCCGGCCCTCCACCGTCGACATCTGCCGCCACCACATGGTGCTGAGCAGGGACTTGGCCCGGTCCAGCTCGGCGGTGGTGACCGGCACGGTGGCCAGCTCGTCGACCACCTCGGCCAGCCCGGCGGCCAGTCGCTCGCCGCTCACCCCGGGGCGGGCCGTGGCGGTGGCGATCATCGGCGCGGGGGCGTGCGCCAGGTCCACCCCGTACGCCCCGACGAGGTCCGGCTGGGCGATCCGCTCCCCGTCGGCGAGGCGCTGGTAGAGCCGGCTGCCGCGACCGCTGCCCAGCACCGTGGCGAGCACGGTCACCACGTCGTAGCCGGGGCTGCCGAAGGGGTGGGTGCGGTGCGCGACGTAGACGCGGGGCGCCGGGACGTCGCCGGTGACCGTCTCCACGGCGGGCCGCCCGGTGGCCGGGACCGTCCGGCCGTCGGGCGCGGACGGGATGTCCTCGCGGGGCGGGATCGCGCCGAAGTACTTGTCGGCCAGCGCGAAGACCTCGGCGGCCGGGGCGTCGCCCGCCACGGTCAGCACGGCGTTGTTGGGCGCGTAGTACGTCCGGTGGAACGCCTGGAAGGTGGCCAGGTCGGCGGCGTTCAGGTCGGCCATCGACCCGATCGTGGCGTGGTGGTACGGGTGCCCGGGCGGGTAGAGCAGCGGCAGCAGCCGCAGCCAGGCGTCGCCGTACGGGACGTTCTCGTAGCGCTGGCGCCGCTCGTTCTTCACCACGTCACGCTGGTTGTCCAGCGTCTCCTGGGTCAGCGCCGGGACCAGGCCGCCCATCCGGTCCGCCTCCAGCCAGAGCGCCAGTTCGAGGTGCTCGGCCGGGACGGTCTCGAAGTAGTTGGTGCGGTCCGGGTTGGTGGTGGCGTTGAGGGAGCCGCCCGAGCCCTGCACCAGCTTCATGTGCTCGGTCTTCGCCACGTTGACCGAGCCCTCGAACATCAGGTGCTCGAAGAGGTGGGCGAAGCCCGTCTGCCCCGTGGGCTCGTGGCGGGAGCCGACGTCGTACCAGAGGTTCACGGCGACCGCGGGGGCGGTGCGGTCCTCGCTCACCACCACGCGCAGGCCGTTGTCCAGTCGGGTCGTCTCGATGGGCCAGGGGTAACCGCTGTCGGGCATGGCACGACGCTATCCGATCGGGCGGGCCGGAAGGGGACGCGCCGCCCGGGACGAGGCATCGACCGTCGGCGGCCGGGTACCGGGGGAGGATGCCGCCTGCCGCCACCGTGACCGACCGCGCCGCCGTCGCGGTCGACCGCGCGACCGCAGCCCTGACCCGGCTCCGCCGGGGCCGCCTGCTGCACCCGGCGGGCCGTTCCTTCGCCGGCGAGGTGACCGTCTGGGGTACGCCGGGACCGCCGGCCGGGGTGCCGCTGCTGGACGACCCGGGGCGCTTCCGGGCGACCGTCCGCCTCTCCAAGGGCGTGCCCACGCCGGGCAGTTGGCCGGACGTGCTGGGGCTGGCCGTGCGGCTGCACCGGGACGCCGGGCAGCCGTTCGACCTGCTGGTCAGCTCCAGCGGGGCCGCGCCGGTGCTGCGGCACCTACCGCTGCCGCGGCGGCGCTTCGCCGGGACGTACAGCACGATCATGTCGTTCCGGGCGGGCGGGCGCCGGCTCCTCCTGGCCGCGCTGGCCGACCCGGAGTCGCCCGATCTGGGTCGCAGCCTGGCCGAGGTGGCCGCCGCGGCCCGGACGGACGCGCCGCGCCTGGTGCTGGCGGTCGCGTCCGCGGTCGGGCCGTGGCGGCCGTTCGGGCAGGTCACCCTCGGCGGGCAGCTCAGCGCCGGGGAGGACGCCGCGCTGGCCTTCGACCCGGTCGGCAACCTGCCGCCGGGGCTGCGGGCGGCAGGCCCCGTCGCCTGGCTGCGGGAGCACACCTACCCGGCCTCGCAGCGGGCACGCGGCGCCGTGCCTCAGTCGGGGGGCTCGGCGGGGGTCACCGTCTGATCGGAGGTACGCCGCTCCAGCACGGTGTCCGGCGCGGCGTTGCGGTCCTCCTCCCGGATGTCCGACTCCTCGAGGATGACCTCGGCCTGTGCCTGCGGGTCCTCGCTGCCGACGGCCGCCTCCTCGGGCAGCAGGTGCGCGCGGGACTCGACCCGTTCCTGGTCGCTCTGCTCGTCACTCATGCCCGCCCACATACCCCGCCGGGTGGACGGGCACGCCCACGTGATCGCGCCCGACCGGCGGTGACCTCCCCCCGTCGCGGGGTCACCGCCGGCCGGGCGCGACCGTTGCGCGGCGGCGGGCGGGCCGCGCTCAGGAACGGAACGGGCCGCGCACCTCGTAGGTGATGCCGCCGGAGGAGGAGCCGGAGGTGCCGCGCTGCGACGAGAAGTAGAGGCGGGTGCCGTCCGGCGAGAACGCCGGTCCGCAGATCTCCGACGAGGACTGGCCGGTGATCCGCAGGAAGGGGGCGACCACCCCGGCCGGCGTGATGATGTTGATCTCCATGTTGCCGCCGTCCTCGGCGACGTAGAGGTCCCCGCCGGCGGTGCCGGTGATGTTGTCGACCCCGGTCAGCGGCGCCGTCCCCGAGACCAGCGAGTCGTCGTACGCCAGGTCGATGCGCTGGTTGACGGCGTCGTAGGCCCAGACCCGGTTGTCGCCCTTGGTGGTGAACCAGCAGGTGCCGTCGGCGTACCAGCAGCCCTCGCCGCCGTTGAACTTCTTCGCCCCGGAGACCTGGTTGCGGGTGTAGGTGGGCGAGCCGTCCGGGTCGGGCACCCGCGCCCAGCTCACCGGGCCGCTGGTGCCCGTGCCGGCGACCAGCACCTCCAGCGTGCCGGCGGAGAGGTCGCCCCAGGTGGTCGGCCGGAACCGGTAGAAGCAGCCACTCGTCTCGTCCTCGGTGAGGTAGACGACCCGGCGGTCCGGGTCACAGGCGGCGGCCTCGTGGGTGAACCGGCCCATCGCCGCCCGCCGCACCCCGGCCCGGCCGCCCTGCGGGTACGTCTCGTAGACGTACCCCCGACTGACCTCCTCCCCGGAGAGCCAGGTCCCCCACGGGGTCGCGCCGCCCGCGCAGTTGCGGTTGGTGTTCGACAGGATGCGGTACGCGGAGGCGATGCTCCCGTCGGCGTCGAAGCGCACCGCGGAGGCCCCGCCGGTGGTGGAGATCTCAGAGTTCGAGACGTAGATCCAGCCCGTGCCGGCGGCGAAGCACGCGCCGCCGTCGGGCGCGTCGTGCCACGTGTACGCCGTGCCGGCCACCGCCTGCCGGGAGCGCGCGACGACCCGGCTGGTGAAGCCGGCGGGGAGCTGGATGCCCCGGGCGTCGGCGGCGCCGAGCGGCCCGTACGGGCTGGTGCCGGGCTGGGCCGGGGCGGCCAGGGCGGCGGCACCCGCCCAGAGGCTGCCGGAGAAGGCGGCGGCGCCGCCGGCGACGGTGGCGCGCAGGACGGTACGACGATCCATCGGAACCTCCGGATGAACAGCGGTCGGTGTCGATGAAGTTACCGCTGGAGACATCGATGGAGGTGAACGTGAGGCGAGTGTTTCCCGACGACCGGGTGGACCTTCCCGGGCCGTCGGGTACGCTGGGCGGCGTGACGCGTTCGTATCGATGGTTTAGGCAGCCGGCTCGCACGCCGGTGACTTCACCATGATCTGACGTCACCGCCATCGAGCCGGCCGGGCAGGAGCTTTCGTTCCTGCCCTTTTGCGTACGAGCAGCCGGCTCGTACCCGGGCACCGGCCCCGGGGCACGGTCGGCGGAAGGATGCCCACCGTGACGACCCCGGAGACCGATCGGGTCAGCGATCAGCGGATCGACCGTGTCGTGCCGCTGACCACCCCGGCCCTGCTGCACCACGAGCTACCCCTGGACGACACGCTCGCCTCGGCCGTGCTGGCCGGTCGGCGCGCCGTCGGCCGGGTGCTGGACCGCGCCGACGACCGCCTGCTGGTGGTGGTCGGCCCGTGCTCGGTGCACGACCCGGCCGCCGCGCTCGACTACGCGCACCGGCTGCGCGTCGCCGCCGACCGGGTCTCCGACGACCTGCTGGTGGTGATGCGGGTCTACTTCGAGAAGCCGCGCTCGACGGTCGGCTGGAAGGGCCTGATCAACGACCCGGGGCTGGACGGCTCCGGTGACGTCAACACCGGCCTGCGTACGGCCCGGGCGCTCCTGCTCGACGTGCTGCGCCTCGGCCTGCCGGTGGGCTGCGAGTTCCTCGACCCGATCACCCCGCAGTACATCGCGGACACGGTGGCGTGGGGCGCGATCGGCGCGCGGACGGTGGAGAGCCAGGTGCACCGGCAGCTCGCCTCCGGCCTGTCGATGCCGATCGGCATGAAGAACCGCCCCGACGGCAGCATCGGCACGGCCGTGGACGCGATCCGCGCCGCCGGCGTGCCGCACGTCTTCCCCGGCATCGACGTCTCCGGCACCCCGGCGATCCTGCACACCCGGGGCAACGCCGACGGACACCTCGTGCTGCGCGGCGGGGGCGGCCGGCCCAACTACGACGCCGAGTCGGTCGCCGGCGCGCTGGAGCTGCTGCGGGCGGCCGGGCTGCCCGAGCGCCTGGTCGTCGACGCGAGCCACGCCAACAGCGGCAAGGACCACCGCAACCAGCCCAGGGTGGCGGCCGACGTGGCCGCCCAGCTCGACGCCGGGCAGCGCGGCATCGTCGGGATCATGCTGGAGAGCTTCCTGCTCCCCGGCCGCCAGGACCTCGACCCGACCCGCGAGCTGACCTACGGCCAGTCGGTCACCGACGCGTGCATCGGCTGGGAGACCACAGAGGAGGTCCTGACCCACCTGGCTGCCGCCGTCCGCACCCGCCGCCGCACCCCCGCCCCCACTCCCGCCTGACCCACCCACCTGACGTTGATCACGAGGTCGGCGGCAGTCGAGGAGATCCACCTCGCCGCCGATCCCGTGGTCGACGCCGGGGAGAGGCAGAAAGGACAGCGCCGCCCCCGGGCCTTGTGGGCTCGGGGGCGGCGCTGGCGTCGGTGTGCAGGTCGCCTCTCGGCGAGTGGCGCGACGCGGCTCCAGCCGGACGGAACTCCGCGAGGGCAATATGGGTGAGGCCCGGGGACGCTGGACACACCGACACCTCACTCAACCGGCCCCCCGCCTCCGGTGTTCCGGCCCCGACCATGACCGCCGTCACACCCCCAACGTCCCGCGCCGGGGAGTCGTCCGGGACCGGGCGCCACCGGTTGCCCCGACTGGCCGTGCCCGGCAGGTCCGGCGCGCGGGCCGGCCGGCGTGGTGACGTTTGACCGATTCGGTCGCGGGTAGCTGAGCCGACGTGACCGACGACGCACCCGTGACCGAAGCGCCCCCGACCGAGGCGGCGGAGGAGCCGGACATCCGGCGCCTCGACGACCTGCTCGAGGACCTCTACCGCGGCCAGGAACGGATCAGCCAGGCGGACATCTACCGCCGCGCCGTCTCCGCGGAGCTTCCCGCGCAGCTCCTCACCCGGATCGCCGCGCTGCCCGAGGGCGAGTACGCGGTCGACGAGGCGGCCGACCTGCTCGGCGGATCGGTCACCTGACGACCCCGGCAGCCCGTACGGCCGGCTCGTGGCGTCACGGCGGGCCGGCAGCCTCCCGGCACGGGCGGCCGACGAGGAGTGAGGAGAGCGAGATGTCCCACCACGAGGAGCAGCACAGGAAGCTGCCGGCGCTCGGTCAACCCCCCGAGGGCACGGACACCCTGCCGGAACCCGACTTCGCCAGCGAGCACGACAGGACCGCCGTCGACCGTGAGGTCATCACCGGCGCGGACGAGGACGAGCGGGAGCCGGAGGCGTCCCGGGGCTGGGCCGGCGAGGACCACGGCACGACCCCGACGTGACCGGGGCACCAGCAGGCCCGACCGGTGGGGCGGGACATCGCGGAGGGGGCCGGCACACCGCCGGCCCCCTCCGGGACGTCTCCGCCTCCTCGCGTGCTCAGTCGTCGTGCCCGGGGCCCTCGGCGGCCCGCTGCGCCATCGCGTACGCCATCTGGAGGAAGTCCGAGGCGGCCACGGCGCTCAGCGCGGTCGCGACCAGCCGGGTCAGCCGGGGCGAGAGCACGAGCCCGCCGGTGAGCCCGGTGGCGACCCAGACGGCGAGACAGAACGGGCAGCTCAACAGCTCCCCTATCGCGTGACGGGTGCCGCTGCCCTGGTCGCGGACCTGCTCCATCACCTCGCCGCTGCCGATCGGCCGGTCGTAGCGGGTGAACGGCGCCCGCAGGGGGCTGGTGACCGCGTCCTTGGCCAGCAGCCGGCTGAGCTTGTGCGTCGCGATGCCGAGCAGCACCACGTCGGCCGTGGCGGGACGCTCGGGCACGTGCTGGCCGGTCGCCCTGACCAGCCCCGCGAGCGCCCCGGTCACCGCGGCGTAGGCACCCATCGACACCAGATAGCCGCCGAGCGGCCGGTGCTCGTGCGGCGCGTACGCCCGGCGTAACCGCGCCACCTTCTCCTTCACGTCGGTCACCCCGGTCTCCCTCGGTCCTCGGGTCGGCCGGCCCGGCTCAGCCGGCCTGCAGGTTGTCGGCCACCTCGCGGGCGAGGCTGTCCAGCGCCTCCTCGGCCATCCGGCCGGCGTCCGGCCCGCCGGTCAGGTCGAGCCGCGTCCGGGCGCCGCCCGCCAGGGCCGGGTCCACCCGGATCTCGGCGCACCAGTCCCCGGCGGCGCTCCACCGGGCCCGCAGTTCCTCCGCGCTGACCTCCTCCGCCGGGCTGCCGTCGCCGCGCAGCGGGTCGGGCAGCCAGGCCGACGCCCGGTCGGGGTCGGTAGCGGTGTTGAACACCACCTCCGGGGGCGCGGACATCCCGCGCTCGGCGTGCGCCATCACGCCTCCCGCAGGCGGCTGGGGTCCACCTCTCGCCCGGGGTGCCGGGCGAGGTACTCGGTCTCCAGTTCGGCCGTGCGCCGCAGGTGGTTGGCGAGCGCGGAGTCGGCCGCGTGCCGCAAGGTGTCCAGCCGGGTGCGGTGCAGGCTGTGCATCTCGCGGATCAGGTCCTCGTCTCCCAGCTCGGCCGGGTCGACGCCGAGCAGCTCGCCGTCGACGTCCGCCTCGCCGGAGGCCATGTCGTGGACGTGGTCGCCGTCCCACGCGGGCATCCGCTGCTCCGGGCTCCCGAACTCGTCCTGCCGTATCGATCCGGTCATCATCGCCCCCCTGGTCGTTTTGGGCTGGCGTCTAAACGGATGCCCACACCGGGTGGCACCAAACCATCCCCCGCACTACGACACCGCGTCGGAGACCGCGGGCCGCCCCGGTACTCTCGATGCCATGAAGCGGCTCTGGACCCCGGCGTGGATCGCACGCCACGTGGCCATGGTCGTGCTGGTCGTCGGGTTCCTGGGGCTGGGCTGGTGGCAGGTCAGCCGGGCCGCCGCCGGCAACGCGATCAGCTGGGGCTACGCGATCGAGTGGCCGATCTTCGCCGGCTTCGTGGTGTTCGTGTGGTGGCGTGAGGTCCGGCACACGCTGCGCGGCCCGCAGGCCCCGGCCGACGAGCCGTCGGCCGCCGCCGGGTCGCGGCCGGCCGACGCCGGGTCGCGGCCGGCCGCCGCCCCGACGCGTCCGGTCGTACGCCGCCCCGTGCGGGTCGCCCGCGTGCCCGCGGCGGCCGCCGACGGCGAGGACGCGGACCTCACCGCCTACAACCGATACCTGAAATGGTTGACCGACAACCCGGGCGCCAAGCCCGGTGACTACCCCGGCTGAGGCCGGGCGCGGAAGGACGGACGAAGGTGGGCGCAGCCCTGACCCGGTACCGCGTGATCGCCTGGATCGTCGGCGTGGCGCTGATCCTGCTGGTCGTCATCGGCATGCCGATGAAGTACGGCTTCGACAACCCGATCCTGGTGGAGACCGTGGGCCAGGCGCACGGCTTCCTCTACATGCTCTACCTGGTGGCCGCCTTCGACCTGTCCCGCCGGGCCGGCTGGCCGCTGAAGCGGATGGTCCTGGTCATGCTGGCCGGCACGGTGCCGTTCGTCTCGTTCTACGCCGAGCGCCGGGTCAGCGACTGGGTGACCGCCGACCGGGCCGAGCGCACCCCGGAGCCGGTGGCCGGCTGAGCCGAGCTACCGGCGGGGCCGCCACGGGTCCACGGAGGCGAGCGGATCCTCCCAGCCGCCGTACCGGTTCATCTCCCGGGCCCGGCGCAGGGCCCGGGTGACCTGGCCGAACTGCCGCTCGTTGTCGCTGCTGAACAGCAGCACCTGCTCGCCGCGCCGCCGGCCCCACAGCTCGTACGCCGGCGGTCGCCACCGGTCCCCCACCACCGCGACCAGCACCGGCAGCAGGAAGACGGCGCCCAGGATGAGGTACGCCCCGGCGGTGAGCCGTTGCAGCCCGCCGGTGAAGCCGAGCAGGAGCCCGACGCCGCCGAGCATCGCGCCCGTGACCACCACGGCGCGGACGGCGACGCGGTCGTGCGGCCCGCGGCTGGTCTCCAGGTGGGTCAGTTCCGTCACCCGCCAACTGTTGCGTCCGACCGTGAACCGGTCGACGGTCACGATGATCCCGGGTCGGGCATAGAGCAGAGTGTTCCGGCCGCCGGTCGCCCCCGGTGACCGCGTCTGTCGTGTCGTGGCGCCTTGAGGATTCACTGCGCTACCTCCCGCGGCTGAGTGCCGGGGTCGGCTCCCGCCGACGGATCGCATCAATGCCGGTCGACGGGATTCCCGGCTCCGCGGTTCATTGTGTGGCGCACGTGCCAGCCGATACGGCGCTTTTCACCCACCCCGGCGGGCGGCCGGCGGCAAGGCCGCCGGGTAGCGGCCTCCATGTCCGTCTTGTCGGTCATAGCGCCCCAGGCTCCGCCGGCATACGCCCAGAACGACGAAAGTCGCGTACCACCCGATCGACGACAATCAGCGGCACCGTCCGGCGACAGCGCACGATCGCCGCCACGTACGCGCGCCGGCGCGACCGACACACCCCGCCACTTTGCCAACATTCGCCCCGGCTTCAACTGCGGACGACTCCTGCCCCGGGTTACGTTGTCCGGGCCGGCCGGTCGACCGCCGTCCACCAGGACTGCACCGGCCCGGTGTCGCCGAGGGCCTCAGCAGCCCGCGGCGGCGTGCTGGGAGAGGAGCCTTCCGCTCTTGTCGTCCCTCAGGAACACGCTGCGCGCCCTGGTGGTCGCCGCGGTGACGGCCACGCTGGTCGCGCCCGCGGTGCCGGCCCGGGCCGAACCCACACCCGCCGAGCTGACCCGGCGGATCGAGAAGTCCTCCACCGAGCTGGAGCACGTCGTCGAGGCGTACAACAAGCTCCGCGAGGAGATGAAGGCGAACCAGGCCGCCGTGACCCGGGTGCAGGACCGGATCGGGCCGCTGGAGCAGCAGGCCGAGCGGAGCCGGGCGGACGTCGGCGAGCTGGCGGTGACCGCATACAAGACCGGCAGCCACCTGTCCACCACCGAGGCGCTGCTGCGTCCCGGCGGCTCCGACACCGTGCTGGACCGGCTGCACATGATCGACCGGCTCACCCGGCAGCGGCAGGAGACCATCGCCACCTTCACCAACGACCAGCGCCGCCTGCTCGCCGAGAAGACCCGGCTGGACGTCACGCTCGGTCGGCAGGCCGCCCAGGCCCGCGAGCTGACCGCCGCGAAGAAGCGGATCGAGCGCGACCTGGCCGAGCTCTACGAGCTGCGCCGCCAGGCGTACGGCCGGGCCACCGAGAAGCCGGCCGCCCGGCCCGACAGCGCGGACGGCGCTCCCGCGGTCTCCGGCCGGGCCGGCGTCGCCGTCCGGTACGCCTACGGCGCGCTCGGCAAGCCGTACGTCTGGGGCGCCGACGGACCGAACGGCTACGACTGCTCGGGCCTGACCTCGGCGGCCTGGCGGGCGGCCGGGAAGTCGCTGCCGCACAACGCCCGCATGCAGTGGGGCGCGGTCGCCCACATCAGCAGGGGCGAGCTGCGCCCCGGTGACCTGGTCTTCTACCGAGGGCTCGGGCACGTCGCGCTCTACGTCGGCGGCGGCCAGGTGATCGACGCCCCGAGCGCGGGGCGCAACGTGCTCAAGCGGGGCATGAACCTGATGCCCATCCAGGGCTACGGCCGGGTGCGCTGACCGCACCCGCAGACGGCGAACGGCCGGCGTCCCCCTATCGGACGCCGGCCGTTCGCCGTCATTCCTACCAGCTCAGGCTGCCTGCAGCCCCTCCGCGCGGGCCAGCTCGCGGAGCCGGCCGAGCGCCTGGATCTCCAGCTGCCGGATCCGCTCCCGGGAGAGCGAGAACCGCGAGGCCACCTCGGTGAGGGAGTGCTCACGGCCGTCCTCCAGCCCGTAGCGGGCCCGCATGATGCCGGCCGACCGGTCGTCGAGGTGGTTGAGCAGGCCCTCGATCCGCTGCCGCTCCAGGCCGGTGAGGACGATCTCCTCCGGCGACGGGGCGTCGCTGTCGGCCACCAGGTCACCGAGGTTGGTGTCGCCGTCGTCGCCGACCGGGGTGTCCAGCGACACCGTGTCCTGCGACCAGCGGACCAGCTCGTTGACCCGCTCGACGGTGACCCCGAGGGCCGCCGCGATCTGCTCCGGCTCCGGGTCGCTGCCCAGCTCGCGGGTGAGCTGCCGAGCCACGTTGCGCATCCGGTTGACGTCCTCGACCAGGTGCACCGGCAGGCGCACCGTGCGCTCCTGCTGCGCGATCGCCCGGCTGATGGCCTGACGGATCCACCAGGTCGCGTAGGTGGAGAACTTGTAGCCGCGCTCGTAGTCGAACTTCTCGACCGCCCGCACCAGGCCGGTGTTGCCCTCCTGGATCAGGTCCAGCATGGGCATGCCCGAGCGGACGTAGCGGCGGGCGATCGACACGACCAGCCGCAGGTTGGCGCGGATGAACAGGTCCTTGGCCCGCTCACCCTCGGCGACCAGCCGCTCCAGGTCTTCCCGGTCGGCACCGGCGGGGACGCGGTCCTCGCCGAGCAGGTGCTCGGCGTAGAGGCCGGCCTCGATGGCCTTGGAGAGGTCGACCTCCTTGGCGGCGTCCAGCAGTGGCGTCCGGGAGATCTCGTGAAGGTAGACGCCGACCAGGTCGCGCTCCTCGGCAACCTCGTCGGTTCGCATGCCGATGTTCTTGTCCACGTTGCCCACGGTCCCCTCGCTCGCGCCGGTTGCCCGGTTCCTTGCCATCCCCACGTCCATCAGCCCTCCCCCGTAACTTCCGCTGTGCCCACCGGTGCTGACACCTACACAACAGATGAGACGCGTCGGGGATTCCATGTCGTGAGTCGAAAGTGTCACGAATGCCTGATAATCCGCTGAGAGCACGGTCCACGTTTGCTGTCAGCACCCCGTGTGGCGGCGCTCCGATGGGCACCACGCAGGGTCGGCGGGTCGACGCGTCGCCGTTTGCCCCCGGTCCATGGCAACATCGCCCACCCCGGTGGCACAGCGACCCGGCTCACCGCAGCGCTGCGATCCTGGTCACTGCCAGATACGCGCCCGTGGACCGGTCGGTTCATCCACGCCCGTGGTAATACCCCACCCCCCGATGAACAATCCGCGCCCCGGATCTATGCCCGGCACGTGACGCAGCTCGCACGGAGGGGCGAACGGGAGGCGGTGCGGCGCTGCCCGGGGGGTGGGCCGGCGACGCGAGACGCTGTGACGTGGCGGCGGGCGAGGTGCGGGGTGACTCGGGCAACGGGCTTGGTACGGGCGGCCGGGTGAGGTCAGGGGTGACGCGGGGACGGGATGGAGGCGTGGCTGGGCCGGAGGGCGACGGCGGGCGCCGCGGTCAGGAGGCCAGCAGGGCCAGGGCGCCTCGGACCTGGTCGGCGGAGCGGGCGAGGGCGGCCCGCGCGGCCGACACCTCGGCCCCGGAGACGAGCGAGACCAGCGCGGTCTTCATGTCGCCGTCGGCCTCGCCGAGGGCCCGCCGGCAGATCTCCTCGGAGCAGCCGGTGGCCTCCATCAGGATCGAGATCATCCGGCCACGGAGCTTGGCGTTGGTGGCCACCATGTCGATCATCAGGTTCGAGTAGACCCGACCGAGCCGCACCATGACTGCCGTGGAGAAGGTGTTGAGCACCAACTTCTGCGCGGTGCCCGCCTTCATCCGGGTCGACCCGGTGACGACCTCGGGTCCGGTGTCCACGCCGATGAAGACGTCCACCGACCGGGCGGCCTCCGCCTCCGGGTTGGCACAGAGCAGCACGGTCGAGGCGCCCTTGGCCCGGGACGCGGCGAGCGCCCCCAGGACGTACGGCGTGCGCCCGCTCGCGGCGAGTCCGACCACGAGGTCGCCGGCGCGTACGCAGTCGGCGGCCTCGGCCGCCCCGCCCCGGTCGTCGTCCTCGGCGTCCTCGACCGCCCGCCACATGGCCTCCGGCCCGCCCGCGATGTGCGCGCAGAACCAGTGCCGGGGCGAGTTGAAGGTGGGGGCGAGCTCGGCGGCGTCGATCACCCCGAGCCGGCCAGAGGTGCCGGCGCCGAAGTAGTGCACCCGGTGCCCGCCGCGCAGCGCGGCCACCGCCAGGTCCACCGTCGCGGCGATCTCGTCCAGGACGTCCGCGACCGCGCCGGGCACCCGCCGGTCCGCCTCGTTGATCACCGAGAGCACGTCCCGCGTCGACATCAGGTCGAGGTCGACGCTGTGTGGATTGCGCCGCTCCGTCGGCGCGCCGACCCGGATCACCGGACGGGCCGCCATCGGGGTGGTCACGTCCTGCGGTTCCACCGCGCCGGCCGTCATGCCCGCCTCCGTCCCGAGCCGACCCGGTGCGACTGGACTGCCTCCGCGGTCGCCTCGAGGGCCTTGCGGGCCCGCGACCGGTTACGCGCCGCCACCCCGACGAAGAGGCAGTCGACGACGGTGAGCTGGGCGAGCCGGCTCGCCATCGCGCCGGAACGGTAGGTGGTCTCGCGGGCCGCGGTGGTGAGCACGAAGTCGGCGACCTCGGTGATCGGCGAGCGGGGGAAGTTGGTCAGCGCCACCGTGGCGGCGCCCCGGGCCCGGGCCTGCTCCAGCACCTCGACCACGTCTGAGGTGGTGCCGGTGTGCGAGATGCCGACCGCGACGTCACCCCGACCGAGCAGCGCGGCCGACGTCAGCGCGGTGTGCACGTCCGGGAAGTAGAAGGCGGTGCGGCCGATCCGGTGCAGCTTCTGCTGGAAGTCCGAGGCGACGAAGCCGCTGGCGCCGGCACCGTAGACGTCGATCCGGCCCGCGCCCGCGATGGCCTCGACGACCTGCTCGCAGATCGCCGGGTCGAGCTGCTCGGCCGTCTCCTCGACGGCGCGCGCGTCGTTGAACGCTATGGTGGCGATGATCTGGGCAAGGTCGGCGCCGGGCGGGATGTCACCGCCGACGACCCGGGCGTCCGGCGGCTCGACCCGGCGGGCGGCCTCGGCGGCGAGCCGGATCCGCAGCTGTGGGTAGCCGTCCATGCCGACCGACCGGCAGAACCGGATGACGGTCGCCTCGGATGTCTCGGCGGCGGTGGCGAGGTCGGTGATGGTCCGACGCGCGGCGCCGGCCGGGTCGGCGACGACCAGCCGGGCGACCCGCTGCTCAGCCGGCGACAACGACGGGAGCAGGCCGCTGATGTGGACGATCAGTCCACCCGGCTCGTGACTCGCAGAAATCTTCGGACTCTTCGCCACGGATGAAACTTACTTTCATGAGGCGTGAGCGTCAACCATGACTCCACGTGTTGGGGAAAACACCGCCCGCCGGGACCGCCGGATCTGCTCAGGGTGCCACTCCCCCGGTGCCGTCGCCTCCCCCGGGAGGGCGGCCCGGCCCTGCCGGTCGGCCGCCGTCGGCCACCGTCTCCGAAAAGACCATGCCACCTCTCCGCCTTCCGCGACGCCCCGTCACCGCGGCGGCGCCCGGGCCCGGGCGCCCCACGCCTCCGGGACGACCTCCCGGCGGGCGGCGCCGGGGCCGGGCCGGCACTAGCGTGTGGCGCATGGCGGATCGCAGTGTGCTGGTCACCGGCGGAACGGGCGGACTGGGCGGGGCGGTCACGGCCGCCTTCCTCGACGCGGGGTGGCGGGTGGTCGTACCCGGGCGGGAGCGACCGCCGGCGACGGAGCCGGCGGCGGGCGCTCCGGTCCGGCTGGTCGCGGACCTCACCGACCCGGCCGACGCGGAGCGGGCGGTCGCCGCGGCCGCCGACGATCCCGCGGCGCCGCTGCGGGCGGTGGTCAACCTCGTCGGCGGGTACGCCGGCGGCGGGCTGGTGCACGAGACCCCGGTCGAGGAGTTCGACCGGATGCTGACGGTGAACCTGCGACCGACCTGGCTGGTGACCCGGGCGGCGCTGCCGCGCCTGGTCGCGGCCGGCGGTGGCGCGGTGGTCTGCGTGTCCTCCCGTGCGGCCGTCGCCCCCTTCCCCGGCGCCGCCGGCTACGTGACCGCCAAGGCAGCCGTGCTCGCCTTCGCGAACGCGGTGGCCGTGGAGTACCGGGCGGCCGGGGTGCGCTGCAACACGGTGCTGCCGAGCGTCATCGACACCCCGGCGAACCGCGCGGCCCAGCCCACCGCCGACCACTCGCGCTGGGTCACGCCGGCCGAGATCGCGCCGGTGGTCCGTTTCCTCGCCTCCGACGAGTCGGCGCCGACCAGTGGCGCGAGCATCCCGGTCTACGGCCGCGCCTGACCGGCCCGGTCCGCCCGCGACCAGCCGGTCGCGCCCGACGGGGTCAGCCGGCCAGGCGGCCCGCCGCGACCGGCTCCACGGCCGGCGCGGCCACGACGGCGGGGCCGGCCACCGCGTGGGACGGGCCGTCGCGCCCGTCGGCGGCGTCGAGCCAGCCGGCGAGGTGGCCCCTGATCTGCCGGGACACCTCCTCCGGCGGGCGCCCGGCGTCGACCACCACGAAGGTCGGATGCTCCGGCAGCGCCCGGTACGCGGCGTCCGCGGCGGTCAGGTAGCGCATGCTCTCGTGATCGGTGCCGCGCTGCTCGATCCGCCGGTACGCCTCGGCCGGGTCGACGGTCAGCAGGAAGGTCACCTGCGGCCGCGGAAAGACCCGGTAGCCCACCCGGGCGAGCCGCTCCCAGCGCTGGCCCCCGTGGGCGCGGATGCTCGCGTACTGGCAGGCGGAGTAGCGGTCCATGACCGCGATCCGGCCCGTGGCCAGGCAGCCGAGCAGGGCGGCGGCGATGGCGAGCCAGCGCAGCACGGACTCCACGGCGAGCAGGCCGCCGCGCCCGACGAGACGCTGGGCGTCCGGCCGGCCGAGGCGGTGCGCGATGCGGCCGAGCCAGCGGCGCCCGCCCGCGTTGCGGTGATAGGTGGCGGGGTGTCCCGCCGCGGTGAGCGCGTCGGCGAGCCGGTGCGCCTGGGTGGTCTTGCCCGAGCCGTCGATGCCGATCAGGGCGACGGCGCGCAATCGGGCCCTGCCGCGCCGTGCCTCCGGTGATCTGGACACCCTGCACAGGCTATCCGACTCGCGCTCGCATTGCCGGAGATTTGTACCGTCTGCTCCCGGTTGACCCCACCCGCGCCTCCTGCCAGGTGTGGCCCCCCGGGATGCCGGGTACCGGAGTTGGATCAGCCGCCTACCACCATCGACGGGAGACGCCAATGGCCGAGCGCGGGGACGAGAGCCTGGTGCACACGCTGAAGAAGGTCGCCGCCGTGCTCAAGCAGGAAGAGATTCCCTTCGCGCTCGGCGGCAGCTTCGCCGTGTACGCCCACGGCGGCCACTCCAGCGAGCACGACGTCGACTTCCTCATCCGGGAGGTCGACGTGGAACGCGCCCTGGAGGCCCTGGTCGCGGCGGGTTTCACGGCCGAGCGCCCGCCCGAGGACTGGCTGGTCAAGGTCTTCGACGACGGGCGGATGGTCGACCTCATCCACCGGCCCATCGAGACGCCGGTGACCGAGGAGACGTTCGCCGACACGATGGTCCGGCCGGTCGACGCGATCCACATGCCGGTGCTCTCGGCCACCCAGTTGATGGTGCACAAGCTGCTCAGCTTCTCGCAGCACTACTGCGACTTCGCCCGGGGCCTGCCGCTCGCCCGTTCGTTGCGGGAGCAGATCGACTGGGAACGGGTACGCAAGGAGACGCAGCACTCGCCGTACGCGGAGGCGTTCCTGGTGCTGCTGGACCGGCTGGACGTGGTGCCGTACTCCGGCACCCCGCAGGGAGAGGGGACACCGTGACCGAGCACCGCGACGTCGCCACCGGGCCGCCCGACGAGTACGTCGAGGCGGAGGTACACCGGCTGCTCGCCGAGGACCCGGACGTGGCCGAGCAGGGGATCACCGTGGTCCGCCGGGAACGCGGCCTCGTGCTGTACGGCGAGGTGGAGAGCCCGCACCGGCGGGAGGAGATCCTGCGCCGGGTGGCCGAGCGCTTCCCGGACGTGCCGATCACCAGCGACATCGGGGTGATCCGCGCGCAGGCGCCCACGGAGATCGAGCAACTGCCCTGAGGAGGTGCCATGGTGATCCGGATCGCCGCCGTGGGTGACGTGCATCTGGACGAGGACGTGGTCGGCCGGTTCCGGCCGGCGCTGGAGGAGCTGCCCGAGCACGCCGACGTGCTGCTGCTCGCCGGTGACCTGACCCGACACGGGACGGAGTCGGAGGCCCGGTGCGTGGCCACCGAGTTCGGCGGACTGGGCGTGCCGGTGGTGACCGTGCTCGGCAACCACGACCACCAGTGCGACCAGGTGCCGCAGGTGGTCACGGTGCTGGAGGACGCCGGGATCAGGGTCCTGGAGGGCGACGGCGTCGTGCTGGAGTGCGCCGGCGGCCGGCTGGGCGTCGCCGGGGTGAAGGGGTTCGGCGGCGGGTTCGCCGGGCGCTGCGCCAGCGACTTCGGCGAGCCGGAGATGAAGGCGTTCGTCCGGACCACCACCGGGAGCGCGGACGCGCTGGCCGCGGCGCTGCGGGGGCTCGACTGCGACGTGCTGGTGGCGCTCACCCACTACTCGCCGGTGCCGGACACGCTCGCCGGCGAGCCGCTGGAGATCTACCCGTTCCTGGGGTCGTACCAACTCGGTCAGGCGATCGACTCGGCACCGACCGCGCTGGCGCTGCACGGGCACGCGCACGCCGGGACCGAGCGGGGCACCACGCCGGGCGGGGTACGCGTCCGCAACGTCGCCCACCCCGTGATCAAGCAGGCCTACAGCGTCTTCCACCTGGGCGACCACCTCGATCAACTGGAGGTTTCCCGCGTCGGCGGCTCGGGTATCCAGCAACCATGGAGCTGATTCTCTGGATTCTCGCAGTCGTACTCGTGGTCGCCGGCATCCTCGCGCTGTTCCGCCGGCAGATCCTGTGGGGCATCGTCCTCATCGTGGTGGGCCTGCTGGTCGGGCCGGGTGGTGTGAGCATCTTCAGTTGACGTGGCGGCCGTCCGCCGCCGACCGGGACCCGCCGGGGTCGTCGAGACCGGAACTCCGTCCTCCCGACGGGAGCATCCGGACCCGACGACCCCGGCGCCGTGCTGTCCGCGGGTGGCCGCTCCCGGCCGTGTGGCCGGATGACGGGGCCCCGGGACAGCCCGGGGCCCCGTCCCGCGCTCAGCAGCGGGGCACGTTGGGGATGTAGCCGTCGTGGCCGGTGTAGACGTACGCGTCGGCGATGTAGCGTCCGCTGCCGATCCGGTCCCAGATCGAACTGGTGCCGTAGGTGCCGGTGACGGTGGTGCCGCTGGTCTGGCAGTAGATGGTCACCCGGGTGCCGTCGGCGACGGTGCCCACCGCCTCGTAGCCGGTGCCGGGGCCGGAGCGGACGGTCAGCGGGGTCCCGCTGGTGTTGACCGTGCCGGAGCCGGTGGTGCTGCCGCAGCCGTTGTCGCTGGTGTAGGTCTTCGTCCCCCAGTAGAGGGCGAGCGCGCCGTTGAAACGGACCTGGATGTCGTTGCCGTTGAGCCGCTGCTCGTAGTGCAGGTGCGGGCCGGTGGAGCCGCCGGTGCTGCCGACCCAGCCGATCACCTTCCCGTAGCCGACGGTCTGCCCGACGGAGACGTTGAAGCCGTTGAGGTGGGCGTAGTAGGTGCTGTAGCCGCCGCCGTGGTCGATCCGGACGTACTTGCCGTAGCTGGTCCCGCCGAGGTCCGTGACCCGGTCGACGGTGCCCGGCGCGCTGGCGACCACCGGGTCGCCGAGGTCGTCGGTGCGGTTGAAGTCGATCGCGTACGCCGGGCTGTGGCCGGTCCGGGTCTGGCCGGACCAGGACTGCCCGCAGGGGAACGGCACCTTGAACGTCGGCGCGGCCATCGCCGGGGCCGCCGGGAGCAGCGCGCCCACGGCCAGCAGACCGGTCGCGAGCAGGCTGAGCCATCGCTTACGCATCCAGAACCTCCAATGTTGAAATTCTTCTATACCTACCTCCAGCGTGACAGAAATCGCCACTCCTGAAAAGATGCGGACGCGTGTCATGGGAGCGCGCCCACGCGGCAACGACGGGGTTTCCGGATTGTTACTCGGTCGTGTCCGGTCTGGGGTGGACCGGGTCGGATGCAAGCGCTTACATGTGTTGATGCCAAATCGGACCGGCGCGCGTTCGATCCCCCACGCGCCGGCAAGGAAGGAGAACGGCATGGCGTTTGCCAGATCACGCCAGGCTCTCGCGATCGCCGGCGTACTGGGGCTGGCGCTGAGCGTCACCGCCTGCGGCACCGGCAACGACAAGAAGAGTGACGCCGCGGGTTCCGCGGAGTGCGCCGCATACGAGAAGTACGGCGACAACGACGGCAAGAAGGTCACGATCTACTCGTCGATCCGG
The DNA here is from genome assembly GCF_043202855.1 of Micromonospora sp. NPDC048063. Taxonomy (NCBI): domain Bacteria; kingdom Bacillati; phylum Actinomycetota; class Actinomycetes; order Micromonosporales; family Micromonosporaceae; genus Micromonospora; species Micromonospora sp. NPDC048063. The sequence goes on along the minus strand of NZ_JBIDBG010000002.1, from coordinate 609,789 downwards.
GACATCGAGGCCGACCGCCTGGCGGAGTCCTGGAAGCAGTTCGAGGACTGCACCGGCATCAAGATCGACCACGAGGGCAGCGCCGAGTTCGAGGCGCAGCTCGGCGTCCGGGTCGACGGCGGCAACGCGCCCGACCTCGCGTTCATCCCGCAGCCGGGTCTGCTCAAGCGCTTCGCCGACGCGGGCAAGCTCAAGCCGGTCGGCGCCGACACCAAGAAGATGGCGGAGGAGAACTACCCGGCCGACTGGCTGAAGTACAGCACCGTCAACGGCCAGTTCTACGGCGCCCCGCTCGGCTCGAACGTGAAGTCGTTCGTGTGGTACTCGCCGAAGACCTTCAAGGAGAAGGGCTGGACCGTCCCGACCACCTGGGACGACCTGATCAAGCTCAGCGACCAGATCGCCGCCACCGGCACCAAGCCGTGGTGCGCCGGCATCGAGTCCGGTGACGCCACCGGCTGGCCGGCCACGGACTGGATCGAGGACGTGATGCTGCGGACGCAGACCCCCGAGGTCTACGACCAGTGGACCACCCACGGCATCCCGTTCAACGACCCGAAGGTCGCCGAGGCCGTCGACAAGGCCGGCACGATCCTCAAGAACGAGAAGTACATGAACGGCGGCTACGGCGGCGTGAAGAGCATCGCCACCACCGCCTTCGGCGAGGCCGGCCTCCCGATCACCACCGGCAAGTGCGCGCTGCACCGGCAGGCCTCCTTCTACGCGAACCAGTGGCCGAAGGGCACCAAGGTGGCCGAGGACGGCGACGTCTTCGCCTTCTACTTCCCGGCGATCGACCCCGCGAAGGGCAAGCCGGTGCTGGGCGGCGGCGAGTTCGTCGCGGCCTTCACCGACCGCCCCGAGGTCCAGGCGGTGCAGACCTACCTCGCCTCGGGCGAGTACGCCAACAGCCGCGCCAAGATCGGTGACTGGGTGTCGGCGAACAACAAGCTCGACCTGGCCAACGTCGCCAACCCGATCGACAAGCTCTCCGTCCAGATCCTCCAGGACAAGAGCTCGGTCTTCCGCTTCGACGGCTCCGACCTGATGCCGGCCACGGTCGGCGCGGGGACGTTCTGGAAGGGCATGGTCGACTGGATCAACGGCAAGGACACCGCGACGGTGCTGAACGGCATCGAGAGCAGCTGGAAGTGATCTGAACGGTGGGCCGGTCCGCGGACGCGGGCCGGCCCACCGGCAGATCCAGACCTGGGAGGGTCGATGGAGTTCGACTTCGCGGAGGAACAGCCAAAGTTCCTCATGCTGATGTACGGGCTGATCGCTTTCGTCGCGGTGGTGGGCGGTCTGCTCCTGCTCCTCGACGTGGTGCCGGCCTGGTTCGCCCGCCGCCGGGAGGCGCAACTCGTCGCCGCCTCCGCGAGCGGCGCCCCGCTCCCCCGCCGGCGCAAGCCGCGCGAGGGCGTGTTCGCGCTCTTCTTCCTGCTGCCGACGCTGCTGCTGCTGACCGTCGGGCTGGTGGTGCCGGCCATCCGCACCACGATGCTGTCCTTCATGGACGCGGGCAGCAACGACTGGGTGGGGCTGCGCAACTACGGCTGGATGTTCTCGGAGGACTCGATCGTCCGGGTGCTGCTGAACACCCTGATCTGGGTGCTCCTCGTCCCGCTGGTCGCCACCGCGTTCGGCCTGATCTACGCGGTCATGGTGGACAAGGCCCGGTTCGAGGCGGTCGCCAAGTCACTGATCTTCCTGCCGATGGCGATCTCCTTCGTCGGCGCCAGCATCATCTGGAAGTTCGTGTACGCCTACCGCGGCGACGGGCAGGAGCAGATCGGCCTGCTCAACCAGATCGTGGTGAGCCTCGGCGGCGAACCGAAGCAGTGGCTGCTGGAGTCGCCGCTGAACACGCTGCTGCTGATCGTGATCATGGTGTGGATCCAGGCCGGGTTCGCCATGGTGGTGCTCTCCGCCGCCATCAAGGCCATCCCCGCCGACATCGTGGAGGCGGCCCGCCTCGACGGGGTCACCCCGTGGCAGATGTTCTGGCAGATCACCATGCCGAGCATCCGGCCGGCGCTGATCGTGGTCGTGGTGACGCTGTCGATCGCCACGCTCAAGGTCTTCGACATCGTCCGGACGGCCACCAACGGCAACTACGACACCAGTGTGATCGCCAACGAGATGTACAACCAGGCGTTCCGGTACGGCCAGAACGGGCAGGGCTCGGCGCTGGCGGTCTTCCTGTTCGTCCTGGTGGTGCCGATCGTGATCTACCAGATCCGCAACCTCCGACAGCAGCGGAAGGGCTGAGATGACCACCGCAACGCCCACCGTCGCCGCCGGCACCCAGAAGACCGACGGCCGCACGTCCACCACCGCCGCGCGGGTGCGCAAGCGGCTGAACAGCCGCACCGCCACCCTCGTGTCGATCGTCATCGCGGTGCTCTGGACCATCCCGACCTTCGGCCTGTTCATCTCGTCGTTCCGGCCGGAGGACCAGATCAAGAGCAGCGGGTGGTGGACCTTCTTCACCGACCCGCAGTTCACCTTCGAGAACTACCAGGAGGTGCTGTTCGGGCGTTCCTCGTCGTCCGGGCAGCTCGCCAGCTACTTCATCAACTCGCTGGCGATCACCGTCCCGTCGGTGCTCTTCCCGCTCGCCTTCGCGGCCCTGGCCGCGTACGCGCTGGCCTGGATCAACTTCCGGGGGCGGGACTGGGTGTACATCGCGATCTTCGCGCTGCAGATCGTGCCGCTGCAGATGGCGCTGGTGCCGCTGCTGAAGTTCTTCTCCACCGGGGTCACCGTCGGCGGGGTCACCGTGCTGCCCGCCTGGGACCTGGTCGACGAACAGAAGTTCGCGCAGGTGTGGTTCGCGCACACCTGCTTCGCGCTGCCGTTCGCGGTCTTCCTGCTGCACAACTTCATCTCGCAGCTCCCGGGAGACCTGATGGAGGCCGCCCGGGTCGACGGGGCCACCCACCCGAAGATCTTCCGCACCATCGTCCTGCCGCTGATCACCCCGGCGCTGGCCGCGTTCGGCATCTTCCAGTTCCTCTGGGTCTGGAACGACCTGCTGGTGGCGTTGATCTTCGCCGGTGGCGGCAACGAGACCGCTCCGCTCACCGTCCGGCTGGCCGAGATGGCCGGCACCCGGGGCAACGAGTGGCAGCGGCTCACCGCCGGCGCGTTCATCTCGATCGTCGTACCGCTGATCGTCTTCCTGTCCCTCCAGCGCTACTTCGTGCGGGGCCTGCTCGCCGGCAGCGTCAAGGGCTGACGCCTCTCCGCCGCCGCCGGGACACCGGCGGCGGCGGAGCCGGCGCGAAGCGGGGGTACCGTGACGAAGATCGATGATGTCGCACGCCTGGCCGGGGTCTCCACGGCCACCGTCTCCCGGGCGCTGCGTGGGCTCCCGACGGTCTCGGCCGCGACCCGGCGGCGCGTGCTCGCGGCGGCCGAGCAACTGGAGTACGCCGTCTCGCCGAGCGCCTCCCGGCTGGCCGGCGGGCGCACCGGCGCCATCGCGGTCGTGGTCCCGCGGATCACCCGGTGGTTCTTCGCCACCGTCGTGGAGTCCGTCGAGGAGTTCCTCCACCAGTCGGGCTACGACCTGCTGCTGCACAACCTCGGCGGGCGGGAGCAGACCCGCCAGCGGGTGCTGAGCGCCGCCAACCTGCACAAGCGGGTGGACGCGATCATGCTGGTCGCCACGCCGCTGCGCCCCGCCGACCTGATCGCCCTGACGAAGCTGGCGCTGCCCGGGGTGACCGTCAGCTCCGGCTCGGTCGTGCCGGGCTGGCCCTGCGTACGCATCGACGACGTGGACGCCGCGCGGACCGCCACCCGCCACCTGCTCGACCTGGGCCACCGCCGGATCGCGCACATCTCCGGCGACCCGGAGGACGAGCTGGCCTTCACCACGCACCTCGACCGGCGGCGGGGCTACCGGGACGCGCTGCGCGACGCCGGCCTCGCCCCGGACCCGGACCTGGACGTGGAGTCGCAGTTCACCATCGACGGCGGCACGCGCGCCACCGAGGAGCTGCTCCGCCGCGGCGACGCGCCGACGGCGATCTTCGCCGCCTGCGACGAGATGGCGATGGGGGCGATGACGGCACTGCGGGACGCCGGCCTGCGGGTGCCGCAGGACGTCAGCGTCATCGGCGTCGACGACCACGACCTGGCCCGCGTCGTCGGCCTGAGCACGATCGCCCAGCCCGCGGCGGAGCAGGGCCGGCTGGCCGCCCGGATGCTGCTCGACCCGCTCGTCGGCCGGCGACCGGAGCCGCCCGGCCCCGACGCGGGCGCGGGCCGCGCCCCGGCCCGCCGGGCAGCCGGCGACCCGCCGGGAACGCCCGTGATCCTGCCCACTCGACTGATCGTGCGGGAATCGACCGCGCCGCCCCGGGCACACTGACGGGGACCGCCGATCCCCGGCACCACGCACCCGACCGTACGGCTCGACACACGGGAGAAGGCCCTGAACAGCAACCCGACACACCAGGACACGCCCACCGACGCGGCCACCGGTTGGTGGACGCGGGCCGTCATCTACCAGGTCTATCCGCGCTCCTTCGCCGACTCCGACGGCGACGGGATCGGTGACCTGCCCGGCATCACCGCCCGCCTCGACCACCTCGTCGAGCTGGGCGTCGACGCGGTCTGGCTGTCGCCGTTCTATCCGTCGCCGCAGGCCGACGCCGGCTACGACGTGGCCGACTACCGCGACGTCGACCCGCTCTTCGGCGGCCTCGCCGACGCGGACCGGCTGATCGCCGAGGCGCACTCGCGCGGGCTGCGGGTGATCGTCGACCTGGTGCCCAACCACACGTCGTCGGCGCACCGCTGGTTCACCGCGGCGCTCGCCGCCGCCCCGGGCAGCCCCGAACGCGACCGGTACGTGTTCCGGGACGGCCTGGGACCGGACGGCGACCGCCCGCCGAACGACTGGCAGAGCGTCTTCGGCGGGCCGGCCTGGACCCGGGTCACCGACCCCGACGGCCGACCCGGCCAGTGGTACCTGCACCTGTTCGACACCGGGCAGCCCGACCTCAACTGGGACAACCCCGAGGTGCGGGCGGAGTTCCTGGACGTGCTGCGGTTCTGGCTGGACCGGGGCGTGGACGGCTTCCGGGTCGACGTGGCGCACGGCCTGATCAAGCAGGCCGACCTGGCCGACTGGCAGGAGCCGCAGGAGATCCTCTCCGGGCGGGAGGTCGACAAGCCGCGTCCGCCGATGTGGGACCAGGACGGCGTGCACGACATCTACCGGGAGTGGCGCCGGCTGCTGGACGGCTACCCGGGCGAGCGGATCCTGGTCGCCGAGGCATGGGTCGAGCCGGCCGAGCGGCTGGCCCGGTACGTGCGCCCCGACGAGATGCACCAGGCGTTCAACTTCGAGTACCTGCTCGCCTCGTGGACCGCGCCCGCCCAGTACGCGGTGATCACCCGCTCGCTGGAGGCCACCGACGCGGTCGGCGCCCCGACCACCTGGGTGCTGTCCAACCACGACGTGGTCCGGCACGCGTCCCGGCTCGGGTTGCCCGTCGGCGGCAAGCGGCCCAACGGCATCGGCATCGGCGACCCGCAGCCGGACGCCGCGCTCGGCCTGCGCCGGGCCCGGGCGGCCACCCTGCTGATGCTCGCCCTGCCCGGCTCGGCCTACCTCTACCAGGGCGAGGAGCTGGGCCTGCCGGAGCACACCACGATGCCCGACGAGGCGCGGCAGGACCCGACCTGGGTACGCAGCGCGCACACCGAGCGGGGCCGGGACGGCTGCCGGGTGCCGATCCCGTGGGAGGCCGACGCCCCGTCGTACGGCTTCGGGCCGACCGACGCGAGCTGGCTGCCGCAGCCGCCGGTCTGGGCGGAGCACGCCCTGGACCGGCAGCGGGGCGTGCCCGGCTCGACGTACGAGCTGTACCGGACGGCACTGCGGCTACGCCGCGAGCACGACCTCGGCGCGGGCCCGCTGGAGTGGCTCGCCAGCGGCGACGAGGTGCTCTCCTTCCGCAACGGCGGGCTGACCGTGCTGACCAACTTCGGCGACGCCGCCGTGCCGCTGCCGGCCGGCACCGAACTGGTGCACGCCAGCGCCCCGCTCGACACCGACGGCGCCGTCCCCACCGACGTCACGGTCTGGGTCCGGCCGGCCTGAGCTGTAAGGAAGGGCCCCTTGTTAACGCTATGCGTTAACAAGGGGCCCTTCCTTACAGCCGCTCGGCGCGGGTGTGCAGGAGGTCGTGGACGTCGGCGATGTCGGTCGGCGAGGTCCGCGACGCCAGCCAGTACATGATCCCGGTCGGGATGAAGAAGAGCTGGAAGGCGGCCAGCCCGACGGCGTAGTTCAGCGGCGGCGGGAAGGCCGCCCGCAGCCCGTGGAAGGCGACCCCGACCAGCCCGTTGCCGGCCGCCCGTCCGACGCCGTTCACCAGGTTGCCGAGGCTGTAGACGGTGCCCCGGTGCTCGGGCGGGTTGACGTCGGCGATCAGGGCGAACCAGTTCGGCGAGTTCGCGGAGGTCAGCGCCAACGCCACCACGGCGGTGAGCAGGCTCAGCCCGACCGTCGGCTCGGTGACCACGCTGGCCAGCACCGCCCGGACCACCGTCCCCGCGCCGGCGCCGTCGGGCACGTCGATGCGGATCGGCACGAAGAAGAGCACCAGGTAGAACGGCAGCGCCGCGAGGATGCCGACCGCCGCGACCAGCGCCCGCCCCCTCGGCGTACGGCGTTGCAGGGCGTCGCCGACCAGCCCGCCGACGATGGAGAGCACCCCGCCGAGCTGGAACAGGGTGGCGAAGACGCTGCCCACCACCACGGCGGTGGCGGCGGAGTAGCCCTGGTCCTCGGCCCGCTCGGCGAAGAGCACGGGCAGCCAGACCAGCGACCCGAAGGCCGCCTGTGCGGTGAGGCCCTGCAGGATCAGCCACCGGTTCGTCCGCCTGCCGAGGATCCTCGGCAGGTCCGCCCGGCTGATCCGGTAGTCGTACTCGGCGCCGGTGGCGAGCGCGTCGGCCAACTCCGGCTCGCTCTGGCCCCGGCGGATGTCGTAGGTGAACAGGTAGGCGGCGGTCGCCAGCAGGCCGACCACCGTCAGCGCCAGGAACGGCCGCCGCCAGTCGGCCGCCCCGAGCAGCCCGCCGACCAGCGTGCCGGCCAGCGTGCCGCCCCCCTGGGACAGCCCCCAGAAGCTCATCACCAGCCCCCGCCGGCGGGGTGAGATCAGGTCGGTGACGACCGAGAACCCGACCGACCCGACGGCGCCCAGCCCGACCGCCGCCAGCAGTTGCGCGGCCAGGAACGCGGGGTAGTTCGCCGCGACCGCGCTGCCGCCGGTGCCCAGCGCCCAGATCAGGGTGCCGACCATCAGCAGCGGCTTGCGGTTCGCGCGGTCGCCGACGTACGCCCAGCCCACCGCCGCCACCGCGCTGGCCAGGAAGCTCACGGCGGTGACCAGGCCGAGCAGCCGCCGCGGCACGTCGAAGGCGTCGGCGATCGGCCCGTACAGCGGGGGCACCAGGCCGATCGCCACGTTGTCCAGCGAGGCGAGCAGCACGAAGACCACGACGCTGTAGAACCGGTGCGCGGCCGAGCCGCCCCAGACCCGCGCCGCCCCGCCCCTCATCAAGGTCATGAGCGGCAGCCAACCAGGGTCAGGTCACGAGCGGGTGACGGCGCGCGGGCGGGTCGGGCGGCTCAGAGGTAGCCGCCGATCGCGGGCGGGGCCGCGGGCGTGGCCGGCGTGCCCGCACGCAGCGCGTACAGCTCGGCGAGGGTGGCCCCCTGGGGCGGCACCCCCGCCGACGTGCCCAGCCAACCCGTCGCCTCCTCGTACGACAGCGGGCCCACCTCGATCCGGGCCAGGCAGCGCCCGGGGCGGACCACGGCCGGGTGCAGCCGGGACAGGTCCTCGTTCGTGGTGATGGCGACGAGCACGTCGCGCCCCTGCCCGAGCAGCCCGTCGGTCAGGTTGAGCAGCCGGGACAGCGCCTGGCCGGCGGCCTGCTTCGCCTCGCCCCGGATCAGCTCGTCGCAGTCCTCCAGGATGAGCAGCCGCCACCGGCGACCCGTGCCCGGCTCGCCGTCCTCGTCCCCGACCGCCACCTCCGACAGGTACGCCGGGTCCGCGAAGAGCACGTCCGGGTCCAGCACGGCGTCGACCTGGCACCACTCGCGCCACGCCCGGGCGAGGGCGCGCAGGGCGGTGGTCTTCCCCGTCCCGGGCGCTCCGTGCAGGAGCACCAACCGGCCGGCGAGTTGCTCCGGGGTGGTCGCCATCAGCGCGTCGAGCGCGGTGCGCGCCCCGGCGGCGTAGTTCGGCCGGATCTGCGCCCACTCCGGCGCGGCGATCGACCGCACGTCCCGCTGGCTGCCGCGGCGGGGGTTCTGGTGCCAGAAGCCGATCCGGCCGGCACCCGGGTCCTCCGGTTCGGCGGCGCCGTCGACGATCCGGTCGAGGGCCGCCCGGCCGATCTCCTCGGTCACGGCCGTGACGGTCACCTCGGCGCCCCGCCCCTTCCAGGTGACCACCCGGGCCGTCCAGCCGTCGCCGGCGAGCAGGCGGGACCGCTGCCGGTTCTCCACCGCCGTACGCAGCAGCCGCCCGTCGGGGGCGGTCAGGGGCGCGTCGGGGCGCACCCGGGAGAGCCGGACCGTGTGCGACCACGGGTGCCGGCCGGTGACGAAGTCCGCCAGGACCAGCGCGTCGATGACGTCGCAGGGGGTGTCCGCGTCGTCGTACTGGAGCATCGAGGGGATGCCGGTCCCGACGGTCACCGGCGCCTCGTCCGCTTGGGGGGTGGTTCGCATCCGTCGATGATCGCGAGCCGGGGCGCGCCCGTACAGTCGTTTACTCCTCGACGGCCGGGGCGCGGTCGAGTCGGTCGAGGAAGCGGTCGCGGGCGGCGGCGTACCGCTCGCGGACGGCGGGGACGGGCGCGGCGGCGTACTCCTCGGTGTCCCGGACCGGCCAGGTGGGGGGCGCCGCGCCGCCCAGGGCGACCCAGGCGGCCTGGCGGGCGGCGCCGTCGGCGACGTACTCCCCGGGCGGCGGGACGACCACCGGCACCCCGAGGACCTCGGGCGCGATCCGGCGCACCGCCACCGAGCGGGCTCCCCCGCCGACGAGGATCACCCGGCGCACCGTGGCGCCCTGGGCGGTAAGCGCGTCGAGGCCGTCGGCGAGGGCGCAGAGCAGGCCCTCGACGGCGGCCCGGGCCAGGTGGGCCGGGGTCGAGGTGCGCAGGGTCAGTCCGTGTACCGCGCCGGTGGCCAGCGGCCGGTCCGGGGTCCGCTCGCCCTCGAGGTAGGGCACCACGACCAGGCCGTCCGCGCCGGCGGGGGCGGCGAGCGCCAGCGCGGCCAGCTCCTCCAGGTCGACCCGGAGCAGGGCCGCGGCGGCGTCGAGCACGCGGGCGGCGTTGAGCGTGCAGACCAGCGGCAGGAAGCGGCCGGTGGCGTCGGCGAAACCGGCGACCGCGCCGGTCGGGTCGGCGGCGGGGGTGTCGGCGACGCTGAACACGGTGCCGGAGGTGCCGATGGAGAGCACCACGTCGCCCGGCCCCGCGCCGACTCCGAGCGCGGCGGCGGCGTTGTCCCCCGTGCCGGGGCCGAGCACGGCCCCGTCGGGGAGTCCCGGGCCGGCCGGGAGGGCGTCGGGGCGCAGCGCGCCGGCCGGTTCCGCCGGGCCGAGCACGGCCGGCACGTGCGGGCGCCGGCCGAAGGCGCGCTCCAGCAGGTCGAGCCGGTAGTCGCCGGTGGCCGGGGACCAGTAGCCGGTGCCGCTGGCGTCGCCCCGGTCGGTGCGCAGCGCCGCCAGGCCGGGCGCGCCGGCCAGCCGCCAGGTCAGCCAGTCGTGTGGCAGGCAGACGGCCGCCACCCGGGCCGCGTGCTCCGGCTCGTGCCGGGCCAGCCAGCGCAGCTTGGTGGCGGTGAAGCTGGCCACGGGCACGCTGCCGACCGCGTCCGCCCAGAACCGGCGGCCGGCCGCCCCGCCGCCGGCCTCCTCGACCAGCTCGGCGGCGGCCCCGGCGGAGCGGGTGTCGTTCCACAGCAGCGCGGGCCGGACGACGGTACCCGCCGCGTCGAGGCAGACCATGCCGTGCTGCTGGCCGGCGACGGAGACCGCCGCGACGTCGGCCAGCCCGCCGGCGGCGTCGACCGCCGCGGCCAGCGCGGACCACCACGCCGACGGGTCGACCTCGGTGCCGTCCGGGTGCGGTGCCCGGCCCTGCCGGAGCAGGGCACCGGTCTCCGCGTCCCGGACGACGACCTTGCAGGACTGGGTCGAGGAGTCGACCCCCGCGACGAGCGGCATCTCCGGCGGCCCTCAGCGCGCGCCGAGCAGGTGCTCGACGGCGAGCTGGTTGAGCCGGACGAAGCCGAAGCCCCGCGCGGCGGCCCCGTCGACGTCGAACTCCTCGAACGCGGAACGGTCGGCGAGCAGGTCGGCGTGGCCCTCTCCCGCCGCCAGCGTCGGCGTGCCGAGGTCGGCGACCCGGCTGGCCGCCAGCGCCTCGGCCACCTCCGGATCCGCTCGGAAGGCCGCCGCCCGCTCCTTGAGCAGGAGGTACGTCCGCATGTTCGCCTCCGCCGACGCCCAGACGCCGGTCGTGTCCTCGGTGCGCGAGGGCTTGTAGTCGAAGTGCCGGGGGCCGTCGTAGGCGGGCGCGCCGCCGGGGCCGCCGTGCTCCAGCAGGTCGACCAGGGCGAACGCGTTGAGCAGGTCGCCGTGGCCGAAGACCAGGTCCTGGTCGTACTTGACGCCGCGCTGGCCGTTGAGGTCGATGTGGAACAGCTTGCCCTGCCAGAGCGCCTGGGCGATGCCGTGGGCGAAGTTCAGCCCGGCCATCTGCTCGTGCCCGACCTCGGGGTTGAGCCCGACCAGCTCGGGGTGGGCCAGGGTGGAGATGAAGGCGAGGGCGTGTCCGACGGTGGGCAGGAGGATGTCGCCGCGCGGCTCGTTCGGCTTGGGCTCCAGGGCGAAGCGCAGGTCGTAGCCGCGGTCGACGACGTACTGGCAGAGCAGGTCGACGGCCTCCCGGTAGCGGTCCAGGGCGGCCCGGACGTCCTTGGCTAGGTCGTACTCGGCGCCCTCCCGGCCGCCCCACATCACGAAGGTGCGGGCGCCGAGGTCGGCGGCGAGGTCGACGTTGCGCAGCACCTTGCGCAGCGCGTAGCGCCGGACGTCGCGGTCGTTGCTGGTGAATCCGCCGTCCTTGAACACCGGGTGGGTGAACAGGTTGGTGGTCACCATGGGCACCACCAGGCCGCTCTCGTCGAGCGCCTTGCGGAACCGGGCGACGTGCCCGTCGCGGGTGGCGGCGTCCACGCCGAAGGGCACCAGGTCGTCGTCGTGGAACGTGATCCCGTACGCCCCGAGCCCGGCGAGCCGGTGCACCGCCTCGACCGGGTCCAGCTCCGGCCGGGTGGCGTCGCCGAACGGGTCGCGGGCCTGCCAGCCCACCGTCCAGAGGCCGAAGGAGAACTTGTCGGCGGGAGTGGGACGGGGCGCCATGGCAGACCTCCGGGGGTGTCGTCCGCTATTTGTTCAGTGGTTGAATTATTCGATCGACCTGTGGCAGCGTCAAGGAGTGACCCGACCCGACGCCCCGCCGGGGCCGGTCCGGCAGGGCAGCCTGCGCGAGTGGAACCTCGCCGTGGTGCTCGGCCGGATCGCCGCCGCCGACCGCCCGCCGTCCCGGGCCGAGCTGGCCACCCGGACCGGCCTGACCCGGGCCACCGTCTCGGCCGTGGTGGAGGACCTGCTCGCCGGCCGGCTGGTGCGCGAGGCGGAGCCGACGCCGCGGACCGGCGCGGGGCGGCCGTCCCGGGGCCTGGTGCTCGCCACCGACGGCCCGGCCGGGCTTGGCCTGGAGGTCAACGTCGACTACCTGGCCGCCTGCGTGGTCGACCTCGCCGGCCGGGTCCGCCACCACACGGTGCTCCGCGCCGACCTCCGGCCGGTCTCCCCCGCCGAAGCCGTCGCCCGGCTGGCCGACCTGGCCGCCCACGCCCGTGCCGAGGCGGCCCGCGCGGGGCTCACCCTGGCCGGCGCGGCCCTCGCGGTGCCCGGCCTGGTCGACGACGCCGGGCTGGTCCGCCTCGCGCCGAACCTGGGCTGGCGCGACGTGCCCGTTCCCGCCCTCCTCGCCAGGCATCCGCCGCTGACCGCGGACGTGGACGGCGTGCCACCGCTGGTGGTCGACAACGAGGCCAACCTCGCCGCGCTGGGTGAGCTGCACGCCGGACCGGCCGGCCCGGCCAGCTTCCTGCACGTCTCCGGCGAGGTCGGCATCGGCGCCGGGATCGTCCTGGACGGCTCCCTGTTCCGGGGCGCCCGCGGCTGGAGCGGCGAGATCGGCCACGTCCCGGTCCGCCCCGACGGCCGGCCGTGCCGGTGCGGGGCTCGGGGCTGCCTGGAGACGTACGCCGGTCAGGAGGCCATCCTCGCGGCGGCCGGCCTGGCCGGCGCGGACCTCCCGGCGGACACCGCGACGACCCGGCTCGCGGAGCTGGCCGGGGCGGGCGACCCGGCGGCGCTGCACGCCCTGGCCGACGCCGGAACCGCGCTCGGGGTCGCCGTGGCCGGGGTGGTCAACCTGCTGGACCTGGACACCGTGGTGCTCGGCGGCGGGTACGCCCCGCTGGCGCCCTGGCTCCGCCCGCCGGTGCTCGCCGAGGTCTCCCGCCGGGTGCTCACCGCGGCCTGGTCGCCGGTCACCGTCCGCCCCGCGGCGCTCGGCGGCGCGGCGGCGGCCGTCGGCGGGGCCGGTTCGGTGATCCGCCGGATCCTCGCCCGACCCGCCGGCTGGCTGACCCGGCAGCCCTGAGCCACTCCTCCGATGGGCGGCCGGCGCGGCCCGGGCGTGCCGCCGGCGGGTCAGGCCGTCCTGGCCACCCTCGGCTCGTCGCCGGGCCACTCCTGCTTCGGTGGGCCGACCCGAGGCTCCGCCGGGCCGCCCGCGTCGGACCAGGGGCCGGCCGGCTCGACGGACTGGACGGACGCGTGGCGGCGACGCGCCGCCTCGTCGAACTCCCGCATGCCCCGCAGCAGGGCCTGCCGCCCCTCGGGGGTCATGTCGCCGAGGATCGCCGCGAGCTGCTGCCGCCGGTCGTCGCGCAGCTCGGCGAGGAGCCGGTGGGCCTCCGGGGTGAGGTGCAGCGAGATCTCCCGCCGGTCGAGGCGGCCGGGCTCGCGTTCCATCATGCCGGCGGCGACCAGCCGGTCACAGAGCCGGCTGGCGGAGGAGAGCAGCATGTCGAGCCCGGTGGCCAGGCGGCGGAGGTTGATCCCGTCGTGCTGCTCGACCAGCATGATCGCGCGCAGCTGGGCGCCGGAGACGCGGCTGGTCGTGCGCTCCCGCGCGGCCTCCCAGACCGTCAGCAGGGCGTCGGCCACCGCGTCGAGCTCGGCAGCCATACTCGTCTGGGGCCCCTGGGGACCGTGCACTTCCGCCATGGTGCGCCCGAGACTACTCCGAAACCGCTGGTGCGGGCTCGCGACCAAGGAGCCAAGGATGAGCGAACCGGTCGACCGGGTACGGCGCGCCCTCAACGAGGCGCCCGCCGATCTCCTGCTGGACCGGGTCGCCGACACCCTGGCCGGGGCCTACGGGATCACCCGGGTGCAGCTCCTCCAGGTCGACTACCGGCTGGCGGCGCTGCTGCCGCTCGGCGACGGGGAGCCGGTCACCGGCCCGGGGCACCCCGCCTGGCGCTGCTTCGACCACCAGACCCCGATCGTCGCCGACGACACCGCGTACCTACCGGTGTCGATGCGCGGGGAACGCCGGGGGGTGCTGCGGGTGGCGCCGGCCCCCGGCGACCCGGGGGCGCTCCACGAACTGACGGAGACCGCCACCGCGCTGGCCCACGAGATCGCCGCGGTCAGCGCCGGCACGGACGTCTACCGGGCCGCGCGGCGCAGCAGGAGGCTCACCCTCGCCGCCGAGATGCAGTGGGAGATGCTGCCCGGCCGCAGCCGGATCCGGCCCTCGTTCAGCCTCGCCGGGCAGCTCGAACCGGCGTACGCGGTGCGCGGCGACAGCTTCGACTGGTCCGACGACGGGGAGCGCGTCTGGCTCTCCACCATCAACGGCACGGGCGAGGGGGTGGCCGCCGCCATGCTCACCTCGCTCGCCACGTACGCGCTGCGCAACGCCCGCCGGGCCGGGCTCGGCCTCGCCGACCAGGCGGCCCTCGCCGACCAGGCGATCTACGACCTGCACCGCGGCGACCAGCACCTCGCGGCGCTGCTGATGGACCTCGACCTGCGCTCGGGGGTGCTGACCGTGGTCGACGCCGGGTCGCCCCGCCTCGTGCTGCTGCGCGACGGGGAGGTCCACCAGCTGCCGCTGGAGGCGCAGTTCCCGCTCGGCATGTTCGAGGCCACCGACTACCACGAGCAGCGGATCGAGCTGTGCCGGGGCGACCGGCTCTTCGTGGTCAGCGACGGCGTCGTCGACGCCACCGGGCAGGACGTCCGGTACGGCGAGACCGCGCTGGACCGGTTCCTGCGCCGGACCGGGCCGATGGAGCCGCTGGACGCGGTGCGCTCGCTGATCGGCGACCTGCGCGCGTTCGTCGCCGGTGACCTGGTCGACGACGCGGTCGTGGTGTGCCTGGACTGGACCGGCCCGCAGGACTGACGCCCACCGGGGCGGGTCAGTACGCCCCGCGACTGTTGACCACGGCACCGAAGGTCTTCCAGAGGATCGTCAGGTCGGCCGCGAGCGACCAGTTCTCCACGTAGTAGAGGTCGAGCCGGATGCCGTCCTCCCAGCTGAGGTCGGACCGGCCGCTGACCTGCCAGAGCCCCGTCATACCGGGCTTGACCAGCAGCCGGCGGGCCACGTCCCCGTCGTAGCGGGCCACCTCGGAGGGCAGCGGCGGGCGGGGGCCGACCAGGCTCATCTGCCCGAAGAGGACGTTGACCAGTTGCGGCAGCTCGTCCAGCGACCACTTGCGCAGCAGCCGGCCGATCCGGGTCACCCGCGGGTCGTCGCGCATCTTGAACATCAGGCCGTCGGTCTCGTTGCGGGAGGCCAGCTCCGCCAGCAGGGCGTCGGCGTTCACCACCATGGTGCGGAACTTGTAGACGCCGAACTCCCGGCCGCCCTGCCCGACGCGGGTCTGGCGGAACAGCACCGGCCCCCGGCTGTCGAGCTTGATCGCCAATGCGATGACGGCCAGCAGCGGCAGCAGCAGCGTCAGGGCCAGCGAGGAGGCCGCCCGGTCGACGAAGCCCTTGACCAGCTTGCGGGCGCCGCGGAACTCGGGCGCCTCGACGTGGATCAGCGGCAGGCCGGCGACCGGCCGGGTGTGGATGCGCGGGCCGGCGACGTCGGTCAGCGCGGGTGCCACCACCAGGTCCACGCCGGTGCCCTCCAGTTGCCAGCCCAGCCGCCGCAGCCGGGTGGCGGTCAGCTCGCCGGAGGCGGTCACCGCGACCGTGTCCGCGCCGATGGCGGTGGCCGCCTCGGGGATGCCCCGGAACGAGCCGACCACCGGCACGTCGCCCAGCCGCTGGGCGACCGGGGCGAGCAGCGCGTCGGGGATGCACGCGCCGACCACCTGGTAGCCCGCGTACGGTTCGCGGCGCAGGGTGTGCACCAGCTCCAGCACGTGCGCGGTGTCGCCGACCACCAGCACCTTGCGCGACCAGCCCGCACCCCGGGACCGCGCCCGGTGCAGCCGCTTGCGCGCGGCGAACCGGGCCACCTCCAGACCGACGGCGCCGACCGCGAACGAGATGCCCAGGAAGCCCCGGGAGACGCCGACGTCGGCGATGTAGCCGACGATCGCGATGCCACCGGCGAGGCGCAGGCTGGCGGCGCTGACCCGGCGGTACTCGTCCGCGCCGTACCCGAGGACCCGGTCGTCGTAGCAGCGCAGCACCCGGAGCGAGATCAACCAGGCGACGACGAGCCCGGGAGCCACCACGACGTACGGGACCTTCGAACCGCCCGGGGTGTCGCCGCCGAAACGGGCCACGTACCCGATGAGCACGGCGATGGTCAGGATGGTGGTGTCCAGCACCACCAGGGAGCGGACGTAGGCGCGCTCGTCGGTGCGGGCCGCCTGCCCGGACCACGGCTGGTCCGGCGACGCCGCTCGGGCGGGGGTCAACAGCGTCGCCGAGGTCACCGGCCCTCCCCACTTCGCATGCCGACGGCCCCGGTCGTCGACCGGCCCGTCGCGGGCCGGCCGCGGAGCACTACGACATCCTGCCCCGACAACCACGGTGGCCGATTGCTTCCGACGTATTGCCGTCACTTTTCGCGACGGACCCAGCGGCGGGAAAGGGCCCGCGGTACCGGATCCAACGGTACGACGGGCCCTGCGCGCCCTGCTTCGTCACTCAGGCCGGGGCCTTGCGCAGCGCGACCGCCCGGAGGAAGATTTCGCCGATCTTGGTCGGGTCCTCGGTGACGAAGGCGCCGCCGCCGGTCACGTCGGTGATCGACTTCAGCTCGGCCTTGCTGACGTCGCCGCCGATACCGATGATCACGACCTGCACCGGCCGCTCCGGATCCTTGATCTTGTTGAGTTCGGCCAGCAGCTGCTGCTGGGTGATGCCGTCGGAGTCCTCGTTCTTGCCGTCGGTGAACAGCACGATCGAGTTGACCCGGCCCGGCTCCCAGTTGTCCTGCACCTTCTGGTAGGCCGCCAGCATGGTGTCGTAGAGGCCGGTGCTGCCGTTGGAGGACCGGATCGAGCCGAGCGCCTGCTCCAGCTTGCCGCGCTGCCGCGACAGCGGCCCGATGGCGACCAACTCCTGGTGGTCGCGGGAGCCGACCAACTCGGTGGAGAACGTCCAGAGGCCGATGGACCAGGAGTCGTCGAAGAGGTTCAGCCCGCGCCGGGCCGCCTCCGCGGTGACCTGCTGCCGCGTCGCGTTGCCGGCGTTGGCCACCTTCTCCTTCATGGAGCCGGAGACGTCGATGACGGCGAGCATCCGGCCGGACTGGGTGGCGATCGACCAGCTGGAGAGCGCCCGGTCCATGTTCTGCGGATCGGGCCCGCCGGTCGCCGCGGTGCCGCCGGTCGCCGGCGGGGCCGACGCGCCGCCGGCCGGGCTGGGTGCGCCCTGCGGGGCATCGAAGCCCGCGCCC
Organism: Micromonospora sp. NPDC048063; assembly: GCF_043202855.1. Lineage (NCBI taxonomy): Bacteria > Bacillati > Actinomycetota > Actinomycetes > Micromonosporales > Micromonosporaceae > Micromonospora > Micromonospora sp. NPDC048063. The sequence goes on along the minus strand of NZ_JBIDBG010000002.1, from coordinate 592,710 downwards.
CAGTTGCCGTCCGGCGCCCGCAGCGCCTGGGCCGCCAGCCTGTCGCGAAAGTCGGCGGTGGTGAGCACCTCGTAGAGTTCCCGCGCCGCCGACGCCTTGGCCGGCTCGATGCCGGGCAGCACCGCGTACGGGTAGTCCAGCGGCGCGGGCGCCGGCTCCAGGTAGAGCGCGGCCAGCGGCACCGGCGGCTTCTTGCTGTTGTACTGGATCACGTCCTCTTCGGACAGCGCCGCCGCGCCGAGGCTGCTGGCGACCGTCGTCGCGTCCGACGCGGTGGGGAACCGGGCGAGCAGGTCCGGCCGCAGCGCCGAGCGGTCGGTGGCCAGCGCCCGCAGCGCGGCGACCTTGTCCTTCTCGGCGTCCGGGCCGCCGGTGGCGCTGGCGGCGGCGGTCAGCGAGAGCAGGCCGGACAGCCCCGCCGCGTCGCGGGTCGGCTCGACGATGCCGGTACGCAGCGGCTTGTCGCTCTGGACCTGCTGGAGGAGCTGGGTCCAGCTGAACTTCTTCTGCGGCCAGCCCAGCCGCGAGGCGATCGGCACCGGCATCGCCACGACCACCGGGCTGCGGGCGATGGACGCGCCGTTGCCGGGGTCGAAGGCGGTGGCGCCGCCGGTCTTGAGCCGCAGCAGCCAGGTGGAGGAGTCGGGCACCCAGACGTCCGGGCTGACCGCCGTGCCACTGGCCTGCCCGACGCCGGCCAGCGTGACACCGTGCTTGGCGGCGACCGTCGCGGCCACGTCGACCGGGTCGGAGGCCGAGACCTTCACCGCGATGCAGGTCCCGCCGACCGCGGCCCCGTCCTCGACCCACCGCGCGGCCGCCGCGTCGACGGCGGGGGCGAGCTCGTCGGCGACGGCGACGGACAGCTCGATCCTGCCCGAGCAGTCCGGTTGCGCAAGCTGCCGGTAGCCGAACCAGCCGCCGGCCGTCACGGCGAGCACGCCGACGGCAACGGCGGCGGTAGCTGCGTGAACGTTGGAACGCATGCGATGGCGGCCTGCTGACACGCTGACCATACTGCGTACCCGCCTCGGTGGCTGCCACAACCGTTCGGACGAAAGTTACGCAGGATATACACTCGACCACCAAATTGTCGACGACGAGTGACCGCCTCGCCTCGCCGCGTTGATCTGGCCTGGTCAGGGCAGGACGCAGGTGGGGCTGGGCACCGCCACCGGTTCCCCGACCGGGGCCGGCACACCGGTGGCCGAGTCCACCCGGAAGACCCGGACCATGTCGGCCCGCTCGTCGGCCACGTAGAGGTGCTCCCCCGCCCGGGCGAAGTGCCGCGGCCACTCCCCGCCCGTGTCCACCTCGGCGACCAGCTCCGGCAGCTCGCCGGCCAGGGCGAAGACCGCGATCGTGCCCACCCCGCGGTTGGCCACGTAGAGGAAGCGGCCGTCCGGGCCGACCGCGATCTCCGACGGCTGGACGTGCCCGGGCCGGTCGCTGGCGTCGACCCGGCCCCGCTGGTGCAGCGCACCCTCGGCGGTCAACTCGTACGCGGTCACCGAGGCGTCCAGCTCTCCCGCCACCCAGCACCGCCGGCCGTCCGGGTGCCGGGCCAGGTGCCGTGGGCCGGAGCCGGCGGCCGCCCGCACCCGGGGCGCCCGGGGCACCAGCCGACCGGAGGCGGCGTCCAGGTCGTAGCGGTAGATCGAGTCGGTGCCGAGGTCGACCGCGAGCAGCGGGCCCCGGCCCGGGTCGGGGTTGACCATGTGGGCGTGGGCGCCGGCCTGGCGCTCCGGGTCCGGCCCGTGCCCCTCGTGCCGCACCAGGTCACTGCGCTCGCCGGGCACCCCGTCGGGGCCGAGCGGGAACACCGCCACGCTGCCGCCGACGTAGTTGGCCACGACGAGGTGGCCGCCGTCCGGGACGACCGCCAGGTGGCAGGGCTCCGCGCCCCCGGTGGACCGGGTGCCGAGCGGGGTGAGGTCGCCGTCGGCGGCCACCCGGAAGGCGCTGACCTCGCCGTCGGGCAGCTCGTTGACCGCGTACAGCACCGGCAGCCGCGGGTGCCGGGCGAGGAAGGAGGGCGCCGGGGTGACCGCGACGGTGCCGAGCGGGGACAGCTCGCCGGAGCCCGGGTCCCGCCGCGCCGCGACGATGCCGGTGCCCCGGCCCCCACCGTGTGCCGTGTAGCCGCCGATGTGGACGACCGCGCCCTGTTCCGTCACCGGTTCCACCCTCCGCCGATTCCTCCGTCGATCCAACCAGAGGCTTCCCCCTGTGCCGGCTCCTTGCCCCCGAAAGCCGCGCCGAATCGCGGCCGGTCGACGGGACCGGCCGCGCCGGCGGGCTCAGGCCGCCGGCACCGGCTCGCCGCGCTGCCGGGCCACGTGCTCGACGAGGGCGATCAGCACCTCCTTGCCGGACTGTCGGTCCCGCGCGTCGCAGAGCACCAGCGGCACGTCGGGGTCGAGGTCCAGCGCCTGGCGTACGGTCTCCAGGCTGAACCGCCGGGCGCCGTCGAAACAATTCACCCCCACCACGAACGGGATGCCCCGCTGCTCGAAGTAGTCGATCGACGGGAAGCAGTCCGCCAGGCGACGGGTGTCGGCGAGCACCACCGCGCCGAGCGCCCCGAAGGCCAGCTCGTCCCAGAGGAACCAGAAGCGGTCCTGGCCCGGGGTGCCGAACAGGTAGACCTGGAGGTCGTCGTTGATCGTGATCCGGCCGAAGTCCATCGCCACCGTCGTGGTCGACTTCGCCTCGACGCCGGAGAGGTCGTCGGTGTCGACCCCGGCCCCGGTCAGGATCTCCTCGGTCTGCAACGGCCGGACCTCGCTGAGCGCGCTCACCAGCGTCGTCTTGCCGGCGCCGAAGCCCCCGGCGATGAGGATCTTCAGCGCGAGCGGGATCCGGGGAGCGGAACCAGCCTCGTCACAGCGCACGGAGTCCACTGACCACCGCCTTGAGGATGTCGTCGTCGGGCAGGTAGGCGGTGGCCGTCGGCTGGTGCACCGCGACCAGTCCCCGGGCCAGCAGGTCGCCGAGCAGGACGCGGACCACGCCCACCGCGAGGTCCAGCTCGGCCGCCAACTCGGCGACGGGCACCGGCCGGGCGGCCAGCGACACCAGGCGCCGGTGCTCGGGGTGCAGCTCCGGGTGGGCGACCGGGTCGGCGGCCGGCTCGGCCAGCACGTACGCGACCAGGTCGAAGCCGTCCGCGGACGACCGGACCCGCCCGCCGGTGAGGGTGTAGGGCCGCACGACGGGGCCGGCGTCGTCGTCGAGCCACTCGTGCTGCGGCCCGGGGGACTCAGCCCGCATCGGCAGCCCCCGCCGCCGACCGGGCCGGGGCGCTCAGGTACTCCCCCACCCGGGTGACCAGCATCGCCATCTCGTACGCCACCAGGCCGATGTCCGCGTCCGCGTCGCTGACCACCGCCAGGCAGGCCCCCTGCCCGGCGGCGGTGACGAAGAGGTACGCCGACTCCATCTCCACCACGGTCTGCCGGACCGCCCCGCCGGCCACCTGCCGGCTCGCGCCCCGGGCCAGGCTAGAGAAGCCGGACGCCAGCGCGCACAGGTGCTCGGCGTCGGCGCGGTCCAGGTTGGTGGAGGAGCCGAGCAGCAGCCCGTCGGCCGACAGCGCCACCGCCTGGCGGGCGGGCGGCACCCGTTCCACCAGGTCGTCGAGCAACCAGTCGAGATCGGCGCTCTGCCTCGTCGGATGCAGCATCAGGCGTCCCTCTCAGTCGCGGTCACGGGGTCCGGTTCCGCCGGCGGCTCGGCCGGCGTCGGGGTCGGTATCGAGGTCGGGGTCGGGGTCGGTATCGAGGTCGGGGTCGGTATCGAGGTCGGGGTCGGGGTCGGGGTCGGCTCTGCGGCCTGCTCCGGTGTGTCGCCACCGGCCGCCGGGGCGCCGGCGGCCACGGCCGCGTCAGCCGTCGCGCCGCCAGCCGCGGCACGGCCACGGGCGGCGGCCACGGCCCCGTCGGCCGCGGCACGGCCACGGGCGGTGCCCGCCTGCAGGGCGGACATGGCGCGTCGCGCCTCCTCCGGAGTGCGCGGGGCCGGGCTCTCGATCACCGGTGGCCGCGGCGTCGGGCCGTCAACGACCGGGTGCCGGGCCGCCGCGGGGTGCCCGACCGCCGGACCGCCCCCGGGAGCGTCCGGCGTCGACCGCCGCTGCCGGACGGCCGGCCCGTGACGCCGCACCCGACGCGGCAGCCCGTCGATCTCCCCGGCGCTCTCGGCGGGGCCGGGGCCTCCGGGCACCCGGCCGGCGAGGGCTGGGCCTCGGGACGCGGAGGCGGGCCGGTCCGGGCCGGCGGAGGCCGGGCCCCCGACGCCGGACGCGGACGGGGCCGGGCCGGCGGCACGACCGGGCTGGTCCGGCGCGGCGGGGGCTGCGGCGGGCGCGGCTGCGGCGGGCGCGGCTGTGGCGGGCGCGGCTGTGGCGGGCGCGGCTGTGGCGGGCGGGGCTGCGGAAGGCGGCGTCGCGCCGGGTTCGGCGGCTCGGGCGGTACGGGGCCGGGGCAGCGTGCTCAGCCGGCTCGCCCGGGCCATCCGCCGCTCCTCCGGCGTCGCCCCGGGCTGGCGCTCCGGCGGGGCGACGCCCTCGGGCAGCAGGGGCGGCTCGTCGGTGACCAGGTCGGCGGGGATGAGCACGACGGCGGTCAAGCCGCCTCCGTCGGACGGGCGCAGCCGCACCCGGACGCCGTGCCGGGCGGCGAGCCGGGCCACGACGAAGTGGCCGAGCCGGGCCGTCTCGGCGGGCTCGAAGTCGGGGGACCGGGCCAGCCGCCGGTTCGCGTCCTCCAGCGCGGCGGCGGTCATGCCCAGGCCGCGGTCGGTGACCTCGACGGCGTAGCCGTTGGCCACGTGCTGTCCGGAGACCTCCACCCGACTGTGCGGCGGGGAGAACGCCGCGGCGTTCTCGATCAGCTCGGCGAGCAGGTGGATCACGTCGCCGACGGCCCGCCCCAGCGCGCCACCGGGCTGCACCGCGGCGATGTCGACGCGGTCGTACGACTCCACCTCGGAGATGGCGCCCCGGATCAGGTCGACCATCGCGACCGGGTTGCGCCAGCCCCGCCCGGGGGCGGCGCCGGCCAGGATGACCAGGTCCTCCGCGTGCCGCCGCAGCCGGGTGGCGAGGTGGTCGACGCGGAACAGCTCGGCCAGCTCGTCCGGGTCCTCGGTGTGCCGCTCCATCCGGTCGAGCAGGGCGAGCTGCCGGTGCACCAGCCCCTGGCTGCGGCGGGCGATGTTGAGGAAGACCTCGTTGAGCCCCCGGCGCAGGGTGATCTCGTCGACGGCCGAGCGGACCGCCGTCCGTTGCACCTCGGTGAAGGCCCGCGCCACCTGGCCGATCTCGTCGCCGCCGTACTCCAGCGCGGGCGCCTCCCGGGCGACGTCGACCTGCTCGCCCCGGCGCAGGCGGGCCACCACGTCGGGCAGCCGGCGTTCGGCCATGTCCAGCGCGGCCGTGCGTACGCCGGTGAGCCGCTGTGCGAGGGAACGACCGACCCGCAGCGCCACCAGGACCGAGACCACGACGGCGGCCAGGCCGAGCACCCCGGCGGCGGCGAGCCGGACGAGGATGCCGACGGCCGTCGGCACCGACCGGTCGGCGAGCCCGTCGGCCTGGGCCAGCTCGAACTCCCGCAGCGCCTGCTGCACGGCCTCGTAGCTGGCCTGCCACTGCGCCGGGTCCACCGCCGGCCGGGTCGGCGACCGGGCGCCGACCAGGGCGTCCTGCATCGTCCGCAGCCGGCCGAAGACCTCCCCCTCGGTCAGCCGCTGGAACGCGGCGCGCTCCGCATCGGGCAGGTCCGCGACCGCCGCCTCGGCGAGGAACCGCTGGTTGGCGATGGTCTGCACGACCTGGGTGTGCTCGCCCTCGGCGAACCGGCCGGCGGTGAACGCCCCGGCCAGCAGGGCGTCGGTCTGGCCGAGCAGCTCCCGGCTGCGGCCGAGCGCGGTGACGGCGAGCGCCTGACGGTTCAGGTCCCGGTCGGGCAGGTTCGCCATGGCCGAGAACGCCTGGAAGGCCGAGGAGATCATCCCGCTGTAGAGCCCGACCGCGCCGGCCCGGTCGACCTCGCGCCGGTCGATGAACCCCCGCCCGGCGGGCAGCGCGTCCAGCGCGGTGACGAGGTGGTCGAGCCGCGTGTCGAGGTGGTCGCCGGCGGCGTCGCGCAGTTCCTCACCGCCGACCCGGCGGCGCAGCTCGGCGACCGCGCGGTCGGTCCGCTGGCGCTGCTCGGCGAGCCCGGGCGCGACCTCCCCGCCGGCCAGGTGCACCACCGAGAGCCGGCGCTCCCGTTGCAGCTCGGCCACCACCGTCTCGCCGGGGCGGCCGAGGTCGTAGAGAAGGGTCCGGGCGGCGAGCAGGTCGAGGGCCGGCCCGAAGGCCAGCGTCGTGGCGAAGATCCAGAGCGCCAGCAGCGCGGTCACCGGGACGACGACCAGCGCGGTCAGCTTGGAGCGGATCGGCCAGTCGCGGGATTTCAATCAGACCTCGCCCGGAAGGTGTGGCTGCGGGGGCGCCGGCGCCGGCCGGGCAGCGTCCGGGTCGGACGGTCGCGGCTCACGGTGCCGGCCCGTCCGGCGGACGCCTTGGGCAGGATACGTAAATCCCGCCCGATGCACTACCGTCCGTCGCGTCGGGCCTACCGGACGGACGTCCACAGCGGACGAACGCCCCGCCGGGGGCCGGCGGGGCGTTCGGTGGGTGGTGCGGATCAGGCGCCGACGGAGATGCCGAGACCCTCGGCGACCCGACGGCCGTAGTCCTCGTCGCACTGGCTGAAGTGCCAGACCATCTTCTCCTGGATGTGCTTGTCGCACTGTGCCAGCAGGGTGGTCAGGTTGAGGATCAGGTCGTCGCGCTCCCAGTCGGCCATCTCACGGTAGCGGCGGCCCGCCTGGGAGTAGTTGTTCTGCCGCTCGATCGGGGCCTTCATGACCTGGCCGGAGACGAACGGGCGGTACTCCCGGTAGGACTCGTCGGCCTCGCGGAGCCCGGCGACCGAGGACGGCTCGAAGTTGATGTGCGGGTTGCCGCCCCGGTTGTCCACCCCGTACGACATCTGGCCGCCGCCCTGGTTGGTGCTGACGACCACGTCCTCGCGCGGCCGGTTGACCGGCAGCTGGAGGTAGTTCGGCCCGACCCGGTAACGCTGGGTGTCCGAGTAGGAGAACGTGCGCCCGACCAGCATCTTGTCGTCGGAGAAGTCGATCCCGTCGACCAGCACGCCGGTGCCGAAGGCGATCTGCTCGTTCTCGTTGTGGTGGTCGGTGATGTTGCGGTTGAGCGTCATCATGCCGACCGGCAGGTAGGGGAAGTCCTCCTCCGGCCAGATCTTGGTGTCGTCGAGCGGGTCGAAGTCCAGCTCCGGGTGCTCGTCGTCGCTCATGACCTGGACGTTGAGTTCCCACCTCGGGTACTCGCCGCGCTCGATCGCCTCGTAGAGGTCCTTGGACGCGTGGCCCAGGTCGGTGGCCTGGATGGCGTCCGCCTCGGCCTGGGTGAGGTTGTGCTCGCCCTGCTGCGACAGCCAGTGGAACTTGACCAGCACGCCCTCGCCCCCGGCGTTGACCAGCCGGTAGGTGTTCACCCCGGACCCGCGCATGGTCCGGTAGTTCTTCGGGATGCCGTACGGGGAGAACAGCCAGGTCAGCATGTGCATCGACTCGGGCGTGTTCGACATGAAGTCGAAGATCCGGTTCGGCTCCTGGCGGAAGGTCACCGGGTCCGGCTTCAGCGAGTGGATCACGTCGGGGAACTTGATCGCGTCGCGGATGAAGAAGACCTGGAGGTTGTTGCCCACCATGTCCCAGTTGCCGTCGTCGGTGCGGAACTTCACCGCGAAGCCGCGCGGGTCGCGGGCCGCCTCGGAGGAGTCTCGGCCGCCGATGACGGTGGAGAAGCGGATGGTGACCGGGGTCTTCTTGCCCCTGGTCTGGAACAGCTTGGCCCGGGTGTACGTCGACGCCGGCTGGTCGCCGATCGTCCCGTACGCCTCGAACTCGCCGTGCGCGACGAAGCCGCGCGCGTGCACCACCCGCTCCGGGATGCGCTCCCGGTCGAAGTGGCTGATCTTCTCGAGGAAGTGGTAGTTCTCCAGCGTCGCCGGGCCACGCGAACCGACCGTCCGCTGCTGCTGGTTGTTGTGCACGGGGTGACCCTGACGGGTGGTGAGGATCGGCTTGCTGGCCTGCGGGTCGCTCATGGCGCTCCTCCTGATCGGTGTGGTCGCCCCCGGGGCTGCGTGACCCGCAGCCCGGCGGCCCGGAGGCGTTCGACGTCGGTCTCGACCGGCATCACCCCACCCAAGCCCCTTTTCTGGAATGAGTCAAGTTTTTGGGGGCGATCACGCTGTGCGACTCGTCATGCCGGCACGGGGAATGCCGCCCGGTCGGGTTCGTCAGGAAAGTGCCGCGGAACGGGATTGGCGATCACGGAGCGGAGGGAATACCACTGACCGAAGGAGGAGCCATGTCGCCCACGCAGGTAATCGTCATAGTTCTCGTCGTGCTGGTGGTCGCGGCGCTGGCCGTGGCCGCCCGGTCGTACGCCCGCCGTCGGGCGCTGCGGTCGCGGTTCGGTCCCGAGTACGACCGCGCCGTCGCCGAACGGGACAGCCGTACCGCCGCCGAGCGGGAGCTGCGCGAGCGGGAGCGCCGCCACGCCGGGCTCACGCTCACCCCCCTCGCCCCCGAGTCCCGCGCCCGGTACGCCGCCGCCTGGGAGGAGATCCAGGTCCGCTTCGTGGACTCCCCGGCCGAGACCGTGGGCGACGCGGACGAACTGGTCACCCGGCTCATCGCCGAACGGGGCTACCCGACCGGCGACTTCTCCGACCAGATCGCCCACCTCTCGGTGGAACACGCCCGCACGCTGGGCCACTACCGCGACGCCCACGAGATCCACCTGCGCAACTCGCGCGGCGAGGCCAGCACCGAGGAGCTCCGCCAGGCCGTCGTCCACTACCGCGCCCTCTTCGCCGACCTGCTCGGCCAGGAGCCGGTCGGGCACCGGCCGCCCGAGCAGCGCAGTCCGGACAGCCAGCACGACGTCACGAGCCGCTGAGGAGACCGCGATGCGACAGGAAGAGCAGCGGGTGGGCAACGAGCACCCCGAGGCCGTCCGCTCCACGCCGGTGCCGGTGCCGCCACCCGGCGACCAGGCCGGCCGCGCCGAGGTGCCCGAGGACGCCCTCGACGACCGGGGCACGTTCGACGACCCGGCCGTCGCCGGCGAGCGCGCTCCGCGCCGCGGGACGGCCGACGACGAGCGGTCCGGCGATCGGGACGCCGACGCGACACGGTCCCGCGACCGGGGCGCCGGCGCGGCGCGCTCCGGCGGCCGGGACGCCGACGGCGGTCGGCCGGAGTTCCACGAGCCGGGTCCGCTGCCGACGGCCTTCGGCGCCACCACCGTCGGCGACGCGGTGGCCGCGTCCGCCCTGGCCAGCCCCCGCCCCGAGGACGAGGTCGACCCGCGTACGGAGTCGACCGCGCGGCCGGGCGACGGGGCCGTGGACGGCGCCCGGGAGGGGCGCCGGGCCGACCCGACCGCCGAGTTCCGCGGTGCCGGTGAGCGCGGCGAGGGCCGACCCGACGAGCGCGGCGGGTCACGGGGCGGCACGACCGTGCTGCCGCCGGACGTCGCCGACGGTGGCCCCGAGCGCCGGACCGACCTGTCCGGCTGGACGGGCGACGCGGAGACCGCCGCGGCCGGCGGGCCCGGGTACGGCAGCGCCACCCCCGCCATGGTCGACCCCGACGCCGAGCACGCGTCGGCCGGGCGCACGGGTGCCGCCGCCGGCTCGCTGGAGTCGGCCGGGACGTCCCGGCCGGCGGGGTCGACCGTCGCCGCCGAGCCGGCCACGCTCTTCGACCCCACGGCGGCGCAGGGTTTCCGGGACCGCTGGCGGGACGTCCAACTGCGGTTCGTGGACGACCCCCGCGCGGCGGCCGGGGAGGCGCAGTCGCTGGTCGACGAGGCGATCCAGGCGCTCGCCTCGGCGCTGTCCGCGCAGAAGAACAAGCTGGGCGGCTGGCAGGACGCCGGCTCGGCCGACACCGAGCAGTTGCGGATGGCGGTCCGCCACTACCGCGACTTCCTCGACCGCGTGCTCGGCCGCTGACCGCTCCCACGGGCGCCCCCGGTCGGACCGGCCCGAGGGGCGCCCGGCGGTGCGCCCGTGCCGGCCGCCCCGCGCCGATCGCGTGCCCAGAAGGCGCAGGGTGTCCGGATCAACCTCTCGGCCGGTCTCGGCATGCCTGTGTTCGGCGTGTTGGTGCTGCTGCGGCAGTGGCGCAACCCGGCCGAGCGGGCCGGAGACCCCCGACGAGACGCGCTGAACCGCCCGGCCCGCATCCGGGCATGGGCGCCGCCACGCGGGGTACGCCGGGAGGATCAGGAACCACCTGCCGGCAGGAGGGCAGCCACATGACGGATCGTGACCGTGACCGACCGCTGGAGGAGAGCCCCGAGGTGGCCGCGGCGGTCGAGGACGACACCGGCATCCCCCAGCTGATGACCGGCGGCGGCGCCGACCGGGACACTCCGTCGTTCGCGGAGCCCGGTGACCAGCCACGGGGCGGCGCGCCGACCGACCAGCTGATCGGTGACCCGTACGCCGCCGGCACCGGGGCCACCGGCACCGGCACGGGGGCGGCGCCGGACAACATCCGCACCGGCGCGGAGCAGCCCTGGGAGCCGGAGGACCTGGTGGCGGCCCGGGGCCAGGACCTGACGCCGGAGAACATCGAGCGGGCCCGCCGGGACCTGGCCGAGCTGGGCCGGGCGGCGATCGAGAGGACGGTCCCCTGACCTCCGTACGTGATGCCCCCGGCTCGACCATCGAGCGGTCGGGCCGGGGAACCCCGCCGGAGCGCCTCACCCACTGCCAGCGGCGGGTGGGGCGCCGGTGTCAGGAGAGCGGCGGTACGCGTTCCGCAGGAGCCGCGTGAACTGCGCGGGGAACCAGTCCCCCGAGATCGGGGAGTCCGGCAGGGCCCGGACTCGTTGCACCAGGCCAGCATGCCGATGTCGGCGTCCAAGCCCACCTGGACCAGCTCGTAACGCCTGGGCGAACGACAGCTCGTCGATGCCCTGACTCCAGTCGATGCCCTGACTAGCGCACGGTCCGGCCGTTCACCGTGTCGGCGACCCGACGTACGGCTCCCGCAGGGCCGAGTGGTTGGCCGATGAAGCCGCACCTTGCCCACGGTGCTGCCACAGGCGACCGCGGCGCTCTTCGGCATGTCGGCGGTCGGGCCGATGTTGCTGTCCCAGCCGATCCAGCCGTGCTGGGCGGCGTCGATGTGGTTGTGGGCGTTGCCGATCGCAGCCAGCTTCGCCAGGGCGTACCCGATGCCGTTTGACGTAGGCGCCGTTGGCCTTGACCGTGTCGCTCATGGCGGTGCCGCCGGGATGGCCGGAGGTGCCGGTCACCAGATTCGGCGGCGGGTCGATCTCGATGATGTCGACGATTCGCGGGCCGGTGCACTTCGCGTCGCCCTGTGGTCCCGGACGCCCGTCGCGCCGTTGGAGCTGCTGTCCGCGGTCCCGTTGATGGCGGCGATCCGGTCGAGCCACACGGCGGTCCGCTTGTTCGACACCCGGTTGCCGCCCCGGGGCGAGAAAGCCGCATAGCACTCGAAACCGGGCATACCACGCCTGTCGTCCGCATGCCCAACATAGGTTAAAACACGAATCTTTCCCTGCATAACTCATGAAACGGTCTAACGTCGTTCGTAGCTCGGTTGCCACCGAGCCGAGGACAACAGGGATGGAGTGACGCAGGTCATGGCAAACAAGATGCTCGGGAAGGTCGTTGCGGGCGCTGCCCTCGGTGGTGCCTCCCTGCTCGTGTTCACGCCGGGTATCGCGTTCGCGGACGGCCACCACGACGAGGGCAAGGTCTACGCCAAGCCCCACGTCGTCAAGGCGGGCGAAACGGTCAAGCTGCTCGAGGTCTGCTCGGAGCGCCAGGAGCACGCCTACGTGTGGTCCAAGGTCACGGGCAAGGTCAAGCTCAAGCCGGCCGAGGACCGCGACGACTGGCGCGGGGAGGAGGGTTCCGGCGACCACGACAAGGGCAAGGACCACGAGGGCAAGGACCACGAGGGCAAGGAGCACGACAAGGGCAAGGAGCACGACAAGGGCAAGGAGCACGAGGGCAAGGAGCACGACAAGGGCAAGGAGCACGACAAGGGCAAGGACCACGAAGGCAAGGACGAGACCGCCAAGCCGCAGCCGTCGAACAGCTACGGCCAGGGCGGCGGCGCCGCCGACGAGGGCGACTGGAAGGGCTACGAGCACGGCCAGGACGCCGAGGGTGGCCGCGAGGGCGAGGACCGCAAGGGCGAGGACCGCAAGGGCGAGGACCGCAAGGACCACGACAAGTACGGCTCGGACGAGCGGGGCGACAGCGGCCGCGAGGGCGAGGACCGCAAGGACCACGACAAGTACGGCGAGGACAGCTGGGGCTCGGACCGTGGCGACAGCGGCCGCGAGGAGGACCGCAAGGACCACGAGGGATACGGCTCGGACGAGGGCGACTGGAAGAAGGACCACGAGAAGAAGGACTGGTCCGACGAGGAGTCCCGGAAGGACGACAAGGACCGCTGGGAGCACAAGCGTGACTTCGTCTACTACGGCGAGGCCGAGGTCTCCGAGGACGCCAAGCCGGGCCGCTACGAGCTCAAGGGCTCGTGCGGCGAGGGTGAACTCGTCGTCCTGCCGCGCGGCGGGGTCGACGGCGGCGACGGCGGTGCCGGCGCCGGGACCGACCGGGGCCTGGCCGCCGGTGGGGCCAGCCTGCTCGGCGCGGCCACCCTGGGCGGCCTGGTGCTGATGCGTCGGCGTCGGACCGATGAGTCGCTGGTCTGACATGACGGCGAGACGGGCCGGCGGCCGTCACGGGAAACCGTGGCGCGCCGCCGGCGCGGCCGCCATCGTCCTGCTCGCCATGGTGGGCACCGGCATGATCGGCGCGTCGGTCATGACCGCCCCCGCCCCCCGCCCGCCGCAGCCCCTGGCGCAGGCCGGACCGGCCACCTCCGGGCCGGGGCGCGACGGCGCGGACCCGGACGTCGCCGGGGCCGCCACGGGGCTGACCCGTTCCGCCCCCACCACGATCAGCATCCCCCGGATCGGGGTCGACGCCTCGATCATGTCGCTCGGCACCAACCCGGACGGCACCGTCCAGGTGCCCCCGCTGGAGCAGGCGCAGCGCGCCGGCTGGTACGAGCCGGGGCCCAGCCCGGGGGAGGTCGGCAACGCGGTCATCGTCGGGCACGTCGACTCGGCGAAGATCGGGCCGGCGGTCTTCTTCTCCCTCGGCGCCCTGCAACCCGGTGACACGATCACCGTCACCCGCGAGGACGGGCAACGGGTCACGTTCACGGTCGAGTCGGTGAAGGCGTACCCGAAGACCGAGTTCCCGACGGAGCAGGTCTACGGCCCCAACGACCGGCCCGGCCTGCGGGTGGTCACCTGCGGCGGCGTCTTCGACGAGGCGGCGCGCAGCTACCCGGACAACGTGGTCGTCTTCGCCTCCATGACCGCCTGATCCAGGGCCCCGCGGCCGGCGGGCGCACGGTCCCGGCCGGGCGGTGGCGGCGGCATCCGCCACGTCGTGGCCGGCCGGTCCCGCGGCACGGCAGCGAAACGGGGCACACCCTGGAAGACGACGACGCGGTCCGGCCGGTCGGGGAACCGACCGGCCGGACCGCGTGGCGTGTCCGGCGTCAGGCGGCGGCGGAGGTCCGCACCAGGGTGCGGATCTGGCGCAGCAGCACCGACAGGGCGGCGAGGTCCGCCCGGGACTCGTCGAACTCCCCCATCGCCCGCTCGGCCCGGTGGATCGACGTGGCGTTCGACTGCTCCCATTCCTGCACCCGCTCCTGCGGCGGCAGGGTGCCGGGGGTGGAGTCGAGCACCTCGGCGGTCAGCGCGGCCAGCGCGGCGTACAGGTCGTAACGCAGCGCCATCCGGGCGAGCGTCTGCCAACGGTCCTCCCGCGGCAGCAGGGAGATCTTCGACAGCAGCGAGTCGACCCGGAAGCGGTCGGAGAGCACGAAGTAGACCGAGGCCACCTCGCCGACGTCGCGCCCGCTGCTCGCCGCCGTCTCCACCACGTCGAGCAGGCCGAAGCTGTACATCAGCCGGGTCGTCTGCTCGGCCAGGTCGCGCGGCAGCCCTCGCTCGGTCAGCGAGTCGATGTGGGCCGCCAGCGACTCCCGCTCGCTGCCGTAGAAGCGCTCCTCGAGGTCGGGCAGGAGCCGGGCCACGCCGTCGCGCAACCGGGCGATCTCCGCCGGCACGTCGATCGGCGAGCGGCGGTTGGTCACCAGCCACCGCACCGCCCGGTCCAGCAGCCGCCGGGTGTCCAGGTAGACGCTCGTCTGCAGCTCCGGGTCGACCTTGTTGTCCAGGGCCTCCACGGCGTCCCACAGCTCGCGCAGCCCGAACACCTCGCGGACCACCACGTACGCCCGGATCACGTCCGCCGCCGAGGCGGCCGTCTCCTCGACCACCCGGAAGACGAACGTGATGCCGCCCCGGTTGATCGCCTCGTTGACCAGGACGGTGGTCACGATGTCCCGGCGCAGCCGGTGCTGGCCCATCCGGTCGGCGAACCGCTCGCGCATCGGCGTCGGGAAGTAGTTGACCAGGACCTCGGTCGTCCACTCCTCGTCCGCGAGCCCCTCGGCGAGGATCTCGGTCTCCAGGACGATCTTGACGTACGCCAGCAGCACCGCGAACTCCGGCGCGGTCAGCCCGGACTCGGTCCGCACCGCCAGCTCGTCGTCCGGCGGCAGCGCCTCCAGGGACCGGTCCAGCGCCCCGGAACGCTCCAGCTCGGTGATCATCCGCCGGTGCACCGGCAGCAGCGAGGCGGCCTGCGCCTGCGCGTTGTTGATCGCCCGGGCCTGGTCGTAGTTGTCCCGCAGCACCAGCTCGGCGACCTCGTCGGTCATGTCGGCGAGCAGCTCGTCCCGCTCGGGGAGGGTCAGCGCACCGTCGGCGACCGCCGTGTTCAGCAGGATCTTGATGTTCACCTCGTGGTCGGAGCAGTCCACCCCGGCCGCGTTGTCGATGAAGTCCGTGTAGATCCGGCCGCCGGTCTGGGCGTACTCGATCCGGCCGAGCTGGGTCCAGCCCAGGTTGCCGCCCTCGCCGGCCACCCGGCAGCGCAGGTTCCGGCCGTCCACCCGGATCGCGTCGTTGGACTTGTCGCCCACCTCCGCGTTGGTCTGGCTGGAGGCCTTCACGTACGTGCCGATGCCGCCGTTCCAGAACAGGTCGACCGGCGCGGTCAGGATCGCCTTCATCAGCTCCTGCGGCGAGAGCTGCTCCACCTCGGCGTCCAGGCCGAGCCGCTCGCGGACCTGCGGCGAGATCGGCACCGACTTGGCGGTACGCGGGTACACACCGCCGCCGGCCGAGATCAGCTCCCGGTTGTAGTCCTCCCACGACGAGCGGGGCAGCTCGAACAACCGCTTCCGCTCGGCGTACGAGGTGGCGGCGTCCGGATCCGGGTCGAGGAAGATGTGCCGGTGGTCGAACGCGGCCACCAGCCGGATGTGCTCCGACAACAGCATCCCGTTGCCGAACACGTCGCCGGACATGTCGCCCACGCCCACGACGGTGAAGTCCTGGGTCTGGGTGTCGTGGCCCATCTCGCGGAAGTGCCGCTTCACCGACTCCCAGGCGCCCCGGGCGGTGATGCCCATCTTCTTGTGGTCGTACCCGGCGGAGCCGCCGGAGGCGAACGCGTCGCCGAGCCAGAAGTTGTGCGCCGTGGAGATCTCGTTGGCGATGTCCGAGAACGTCGCCGTGCCCTTGTCCGCCGCGACCACCATGTACGGGTCGTCGCCGTCGTGCCGGACCACGTCCTCCGGCGGCACGATCTCGCCGCTGACGATGTTGTCCGCGACGTCCAGCAGCGCCGAGATGAACTCCTTGTAGCAGACGACCGCCTCGTCGCGGTCCCCCGGCTTCTGCTTGAGCACGAAGCCGCCCTTCGCGCCGACCGGCACGATCACGGCGTTCTTCACCATCTGCGCCTTGACCAGGCCGAGCACCTCGGTGCGGAAGTCCTCCCGGCGGTCGGACCAGCGCAGCCCGCCCCGGGCCACCGGCCCGAACCGCAGGTGCACGCCCTCGAAGCGCGGCGAGTACACGAAGACCTCGAACTTCGGCCGGGGCGCCGGCAGGTCCGGGATCGCCTGCGGGTCCAGCTTGAACGCCACGTACGACTTCGGCCGCCCGTCCTCGCGCTTCTGGTAGAAGCTGGTGCGCAGGGTGGCCTGGATCAGCGTCAGGTAGGCCCGCAGGATCCGGTCCTGGTCGAGGCTGACGACGTCGTCCAGCGCGCCCCGGATCTCCGCGACCAGCTTCTCGCTGCGCCGCTCCCGCTCCTCGTGACCCATCGCGCCCGGCGCGAACCGGACCTCGAAGAGCTCCACCAGCAGCGCGACGATCCTCGGGTACGCGATGAAGGTCGACTCCATGTACTCCTGCGAGAAGACCGCGCCGGTCTGGCGCAGGTACTTCGCGTACGCCCGCAGCACCACCACCTGCCGCCAGGTGAGGCCGCTACGCAGCACCAGCTCGTTGAAGCCGTCGACCTCGGCCTCGCCCCGCCACGCCGCCGCGAAGGCGTTCTCCACGTGCGGGCGCACCTCGGCCAGCTCCTGGTGCCCCTCCGGCAGTCGCAGCCCGAAGTCGTAGAGGTAGACGCGACCGTCGATCCGGTCCACCTCGTACGGGTGCTCGTCGACCACCCGGACGCCCAGGGAGTGCAGCACCGGCAGCACGGCGGAGAGCATCATCGGCTCGCCGTACCGGTAGACCTTGAAGCGGACGTCCATCGCCTCGTCGACGTCCGGGCCCCGCCCGCCGGCCCGCGGCGCGGCCTGCTTGCGGAACAGGTGCATCTCCAGCTGGCCGGGCTCCTCCAGCAGCTCCAGCTTGGCCAGGTCCTTCATCGCCTCGTACGGCGTGTGGCCGTCCTTGTAGCCCTCCGGGAAGGCGTCGGCGTACCGGCTGAACAGGTGCTTGGCCTGCTCGTCGCCGAGTTTGCGCTCCAACACCAGCCGGTAGTCGTCGTCCCACAGCCGGGTGGCGTCGGCCAGCTCCTCGGCGAGCAGGTCGGCGTCGATGTCACTCGGTGGCTTGGTCGGGTCGGTCCGGACGGTGAAGTGCACCCGGGCCAGCATCGACTCGGTGACCCGGGTCGTGTAGTCGACCCCGACGCCGTGCAGCTCGCGGAGCAGGATGTCCTGCATGCGAAGCCGGTTCTGCGTCGTGAACCGGTCCCGGGGCAGGTAGATCAGGCAGGAGATGAACCGCCCGTACGCGTCCCGGCGCAGGAACACCCGCAGCTGCCGGCGACCGGCCATCCGCAGCACGCCGATCACCGCGTGGTAGAGGTCGTCGGTCTTGATCTGGAACAGCTCGTCGCGCGGGTAGGTCTCCAGGATCTGCAGCAGGTCCTTGCCGGAGTGGCTGCGCTGGCTCAGGCCGGAGCGGTCCAGCACCTCGGCCACCTTGCGGCGGACCACCGGCAGCTCGCGCACGCTGGTGCGGTACGCGGCCGTGGAGAACAGGCCCAGGAAGCGCCGCTCGCCGACCACCTCGCCGGCCTCGTTGAAGATCTTGAAGCCGATGTAGTCGAGGTAGGCGGAGCGGTGCACGGTCGCCCGCGAGTTCGCCTTGGTGATGATCAGCAGGCGCTTCTCGGTGACCTTGTCGTGCGCCTCCGGCGTCATCGACGACAGCGGCCGGGCCTCCGGGGAGTCCTGGCGCAGGATGCCCAGCCCGGTGCCGAGCACGGCCTCCAGCGCCTGCCCCCCGTCGCCGGCGTCGGCCAGGCGGTACTCCCGGTAGCCGAGGAACGTGAAATGGTCGTGGGCGAGCCAGCGGAGCAACTCCACCGAGTCGGTGATGTCCTTCTCCGGCACCGGCGGCCGGTTGTCCGACGTGCGTGCGGTGGCCAGCTCGTCGGCGAGGGCGAGCGCCCGCTGGCGCATCTTCGGCCAGTCCTCGACCGCCTCCCGCACGTCGGTCAGCACGCGCTGGAGCTCGCGGCGCAGCTTCTCCCGTTCGGCGGCGTCCCGGACCGGGTCGATCTCGACGTGCATCCAGCTCTCGACCAGGTCGCCGGCGATCGCGTCGTCGGGCTCGACGTCGGCGGAGACCTCGATCAGCCGGCCCAGCGGCTCGCGCCGCACCACCACCAGCGGGTGCACCAGCAGGTGCACGTCCAGGTGGCGCGCGTTGAGCAGGGCGGTCACCGAGTCGACCAGGAAGGGCATGTCGTCGGTCACGATCTCGATGACCGTGTGGTGCTGGTCGGCGTCGGGCTCGTGGATGCGGAGCTTCAACTCGCCCGGCACCCGCTGCTGGGCCAGGTCCCGGTGCGCGCGCGCCGCGTCGAGCATCTCCTCGGCGGTGAAGCCGATCAGCTCCTCGTCCGGCGCGAACCGCCAGAAGCGGCTGACCAGGGTCGCCACGTCGTGGTCGTCGCCGGCGAGCGCCACGGCCTGGGCCACCAGGCGCTCCGCGTTGGGTACCGGCTCGTCGAGCTCGTTGTCCTCCACGTCGTCGGCCAGCGCGTCAGCGGGCAGGCCCAGGTCGTAGATGGTGTCGATACTCGTACCGGTCATCCCGGTCACCCCTGTGTCGGGCCGGTCGAAGCCGTCCCCGTCGGTTGCCGAATCGAAGCTGTCGTCCCGGCTGGTGTCATCCTGCCGGAGGTCGGGTCCCGGTTTGATCGCCGGACGCCGGTCCATCGGTGCCACTCCCCTCGACCCACCGCGTTGTGGGTCACTCTGCCGCCAAGCCTAGGCCTGCCGTTCCGCGCCTTCGTCGGCGGACCACGGTGCGGACGTCCGGTTCCGGACTCTGTCCTTTCACCCGTTGCGGATACGAGGTTGGCCGGTCGGGGGTTACCCCGCCACCGGTTGTTCATCACCCCGTCGCAGGCCCGTCTTTGCGCACGTCGCAGCCGCCTCGGGACGATACGGGCGGCGCGGCCGTACTAGCGTGACGGCAGTTCCGAGATCGGAGGACTGCTCCATGCACCCCTCGTACCCCAGCCGTCACCCTCGCAACCGGCTCCGCCCGTCGCTCGCGCTGCTCGCCGTGACCGCGCTCGCGGCCGGCGCGCTCACCGCCTGCTCGGACAACGACGGGCCGGAGCGCAGCGTCGACGCGTTCCTGGCCGGCTGGCGTTCCGGCGACCTCCAGGCCGTCGGGTTCGTGGACCCGGCGGGCGCGAAGGTGCCGGCCGCCAACGTGTCCCGCGAGATCAAGGAGCTCTCCGGCGAGCTGGCGGCCACGCCGCCGGCGCTGACCCGCCAGGGCGACGCGAAGATCACCGCGGACGTCGCGACGGCGGTGGTCACAGTCGAGTGGAGCCTCCCGGGTCAGACCCGCTGGGCGTACGACCGGCAGGTGCGGCTCAGCCGCGGCGGCGACGACGAGTGGCGGGTGATCTGGGAGCCGCAGCTGGTGCAGGAGCAGCTCAGCCGGGGCGACCGGCTCGGGCTGCGTCGGGACTCCGGCCCCCGGGCCGCGGTGCTCGACGCCGCCGGCCAGCCGATCGTGGCGCCCCGGCCCGTGGTGCGGGTGGGGCTGCAACCGAGCGAGGTCACCGACGTGGCGGGCCTGACCCGGAAGCTGGACGCGGCCTTCCGGGCGATCCGGCCGGCGATCACCCCGCCGGTGGACCTCTCCGGCCTGCCCAAGCGGCTCGCCGACGCCGACCCGGGCGCGTTCGTCGAGGTGGTCACCCTGCGGGAGGAGGCGTACCGGCAGATCAAGGCCCGCATCTACGACCTGCCGGGCACCAAGTTCCGCAGCGACAAGCTCGACCTCGCGCCCACCCGCGAGTTCGCCCGGGCGGTGCTCGGCTCGGTCGACCCGGCCCAGGCCGACGACCTCGCGAAGCACCCCGACCGGTACGCGGCCGGCGACCTGGTCGGCCACGGCGGCCTCCAGGGCCGCTACGACGAACGGCTGCGCGGCGCGCCCGGGCTGACCGTGATCACCGAGCGCCCCGGCCCGGACGGCACGCTGGTCCCCACCGGCACCGAGGTGTTCCGCCGCGAGCCGCAGCCGGGGCAGCCGCTGAAGACCACGCTCGACGTGGCCACCCAGAACGCGGCCGACGCCGCCCTGCGCGCCGAGAAGCGCCGGGCGGCGCTGGTGGCGGTGCGGATCAGCGACGGTGCCGTGCTCGCCGCCGCCAACGGTCCCGGCGCGGCCGGGGAAAACCTGGCCTTCACCGCCCAGGTCCCGCCGGGCTCCACCTTCAAGATGGTCAGCGCGCTCGGCCTGCTCGACCTCGGCGCGGTTACGCCGGACGCGACGGTGGCCTGCCCGAAGACGTTCACGGTGGACGGCCGGCCGTTCAAGAACTCCGACAACTTCGAGCTGGGGGCGGTGCCGTTCCGCACCGACTTCGCCAAGTCCTGCAACACGGCGTTCGCGGCGCTGGCGCCGAAGCTCGGCCCCGACGGGCTGGCCGTCGCCGGCCGGTCGCTCGGGCTGGAGGGGCAGTGGGACGTCGGCCTCGACGCCTTCACGGGCAAGGTCTCCGCGAACGGCGGCGCGACCGAGCAGGCCGCCGCCGCGATCGGACAGGGCACCACGGTCGTCAGCCCGCTGGCCATGGCGTCCGCCACCGCGGCGGTCGCCCGGGGCCGCTTCGAACAGCCGAAACTGGTGCTGGACCCGGCGCCGGCGCAGCCCGCCGCCCCCGGCTCCCAGCTCAAGCCGGAGTCGGTCGAGGCCGTCAAGGCGATGATGCGCGAGGTGGTGACCGCCGGCTCCGGCACCGCGCTGAAGGACGTGCCGGGCGCGCCGGTGCACGGCAAGACCGGCACCGCCGAGTACGACAACAACCCGGCGCACACGCACGCCTGGTTCGTCGGCTGGCAGGGCGACGTCGCGTTCGCGGTCTTCGTCGAGCAGGGCGGCGCCAGCACCGCCACCGCCGTCCCCGCCGCCGAGCGTTTCCTGCGCGCCCTGGCCCGCTGACGCGCCCCGCGCGCGCCAACCCCACCACGGGTCGCACCCGACCGGACCGGGTGACGCGGACCGGGCCGGGTGACGCGGACCGCGGCGCCGCCCGCCGGCTCGACGCTGTCGAGCTGCCCCCACAGACGGGGCAGCCACGGACACGGTCCGGGACCGGCACCGACCAGCTCCGGCAGACACCACGGGTGGAACCTCATGGACGTCAAACGTCGACGGTGACAGCCATGAGGTTCCACCGGCACTCCCGAGTCAGCCCGGGCCGGGCGAAGCTGGGCACGCAGACGTGCAGCTCAGCTGCCCAGCACCAGCGCACGCGGCCTGGGCAAGCCGCCGGGTGCCAGAGGCCGACGCCGCCGGGGGCCGGACGCACGACCGGGTCGCCCGGGATCGACCGAGCCGGATGAGCCGGATGAGCCGGATGAGTCGGATGAGTCGGACGAACCGATCGGACCGGACCTGTCGGAGACCCCGACGGCCGTCAGGCGATGCCGGCGGTGGACGGCGAGGTGCCGTCGTCGGTCGCGGGCGACGAATCCTCCGGACCCAGGCCCGCGAGCGGCGCCCGGCGCAACAGGCCAGGCCCGGCGGAGGCGGGCGGACCGACCGGTTCCGGCGCGGCCAGGCCGGGACCCAGACCGGGACCGGGACCGGTGCCGTCGGCCACCGGGGCGACCGCCCCGACCGCATCGACCGGGCCGACCGCAGCAATCGGGCCGACCGGGCCGAGAAGAGCCGGCGGAACGTCCTCGGCGCGCGCCTCGACGCCGCCGCCCGGGTCACGGTCGTCATCGTCGTCCTCGGGGGCGGGGACGGCGGCAGCAGCGGGAACGGGCGAGGGCATGATCGGGGGCTCGGGACGGCCGTTGCCCCGCCGGGCCGAGGGTACCGACAAGGCGCGGACCGACGAGTTGCCGGCCGGCGAGGCACCTACCGAGGAGCTGCCGGCCGACGAGGCGCGGACCGTGGGGGCGGTAGCCGCCGACGAGTCCGGCAGCAGCCGGGGCGGCAACGCGCCCGGGGCGGAGACGGGGCGCAGCCCGGCCACCACGGTGTTGACGATCTCGGCCGCGTACGCGCCGTCCGGGTCGTAGTCGGGGTCGAAGACGGTCAGCTCGACGCCGAGGCAGTGCGGGGTGTCGACCAGCCCGGCGAGCAGGATCTCCAGCTCGGCGAAGGCGATGCCGCCCGGGTCGGGGGCGTCCACGGCCGGCATCACGGCCGGGTCCAGCACGTCCACGTCGATGTGCACCCAGTAGCCGGCGCAGTCGGCGAGCTGCTCGTGCGCCCACTGGGCGGTACGCGCCGCGCCCTCGGCGCGCAGCGCTGGCACCGGACGGGTGGTGATCCCGGCGGCCTGGAGGTCCAGGCGGTACTCGTCCTGCGCGCGGATGCCGAGCACCACCACGTCGATGTCCCGGAAGTACGGCCGGCGCCCCTCGATGGCGGCCAGGTCGGCCTGCCCTCGCCCGGTGACCAGGGCGAGGTCCTCCCCCGCCGCCGCGCCCACGTAGGAGGCGTTGCCAGGGTGCCGGAAGTCGGAGTGGCCGTCGACGAAGACCAGCCCGATGCGGCCGCCGACCGCCTCGCCGAGCCGGTGCATGGCCAGCGCCGAGCCGAGCAGGACCGAGCAGTCGCCCCCGAGGACCAGCGGGAACTCCCCGCGGTCGATGATGGCGCCGATCCGCTCGGCGAGCGCCGCCGAGTAGTCGGCGATCTCCCGGGCGTGGCAGACCCCGTCGCCGGGTCGCCAGTCGCCGGGGTCGTAGCGGGGCGGGGTGAGGCAGCCGGCGTCCCGGGCCCGCAGCCGGGCGAGCAGCCCCTGGTCGCGCAGCGCGCCCGGGGCCTTGGCGCAGCCCGGCACCGAGGTGGGCGTGGGTGGGCGCAGGCCGAGGTTGCTGGGCGCGTCGAGGACGGCGATCCGGCGCATCATGGGCTCCCGTCCTCAGGTGTCGGGCGGGCCGGCCGGAACGCCGGCCCGCGCTGGCGTGCTACGTGCTCAGAACAGGGCGCTGGCCAACGCCCGGCGGGCCGAGGCGACCGCCGGGTCCTCCGGCCCGGCGACCGCGAAGAGGCCGACCAGGTGCTGGCGTACCTTCTCGCGGTCGTCGCCGGCGGTGCGGCGGACCAGGCCCACCAGGCGGGCGTACGCCGCCTCGGCCTGACCGCTGAGCACCTCGATGTCGGCGGCCAGGAGTTGGGCCTCGACGTCGTCGGGGTTGGCCTGGGCGGCGGCGATCGCCGCGCCGGGGTCTGCCCCCGCCACCCGGCGTGCCAGCCCGACCTGGGCGAGGCCCGCCTCCGCCGCGGCGTCCGCCGGGGACTCGGCGAGGATCTTCTTGTACGCGCGCTCGGCCGCGTCCAGGTCGCCGCTCATCAGGGCGTCGTCGGCCTCGTCGAGGCGCGGGTCCTCCGGCTCGGCGACGGTCACGCCACCGGCCTTGAGCACCGCCTGGATCCACTGCCGCAGCTGCGCCTCGGGCACCACGCCCGAGAAGGCGTCGATCGGCTGGCCGCCGACCACCGCGTAGACCATCGGGATGCCCTGCACCCGGAACATCTGGGCGATCCGCGGGTTGGCGTCCACGTCGACCTTGGCGAGCACCCAGGCGCCGCCGCCCTCCGCGGCCAACCGCTCCAGCACCGGCGAGAGCTGCTTGCACGGCTCGCACCACTCGGCCCAGAAGTCCACGATCACCGGTGTGGTGAGCGAGCGTTCGAGAACCTCGGACTGGAATGTCGCCTCGCTGACGTCGATGACGCTGACGCCGCCGCCGGCGGTGCCGGGCAGGCCGCCCGAGGGGCCGGGCTGGGCGGGGGCGGTGGGGCGGGCGGGGGCCGGTGCGGGGGTGCGCAGCGCGCTGAGGTCGACCGCGCCGCGGGTGAAGATCGACGAGGTGATCCGTGGGTCGCTCATGGTTACCTAGTCTCGCACGCGACCCGCCGAACTCAGATCAACCGCGACGGCGACAGTTGCAACTGTCACGCCTGCTCCCGCCCACCCACCCAGCCCTCCGCGATCTTGCACTTTCGGCCCCCGGTACACGGCCTATGCGGCTTTTGCCAGGGCGGAAAGTGCAAGATCGCGGAGGGGTAAGGGGGTGGGGGTCAGAAGCGGGCGGGTTCGCGGTAGACGCCCCACTCGGCGCGGAGGGCGTCGCAGATCTCGCCGAGGGTGGCCTCGGCGCGTACGGCGTCCAGCATGGCCGGGATCATGTTCCCGTCGGTCCGGCCGACCGCGACCATCCGCTCGATGGCCGCCTTGACGGCGGAGTCGTCCCGGCCGGCCTTGCGCTCGGCCAGCACCCGGCGCTGCTCCAGTTCCACCTCGTGCGAGATGCGCAGGATCTCCAGGTCCTTGGCGACCGTGCCGGTGTGGCAGTTGACGCCGACGATCTTCTTGTCGCCCTTCTCCAGCGCCTGCTGGTAGACGAAGGCCGACTCGGCGATGTGGCCGGTGAACCAGCCGTCCTCGATGCCGCGCAGGATGCCGGAGGTCATCGGGCCGATCTGGTGCGGGCCCTCCCCGCCGAGCTGCCGGATCCGGGCGAAGATCGCCTCCGCCTCGGCCTCGATCTTGTCGGTGAGCGCCTCCACGTACCACGACCCGCCGAGCGGGTCGGCCACGTTGGTCACCCCGGTCTCCTCCATCAGCACCTGCTGCGTACGCAGGGCGATCTCGGCGGACTCGTCGGTGGGCAGCGCGAGGGTCTCGTCCAGCGCGTTGGTGTGCAGGGAGTTGGTCCCGCCGAGCACCGCGGCGAGCGCCTCGACGGCCGTCCGTACGACGTTGTTGACCGGCTGCTGGGCGGTCAGCGACACCCCGGCGGTCTGGGTGTGGAACCGTAGCCAGAGCGCCTTCTCGCTGGTCGCGCCGTAGACGTCGCGCAGCCAGCGGGCCCAGATCCGGCGGGCGGCCCGGAACTTGGCGATCTCCTCGAAGAAGTCGACGTGCGAGTCGAAGAAGAAGCTCAGGCCCGGGGCGAAGACGTTTACGTCCAGCCCGCGCGAGAGCCCCAGCTCGACGTAGCCGAACCCGTCGGCGAGCGTGTACGCCAACTCCTGCGCGGCCGTCGCACCGGCCTCCCGGATGTGGTAGCCGGAGACCGAGAGCGGCTTGTAGCGCGGGATCTCCCGGGCGCAGTACTCCATCAGGTCGCCGATCAGGCGCAGGTGCGGCTCCGGGTCGAAGAGCCACTCCTTCTGCGCGATGTACTCCTTGAAGATGTCGGTCTGGAGCGTGCCGTCCAGCCGGGACAGGTCGGCGCCCTGCCGCTCGGCGGCAACCAGGTACATGCAGAACACGGGCACGGCCGGCCCGGAGATGGTCATCGAGGTGGTCACGCCGGCCAGGTCGATGCCGTCGAAGAGCGTCTCCATGTCGGCGGCGCTGTCCACCGCGACGCCGCAGTGGCCCACCTCGCCGAGCGACTGCGGGTCGTCCGAGTCCCGGCCCATGAGGGTGGGCATGTCGAAGGCGACCGAGAGGCCGCCGCCGCCCGCGCCGAGGATCATCTTGTAGCGCTCGTTGGTCTGCCGGGCGTTGCCGAAGCCGGCGAACTGCCGGATGGTCCAGGTCCGCCCGCGGTAGCCGGTCGGGTACAGGCCCCGGGTGTACGGGTACTCGCCCGGCCAGCCGATCCGCTCGAAGCCCGGGTGGGCGACGCCCTCCGGCGGCCCGTAGACCGGGTCGACGGCCATCCCGGAGAGCGTGGTGAAGTCGGCGTCCCGCTTGCGCGCGGCGTCGTAGCGGGCCTGCCAGCGTGCCCGTCCGGCTGCGATCTCGTCGGCGTTCATCCGCGGGGCTCCTCCTCGAGTCCTCGACCTGCACGTCGAGTGTAGAGCCCAGCCTGAACGATCGCTAAGGATACTCGTACCGGCCGGTAACCTGAGCTGCCCGTACCAGTCAGGCGGTCGGCGCGGCGGGCTCCCCCAGCGTCACGTCGTCGACCCGGATGTTGATCTCGTCGACCCGCAGCCCGTACGCCTCGACCGCCTCGGTCACCTTCGCCCGGACGGCGTCGGTCACCTGCGGCACCGGCCGACCCGCCTCGATCACGATGACGAGGTTGACCACGGCCGCGCCGTTCGTGACGTGGGCCGAACAGCCCCGCCGGGCGTCGCCGACCTGGTCCAGCCCGACCTTGTCGAGCACCGCGTTGAAGAACCGGGCCACGTCGCCGCCCAGCTCGGCCACCCCGGGCACCGACCGGGTGGCGGCCACCGCGATCTTCTCCACCACCTCGTCGGAGACGTGCGTGCTCCCGCCCGCCACCGCGTCCGGCGTCACCGACAGCTCCTGGGTCGCCTCGTCGCCCATCGTCCCCCCACTCGCCGCGCACCGCCCCACGGGTCCGTGGAGCGGTGCGAGCGTACTAGGTCGGCGGGTACCGGAGGGGACGCCTCAGGAGCCGAGCTGGGCGAGCAGCTCGTCGGCCGCCGCGTACGGGTCGAGGGCACCCTCGGCCACCTTCGCGGCGAGCGCCGGCAGCTCCGTACCGTCGCGCAGGGAGCCGATCCGGGCGCGGAGCGCGCCCAGCGCGATCGCCTCGATCTCGGCGGCGGCCCGCGCCTCCTGGCGGCGGCGCAGCTCGCCGTGCTCGACCAGCCAGCCCCGGTGCTTGTCGATGGCGGCGGCGATGTCGTCGATCCCCTCGCCCCGCGCGGCGATCGCACGGACCACCTGCGGCCGCCAGTCGCCCGGGCCGCGCTCGCCCAGGGCGATCATGCCCTGGATGTCGCGGTAGGTGGCGTCGGCGCCGTCCCGGTCGGCCTTGTTGACCACGAAGACGTCGGCGATCTCCAGGATGCCGGCCTTGACCGCCTGGATCGCGTCGCCCATGCCCGGGGCGAGCAGCACCAGCGTGGTGTCGGCCAGCGAGGCGACCTCCACCTCGGCCTGCCCGACGCCGACGGTCTCCACCAGCACCACGTCGCAGCCGGCGCCCTCCAACACGCGGACCGCCTGCGGCGTGGCCGCCGACAGCCCGCCGAGGTGCCCCCGGCTGGACATCGAGCGGATGTAGACGCCCGGGTCGGTCGCGTGGTCCTGCATCCGGACCCGGTCGCCGAGGATCGCCCCGCCCGTGAACGGGCTGGACGGGTCGATCGCCAGCACGCCGACCCGGTGCCCCCGGGCGCGCAGCGCCCGGACCAGCTCGTTCGTGGTGGTGGACTTGCCCACCCCGGGCGATCCGGTCAGGCCGACCACCTGGGCCTGCCCGGCGTACGGCGCGAGCGCCGCCGCGATCCGCGGCAGCGTCTCGTCGCCCGACTCGACCAGGGTGATCAGCCGGGCCACCGCGCGGGGATCCCCCGCGCGGGCCCGCTCGACCAGCATCGGCACGTCCCGGCTGCGGCGCACCGGGGGTGCGCCCGCCGCCGGCACGTCGTCGACGATCTCGCTCACTGCACTGCCTCTGTTCGCGACTGCGGGGCTCGCAAGACCGGCTCACTCCTCCCGCTCACTGTGCTGCCTCTGTTCGCGGCTGCGGGGCTCGCAAGACCGGGTCACTCCTCCCGCTCACTGTGCTGCCTCTGTTCGCGGCTGCGGGGCTCGCAAGACCGGCTCACTCCTCCCGCTCACTGCACTGCCTTCGTTTGTCGGCGGCTACCGGATCAGCGGTGCGCCGCGCTCACTGACCGCTCTCGCCGGGGGCCGGGACGTGGATGACCAGTGCGTCGCCCTGGCCGCCGCCACCGCAGAGCGCGGCCGCGCCGGTGCCGCCGCCCCGGCGCTTGAGCTCCAGGGCCAGGGTGAGCACCAGCCGGGCGCCGGACATGCCGATCGGGTGGCCCAGCGCGATCGCGCCGCCGTTGACGTTGACCTTGTCCGGGCTGATGCCGAGGTCACGGGTGGACTGGATGCCGACCTGGGCGAACGCCTCGTTGATCTCGATGAGGTCGAGGTCGGAGACGCTCAGCCCGCCCTTCTTCAGGGCGTGCTGGATGGCGTTGGACGGCTGCGAGTGCAGGGAGTTGTCCGGCCCCGCCACGTTGCCGTGCGCGCCGATCTCGGCCAGCCAGGTCAGGCCCAGCTCCTTGGCCTTGGCCTTGCTCATCACGACCACGGCGGCGGCGCCGTCGGAGATCGGCGAGGAGGTGCCGGCGGTGATCGTGCCGTCCTTGGTGAACGAGGGCCGCAGCTTGGCCAGCACCTCGACGGTGGTGTCCGGGCGGATGCCCTCGTCCTCGCTGATCACCAGCGGGTCGCCCTTGCGCTGCGGGATGACCACCGGGGTGATCTCGTCGGCGAAGTGCCCGTTCTTCTGCGCGGCGGCGGCCCGCTGGTGGCTGGCCGCGGCGAACGCGTCCTGCTCCTCGCGGCTGATGCCGTGCTTCGCGCCGAGCCGCTCGGTCGACTCGCCCATCGAGCAGCAGTCCCAGGCGTCGGTGAGCCCGTCCAGCGCCATGTGGTCCTTGACCACGACGTCGCCGTACTTGTAGCCGCCGCGCTGACCGAGCAGCAGGTGCGGGGCGTTGGTCATCGACTCCATGCCGCCGGCCACCACGATGTCGAACTCGCCGGCCCGGATGAGCTGGTCGGCCAGGGCGATCGCGTCCAGGCCGGAGAGGCAGACCTTGTTGATGGTCAGGGCCGGCACGGACATCGGGATGCCCGCCTCGACCGCCGCCTGGCGGGCCGGGATCTGCCCGGCACCGGCCTGGAGCACCTGACCCATGATCACGTACTGGACCTGCTCGGGGGTGACGCCGGCGCGCTCCAGCGCCGCCTTGATCGCCACGCCACCGAGTCTGGTCGCGGAGAGGTCCTTGAGGTTGCCCAGCAGGCGCCCCATGGGGGTCCGCGCGCCGCTGACGATCACCGAAGCCATAACCTGCCTCCGAGGGGGTGCCGACCTGTACGCCTTAACGATTGTTCGGTCAGACTAGCGCCATGGCTGAGAACTCCCCCGCCGAGACCGCTGCCGACTATGTCACAGGCATCGGCCTGCTCCGCATCGACCACGTCGGGGTCGCCGTGGCCGACCTGGACGCCGCGATCGACTTCTACCAGCGCACCTTCGGGATGCGCTGTGTGCACACCGAGACCAACGCCGAGCAGGGCGTCCGCGAGGCGATGCTGGCCGTCGGCCCGACCACCGAGGGCGGCTGCCTGCAACTGCTGGCCCCGCTGACGCCCGAGTCGACCATCGCGAAGTTCCTGGACCGCAAGGGGCCGGGCGTGCAGCAGGTGGCGTACACGGTCGCCGACATCGACGCCGCCTGTGCGGCGCTGCGCGAGCGGGGCGTGAAGCTGCTCTACGACACCCCGAAGCGCGGCACGTCGAACTCCCGGGTCAACTTCGTCCACCCGAAGGACGCCGGCGGCGTGCTCGTCGAGCTGGTCGAGCCCGCCGCGCACTGACGCCCACGACCGGCCCCCGCCGCCGGGTTGGGGGCCGGTGACCACCGGCGTCGAGCGCGGCACTGCGCGGTACGACCGCCGCCCGGACACCTCCACGCATCGGCCGATGCAGTTTTTCACAGAGGACTTCCAGCCCTAGCTACCGTTCAGTAACGTCCCGCCTCAACAGGAGCGCGGCCGTGTCGGATGTGTCGGATGCCGACATGGCGGCCGGCCGCACTCGCGCCGACGATGGCAGCACCCAGGCCCGCGTGCGCGGGTGCGGACGAACGGGAGGTCGACGTGCAGGACATCCTCGAAGCGATCATGGCGGCGGAGGGATCCGACCAACCGGAGCGGGAGCTCGGCGGCGTCGCCGGCCTGCCGGTGCCGGAGTCGTACCGGGGCGTCGTGGTGCGCGCGGACGAGGCCGGGATGTTCGACGGCCTGGCCACCCGGGACAAGGACCCGCGCAAGGCGCTGCACGTGCAGGAGGTGCCGACGCCGGAACTCGGGCCGGGCGAGGCGCTCGTCGCGGTGATGGCCAGTGCGATCAACTACAACACGGTCTGGACCAGCATCTTCGAGCCGCTGCCGACCTTCAGGTTCCTCGAGCGCTACGGCCGGCACTCCGAGCTGACCAAGCGGCACGACCTGCCGTACCACGTGGTCGGCTCGGACGCCGCCGGCGTGGTGCTGCGCACCGGGCCCGGGGTGACCCGCTGGAAGGCCGGCGACGAGGTGGTCGCGCACTGCCTGTCGGTGGAGCTGGAGGACGCGGCCGGGCACGACGACACCATGCTCGACCCGCAGCAGCGGATCTGGGGCTTCGAGACCAACTTCGGCGGCCTCGCCGAGCTGGCCGTGGTCAAGGCCAACCAGCTGATGCCCAAGCCGCGCCACCTGAGCTGGGAGGAGGCGGCCAGCCCCGGCCTGGTCAACTCGACGGCGTACCGGCAGCTCGTGTCGCACCACGGGGCGAACATGAAGCAGGGCGACGTCGTGCTGATCTGGGGCGCCTCCGGCGGCCTCGGCGGGTACGCCACCCAGATGGCGCTCAACGGCGGAGCGATCCCGGTCTGCGTGGTGTCCTCCCCGGACAAGGCGGAGCTGTGCCGCAGGATGGGCGCCGAGCTGGTGATCGACCGGGCCGCCGAGGGCTTCCGCTTCTGGAAGGACGAGGAGACCCAGGACCCGGACGAGTGGCGCCGCTTCGGCGAGCGGATCCGCGAGCTGACCGGCGGCGAGGACCCGGACATCGTCTTCGAGCACCCGGGCCGGGAGACCTTCGGCGCGAGCGTCTACGTGACCAAGCGCGGCGGCACCGTCGTCACCTGCGCCTCCACCAGCGGCTACCAGCACCAGTACGACAACCGCTACCTCTGGATGCACCTGAAGCGGATCGTCGGCAGCCACTTCGCCAACTACCGGGAGGCGTGGGAGGCGAACCGGCTGGTGGCACTCGGCAGAATCCACCCGACCGTGTCCAGGACCTACGGCCTGGAGCAGACCGGCCAGGCCGCGTACGAGGTGCACCGCAACGCGCACCAGGGCAAGGTCGGCGTCCGTTGCCTCGCCCCCTCCGACGGGCTCGGCGTGCGCGACCGCGAGCTGCGCTCCCGGCACGAGGACGCGATCAACCGGTTCCGCGGCCACTGACCACACCGACGACCATTGGGGGCGAAGGACGATCGTTTTCCGCCACCGACGCGGGGCGCTCATTCGAGCGACCCGGCCATGCGCGACAAAGGGCCGCGGCGATCTCCCGCGGCCCTTTTCCGTAGTCACTCTCTGTGCCGACCGACCCGCCCGGGACCTGCCAAGATCGCCGATTGGTCCCGCCTCCCGGGGCTCCCGTAGTTGACCATGTAAAGAGGACGCGAAAGCTCGGGACCGCTCTTGCGAAGCACCCTGGGGAGTCTGCGAGTATGTCCCAATGCCCCAGCAGTCCTCCCCTCTTGCGTTCTTCGATAACGCGAACTCCCAGCCCGATTTCACCGTCGGCCTACGCGGCTACAACACCCACCAGGTCGATGACTTCATCGGTCGGATGACGGCCGCGCTGACCCAGTCCGAGCAGGCCCGGGCCGAGGCCGAGCAGCGCATGAACGACGCCCAGCGCCGGCTCCGCCAGGCCGAACAGCGCATGAGCACGCTGGAGCAGAAGCTCGCCGACACCAACAAGCAGCTCGAGGAGAACAGCCGGCCCACCCTCTCCGGCCTCGGCACCCGGGTCGAGCAGATCCTGCGGCTGGCCGAGGAGCAGGCCAACGACCACCGCAACGAGGCCAAGCGCGAGTCGGAGGGCATCCTCTCCGCCGCCCGCCTCGAGGCCCGTGAGATCACCGACAAGGCGCGGGCCGAGGCGGCGGCGATGAAGGCCACCGCCGAGCGGGAGGCCGGCACCGTCCGCACCGCCGCCGAGCGGGAGGCCGCCGAGGTCCGCGTCCAGGCCCGGCGCGAGGCCGACACGCTGCGCGCCGACGCCGACCGCGAGACCAAGCAGCTGCGCACGGTCACCGCGCACGAGGTCGCCGAGCTGAAGTCCACCGTCGAGCGCGAGGTCGCCACGCTCCGGGCGACCGCCGAGCGGGAGATCACCCAGCAGCGGGCGAAGGCCGCCCGGGAGGCCGAGGAGAAGCGCGCCGAGGCGACCAAGCTGCTCACCGACGCGCGGGACAAGCGCGACAAGGACCTCCAGGCCCTGGAGCTCCAGCTCGCCGAGCGCCGGGAGAAGGCCGAGCGTGAGGAGTCGGAGCGGCACGCGGCGCAGGTCGCGCAGACCCAGAAGCTGGTCAGCGAGGCGGAGCAGCGGGCGCACGCCGCGCAGGAGCGGGCCAAGGAGATCGAGCAGCGCGCCGAGGCCCGCCGGGTCGAGTCGGAGCGCACCGCCAACGAGACGGTCGACAAGGCCAAGGCGCTCGCCGACAAGACGCTCAGCGAGGCGAAGGCCGAGGCGAAGCGGCTGCTCACCGAGGCGCGCACCGAGGCCGAACTGACCACCCAGGCGGCTCGCCGCGAGGTCGAGGACCTCACCCGGCAGAAGGACGCCGTCACCTCCCAGCTCGGCCAGATGCTCTCCGGCCTTGCCGGCATCGTGCCGGGCGTGCCGGCCGCGCAGCCGGCCGCCCAGGCCGCGCCGGCCAAGCCCGAGGCGAAGAAGGCCGACGGCGCGGACGAGCGGGTGGCGGCCGAGACGTCCAACTGACCGACCCGACCGGGGGGCATGACGACGGCGCGGGGTGACACCGGGTGACCGGTGTGCCCCGCGCCGTATGCGTTTGCCCGTCAGGGAATTGCCCGAGCGTGGCCGCAGTGAAGTAGGTCCCATCCGGGGCGTCCGTATCGCCCCAGCAGAGCCGGATGCGTGTGAGGATGGGGGCATGTCGCACGGCGAGGAACTGTTCGCTCTCGGCGGGGACGTGACCACGGAGCCCAGCTTCGAGTCCGCTCTGCGGGGGTACGAGAAACGACAGGTCGACCGGTACGTCGCTCGTGCGGAGCACGAGATCGCGGCCCTCGCGGCCGAGCGGGAGCAGGCCTACACACAGATCCACAAGCTCGCCGGCCAGGTGGAGGTCCTCCAGCGGGACCTCGCCCAGGCGCGCAAGTCCTCCGGCGCGCTGGAGAACGTCTCCTTCCGGCACCTCGGCCCGCGGGTGGAGCAGATCCTCACCCTCGCCGAGGAGCAGGCCGACGCGGTCCTGGTCGCCGCCAACCAGGAGATCGAGGCGCGCCGGGCCGCCGCCGAAAACATCATCGAGGAGGCGCGCGAGCAGGCCGCCGCCGCGCTCAAGGACTTCGAGATCGCGCTGGCCGCCCGCCGGGCGGAGGAGGAGCGGCACAGCGCGGCCCGCAGGGCCGAGGCGGACGCCGCGGTCCGGGGCGCCAAGGAGGAGGCCGCGCGGCTGGGCAAGGCCGCCCAGGAGGCGCTGGCGAAGGCCCAGCAGGAGGCCACCCAGCTGCGGGACGCGGCCAAGGAGATCCACCACCGGGCCCAGCAGGAGGCGACCAAGCTCCGCGAGGCCGCCAAGGAGGTCCACGCCAGGGCCCAGCAGGAGGCCACCCAGCTCCGCGAGGCGGCCAAGGAGGTCCACGCCAAGGCCCAGCAGGAGTCCAAGCGCCTGGTCGACCAGGCCACCGAGGCGGGCCGGGCCACCCACGCCAAGGCCCAGCGGGACGCCAAGCAGATCATCGACGACGCCGCCCAGGCCGGCCGGGCCACCCGCGACAAGGCCCGGCAGGAGGCGGAGCGGCTCACCACACAGGCGGCCGAGGCGGCCAAGCGCAGCCGCGCCGAGACCGAGGCGTACGTGCAGCGGATGCGCACGGAGACCGAGGCGTACGTGCAGCAGGCCCGGGCGCAGACGCAGCAGGAGCTGGGCGCCTGGCGGGCCGGGGTGGAGCAGGAGGTCAACAGCCGCCGCGAGGCGGCGGACCGCGAGCTGACCCAGCGCCGGACGACCGCCGAGCAGGAGTTCACCAAGCGCCGCGACGACCTGGAGAAGCAGTACAAGACCCGCCTCGCCGAGCTGGAGCAGCAGCACAAGAGCCGGCACGACGAGCTGGAGACCGGGTTCGAGTCGCGCCGCGCCGCGCTGGAGTCGGAGTACACCAGCCGGAAGAACGAGATCGAGCAGGGTGCCGCCGCCGTCCGGCAGGCCGCCGAACGGGACGCGCTGGCGATGCGCCGCCAGGCCGAGGAGGAGGCGGCGACGCTGCTCGGCCGGGCCGAGTCGGAGGCGGCCGAGAAGCGCCGCAAGGCCGACGAGCACGTGGCGACCTCGCGTCGCCAGTTCGAGGAGTACGCGGCGACGACGCAGCAGCACCTGGCCACCACCCAGCAGCACCTCGCCGCCACCCAGCAGGAGGCCGCCGCGAGCCGCCAGCAGCTCGCCCAGGTGATGCTGGAGATCGCGCAGGCCCAGCAGCAGCTCGCCGACCTGCGGCAGGAGACGTGGAAGTCGCGGCAGGAGTCCGACGAGTTGCAGCGGCAGGTGGCCGAGCTGCGGTTGGGGCTGGTCGGTGCGGCCGACGGACCGGGCGGGACGGCCACCGCCGCGGCCGGCCCGGTGGCCGACGGCGGGCCGGCCGGGACCGGCACCGCGACGGCGAACGGCGGGAAGGCGTCGACCGCCGCCGGGGCGGGCGAGGCGAAGAAGGAGGCTACGCCGGCCGGAGCGGCAGCGGCTTCGGCGGGTGGGGCCGGGGGCAAGGAGGCCGCCCCGGCCGCGGACGGCAGGCCCGGCGCGGGCAAGGTCGAGCCGGCGGAGGCCGGCCAGCCAGCCAAGGGTCGGATCGAGCCGGCGGACGCCGGGCAGCCGGAGAGCGGCAGGGTCGCCTCCGTGACCACCGTCGACGGCGGCACCGCCAGCGCCGGCGTGGAGGGGGAGCCGACCGTGGCGGCGGTGCCGGGTGAGGCCGGCCGGGGCGCCACGCCGACGAAGATCACCAGCACCGGCGAGAACGGCAAGCGGCCGACGAAGCCGACCACCGACGAGCGCAGCGCCAAGCCGAGCAAGGTCGTCGTCGAGAAGGACTGACCACCCGCCCCGTCGCACGGGCGGGTCGGGTGGTGTGGGCGCTGTCGAGCTGCCCCATCTGTGGGACCACCCGTCACACCAGGCCCGATTGCCTGCCGCCTGATCGGCCGGGTCGAGGCCATGCGGGGCCACGTCCGCCGGGGGCAGGTGTGCCCCGTCTGTGGGGGCAGCTCGACAGCGGCCGGGCGGTGGCATCCTGTGGGATCCGGTCGTGCCCCGTCTGTGAGGGCAGCTCGACAGCGGCCGGGCGGCGGATCCCGTGGGGTGGGCCGGCGGCCGGGCCGACGCGACCCGAGGGACGGACGGGGTCGGTCCGGCGCCCTGACGACCACTACGCTCCTGATCGGAGCCCCCGGACCTGGGGTCCCCGCGCCCGGGGGCCGGCAGGCGCCGGCGGAAGTCGATCAGGGAGGTCCGGATGGCACAGGACGGACCCTCGGCGTCGGGCGCCGACCGGGAGCGGGGGGCCACCCCGGACCCGGCCGGGACGGCCGCCGAGCCGGTGCGGGCCGACGACCCGGGACGGACGCGGGCCGCCGAGCCGGAGGGGGCCGACGACCCGGGACGGACGCGGGCCGCCGAGCCAGAAGGGACGGCCGAGCCCGGGTGGGGACGGGCCGCCGAGCAGGAACGGGCCGGGGCGGTGACCGAGGGCCCGGCGTCGGCGCCGGGCGGCGACGAGCCCCCGGCCGTCGGGCCGGGACGGTTCGGCAGGCCGGGGCGACCGCTGCGGCGCAGCAGCTTCCTGGTCGGCTTCACGGGTGCGGCCGGGGTGCTGCTCGCGTACGCCCTCTATCTGGGCCTGCGCAACGCGGCCGGAATCCTCGTCCTGGTGCTCATCGCGCTCTTCCTCGCCGTGGGCCTGCACCCCGCCGTGGTCCGGCTGCGGTCCTGGGGGCTGCCGCACGGCGCGGCGGTGGCGACGGTCGCGCTGACGGTCGTGCTGCTCCTCTGCGGCGGCGTGTTCGCCCTGGTGCCGCCGATCGTCACGCAGACCGGGCAGTTCGTGGACCAGTTGCCGAGCTACCTGGAGGAGTTGCGCCGCAACCAGACGGTCAACGACCTGGTGGAGCGGTACGACCTGATGGAGCGGCTGCGGAACGCGGCGAACCCGGCCACGATCGGGCAGGCGCTCGGCGGGGTGCTCGGCGGGGCCCAGATGGTCTTCGGCACGGTGTTCCGGGGGCTGACCGTGCTGGTGCTGACGATCTACTTCCTGGCCTACTTCGACCGGCTCCGCGACCTGGGCTACTCGCTGGTGCCCCGGTCCCGCCGGGAGCGGGTGCGGCTGATCGGCGACGAGATCCTGACCAAGGTCGGCGCGTACATGGTGGGCGCGCTCAGCATCGCCGTGCTGGCCGGGGCGACCACGTTCGTCTTCGCGCTGGCCGTCGGGCTGCCGTACCCGTTCGCGCTGGCCGTGGTGGTCGCGGTGACCGACCTCGTCCCGCAGATCGGCGCCACGCTGGGCGCGGTGATCGTCAGCCTGGTCGGCTTCGCCACCGACCTGCCGGTCGGCATCGCCTGCGTGGTGTTCTTCCTGATCTACCAGCAGGTGGAGAACTACCTGATCTATCCCAAGGTCATGCGCCGGTCGGTGGCGGTCAACGAGGTGGCCGCCCTGGTCGCCGCGCTGCTCGGCGTGTCCCTGCTGGGCGTGGTGGGCGCGCTGATCGCGATCCCGGCGGTGGCCGCGTTCCAGCTCATCCTGCGGGAGGTGATCCTGCCCCGGCAGGAGTCCCGTTGACCCCGGCCAGGACCGCGACGACCGCCCCGACCCGCGGGCGGGTCAGCCGGCCTGGCCCGCGGGCGGGCCGGGCACCGGGCGGTCGGCGAAGGAGGCCACCGTGCGGTCGGCGTACGCGCTGACGTCGCCGGTCTCCACCGGGCCGTCCCAGGTGGTCGGCAGCGGCACGGCGGCGGCCGGGGCGACCCGGCGGACCACCTCGTCCAGCACGGTCTCGGCGTCGCCGACCCAGAGGTGCTTCGCGCCGGGCACCCCGACCACCTCGGCCTGCGGCACCGCCGCGAAGCGTTCCCGCGCCTCGTCGGGGCGCAGGTAGTCGTCGAACTCCGGCACCAGGGCGGTCAGCGGCTTGCCGGACGCCGCCCAGTGGTCGAGGTCCGCCGGGGTGGAGTAGCGCAGCGGCGGGGAGAGCAGGATCGCCCCGGTGACCGCCGGGTCGCAGCCGTACCTCAGGGTCAGGTCGGTGCCGAACGACCAGCCGAGCAGCCAGATGTTCGGCAGCTCGGCGAACTCGGCGTACTCGATGGCGGCGGCGACGTCGAAACGCTCGCCGACGGCGTTGTCGAAGGTGCCCTCACTGGTGCCGCGCAGGCTGCTGGTGCCCCGGGTGTTGAAGCGGAGCACCGCCAGGTCGGCCAGGGCCGGCAGGCGCCACGCCGCCTTGCGGAACACGTGGCTGTCCATCATCCCGCCGTGGGTGGGCAGCGGGTGCAGGCAGACGAGGGTGCCCACCGGCTCCCGGTCCAGCGGTCGGGCCAGCTCGCCGACCAGCCGCAGTCCGTCCGCGGTGTGCAGCTCGATGTCCTCGCGATGCCCGGGCAGGATGGTGGACGCGCGGATCGGTGTGCTCACCCGTCCAGTCTCACCCGTGCGGCCGGGGAACGCCGGGCGGGGCGGAAACAGGGTGATCCAGATCGCTCAGCCGTACCTGGGGGCGCCGCGACCGCGCTGGACGACCGGCCCGCGCCGGTCCCGGGCGCGCCAGCAGCCGCTGTGCCAGTGCCGCCGGTCCGTCAGGTCGCCCCGCCCGTCGGCCGGCCACGCCACCAGGTGCGCCACCCCGGGCCGGATCTCCTGGTCGCAGCCCGGGCAGCGGTACGTCTTGGTGGACGCCCCGCCGCTGATTCCGCGCACCTGCCACTCGCCGTCGCGCCACTGCTGCACCGAGGCGACGCCCTGCCGGGCCCGGTCGGAGTCGAGGTGGGCGGTGTCATCGCGGCGGGGTCGGTTGCGACGGGGGCTCACGGTCACCAAGCGTACGGGCCGACCTGTGGGCCGGCCCGGCACGGGCGCACGACCGGTCAGTCCCAGGTCTCCGGGCGGATCGGGTCCTCGGCCACCCGTGCCCCGCCCAGTACGACGGCGGCGTCCTGCTCGGTGAAGCCGTCGAAGGGCCAGCCGAAGTCGGCCACCAGGTGGGCCTGCGGGAAGCCGAGCAGCTCCAGTTGCTCGCCCTGCGGGTAACGGTAGGCGGGCCGGCCGGCGATCGTCCGGTTCCCCTCGGTCCGGCTGCTGGCGATACTGCTCGCGTACTCGAAGGACACGGTCATCTGCCGCTGCTCGTTCGCGGTTACCCGCAGCGACACCCGCAGCGTGTCGGGGAAGGAGTCCGCCTCGACCCGACAGCCGGTGAGCCGGGCGCCGGTGGGCAGCGTGGTCAGCCGCACCGGACCGTCGCAGCGGCGCGCGTCGCCCAGCCGGAGGGCGCGGACCGCCACGTCGACCTCCCGGGCGGTGGCGGCGGTCACGGTGGCCCGGGCGTACAGGCCACGGGTCGGTTGCCAGAGCCGGACCCAGCTGGGCGTGTCTCCCCTGCCCCGGTGCCGGCGGTCGCTGCCGTCGTAGGCCTCCTCGACCGTCATTCCGTTGACCACATCGTGCATGAGCGCGCCGGCGGAGGTGGTCAGCTCGACGGTGACCGCCCGGCCCCCGCCGACGTCGGCCCGGACCAGCTCCACCCCCGACCAGACCTCCCAGCCCAGATAGCGGGCCCGTGCCGGGTCCAACCCGAAGTGCAGCACCTGCGGATCCGTGCCCACCAGGTCGGGCCGGCTCGCGGCCCCCGGTACGCCGTCCGCCCGGGGTGGCGTCACCGCGGAGGTTCCCGGCGCGGCGGCGTGCGGTGGGCGTACCCCCTCCAGCCAGCCGGCGCTGGTGGCGATGGTGAACCCGAGCACCGCCACCAGGCCCACCGCGACCCCCGCGCCGGCCCGACGACGACGGCGGCGGGCCTTTCCCCCGGCGACGGCCCGCGCCGTCAACCGGTCGGTGTCCACCGCCCCCTCGGCGCGCTCGCGCAGCGCCCGTACGATCCGCTCGTCGAGGTCGGTCACGGCCGGCTCCCGTTCGTCGTCGGGAGGCCGCAGCGCTCCCGGAGGTGGGCGAGCGCCCGCATGGCATGGGTGCGGACGGTGACCGGCGAGCAGCCCAGGATCTGGGCGATGGTCGCGTCGTCGAGGTCCTCGTAGTAGCGCAGCACGAGCACCGCCCGCTGCCGTTCCGGCAGCCCGAGGACGAGCCGCCACATCGCGTCCCGGTCGGCGGTCTCGCCGCCGAGGTCGCCGCGCTGCGGCCGCTCGGCGAAGTCGGCCGTCGCCAGTTCCCGGTTCGTACGCCGGCGCCACCAGGAGTGGTTGGCGTTGACCAGCATCCGGCGCACGTACACGTCGGGCCGGTCCGCCCTGGCGATCCGCCGCCAGTGCACGTAGGCGCGGGCGAGGACGTCCTGGGTGAGGTCCTCGGCCCGGTGCTCGTCCCCGGTCAGCAGCCGGGCCAGCCGGATCAGGGCCGGCCCGCGGCTGCTGACGTACTCCTCGAAGGTCACACCATGCAGACGCCGTCACCGGCGCCGGGCGTTGACCCGCTCAGCGACGGGTGTGGTCGCGGAAGCCGCGGCCGCTCTTGCGACCCAGGTAGCCGGCCGTGACCAGGTGCTCCAGCAGCGGGGCGGGCGCGAAGCCCGGCTCACGCAGCTCCAGGTAGAGCTCCCGCTGGATGGCCAGCGAGACGTCCAGGCCGACCACGTCGAGCAGCTCGAACGGGCCCATCGGGTAGCCGCAGCCCAGCTTCATCGCGTAGTCGATGTCGTCGGCGGTGGAGTAGCTGGCCTCCAGCATCTTGACCGCGTCGTTGAGGTACGGGAAGAGCAGCGCGTTGACGACGAAGCCGGACCGGTCGCCGCAGACCACGCCCGTCTTGCCCAGCGCGGCGCAGACGGCGCGGGCGGTGGCGGTCGTCTCGGCCGACGTCCGGATGGTCTGCACGATCTCGACCAGCGGCATGACGGGGGCCGGGTTGAAGAAGTGCAACCCGACCACGTCGGCGGGCCGCTGGGTGGCCATCGCGACGTCGATCACCGGCAGCGACGAGGTGGTGGTGGCGAGCACGACGCCCGGCTTGCAGATCTCGTCGAGGCTGGCGAAGAGGGCCTTCTTGACGCTCAGCTCCTCCACCACGGCCTCGACCACGAGGTCGACGTCCGCGAGGTGCTCCAGGGTGGCCGACCAGTTGACCCGGCCGAGCGCGGCATCCCGGTCGTCCTCGCTGAGCTTGCCGCGCACCACGCCCTTGTTGAGCGAGGTCTTGACCGCCTCGCAGACCTTCGCGGACTTCTCCGCGCCCCGGGTCACCGAAACGACCTCGTAGCCGGCCTTGGCGAAGACCTCGATGATGCCGGTGGCCATCGTCCCGGAGCCCACCACGCCCACCTTCGCGATGGCCCGCGCGCCGTCGGCCAGCGCCGGCTCCGCCGCCACGGGCGTCCGCTCGTCCGGTACGACCTTCGGGGAGCCCGGCCGCTCGTAGGTGTAGAAGCCCCGGCCGGACTTGCGGCCGAGCAGCCCGGCGGTGACCATCTGCTTGATCAGCGGCACGGGGGCGTGCCGGCGGTCCCGGCCGCCGCGCCGGTACATGGTGTCCAGGATTTCGTACGCGGTGTCCAGGCCGATCAGGTCCATCAGCGCCAGCGGGCCCATCGGCAGGCCGCAGCCGAGCTTCATGGCCGCGTCGATGTCCTCGCGGGTGGCGTAGTGCGACTCGAACATGCCGACGGCGTGGTTGAGGTAGCCGAAGAGCAGCGCGTTGGCGATGAAGCCGGCGCGGTCGTTGATGGTCACGTCGACCTTGCCGAGCCGCTCGCAGAGCGCCTCCACGTCGGCGACCACGTCGGCGGAGGTGACCACCGTCCGGACCACCTCGACGAGCTTCATGACCGGGGCCGGGTTGAAGAAGTGGATGCCGATCACCTGGTTGGGCCGGCTGGTGGCGACGGAGATCTCGGTGACGCTCAGCGACGAGGTGTTGGTGGCCAGGATCGCCTCGGGCTTGCAGACCCGGTCCAGCTCGGCGAAGATCCGCTGCTTGAGGTCCAGGTGCTCGGGCACCGCCTCGATGACGAGGTCCACCGAGTGCAGCGCGTCCAGCCCGACCTGCCAGTGGACCCGGCTCAGCAGCGCGTCCCGGTCCGCCTCGGCGAGCTTGCCCTTGGCCACGGCCCGGTCCGTCGAGCCGGTCAGGGTGGCCCGGCCGCGCTCCAGCGCGCCCTCGGAGATCTCGACCGCGACGACGTCGACGCCGTTGCGCGCGAATACCTCGACGATGCCGGCACCCATGGTGCCCAGACCCACAACGCCCACGCTGGTGAACTCGCGCGCCACGACCGGCCTCCCCAATGCTCCGCACAGCCGCGTGAACGGCCACTAAGGTTATGCGCGCGAGTCTGCCACGTGACGTTCGGTTGTCGAGACGCGGTGGGGTATTTCACGAGCGGTGCGGCCCGTCGTCGGCCGCCCGTCGTCAGGCCGCCCCGCCGGTCAGCCGGAGCAACTCGGCGACGAACTCGGCCGGCCGTTCCAGGTGCGGGCTGTGCCCACAGCCGGGCAGCAGCACCTCCCGGTACGCGCCGCCGGCCGCCGCGTAGCGCTCCAGCACCACCCGGGTCTGCCCCACCATCGGCTGCGCCGGGCAGGCATCCGCCCCCGGCCAGCCCGGCACCGCGCCGAGCGAGCCCAGGTGGGCCAGGTCGAACAGCGAGGTGTCCGAGACGATCACGTCGGCGTCCCCGTGGATCCAGGTGACCGGCGGCTTGCCGGCGACGGCCACGAGTTCGTCGGCGACCCGGAAGTACGCCGGGGAGAGCGCGTTGAGCACCCCGCGCCGGCCCGGGGCGGTGCCGGGCCAGTTCGCCGAGTCCACCGCCGTGCCCGGATAGTTGTCGTCGCCCGTCGCGGTGGTGAGGAGGGTGTCCAGCAGCAGTTCCTCGTCGTCGCCGAGCGAGGCCGGGTCCGCCACGTAGGTGGCCCGCAGCACGTTGCGCGGGCTGGCCTGGCTGTCCGCGCCCCGGTCGCCGGCGGCCAGCCGCTTGACGAACTCCGCGTTGGCCGTGCCCGCCCCGGTGCCGGCGAAGTCGGGCGTGGTGGGCGTGCCGGCCAGGTCGCGCGTGCCCCCGAAGCCGTACGGCGAGACCGGCGCGGCGAGCAGCAGCGCGGCCACCCGGTCGGGGTGGTCGACCAGCAGCCGCATGGCCACTCCCCCGCCCAACGAGTGCCCGACCACCACCGGCCGGGCGCCGGGCGCGAACAGGGACGGCTCGTCCAGCAGCGCGGCGAGGTCGTCGGAGAAGTCGGTCAACCCCCGGGTCGCGTCCACCGGGGCGGTGTCGGTGTACCCGTAGCCCCGCAGGTCGGGCGCGACCACCCGGAGGGTGTCCGGTAGCCGCCGCACCAGCGGTTTCCAGAACGCCGCGGACGAGCAGTTGCCGTGGACCAGGAGCACGGGCACGCCGTCCGGCGGCCCGGCCACCCGCACCGCCTGGGTGATCCCGTTCGCCGACACGAGCTGCTGTCCGGTCTCCATCCGCGGCATGCTGCCACGACGCCCCGGCCGCGTCCATGGGCCCTTTCACCATGTTCGGTGGTCGGGAGGTGTGCGGCGACAGGTCAGGACGGAGCGGGCCCCAGCGCGCCCACCGGCAGCGGCGGCACCGCGTCGGAACCCTGGAGGGCCGGCATCGCGGCCGACAGCGGCGGCACCGGCTGGGCAGCCTGCCGGGCGGGGGTCACGAGGGGGTCGGCGCCCGGGAGGGCCGGGGTCGCGATCGGCAGCGGCAGCGTCGGGCGGTGGTCCCGGCGCGGCTGGCCGAAGC
Source organism: Micromonospora sp. NPDC048063 (assembly GCF_043202855.1). Taxonomy (NCBI): domain Bacteria; kingdom Bacillati; phylum Actinomycetota; class Actinomycetes; order Micromonosporales; family Micromonosporaceae; genus Micromonospora; species Micromonospora sp. NPDC048063. The sequence continues at coordinate 549,912 of NZ_JBIDBG010000002.1, read as the reverse complement.
TGAGCCCCACCGGATCGGTCCGCGCCACGCCCGGGTCGAAGAGGCGCAGCTCCGTGCGCCCGACCCGGATCACGTCCCCGTCGGCCAACCGCTCCACGCCGGTGATCCGCCGGTCGTTCAGCCAGGTGCCGTTGGTCGAGCCCAGGTCCACCAGGCAGGCGCCCTCGTCCGTCAGCCAGACCTCGGCGTGCCGGCGGCTCAGGTGCGCGTCGGGCACGACGACGTCGGCCGTCGGCACCCGGCCGATCACCTGCCGCACCGGGCCGACCCGGAAACTCAGCCCCCGCATCGCCCCGCCCGCCACCGTCAGCAACGGCATCAGTTCCGGACGCTCCTCCATGGACAGTCAGCCCCCCACCCCGCACGGTCACCCCGCGCGTCAGCCTGCCACCACACGGTGGTCGCCCTCGACCGCCGGGCGGTCACCTCCACGCCCCCGGCCGGACACCTCCCGTTCGCCGGTTCGGCGTCCACCGGCTGACAAGGACCGCAAAACAGTCCCGGCCGGCCGGACGCCCCGACCATGTCCACGGAATCGGGCACCACCTCGTTCAACGAGGCCTGACGGCGGGCCATGACCTCTGCCATACGGGCGACCCGGCGGACCGGAACCAGCGGGCGCGCCACCCTACCGGCGAGTAATCCTCAGGTCTAGACTTCCGTCATGACGGCTGTGCATGCCCCGGGAACCCCGGTCATCGAGGACGGTCGGCTGGTGTCGACGAGCCCGGCGACCGGCGCGGAGGTCGGTCGCCTGCCGGTGGCGACCGCCGAGGACGTCGCGCGGGCGGTCGACCGCGCCCGCCCGGCCGGCGAGTGGTGGGCCGGGGTCGGCTTCGCCGGGCGCAGGGAGCGGCTGCTGCGGTGGCGGGCCCTGCTCGCCCGGCGGATCGAGGAGCTGGCCGAGCTGGTGCACGCCGAGGGCGGCAAGCCGTTGGCCGACGCCGTCGTGGAGATCGTCAGCGCCGTCGAGCACGTCGACTGGGCGGCCCGCAACGCCCGCCGGGTGCTGGGCCCCCGCCGGGTCCGCTCGCGGCTCGTCCTGGCCGAGTTCTCCGCCCACCTCGAATACCAGCCGCACGGGGTGATCGGCGTGATCGGGCCGTGGAACTATCCCGTCTTCACCCCGATCGGCTCCGTCGCGTACGCGCTCGCGGCCGGGAACGCCGTGGTGCTGAAGCCCAGCGAGTACACCCCCGCCGTCGGGCAGTGGCTGGTCGACACGTTCGCCGAGGTGGTGCCGGAGCACCCGGTGTTCACCGCGGTGCACGGGCTCGGCGACGTCGGCGCCGCACTCTGCCGCTCCGGGGTGGGCAAGGTGGCCTTCACCGGCTCGTCCGCCACCGCCAGGAAGGTGATGGCGGCCTGCGCCGAGTCGTTGACGCCCGTGCTGCTGGAGGCGGGCGGCAAGGACGCGATGATCGTCGACGCCGACGCCGACCTGGACGCCGCCGCCGAGGCCTGCGTCTGGGGCGCGCTCACCAACGCCGGCCAGACCTGCATCGGCATCGAGCGGGTCTACGCGGTCGAGCCGGTCTTCGACGCCTTCGTCGGGAAGGTGGTCGAGCGGGCCGGCCGGTTGACCGTCGGCCCCGACGACGCCGACATCGGCCCGATCACCATGCCGAGCCAGCTCGACGTGATCCGCCGGCACATCGACGACGCGCTGGCCCGGGGCGGCCGGGCGGTGCTGGGCGGCGCCGACGCGGTGCAGCCGCCGTACGTGCGCCCGACCGTGCTGGTGGACGTCCCGGAGGACTCACTCGCCGTACGCGAGGAGACCTTCGGCCCGACCCTGACCGTCAACCGGGTCCGCGACGCCGACGAGGCCGTCGCCCGGGCCAACGCCCTGTCGTACGGCCTGGGGGGTTCGGTCTTCGGCCGGCGGCGCGCGGTGGCCATCGCCCGGCGGCTGCGCTCGGGGATGGCGTCGGTCAACTCGACGCTGACCTTCGCCGGGATGTCCACGCTGCCGTTCGGCGGCGTCGGCGACTCCGGCTTCGGTCGCATCCACGGCGAGGACGGGCTGCGCGAGTTCAGCCGCGCCAAGGCGATCACCCGCCGGCGGGCCCGGTCGCTGCTGGCCTCCACGACCTTCGAGCGGACGCCGGCCGACGTCGCCCGGCTCGTCAGGGCCATCAAGGCGATGTACGGCCGGTGAGCCCTGGGGCGGAGGGCGTCAGAAGAGGGTGAGTTCGTCCCGCTCGATGCCGCGCAGCTTGTCGTAGTCCACGACGACGCAGCGGATGCCCCGGTCGGTGGCGAGCACCCTGGCCTGCGGCTTGATCTCCTGCGCGGCGAACACCCCGGCGACGGGCGCGAGCAGCGGGTCGCGGTTCATCAGCTCCAGGTACCGGGTGAGCTGCTCCACGCCGTCGATCTCGCCGCGCCGCTTCACCTCCACCGCCACGGCACCCTGGTTGGCGTCCCGACAGAGCAGGTCCACCGGGCCGATGGCCGTCATGTACTCCCGGCGGACCAGCGTGAACCCCTCGCCGAGGGTCTCCGGGTTGGCCGCCAGCAGCTCCTGGAGGTGCGCCTCCACGCCGTCCTTGCGCAGGCCCGGGTCGACGCCCAGCTCGTACGAGGTGTCCTGGAAGATCTCCTCAAGGGTGATCCGCAGCTCCTCGCCGGCCTTGTTGACGACCCGCCAGACGCCGGGGGCCTCCTCCAGCCGGCAGGGCGGGCTCATCCAGTTCAGCGGCTTGTACGCCCGGTCGTCGGCGTGGATCGACACCGACCCGTCCGCCTTCACCATCAACAACCGGGTGGCCGGCGGCAGGTGGGCCGAGAGCCGTCCGACGTAGTCCACCGAGCACTTCGCAATCACCAACCGCACCCGACGAGGGTAGCGGAGGCCCCGGCCCGCGCCACCGAGCGGCACTGGCGTGGCGGTGGGATGCTGAGTCGGTGCTCGAAGTTCTCACCGGTACCGGCCTCGCCGCCTCAGCGGGGCTGAACGCCTACATCCCCCTGCTCACCATGGGGTTGCTGGCCCGCCACACCAGCCTGATCGACCTGCCCGCCGGCTGGCAGTGGCTCGGCAACGGCTGGGTGCTCGCCATCCTGGCGGTGCTGCTGGTCATCGAGGTCGTGGCCGACAAGGTGCCCGTGGTCGACCACGTCAACGACGTGGTGCAGACCGTGGTCCGGCCCACCGCTGGTGGCCTGGCCTTCGGCGCGGGCTCGTCGTCGGAGACGGTGACGGTGAGCGACCCGGGGAGCTTCTTCTCCTCCCACCAGTGGGTCCCGGTGGTGACCGGGGTGCTGATCGCCCTCGGCGTGCACCTGCTGAAGTCCGCCGCCCGACCGGTCGTCAACGCGACCACGGCCGGCGTCGGTGCCCCGGTGGCCAGCACCGCCGAGGACGCCACCAGCGTGGTCATGTCGATGGTGGCGATCATCCTGCCGGTGCTGGTGCTGGCGTTCCTGCTCGGGCTGGTCCTCTTCGTCGTCTGGTTCCTGCGTCGCCGGTCCGACCGACGCCGCGAACGTCAGGCGGCCCGGGCCGCCGGCTTCCGCGTCTGACCCTCGTACGCACCGACGGCCGGCCACCCCGCGTGGGGTGCCGGCCGTCGTCGGTGGTGGAGATGTGCCGCTGGCCGGCACCCGTGTCGGGCGCCGGCCAGCGATCCCCCTTGTGGTGAATGTCGGTGTGTCAGCTGTTCCAGTGCTCGCCGACCAGGTCGGCGGCCTGCTGCTCCCACTGGGCGTAGTGGTCCGGGTACGCCGACACCTGCACGGTCTGCGCGGCCTCGGTCAGCGGCATGTCCTGCCACCCGTCGACCTGCTTCAGACCCTTCAGGAACGCCGTGGTCGAGTACTCCGGGTCGGTGATCTGCTCCACCGTGCCCCAACCGCTCGACGGGCGCTGCTGGAACAGACCCAGCGAGTCGTGGTCGTTGCGGTCACCCAGATGACCCAGGTTCTCCAGCTTCGACTCCTGCAACGCCGTCGCGATCGACACCACCGCGGCCCGCTCGTCCATGCCGGCCTTCTTCGTCGCCGCGATGATCGCCTTGGCGTTGGCGACCTGCTCGTCGGTCAGGTCGATGCGCGACTGCGCACCCTGCACGCCATGCGGGATCAGCTTCGACTTGTCCACGGCCGGCTTGTCAGCCTGCACCGCCACCGCCACAGGCTTACCCGACTCGACCGTCGGGGCGGCGTGAGCAGCAGCCGGACCGGCGAACACACCACCGGCAAAAGCCAGACCAGCAACACCAAGAACGCTCTTACGCAGGATCGTGTTCATCAGACGCTCCATTCGGGGGTTGGCACCACACGCCGAAGGGGGTTCAGCGGGGCGCAAGCACCGTCCGGCGCTCAAGAAATCGGGGGATCCGGCGCGTCACGCGCCGGGAAGAATCAGACCGGCCGTGAAGACCGGGAGCGGCCCGCGCAGGGCGAGGGGGTCGTCCTTCACTGGCCGGGACCATGTGTAACGACCGGCGGCCCACCAACATTCCGGGGGCCCGCACGCCAGCCCGCCGGAGGGCGGGGGTCTTGCTCGGCCGTACGCAGGGTGTAACGACCCCGGCCCGGCCACGATTCCGCCCCCACGATGCCCCCGGTCACACCCCGAACCGGACCCACGGGACACTGCCACCCGACCCCTGTCGAGCTGCCCTCACAGACGGGACACAACCGGACCCACGGGACGACGCCGCACGTGCCGCCGCCCGGCTCCTGTCGAGCTGCCCTCACAGATGGGGCACAACATGCCGCCGCAGGCGACCGAGCCTGCTGTGACGGGGGTGGTCCCACAGACGGGGCAGCTCGACAGCGCCCACCGCACCCACCCCACCGGCCCGGTCAAGAGCGGGCCGACGGGCCGCGACCTCGCGGTCGACACCTCGCCACCGCATCGCCGTCGCCTCCCGACGGACGTCCCGACGGGCCTCCCCCACGGCCAATGCCGGACAACGGACAGCCAGGCACGGACGGCACGCGACCACCGACGGGGTGTGGGCCCCCCGGGCCCCCCCCCCCGGCCCCCCCCCCCCCCCCCCGGCGCGGCCCCGGCGGCCCCCCCCCCCCCCCCCCG
>NZ_JBIDBG010000002.1:150748-544858 GCF_043202855.1 Micromonospora sp. NPDC048063 | reverse complement strand
GTGGCCCGCCGTGCCCGGCGCAGGGATCAAGCCTGACCGCCCGGAGCCGGGCACGGCGGGCCACACCCCACCCACCACGCACCACACCCCACCACCACGCACCGCAACCCAACAACCCCGGCCACGACCACACGCCGCAACCCACACCCCACCACGACCGCACACCACCCCACGCCCGGCACCCGGACAACACGAAGCGCTGACATCATCTCCCGGTGCCCGTGAAGATCCCCCGCGTTCCGCTCGCCGCCGCCACCATCGCCGCCGTGATCGCCGCCGCGGCGCTCCTCGCCGGCCCGGTCCCCCTCCGCACCCCGACCGCCACCGGCATCGTCCCGATCCCCACAGCGCAGCCACAGTCCCCGTCGTCGGGGCCGACGCCCACCCCGACGACCCCGGGCACGGCCCCGCCCGCCCCGACGACCCCGGGCGCGACCCCGCCCGGCACAAGGCCACCCGTCGTGGACCACGGGCCGCGTGTGGGGAACAGGGTGGCGCTCACCTTCGACGCGGACATGACGGACGCGATGCGTTACCAGTTGCGCAGCGGCGCGGTGCGGTCGTACGCGAACCTGAAGATCATCGACCTGCTGGAGCGGGAGCGGGTGCCGGCCACGTTCTTCCTGACCGGCAAGTGGGTCGAGCAGTACCCGGCGGTGACCCGGCGGCTCGCCGCGAACCCGCGCTTCGAGCTGGCCAACCACACGTACGGGCACCTGGCCTTCACCCCGGACTGCTACGGCCTGCCCCGGATTCCGGAGCGGGAGATGACGGCCGACGTGGCGCGGACGTTCGACGTGGTCGCCGCGTACGGCGGGCGGCAGACCCGGTACTTCCGCTTCCCGGGGCTGTGCCACGACCGGAAGGCGCTGGACGCGCTGGCGCCGTTGGGGGTGACCGTGGTCGACGGCGACGTGGTGAGCGGCGATCCGTTCGCGAAGTCGTGGCGGCCGGTCGTGCGGGCGGCGCTGGACGGGGTGCGCCCCGGGTCGGTGATCGTCCTGCACGTGACGGAGGCGAACGCGCCGATGACGGACGAGGCGCTGCCGCACATCCTGGCGGGGCTGGCCGAGCGCGGCCTGGAGCCGGCTCCGCTGTCGGAGGTGCTCGGGCAGGGCTGAATCCGCCTCGCCAACCCCACCAAAAGCCTAAAGTCGGGGCAAGACTCTAGAGGAGGTCGGCATGACCGCAGCGATGGAGATGCCCCGGGTCCAGGAGTGTGTGGTTTCGGCCTGCGCGTACAACCACACCGGCGACTGCCACGCCTTCGCCATCACGATCGGCAGCATGGACCACGCGCACTGCCACACGTTCATCGAGATGCCCGCCGTCCGGGCCGGCGTGGACGGCCTCATCGCTCAGGTCGGCGCCTGCCAGCGGGCCGACTGCCGGCACAACGACCAGTTGGAGTGCCACGCGCCGGCGATCAAGGTCGGCCCGGACAACGACATGGCCGACTGCATGACCTACATCACCCGCTGACCGCCCGTCCCCTCAGCTCAGGCCGTTGGCCTCGCGAACCACGGTGACCAGGTCGTCGATGATGCCGGTGAGGGCGAAGTCCTTCGGCGTGAAGACCCGGGCCACCCCGGCGGCCCGGAGCTGCGCGGCGTCGCCGGCCGGGATGATCCCGCCGACCACCACGGGCAGGTCCGGCCGGCCGGCCGCGCGCAGCCCGTCCAGCACCGCCGGCACCGCGGCCAGGTGCGAGCCGGAGAGCACCGACAGGCCGACCAGGTCCACGTCCTCCTCGACGGCGGCGGCGACGATCTGCCCGGCGGTCAGCCGGATGCCCTGGTAGACCACCTCGAAGCCGGCGTCGCGGGCGCGTACCGCGATCTGCTCCGCGCCGTTGGAGTGCCCGTCCAGGCCGGGCTTGCCGACCAGCAGCCGCAGCCGGCCGCTGCCCAACTCGCGGGCCGTGGCGGCGACCCGCTCGCGGACGGCGGCCAGGGTGGCGTCCCCGCCGGCCCCGGCGGCGCCGGCCAGGCCGGTGGGGGCGCGGTACTCGCCGAAGACCTGCCGCAGCGCGCCGGCCCACTCGCCGGTGGTCACGCCGGCCCGCACGCACTCGAGCGTCGCCGGCATCAGGTTCGTGGTGGTCGCGGCGTCCGCGCGCAGTCGGGCCAGCGCCGCGTCCACGGCCGCCGCGTCCCGCCCGGCCCGCCATTCGCGTACGGCGGCCACGGCGGCCGCCTCCACCGCCGGGTCGACCTGTTCGACGGCCTCGGCACCGGCCGCGGTCAGCGGCGACGGCTCGGTCTCGGCGAACCGGTTGACCCCGACCACCACGTCGGTGCCCGCCTCCATCCGGCGGCGCCGCTCGGCCAGCGAGGCGACCAGCGCGCTCTTGAGGTAGCCGGTCTCCACGGCGGCCACCACGCCGCCCATCTCCAGCACCTTCTCCAGCTCGACCCGCGCCCCGGCGACGATCTCGTCGACCAGCGCGGTCATCACGTGCGAGCCCTCGAAGAGGTCCGGGTACTCCAGCAGGTCCGACTCGTACGCGAGCACCTGCTGCATGCGTAGCGACCACTGCTGGTCCCACGGCCGGGGCAGGCCGAGGGCCTCGTTCCAGGCGGGCAGCTGGACGGCGCGGGCCCGGGCGTCCCGGGACAGGGTCACGCCCAGCATCTCCAGCACGATGCGCTGGATGTTGTTCTCCGGCTGCGCCTCGGTCAGGCCCAGCGAGTTGACCTGCACGCCGTAGCGGAACCGACGCTGCTTCGGGTTCGCCACCCCGTAGCGCTCGCGGGTGATCTCGTCCCAGAGCGCGCCGAAGGCCCGCATCTTGGCGATCTCCTCGACGAAGCGCACACCGGCGTTGACGAAGAAGGAGACCCGCTGCACCACGTCGCCCATCCGCTCGGCGGGCACCTGGCCCGAGTCCCGGACCGCGTCGAGCACCGCGACGGCGGTGGAGAGCGCGAAACCGACCTCCTGCACCGGCGTCGCGCCAGCCTCCTGGAGGTGGTACGAGCAGATGTTCACCGGGTTCCACCGGGGCATCTCCCGCAGCGTGTACGCGATGACGTCGGCCGTGAGCCGCAGCGACGCCGCCGGCGGGAAGATGTAGGTGCCCCGGGAGAGGTACTCCTTGATGATGTCGTTCTGTGTGGTGCCGGTGCAGCGGGCCAGCTCGGCCCCCTGCTCCGCGCCGACCGTGCCGTAGAGGGCGAGCAGCCACATCGCGGGCGCGTTGATGGTCATGGACGTGTTCATCTCGGCCAACGGGATGCCCGTGAAGAGGGCCCGCATGTCGCCGAGGTGCGCCACCGGGACGCCCACCCGGCCGACCTCACCGGCGGCGAGTTCGTGGTCGGGGTCGTAGCCGGTCTGCGTCGGCAGATCGAAGGCGACCGACAGGCCGGTCTGCCCCTTCGCCAGGTTGCGGCGGAAGAGCGCGTTCGTGGCGGCAGCCGAGCTGTGCCCGGCGTACGTGCGCATCACCCACGGGCGGTCGCGTTCGGGCAGCCGACCCGGGAGAGCCTTCTCGTCCATGGCGGGAGTCTAAGTTACCGTTCAGTCACCGGCGCTGTGGAAAACCACACAGCTCCATGGAGCGGACGCCCGGGTGCGAAGCTCCCGACATGGGCCGGAGCCCCACACCCCGGGCGGGTCACGGCCACGGCCAGGACGCACACTTGACGACATGGATGACGAGCTCGCGATCTCCGTCCGGGGGCTGCGCAAGGCGTACGGCGACAACGTCGCCGTGGCGGGCCTGGACCTGGACGTCCGCCGCGGCGAGGTGTTCGCCCTGCTCGGCCCCAACGGCGCCGGCAAGACCACCACGGTGGAGATCCTGGAGGGCTACCGTCGGCGCGACGCCGGCGAGGTCTCGGTGCTCGGCAGCGACCCGGCCGGGCCGGCCGCCGACTGGCGCTCCCGGGTGGGCATCGTGCTCCAGGGCACGGGCGAGTTCGACGAGCTGACCGTCGCGGAGGTGGTGCGCCACTTCGCCGGCTTCTACGCCGGGGCGGACGACCCGGACAAGGTCATCGAGCGGGTGGGGCTGGCCGGCAAGGCGAAGGCGCGTACGCACACCCTCTCCGGCGGGCAGAAGCGCCGGCTCGACGTGGCGCTCGGCATCGTCGGCCGCCCCGAGCTGCTCTTCCTGGACGAGCCGACCACCGGCTTCGACCCCGAGGCGCGCCGGGAGTTCTGGGAGCTGATCCGGGACCTGGCCGCCGCCGGCACCACCATCGTGCTGACCACCCACTACCTCGACGAGGCCGAGGCGTTGGCCGACCGGGTCGGCGTGATCGCCGGCGGACGGCTGGTCGAGGTCGCCGGACCCGACCGGCTGGGCGACCGGCAGGCGGCCCTCGCGACGGTCTCCTGGCGTACGCCGGAGGGGGCGCTGGAGACGGCGGAGAGCGCGACGCCGACGGCGCTGGTGGCCGACCTGGCGGCGCGCTTCGGCGGCGAGGTCCCCGGCCTGACGGTGACCCGGCCGACCCTGGAGGACGTCTACCTGCGGATGATCGGACACCGATGACCACCACGACGAAGCCCGTCCCACCGGCCACCACGGCCGCCCGACGGCCCGGTCCGGTCGCCCTCGGCCTGCGGCAGGGCCGGCTGGAGATCACCCAGTTCCTGCGCAGCCGGGAGTCCGTCGTCTTCACGATGGGCTTCCCGGTCATCATGATCGTGATCTTCGCGGCGATCTTCGACGACCGGATCGCGCCCGGGGTCAGCTACACCCAGTACTTCATCACCGGCATGATCGCCACCGGCCTGATGACCGTCAGCTTCCAGAACCTCGGCATCTGGATCCCGATCGAGCGGGACCGGGGGGTGCTCAAGCGCTACCGGGGCACGCCGATGCCGAAGTGGGTCTGGTTCGCCGGCAAGGTCCTGATGGTCGTCGCCATCGGCATCGCGGAGACCGTGCTGCTGCTCGCCGTCTCGGTGGCGCTGTTCGACCTGGAGCTGCCCGGCACCGCCGCGAAGTGGCTCACCTTCGGCTGGGTGTCGGTGCTCGGCGTCACCGCCTGCACGCTGTGCGGCATCGCCATCTCGTCGCTGGCCCGCACCGCCCGCAGCGGCTCGGCCGTGGTCACCCCCGTCGCGCTGGTGCTCCAGTTCATCTCCGGCGTGTTCTTCGTCTTCACCGAGCTGCCGAGCTGGATGCAGCAGGTGGCGGCGCTCTTCCCGCTGAAGTGGATGTGCCAGGGCCTGCGCTCGGTCTTCCTGCCGGAGAGCTTCGGCGCCCGCGAGCCGGGCGGTTCGTTCGAGCTGGACCGGGTCGCCCTGGTGCTCGTCGCCTGGTGCGTGGTCGGCCTGGTGCTCTGCCTGACCACGTTCCGCTGGACGACCAAGCGCGACGGCTGAGCCGGACGGGGCCCTCCCCCGCCCCGCCGGCGGCCAGGCGGCCTCGCTCACCCGCCGGCGGCGAGCGCGGCGCCGAGCGGCGTACGCCAGTAGAGCACCTCGCGCCCGGACCGCCGCTTGCCGACGGCGCCCGCGTCCAGCAGCACCCGCAGGTGGCCGCTCACCGTCCCGAGGGACAACCCGGTCACCACCACGAGCTGCGAGGTGCTCAGCGGCGTGTCCAACCTGGCCAGGATGTTGGCCCGGTTGGCGCCGATCAGCCGGGCGAGCCCGTCGGGTGCCGGTGAGGTGGGATCGACCAGGATCCCGCGCGCCGGATACACCATCCCGAAGCGGGTCGGCTTGTCCCAGACCACCCAGCCGCGACGGCAGTGCGCCGGGAGGAAGACCAACTGCTCGGCCTCGTCCAGCGACAGCGGCGGCTCCGGGTAGTCGTTGACCTGGAGCCGCCCGTCGCCCAGCCAGCGCATGTTCCGGTTGAGGTCGGCGACCACCCCGGCCCAGCCGCCCGTGCTCAAGGCGGCGGTGCGAGCCACGATGTCCGCCCGGAGCCGGCGTTCCCGCTCCGGCCACTCCGGCTCGACGGTGTGCGTCCAGACCCAGTCGAGGAGCCCCACCACCTGCCCGGTGAGACCGTCCGCCAGCAACTCGGCGGCGAGCGGCTCCGGGCGGGTGGCGCGCAGGTCGGCCCGGATCCGCTCGTCGGACAACCGCCCGACGGCCGCCAGCTCCGCCGCGAACGTCGGTTCCGGCGAGGCGGGAGCGACGGTGAGGAAGTCCGCGGTCCACCGGGGGTGGAACGACGCGGGCAGCAGCGCCCGGAGCACCGGCCGACCGGCCAGCATCCGCCGGAACGCCTCGACGTGCCGCCCCCGCCACGCCCGCTGCCAGGGGGTACGCGGGTCGTGCAGCGCGCGCAGCGCGGCGATCGTGTCGACCATCGGCGAGACCGCGAAGCGGCTCCGCGCGAGTAGGTCCGACGGCACCTGCCAGACGCCCACGTTTCGCCTCCAGACGTAACCCTACGAGATCCACCCGGCACCCCACACGATGGCGCCCGTGAGAACGTACGCAGATCTGTTCGCGGTCCGGGAGTTCCGCAACCTGTTCCTCGCGAACTGCGCGGGAATCGCGGCGCACACGACGTCGGCGCTGGCGCTGGGCGCGCTGACCTACGCGTCGACCGGCTCGGCGCTGCTCACCGCGCTGAGCATGTTCGGCGCACCGCTCGCCGGCGTGCTCGGCAGCCTGACGTTGCTGTCGGCCGCGGACAACGTGCCGCCCCGCCGGGCGCTGACCCTCGCCGCCGTGCTGGTCGCCGCCGGAGCGGCGCTACAGGTTGTGCCCGGCCTGCCGCTGTGGGCCCGGTTCGCGGTCGTCTTCGCCAGCGCGTACGTCGGCTCGATCACCGCCGGAGCCCGGTGGGCACTGCTCACCGACATCCTGCCGGCCGACGCGTACGTGCTGGGCAGGTCCACCCTGAACACCAGCGTCGGGGCGATGCAGATCGCCGGGTTCGGACTTGCCGGCGTCCTGCTGGCCTGGCTGACCCCGTACGAGGTGTTCCTGCTCTCGGCGGTGCTGCGGATGGTGGCGGCGGCGGTCGGGTGGTGCGGGATCTCGGAACGCCCGGCCCGGACCACCGCCCGGACGACGGTCGGGCGCACGCTCAGGGTGAACCGGGAACTGTGGACGGATCCCGGCCGCCGGTCGCTCCTGCTCAACCTGTGGGTGCCGGGCGGCCTGGTCGTCGGTTGCGAGGCGCTGTTCGTGCCCTACGCCGGTGACCGGGCCGGCTTCCTCTACGCCGCCGCAGCCCTCGGCATGCTGGCGGGCGACATCGTGGTGGGGCGGTCCCTGCCGCCGGCCACGCGGGACCGGCTGGTCCCCGCCCTGCGACTGCTACTCGCCCTGCCTTACCTGGCCTTCGCGCTGTCGCCGGCGCTGCCGCTGGCCATGGCCGTCGCGGCCGTCGCCTCGGCGGGCTTCGCCGCCGGGCTGCCGTTGCAGGAGCGGCTGATCGCCCACTCGCCCGCCGAGATCCGGGGCCAGGTGCTCGGCCTGCACCACAACGGGATGCTGGCCGCGCAGGCGCTGTGTGCCGTGCTCGCCGGCGCGGTCGCGGACCTGGTCCCGGCGAACTGGGCCGTCACGCTGCTCGCCGCGGCGTCGCTGGCGGCCACGCTCGTGCTCACCGCCGGGCTGCGGCGGACCGCCCCCGCACCGGTGGAGGCGGTCCGCTGAGCGGCCGGCGAAGGTCGCGCCCGGCCGCCCGTCAGTACGTGTAGAAGCCCTTGCCGGACTTGCGGCCGAGGTCGCCGGCGGTGGCCATGCGCTGGAGCAGCTCCGGCGGGAAGAACTTCTCGTCCGCGGTGTCGGTGTAGATGTTCTTCGTGGCGTTGAGCAGCACGTCCACGCCGGTCAGGTCGATCGTCGCCAGCGGGCCCATGGCGTGGCCGAAGCCGAGCTTGCAGGCCGTGTCCAGGTCCTCGGCGGAGACCACGCCGGACTCGACCAGCTTGACCGCCTCCATGGCGAGCGCACTGATCAGCCGGGTGGTGACGAAGCCGGCGATGTCCCGGTTGACCACCACGACGGTCTTGCCGATCCCCTCGGCGAACGCCTTCGCCGTCGCCAGGGTCTCGTCGCTGGTCTTGTAGCCGCGCACCAGCTCGCAGAGCTTCATCATCGGCACCGGTGAGAAGAAGTGGGTGCCGACGACCGCCTCCGGCCGCTCGGTCGCCGTGGCGATCTGGGTCACCGGGATGGCCGAGGTGTTGGTGGCCAGGATCGCGTCGGGCCGGCAGATCTTGTCGAGCGCCCGGAACACCTCGTGCTTGATCTCGATCTTCTCGAAGACCGCCTCGACGACGATGTCCGCGTCCGCCGCCGCCTCCAGGTCGGTGGTCGGGGTGATCCGGCCGAGCGCCGCCTCGACGTCGGACGCCTCGATCTTCCCCTTCTGGGCGAACCTCTCCAGCGACTTCCGGATGCCGTCCACGCCCCGCTTGGTGGCCGCGTCGTCCAGGTCCCGCAGCGTCACCTGCCAGCCCGCCTGCGCCGCCACCTGGGCGATGCCCGAGCCCATCAGCCCGGCCCCGACGACCGCGAGTCGACCCGCCATCTGCTTCTCCCTCGCCTGAATGAGTGTCTGCCAGCACCCTAGTCGGCACGCCTGAACGGATGCTAAGGCGTGTCGCCCGGGCGGCGGACGGCAGCGGCGGGGCCGTCAGATGGTGAGGTCCGGCTCCTCCGGCGCGGTGCCCGGCTCCACCTCGACGCCGAGGGCCCGCAGGTCCGCCGCGAAGTCCGGGTAGCCCCGGTCCACGTGGTGCACGTGGGAGACCTCGGTGACCCCCTCGGCACAGAGCCCGGCGATGATCAGCCCCGCGCCGGCCCGGATGTCGGTGGCGCGTACGGGGGCGCCGGAGAGCCGCTCGCGGCCGCGTACCACCGCGTGGTGCCCGTCGGTCTTGATGTCCGCGCCCAGCCGCATCATCTCGTTGGCGAACATGAACCGGCCGTCGAAGATGTTCTCGGTGATCAGGGACGCGCCGTCGCTGACCGCCGCCAGGCCGATCGCCATCGGCAGCAGGTCGGTGGCGAAGCCCGGGTACGGCAGGGTGACCACGTCCACCGCCTTCGGCCGGTCGTCCATCCGGACTCGGAACGCGTCGCCCCTGGTCTCCACCAGGCCACCGGCGGAGACCAGCTTGTCGAGCGCGACCTCCAGGAACCCCGGCTCCACCCCGGTGACGGTGACGTCCCCCCGGGTCATCGCCGCGCCGAAGGCCCAGGTGCCGGCCACGATCCGGTCCCCCACCGTGGCGTGCCGCACCGGCCGCAGCCCGGGCACCCCCTCGATGTGCAGCGTCGACGTGCCGGCGCCGGAGATCCGCGCGCCCATCTGGTTGAGCATGGTGCAGATGTCGACGATCTCCGGCTCGCGGGCCGCGTTGTCGATGACGCTGGCCCCGCGGGCCAGCACCGCCGCCATGACCAGGTTCTCCGTCGCCCCGACGCTGGGGAAGTCGAGCATGATCTCCGCGCCGTGCAACCCGTGCGGCGCCGAGGCGATCACGAAGCCGTGCTCGCCCGAGATCTCCGCGCCCATCCGGGTCAGCCCGGAGATGTGCATGTCCAGCCCCCGCGAGCCGATGGCGTCCCCGCCGGGGTGGGCCACCCGCACGTACCCCAGGCGGGCCAACAGCGGGCCGAGCACGCAGATGGAGGCGCGCAACCGGCGGACGAGGTCATAGTCGGCCTCGGTGCCGGGCTGTTCGGGCACGTCGATGACGACCGACCGGGACCGGGCCACCCCGCCGTGCGCGACCATCGGGTCGACCGGGTCGTCGGCGTCGAAGCGGATGCCGCAGCCGAGCCGGCGGAGCACCTCGCCCATGATCGCGATGTCGGTGATCCGCGGGACGTTGGTGATCACGCTGCGTCCCGGGGCGAGCAGCGCGGCGGCCATCAGCTTCAGTGCCGAGTTCTTCGCGCCGACGACGTGCACCGTGCCGGCCAGGCGGGCATCGCCGCGCACCCGGATGACGTCGACGTCGTTGACCGCCGGGTCACCGGCGTCCCCGGGGCCCACCCCACCCGGCCGGAGTGCGCCCGGGCGCACCGGGATCGTCAGGTCCGGTATCCGTAGGCTGTGCGTCATGGCCGTCCACCTCACGCGCATCTACACCAAGGCCGGCGACGCCGGCATGACCAGGCTGAGCAACAACGAACAGGTGCCGAAGACCGATCCGCGCATCACCGCGTACGCGGACGTCGACGAGTGCAACGCCGCGATCGGCGTGGCGCTCGCGCTTGGGCAGCTCGACGACGAGCTGCGGGGCGTCCTGGCGTCGATCCAGAACGACATGTTCGACGTGGGCGCCGACCTGGCCACCCCGGCGGAGCCGGACCCGAAGTACCCGCCGCTGCGGGTCACCAAGGAGTACGTCGAGCGCATCGAGGGTTGGTGCGACGAGTACAACGCACGCCTGAGCAAGCTCGACTCCTTCATCCTCCCCGGCGGCACCGCGGGTGCGGCGCTGCTGCACGTGGCGCGGACGGTCGCCCGACGCGCCGAGCGGGCGGCGTGGGCCCTGGTCGCGCACGACCCTGAGCGGACCAGCTCGCTCCCGGCAAAGTATCTCAACCGGCTCTCTGACCTGCTGTTCATCCTGGCAAGAACCGCCAATCCCGGTGGAGATGTGCTATGGGTGCCGGGCGGCAGGCGCTGACCGCCGGCGCGCTGCACCACGTCGAGATCTGGGTACCCGACCTGGCCGCCGCGATACGCGGCTGGGGCTGGCTCCTCGGCGAGCTGGGCTGGACGCCGTTCCAGGAGTGGCCGGCCGGCCGCTCCTGGCGGCTCGGCCCGACGTACCTCGTGGTGGAGCAGTCACCGGCGCTGCGCGGGCGGCGGCACGACCGGCTCGCCCCGGGCCTCAATCACCTGGCCTTCCACGCCGGCCCGCCCGCCGCGGTGGACCGGCTGGTCGCGGCGGCGCCGGCACACGGCTGGACGCTGCTCTTCCCCGACCTGCATCCCCACGCCGGCGGCCCGCAGACCTACGCCGCCTACCTCACCGACAACCAGGGGTACGAGGTGGAACTGGTGGCTTCGGCCGCCTGAGGCGTCTCTCAGCTTGCGGTGGGGTGTCTCCGGGTCACTCTCGTCGCGAAGCAGGCGGCTCGGCGGCGTGGGAGATTCCTGAAGAGGATGTGGTCAGGCGGCGGGCCAGTCCTGGGAGGCCAGACGCGGCGAGGCCGCCCCCGGAGGGGCGGCCTCGAGCCAGGAGAGGAACCCGGTGACGGTGGATCGCGCCATGGCGATCTCGACCGGAGCGTGGTTGCTGGTACAGCGGAGGATGACCCAGTCGGCGGGCATGGAGAGGCGTTCCTGCCCCTCCGGCAGCCGCCGGCGCTCCACGGTCAGCCCTTTGCGGGAGAGCACCCGCGTGGGACGGATGGCGAAGCTGAAGACCCGGTACCAGCGGAGTTCGTCGCCGACGAACCGGCCGAAGCCGGGGGACCAGCCGCGGCCGTCGAGCATCGTGGAGGTCCGGACGCCGAGCCGGATGATGCCTCCGCTACGCGTGACGACGGCCCGCCGGGCGAAGAGGATCAGGAGCGCGCCGAGGATGACGACTACGCCGATTCCGATCCCTTCGACGATCCCCATCGGCGGTGCGGCTCAGCGGCTCTGTGCGGCGGAAACCGGGGTGGCGCTCTCGGCCAGGACGGTGACGCCGTCGGCGGTCACCGAGAGGAAGCCACCGGCGACCTCGTAGGAGACCTGCTCGCCACCGGCGAGCTTGATGCGTACCTGGCCGGGCTCGGCGAGCTGGCCGAGCAGGGGCGCGTGCCCCGGCAGCACACCCAGCTCACCCTCGGTCGTCCGGGCGACGACCATCTCGGCGTCACCGGACCAGACCTTCTCCTCGACGGCTACGAGCTCGACGTGAAGCTGCTGTGCCACGCTGTCTCCTTGCTGCGGCGGCGGATTGTCGAAAGTCTAGTCTTGCCGCGGACGCGCCCCCAACGCGGGTGGCGAGACCTGCGCCACGGCTATTTGGCCTTGTTCTGGAAGTCGGGGTGCTCCAACAGGAACGCGTCCAGCTGCTCGTTCTTCAGGGCGGTGAAGAAGTCGTCGACCTCCGGCTCGAAGCGCTCGCCCCGGTACTTCCCGTTCTCGGTGACCCCGCCGCCGGGCAGCTTGACCATCTGGATCGTCTCCGGGCGGATGTTCTTCAGCGCGATGCCGAAGTCGATCACGCTGTTGCCGCGGCCACTGAAGATCAGCGACTGCCCGGCCGCCCGCAGCACCCGGTCCAGCTTGATCGGGTTCGTCACCACGTCGGCGCTCAACGCCTGCCCGGCCATTGCCTTGACGAACTGCTGCTGGTGGCGCTGCCGGCCGTAGTCTCCGTCCGGGACGCCGTTCTTCGGGTAGCGCTGCCGGACGTAGTCGAGCGCCTGCCAGCCGCTGAGGTGCTGGTTGCCCTTCTTGTAGACCGCCTGCGGGCCGACGTAGCCCTCGCCGTACGGGTTGCCCTTGCGGTGCTTGCCGTTCGACTCGCGGTGCTCGGAGCGCACCTCGCGCTCGATGTACATGTCGACGCCGCCCATCGCGTCGACGATCTTCTGGAAGCCGTTGAAGTTGATGATCGCGCCGGCGTCGAAGCGCTTGATGCCGGTGACCTTCTGCACCGTCGTCGCCAGTAACTCGAAGCCCCGGGCGGCGTCCGGGTTGCCGCCGGGCACCCGGCTGCCGTACGACATCGCCGCGTTGAGCTTGTCTGTGCCGCCGTTGAACTCCGCCCGGCTGAACTTGGGGATCTCCACGATGAGGTCGCGCGGCATCGAGAAGAGGTAGGCGCGGTCCATCTCGGCGGGCACGTGCAGCACCATGATCGAGTCGGCCAGTGGCGGCGTCTCCGGGTTGCGCGGGTCGATGCCGACCAGCAGGATGTTGAGGGGGCCCTTGATGTCGCTCTTGCGCTCCTTCGCCCCGGCGGCCTGGTCGCCGAAGAGGTCGGCCTTGCCCACCGCGCCCTCGTAGCGGGCCATCAGCGCCTCGGCGCCGACCAGGACCACGCCGCTGAGCAGCATCAGGACGGCACCGAACACGGTGCAGGCCCGGGCCCACCGCGGCACCCCCGACCACACGGACGACTTGCCGCCGCCCTTGCCGGCCTTACCCACGATCATCTCCGTTCGTCACGCCCACGATCAGGAGACGGGCGCACGCAGCCGATTGATTGCACAGATCGACGCTCGCTTCCGGCGAGCGCGCGGATCGACGGTACCTCGCGTTCGGCTTGATCGCCGACCGCGCGGAACCGGGCAGCGGCGATCATAAGGCCCGAAGATGAACGAAAGGCCGCCCCGGCATTGCCGGGACGGCCTTTCTCAGGACCGACAGGTCAGCCCTTCATCAGCTCCGCCGCCTTGCGCTCCAGGTCCTCCAGACCGCCGCACATGAAGAAGGCCTGCTCGGGGAAGTGGTCGTACTCACCCTCGCTGATCTTCTTGAACGCCTCGATGGTCTCCTTGATCGGGACCGTCGAGCCCGGTACGCCGGTGAACTGCTCGGCGGCGTAGGTGTTCTGCGACAGGAAGCGCTCGATCCGCCGCGCACGCTGCACGGTGATCTTGTCTTCCTCGGAGAGCTCCTCGATACCGAGGATGGCGATGATGTCCTGCAGGTCCTTGTACTTCTGCAGGATCCGCTTCACCTCGGTCGCCACCGCGAAGTGCTCGGCGCCGACGAACTCCGGGGCGAGGATCCGGGACGAGGACGCCAGCGGGTCCACGGCCGGGTAGATGCCCTTGTCGGAGATCGACCGCTCCAGGTTGGTGGTCGCGTCGAGGTGGGCGAACGTGGTGGCCGGGGCGGGGTCGGTGTAGTCGTCCGCCGGCACGTAGATCGCCTGCATCGAGGTGATGGCCTGGCCCCGGACGGAGGTGATCCGCTCCTGGAGCTCGCCCATCTCGTCGGCCAGGGTCGGCTGGTAACCCACGGCGCTCGGCATGCGGCCGAGCAGGGTGGAGACCTCCGAACCCGCCTGGGTGAAGCGGAAGATGTTGTCGATGAAGAGCAGCACCTCCTGCTTCTTCACGTCCCGGAAGTACTCGGCCATGGTCAGCGCGGAGAGCGCCACCCGCAGCCGGGTGCCCGGCGGCTCGTCCATCTGGCCGTAGACCAGCGCGGTCTTGTCGATGACGCCGGACTCGGTCATCTCGGCGATGAGGTCGTTGCCCTCACGGGTGCGCTCACCCACGCCGGCGAAGACCGACGTACCACCGAAGTTCCGGGCGACACGGGTGATCATCTCCTGGATGAGCACCGTCTTGCCCACGCCGGCGCCGCCGAACAGACCGATCTTGCCACCCTTGACGTACGGGGCGAGCAGGTCGATGACCTTGATGCCGGTCTCCAGCATCTCGGTCTTCGGCTCCAGGTCCGCGAAGGCCGGGGCCTTGCGGTGGATGCCCCAGTGGTCGTCCGGCTGGAGCGTCTCGCCCTCGGTGAGGTTGAGGCACTCGCCGATCGCGTTGAACACGTGGCCCTTCACCGTGTCGCCCACCGGCACGGTGATCGGCGAGCCGGTGTCGCGCACCTCGGTGCCGCGGACCAGGCCGTCGGTCGGCTGCATCGAGATGGCGCGGACCATGTTGTCACCCAGGTGCTGGGCGACCTCCAGGGTCAGCGTCTTCTCGCCGCCGGAGAGCGTCACGTCCACGTGCAGGGCGTTGAACAGGGCCGGCATGGCGTCGCGCGGGAACTCGGCGTCGACGACCGGGCCGATGACCCGGACCACGCGACCCGTGGCCGTCTTGGTCTCTACTGGGGCAGTCATCACACTTCACTTCCCGACGCGGCCAGCGCGTTCGCGCCGCCGACGATCTCGCTGATCTCCTGGGTGATCCCGGCCTGGCGGGCCGAGTTCATCTCACGCGTGTACTTCTCGATCATCTCTTCGGCGTTGTCGGTGGCGCTCTTCATCGCCCGCCGACGGGCCGCCGACTCGCTGGCCGCCGACTCCAGCAACGCCGCGTAGATCCGCGTGTTGATGTACTTCGGCAACAGCGCGTCGAGCAGCGCCTCCGCCTCCGGCTCGAACTCGTACGCCGGCAGCAGGCCCTCGGACCGGGGACGGTCCTCGACCTGCATCGGCCCGATGATCTTCGCGACCGGGGTCTGGGTCATCAGGGAGTGGAACTCGGTGTAGACGATGTGCAGCTCGTCGATACCGAGCACCCCGTCCGGCCCGGCGCCGCCGTCGACGTCGTCCGCGCCGGCCGTGAACGCCTTGATCAGCGTCTCGCCCACGGCGCGGGCGTCGGCGAACGTCGGCTGCTCCGAGAACCCGGTCCAGTTCGCCTCGATCGGCCGGTCACGGAAGCGGAAGAAACCGACGCCCTTGCGCCCGATGACGTAGAGCACCGGCTCCTTGCCGTCGGCACGGAGCCGGGCGATCAGCGACTCCGCCGTCTTGATCGCGTTGGAGCTGTAACCGCCGGCCAGGCCACGGTCGGAGGTGACCAGCAGGACGCCCGCCCGCCGCACCCGCGGACGCGGGGTGAGCAGCGGGTGGTCGATCCGCGCGTTGGACGCCAGCGCCGTGAGCACACCGGTGATGGCCTGGGCGTACGGCAGGGACGCCTCCACCCGGGCCTGGGCCTTGGCGATCCGGCTCGTCGCCACGAGCTCCATCGCCTTGGTGATCTTCTTCATCCCCTTCGCCGAGCGGATCCGTTGACGAAGAACGCGTACCTGGGCCGCCATGAATCAGCCCTTACTGGTTCTCGACCGGGCGGTCGGTCGTGCCGTCACGGAAGCGGGTCACCGTCTCGCGGTTCTCCTCGCCCTCGAGCGGCGCGGCCGGGGCCTCGTTGATCCGACGCTCGTCGGCCTTGCCGAGGAAGAGCTGCTTGAACTCGGTGATGGCGCGGTCGAGCGAGCCGACGATCTCGTCGTCCCACTTGTTGTCGGCGATGCCGGCCAGCACACCCTCGTGCTTGTGGCGCAGGTACTGGAGGAACTCCGACTCGAAGCGGCGGACCTCACCCACGGGGATGTCGTCCAGCTTGCCCTCGGTGCCGGCCCAGACCGAGACGACCTGCTCCTGCACCGGGTACGGCGAGTAGTTCGACTGCTTCAGCAGCTCGACCAGGCGGGAACCGCGCTCCAGCTGGGCGCGGGAGGCCTTGTCCAGGTCGGAGGCGAAGGCGGCGAACGCCTCCAGCTCGCGGTACTGGGCCAGGTTGAGCCGCAGCGACCCGGCGACCTTCCGCATCGGCTTCACCTGCGCGGCGCCACCGACCCGGGAGACCGAGGTGCCGACGTTGATGGCCGGCCGGACGCCCTGGTTGAACAGGTCGGTCTCGAGGAAGATCTGGCCGTCGGTGATGGAGATGACGTTGGTCGGGATGAAGGCCGAGATGTCGTTGGCCTTCGTCTCGATGATCGGCAGGCCGGTCATCGAGCCGCCGCCGAGCTCGTCGGAGAGCTTCGCGCAGCGCTCCAGCAGCCGGGAGTGCAGGTAGAAGACGTCACCCGGGTACGCCTCGCGGCCCGGCGGGCGGCGCAGCAGCAGCGACACGGCGCGGTACGCCTCGGCCTGCTTGCTCAGGTCGTCGAAGACGATCAGGACGTGCTTGCCGCCGTACATCCAGTGCTGCCCGATGGACGAGCCGGTGTACGGGGCGAGGTACTTGAAGCCGGCCGGGTCGGAGGCCGGGGAGGCGACGATGGTGGTGTACTCCATCGCGCCCGCCTCCTCCAGGACGCCCTTGATCGAGGCGACCGTGGAGGCCTTCTGGCCGATGGCGACGTAGATGCAGCGGACCTGCTTCTTCGGGTCGCCGGAGCGCCAGTTGTCCCGCTGGTTGAGGATGGTGTCCAGCGCGACGGTGGTCTTGCCGGTCTTCCGGTCACCGATGATCAGCTGACGCTGCCCACGGCCGATCGGGGTCATGGCGTCGACGGCCTTGAGGCCGGTCTGCAGCGGCTCGTCGACCGACTGCCGGGCCATCACGTTCGGGGCCTGGAGCTCCAGCTCGCGGAAGCCCTCGTTGGCGATGTCGCCGAGGCCGTCGATCGGCTGGCCGAGCGCGTTGACCACGCGGCCGAGGAAGGCGTCGCCGACCGGCACGGAGAGCACCCGGCCGGTGCGCTTGACGCGCTGCCCCTCTTCGAGCTTGGCGGAGTCACCGAGAACGACGACACCGATCTCCCGGACGTCGAGGTTCAGCGCCACACCCAGGGTGCCGTCCTCGAACTCCAGGAGCTCGTTGGTCATGGTCGAGGGGAGGCCCTCGACGTGGGCGATGCCGTCGCCGGTGTCGGCGACGGTGCCGACCTCCTCGCGGGAGAGTTCGGACGAGTAGGAGGAGACGTAGCGCTCCAGGGCGCCGCGGATCTCCTCCGTCGAGATGGTCAGCTCGGCCATCCTCTGCTTCCTTAAGTATCAGGGGCCCGGGATACCTAGTACCGACCGGTCCGAATGGCGTCTATTCACAGGCGCTGGGCGGCAGTGCCGCCTCAGCGCTTCGCGAGCGCGTTGCGGCTCTCGTTGAGGC
Source organism: Micromonospora sp. NPDC048063 (assembly GCF_043202855.1). Classification (NCBI taxonomy): domain Bacteria; kingdom Bacillati; phylum Actinomycetota; class Actinomycetes; order Micromonosporales; family Micromonosporaceae; genus Micromonospora; species Micromonospora sp. NPDC048063. Next base: position 527,431 of record NZ_JBIDBG010000002.1, on the reverse strand, counting down.
GGCGCAGGACGGTGCCGTCGTACAGGTCGGAGCCGACCCGCACGCTCACGCCACCGAGAACTCCGGGGTCCACCGTCTGCTTGACGGAAACCTCTCGACCGTATATCGCGGAGAGGCTCGCGCCCAGCCGGCGCTCGTCCTCGTCACTCAACGGGGCCGCTACGGTCACGTACGCCACCTGCCGGTCCCGCCGGTCGGCGGCGAGCTCGACCAGTCGGGTGAGCGCCCCGGCGAAGGAGCGCCCCCCGAACCCGCCCAGCGCCGCCTCGACGAGGCGGAGGGTGATCGGGCGGGCCTTGCCGGCGAGCAGTTCGCGGGCCAGGTCGGCCCGCTTCCCGACCGGGGCGATCGGGTCCGCCAGCGCGTTGGAGAGCGCCGACTGACCGGAGACCACCTGACCGAAGCGGAACAGCTCGTCCTCGACCTCGCCGAGGTCGCCGGCGGAGTCGGCGCTGGCCAGCAGCGCCTCCACGCCGAGCCGCTCGGCACCGTCGAGCAGCTCCGACGGCGCCGACCAGCGGCCGGCGACCAGCGAGGCGACCAGGTCGAGCGCCTCGGCGCCGACCTTGCCGCGCAGCAGCTCGCCGAGCAGGGCGGTGCGGTCCGCGCCCGAGCGGGCCGGGTCGGAGAGCGCCCGGCGCAGCCGCGGCTCGCGCCGCAGCAGGTCGGCGACGGAGAGGATGTCGTCGGCGGTGGTGGCCACCGCCGACGGCTCCGTGCCGCGGACGTACGCGTCGAGGCGCTCGGCCGCGACCTTGTACGACTCCCGGCTGGCGGCCTGCATCAGCGGGCCCCCGCGCTCTCGAGACCGCTCAGGAACCGGTCGACGGTGCCCTTGCGACGCGCCTCGTCGGCGAGCGACTCACCGACGATCTTGCTGGCCAGGTCCACCGCGATCGTGCCGACCTCGGTGCGCAGCTCGCGCACGATGGTGGCCCGCTCGGCGGCGAGCTGCTCCTTGCCGGCCGCGATGATCCGGTCGGACTCCTCCCGTGCCTTGGCGAGGATGTCCTGCCGGATGCCCTCGGCGTCGGCCCGGGCGTCGTCCCGGATCTTGGCGGCGTCGGTGCGCGCCTCGGCGAGCTGCGCGCGGTACTGCTCGAGGAGCTGGTTGGCCTCGGCCTGGGCGGCCTCGGCGCGCTTGATGCCGCCCTCGATCGCGTCCACCCGAGCCTGGAACGTCTGCTCCATGCGGGGGAAGACGAACTTCATCAGCACGACGCAGAGCAGGGCGAAGGCGATGCCGCCCACCACGATCTCCTGCCAGATCGGCACGATCGGGTTGTGGGTCGACTCACCACCCTCAGCGGCGAGCAGGAACATGGAAGACCTCCCGGTCCGAGGGGGGCGGAATTACTGAATCGGGCCCTGCCAGATGAAGCCGAAGGCGATGCCCAGCAGCGCGAGCGCCTCGATGACGGCGAAGCCGATCCAGACGTACGGCAGGGTCATCCGGGACGACTCCGGCTGGCGGGCGGTCGACTGGATGTAGGCGGCGAAGACCAGGCCGACACCGATGCCCGGGCCGATGGCCGCGAGACCGTAGCCGATGGCGGCGGTGCTGCCCTCTACCGCGGCGTAGATGTCCATTAGTGGGTTCCTCCTGGTTATCACGCGTGACGGTCACGCGGGACGACAACTGTTGGTGCGAGGTGGATCAGTGCTCGTCGGCGAGCGCGCCCTGCACGTAGCTGGCGGTCAGCACGGTGAAGACGTAGGCCTGCAGGACGATCACCAGGAACTCGAGGAAGGTGAGCGCGACGGTCATCGCCCAGGACAGCACCGAGACCGGTGCGAGCCAGGCGTTGGCGTTGAGCATCGCGAAGCCGCCGAGCGTGAAGACCAGCAGGAGCATGTGGCCGGCGAACATGTTCGCGAAGAGACGCACGGCCAGCGAGAACGGCCGGACGAGGAAGGTCGAGAAGAACTCGATCGGGATCAGCAGCGGCAGGATGTACCAGGGCGCCGGCGGGATGAGCGAGTTCTTGATGAACTTCCCGGCGCCGTGGTGCTTGATGCCGGCGTAGATGAAGAGCACGTAGCTGATCACGGCGAGGAAGGCCGGGAAGGCGATGTGCGAGTTCGGCGAGATCTGGAACAGCGGCACGATCGCGAAGAAGTTGGTCAGCAGGATGAAGCAGAACAGCGTGGTGAAGTACGGCGCGAACCGCACACCCGCGTGCCCGATCATGTCGACCGCGATGTTGTTGCGCACGAAGCCGTAGATCGACTCGGCGAGCCACTGCTTCTTGGTCGGCACCAGCTGCGGCTTACGGTAGCTGGCCAGGAAGAAGATGATCAGGACGCCGACGGCGATCCAGACCATGGCCGTGATCTTGGTGAACCAGTAGGAGTCGTGCGCACCCCAGGGCAGGATGCTGGGCAGGTAGAAGTCCTCCACGCTGGGTGGGAATGCCGCCTGGCCCGCTGCCAGGACGTTCGCCTGTCCGAACACCGCGTCCCTTCCTAAGTAGGCGTGCCGAGTCGACGGACGACCAGGATGATCCCCCCGGCCATGCCGAGCACGACGCCGATCCCGGTGGCGATGCCGCCGGTGTCGAGCCACTGGTCGACCAGCCAGCCGATGAAGCCCCACACGAGCATGCCCGCGATCAGGTATGTGAGCGCGGTCCAACCCTGGCCGGCTCCGGTCGGAACGTCGTCCGGGCCGCCGCTGGGTCGGGGGGGTTGGTCACCAGCCATGACGGGGCGAACGATATCAGCCGGGAATACGAGGCTGTGCCTCGCCCCCCGCACAACCGTCGTTGTGTGGGCCGGTGGCGGGCAGCGTCGTCTGTGGGCACGCTACTCCCCTTCCGCCAGCGTGCAAATGACCGGTGGCGGACACATTTCCGCGCCGTCCGGGCCGTGGGCCACCACCGTGCCCGCCACCTGCGGCGGGCTCAGCGGGGACGGCGGGCGTGCACGGTGGTGAGCCACCAGATGTGCACGCCGGTCCAGACCACCACGCCGGCGGCGATGCCCAGGCAGAGCGGGATCAGCCCGGGCCAGCCGGTCGACGCCACGGCCACCATCACGACGCCCAGCAGGGTCATCTTGGCCGCGTACAGGCCGAGGCCGAACGGGAGCACGAGCTGCGGATTCACCGAGTCGGCCCAGGCCAGCACCACCGTGGTCAGGGTGTAGCTGACCGCCGTGACACCCACCCCGGCCGCCGCGCCCAGCGCCGCGTCCGCGCCGCCGGCCAGCGCCCCCGCCAGCGCGGCCACCGCGATCAGCAGGCCGCTGGCGGCCAGCAGGACCGGCAGGTGCCGCAGCCGCCAGCGCCGGCCGGCCGCCGCGGTCGCCGCCGGCTCGCGCACCCCGGGCTCAGCCACGGGGGTACGCCGGGAAGTCGGCGACCAGCGCGGTCACCTCGGACGCGATCCGGGTCAGCTCGTCGGCGCCCCCCGGCGCGGCGGGATCGGTGCGCACCGCGCGGGCGATCAGCCCGGCGATCCGGTGCATCTCGCCCTCCCGCATCCCCTGGGTGGTCACGCTCGGGGTGCCGACGCGGATACCCGACGCCACCATCGGCTTCTGCGGGTCGTACGGGACGGCGTTCTTGTTCAGCGTGATGCCGGCGGCGTCGCAGCGGGCCTCGGCGTCCGCGCCCGTCACCCCGACCTCGCGCAGGTCGATCAGGGCGAGGTGGGTGTCGGTGCCCCCGGAGACCGGGCGCATGCCCTCGGCGGCCAGCCCGGCGGCGAGCGCCTGCGCGTTGCTCACCACCTGCGCCGCGTACGCCTGGAACTCGGGCTGGGCGGCCTCGCGCAGCGCGACGGCCTTGGCGGCGACGGCGTGCATCAGCGGCCCGCCCTGGGTGAACGGGAAGACCGCCTTGTCGATGCGCTGGGCCAGCGGCTCCCGGCAGAGGATCATGCCGCCGCGCGGCCCGCGCAGCACCTTGTGCGTGGTGAAGCAGACGACGTCGGCGTGCGGCACCGGCGACGGGACGGCCTTCCCCGCGACCAGCCCGACGAAGTGCGCCGCGTCCACCATCAGGTACGCCCCGACCTCGTCGGCGATCTCGCGGAACCGCGCGAAGTCGATCAGCCGGGGATAGGCCGTCGCGCCGCAAATGATCATCTTGGGGCGGTGGGCGAGGGCCAGGTCGCGCACCTCGTCGTAGTCGATCAGCTCGGTGTCCCGCCGCACCGTGTAGCCGACGGTGTGGAACCACTTGCCGGAGAAGTTCACCCGGCTGCCGTGGGTGAGGTGGCCGCCGTGCGGCAGGTCCATGGCGAGCACCGTGTCCCCCGGCTGCACCAGCGCGGCGTAGGCGGCCAGGTTGGCGCTCGCCCCGGAGTGCGGCTGGAGGTTGGCGTGCTCGGCGCCGAACAGCTCCTTCGCCCGGGCGATGCCGATCTCCTCGGCCCGGTCGACCTCGGCGCAGCCGCCGTAGTAGCGCCGGCCCGGGTAGCCCTCGGCGTACTTGTTGGTCAGCGTCGAGCCGAGCGCCGCCAGCACCGCCGGCGAGGTGAGGTTCTCGCTGGCGATCAGCTGGAGGCCGCCCCGGAGCCGGTCCAGCTCGCCCAGCACCACCCCGGCGATCTCCGGGTCCGTCGCGCGGAGCTGATCGAAGTCCGGCCCCCAGAAGGTGCCCGTCTCAGTAGCCACAGCGCCAGAGTCTATTGGGCGGCACACTGGAAGCCGTGAGATGCCTGGTCACCGGAGCCACGGGTTACATCGGCGGGCGGCTCGCGCCCCGGCTGCTGGCCGAGGGGCACACGGTGCGCTGCCTCGCCCGCAGGGCCGGCCGGCTGCGGGACGTGCCCTGGGCGGAGCGCGCCGAGATCGCCGAGGGCGACCTGCGCAGGCCGGAGACCCTGGCGGCCGCGTTCGAGGGCGTGGACGTCGCGTACTACCTGGTGCACTCGCTCGGGCAGGCCGGCTTCGAGGCCGCCGACCGGGAGGCCGCGGTCAACTTCGCCGCCGCGGCCCGCGCCGCGGGCGTACGCCGGATCGTCTACCTCGGCGGGCCGGAGCCGGCGGCGCACCGCGAGGTCCCGTCGGCGCACCTGCGCTCGCGGGCCGAGGTGGGACGCATCCTGCTGGACAGCGGGGTGCCGACGGCGGTGCTGCGGGCGGCGGTGATCATCGGGTCCGGCTCGGCCTCGTTCGAGATGCTGCGCCACCTGACCGAACGGCTGCCGGGCATGGTCACCCCGCGCTGGGTCCGCAACCGGATCCAGCCGATCGCCGTCCGGGACGTGCTGCGCTACCTGGTCGGCTGCGCGAGCCTGCCGCCGGAGGTGAACCGCGCCTTCGACGTCGGCGGGCCCGACGTCCTCACCTTCCAGGACATGGTGCAGCGCTACGCGCGGGTGGCCGGGCTGCGCCGCCGGATCATCGTGCCGGTGCGACCGCTGACCCCGTCGCTCTCCTCGTACTGGGTCGGGCTGGTCACCCCGGTGCCGAACGCGATCGCCCGGCCGCTGGTGGAGAGCCTGGTCCACGAGGCCGTCGCCCGCGAGCACGACATCGCCGCCCACGTCCCGGACCCGCCGGAGGGGCTGACCAGCTTCGACCAGGCGGTCGCGCTGGCCCTGGTCAAGGTGCGCGACGGCGAGGTGGAGACCCGCTGGTCGACGGCGAGCGGCCCGGACGCGCCCGCCGAGCCGCTGCCCAGCGACCCGGAGTGGTCCGGCGGCACCGCCTACACCGACGTACGGGAGCGGGCCGTGCACGCGTCGCCGGAGGCCCTGTGGCGGGTCGTCGAGGGCGTCGGCGGGGAGCACGGCTGGTACTCGTTCCCGCTGGCCTGGTCCGCCCGGGGCTGGCTGGACCGGCTGGTGGGCGGCGTGGGGCTGCGCCGGGGCCGGCGCGACCCGCACCGCCTGCGGGTCGGCGAGGCGCTGGACTTCTGGCGGGTGGAGGAGATCGTCCCGGGCGAGCTGCTGCGGCTGCGCGCCGAGATGCGGCTGCCCGGCCGGGCCTGGCTGGAGATGCGGGTGGCCCCGCTCGACGGCGGCCGCAGCCGCTACCACCAGCGGGCGGTGTTCCTGCCCCGCGGCCTGGCCGGGCACGCGTACTGGGGGGCGGTGGCGCCCTTCCACGCGGTGGTCTTCGGCGGGATGGCCCGCAACATCGCCCGGGGCGCCGAGCAGACCCCCTGAGTGGGTCAGTTGCCCGTGCGGGCGCCGGTGTGCCGGAAGGCGGTCGCCTCGCTGGGCGGCACGAAGTCCCGGACCGGCTGGTCGCGCAGGGCGAAGGAGAGCACCTCGCCCACCGCCTCGACCAGCTGCCCCTGCACCCGCTGGCCGACCGCGTCGCGCGGGTCGTCGGGGTTGGTGGCGATCGAGGCGACCACCAGTTGCGGGGTGAAGGCGACCACGGTCTCGGTCGCGTACCCGTCCGAGCTGCCGGTCTTGCCGGCCACCGGGCGGCCGACTTGCCGGCGCAGCCCCTCGGCGGTGCCGCGGTCGCACTCCCGGTACATCGACTGGTCGCCGACCGGGCAGCGGGCGGCGTCGGCCGCCGCCCGGGCCACGTCCGTGTCGACCGCCTGCCGGCAGTCCGGCCGCGCGGCGGCCACCGGCCGGCCCGCCGCGTCGGTCACCGAGACGACGGGCAGCGGCGCGCACCACGTCCCCTCGGCCGCCACCGCCGCGTACGCGCCGGCGAGGTCGAGCGGGGTGGTGGCGGAGACGCCGAGGGTGAACGGCCCCCACTCGCGCGCCCCGTGGCGGGCCAGCCGCGCGTCGTCCTCGGCCCGGAACACGATCCCGAGCCGCTCGGCCATCTCCACCACCCGGTCCGCGCCGACCCGCTCGGCCAGCCAGGCGAAGTAGGTGTTGACCGAGTTGCCGAACGCCGTCCACATGGTGTGTTCGCCGTCCATGTCGCTGTTGGCGTTCTGGGGGCACCAGTACCCGTCGCAGCTAGCCGCCCCGGTCGCCCGGAACTCGGTCACGATCCGCTCCGGCGCGTCGAACTCCGTGTCCAGCGGCAGCCCGGACTCCAGCGCGGCCAGCATGGTGAAGATCTTGAACGTCGAGCCGGCCTGGTAGCCGTCGATCGCCCCGCCCCCGGCGACCAACTGGTTGACCGTGTTCGGGTGGTTCTTCTGCCCGGCCGGGTTGCCGGCCACGCTGTAGTTCCGGTTCACCGCCATGGCGAGCACCCGGCCCGTGCCGGGCTGGACCACCGCCGTCGGCGCCGCCCGGCGGTCGTCCAGGGAGTAGATCCGGCGGACCTGCTCGGTGGCGGCGCGCTGCACGGCCGGGTCCAGCGAGGAGACGATGGAGAAGCCGCCCCGACGCAGCGTGAGCTGCCGCTCGTCGACCGTCGCGCCGAACGCCTGCTGGGCGTTCCACCAGCGGGTGAACCAGTCGCAGAAGAAGCCCCAGTCGGCGTGCTCCTCCGGCACCGCCGTGCAGTCGTTCGGGGTCTGGCTGGGGCGCAGGTGCAACTGCTCGGCCCGGGCCTGGTCCGCCGCCGCGGCCGGGACCTGCCCCGACTCGACCAGCCGGTCCAGCACGTACGCCCGGCGGGCGAGCGCCGCGTCCGCGTCGCCGTTGATCGGGTCGTCGGTGTGCGGGGAGCGGACCAGCCCGGCCAGCAGCGCGGCCTCGGCCAGGGTGAGATCCGCCGGTGCCTTGGAGAAGTAGCGCTTGCTCGCGGCGGCCACCCCGTACGCCCCGGCCCCGAAGTAGGCGATGTTGAGGTAGCGGGCGAGGATCTCGTCCTTGGTCAGCTCCCGCTCCAGGGCCAGCGCGTACCGCATCTCCTGGATCTTCCGGGCGGTGGTGAGTTCGGTGGCGGCGGCGCGCTGCCGCTCGCTGAGCCGGGGGTCGTTGCTGAGCACGTTGCGGACGTACTGCATGGTCAGCGTGGACGCGCCCTGCCGGGTCTCCCCGCTGCCCTGGTTGACCGTGAAGGCCCGCACCGCGCCGCGCAGGTCGACCCCGCTGTGCTCGTGGAACCGGACGTCCTCGGCGGCGACGATCGCCTGCCGCATCACCGGCGCGACCTCGGCCAGCGGCACGTCCACCCGGTCCTCCTGGTAGAAGGAGGTGATCAGGGTGGTGCCGTCGTTGGCGTAGAGGTTCGACCGCTGGGCCGTCGGCGGCGTGCGCAACGTGTTGGGCAGCTCCGAGTACGGCGCGGCGAGCGCCGAGAACCCGATGCCGAACACCAGCGCGGTCGGTAGGGCCGCCGCCGCGAGCGCCACGCCGGCGAGCACGCCGGCGAGCAGCACGGTGAACAGTCTTTCGAGGTGTGCCCGGGTCATCAGCTCTCCCCGCAGGAGCCGGTCAGGACCCACCCAGAATGACCTGAAAGGCCCTCTCCACCGCCCCTTTCCCCCAAACCCGCAGGAAACTCACGCGCGAGGGTAACTCCGGCGAATTACGGCACGAGTCCGGCGGCGCGGGTGGACGGCCACGGCGGCAGCCTGCCCGGAGCGCGGCGGGCGGTTACGGCAGGAGCGCGGCGGCGAGGGGGTGGACGGTCTCCTCGATCTCGTCGGCCACCCGGCTGAAGCACTGGTCGCCGCGCCCCCACGGGTCGTCGAGATCGTCGGTGGGCAGGGCGGTGGTGCCCTCCCGGGCGGCGTGGGCGGCCGCCACCAGCGCCACGCCGCGCGCGTACACCTCCTCCGGGTTGGCCTCGGCCGGGGGCAGCCCGGCCGCGTCCACCGCGGCGAGCAGCCGGCCGAACTCGCCCAGCACGAAGGTGCGCGCCGCGGCGTCGGGACGCAGCGCCACCACGTACTCCTGCTGGTCCGCGGTGGCGGTGAGCACGAGGTCGGCGGCGTCGATGTGGTCCGAGCGGAGCTTGCGGGCGGCGAAGCCGTCGGTGCTGCCGCCCCGGGTGGTGACCTGGCGGGCGGCCGGCGGGTTCATCTCCTCACCGGCGTGCCAGCCGCCGGTGCCCGCGCTGTGGCTGTGCACCAGCTCGTCGGCGCGGCCCGGGTCGGCCTCCCGCCGGGCCAGCCGCTCCCGGACGGCGAGGGCCAGCAGCCGCTCGGCCATCGGGGACCGGCAGATGTTGCCCATGCAGACGTGCAACACGGTGAACGGCGGCACTCAGACCCCCTGGCCGACGAGGATGTCCGGCACCACGTCACGCAGCTTCTCCAGCGGGACGGCGCCCTGGCGGAGGACCTGCGGCACCTCGCCGGTGAGGTCGACGATGGTGCTCGGCACCGGGTCCGGGCAGGGCCCCGCCTCCAGGTACGCCCGCACCGAGTAGGCGAGCTGGTCGCGGGCCTGCTCGGCGGTGAGCGCGGCCGGCTGGCCGGTCTTGTTGGCCGAGGCGACCGCCATCGGGCCGGTCTCGCGCAGCACCTCCAGCGCCACCGGGTGCAGCGGCATCCGCACCGCCACCGTCCCGGACGTGTCGCCGAGGTCCCAGCGCAGGCTCGGCGAGTGCTCGACGACGATGGTCAGCGCGCCGGGCCAGAACGCCTCCACCAGGTCCCGCGCGGCCTGGGGCAGCGAGTAGACCAGGCCGTCGAGGGTGTGCCGGGAGCCGATCAGCACCGGCGGCGGCACGTGCCGGCCGCCCTTGGCGTCCAGCAGGGCCTTGACCGCGTACGGGGTGAACGCGTCCGCGCCGATCCCGTAGACCGTGTCCGTCGGCAGGACGACGAGTTCGCCGTTCTTGACCGCCTCGATGGCCGCAGCGATGCCGCGGTCCCGGTCGGCGGGCGACCGGCAGTCGTAGAGCATCACGAGGAGTCAGTCTGCCACGCCGGGTGGACGGCGGCGTGCGGGCCGTCCGCCCGGCGGGACGCGGTGGCGAAGCGGGGCCGCCCGACCAGGTCCGGGTGGTCGGCCACCGCCTCGAACCGACCGTCCGCCGCCAGCAGGTCGGGCACCGCCGTGCCGTGCGTGTCGTCGTGCTCGACGCCGAGCGCCCCGCCGGGGCGCAGCAGGGCCGCCGCCCGCGCGACCACCGGGCGGATCACCGCCAGGCCGTCCGCCCCGCCGAAGACCGCGCTGGCCGGATCGTGCCGGCCCACCTCCGGCGGCACCGGCACGTCGGAGGGCACGTACGGCGGGTTGCAGAGCAGCACGTCGACCCGGCCGACGAGGTCGGCCAGCAGGTCCGGGGCGGTGACGTCCGCCGCCACCACCTCGATCGGCCGGTCCCCCGCCGCCGCCCGGGTCGCCGCGTTCCGCCGCAGCCAGGGCAGCGCGTCGGCCGAGCGTTCCACCGCCACCACCCGGGCGGCCGGCACCTCCTGGGCGACCGACAGGGCGACCGCGCCGGAGCCGCTGCACAGGTCCACCACCACCGGGGCGGCCAGGCGCCCGGCCCGCGCGATCCCCCAGCCGGCGAGCAGCTCGGTCTCGGGCCGCGGCACGAAGACACCCGGCCCGACGGCCAACTCCAGGTGCCGGAAGCCGGCGACGCCGGTGAGGTGCTGCAACGGCTCCCGGTCGGCCCGCCGGGCGACCAGCCCGTCGAACCGGTCGAGCTGGTCGGCGGTGAGGTCGTCGGCCAGCGCGAGCCGCCCCCGGGGCACCCCCAGCACGTACGCGGCCAACTGCTCCGCCTCGGCGCGGGCCGCCTCGACGCCGGCCTCGGCCAGCGCCCGGGCCGCCCGGGACACCGCCACGGAAGGGCGTTGTCGTCTCGTCCCTTCGGACGGCTGTTGCGGCGCGGTCGTCACGAGATAATCATGAGGCGTCGCGCCGGACATCACGAGCGGATGCGTCCGGGCGCACACCGACAGGAGGTCGCGGGTGGGTTGGCTCGACCGGGTCACCGACCAGGTTGACGCCCTCACGCGGTCGCGGGCGTTGCAGGAGTCCAGCCGTTCCGCCGAGGCGTACGCGATCCTCGACCGCGTCATCGGCACCACCACCGACCCGTACGCGCGGGCCGACGCCCTGGTGCAGCGCCTCTCGGCGGTGATCAACCTGGGCCGGACGGCCGAATACACGCGGGCGGTCGAGGAGGCCTCCACCGCGGTCCGCGACCTCGCCGAGCCCTACCTGCACGGGCACCTCAACGCGCTGGCCGCGCTGGCCGCGCACCACCAGGGCGCGCTGGACCGCTGCGTCACGCACCTGGTCAAGGCCGCCCGGGCGCTGGGCGCGGTGCCGGATCCCGACCGGGACACCGCGTGGGGCTGGCACGACCTCGCGATGGCCTACTCCTACCTCAGCTTCCACGGCTACGCCCTCGGCGCCATCGAGCGCGCCCGGCAGCTCGGGACGGCCGCCGGAATCCCGGCGGAGACGTTCGCCGCGCCCGGCATCCGGCTGCGCAACGCGGTGGCGCTGGACCACAACGGCGACAGCGACGGCTGCCTGCGGGTGCTGCGGGACGTCGCCGCCGACCTGGACCGGTTCCTGCGCAGCGGCCGGGCCGGGAGGCTGCGCCCGAGCAGCCTGGCCGCGTACGGCTACGCCGCCGCCCGGCGGGGGGCCCTGGGCGACCGGCTGGAGGTCGGCACGGACGCCGCCCCGGCGCGGCTGCTCGGCCACGGCGGGGACAGCGCCCGGGCCCGGGACATGCGCCAGCTCGGCCAGGTCTGCCTCGCCGTCGCCGAGGGCCGGCCGATCGAGGCGGTCACCCGGCTGGACACCGTCCAGGTCTCCAGCGAGACGTTGGGCGCGGCCGAGCCGGCGCGGCTGCGCAGCATCGCCCTGGCCCGCTCCGGCGACCACGCGGCGGCCCACCGGGCCGACCGGCTGGCGTTCCGGCTGGCCGCCCAGCGCAACGACCGGCTCCGGGACGTCTACATCGACGGCATCGCCGCCCGCATCGACCACGAGGAGATGCGCCGCGAGGCGGCCCGCTTCGAGGGCGAGGCGCTGACCGACCCGCTGACCGGGCTGCCCAACCGGCGCCGGCTGGAGCGCTACATCGCCACGGTGGTCGCCGGCGGCGACCGGGTGGTGATCGGCGTCTGCGACCTGGACGGCTTCAAGGCGGTCAACACCCGGCACGGGCACCACTCCGGCGACCTGGTGCTCCAGCGCGTCGCCGGGGTGATCAACCGGGTGATGCGCCGGGGCGACTTCGTGGCCCGCTACGGGGGCGACGAGTTCGTGGTGGTGCTCCCCCACGCCGGGATGGCCGAGGCGGCCGAGGTGGGCCGCCGGATCGACGCCGCGGTGCGGGCGGAGGACTGGGAGTCGCTGGTGCCCGGCACGCCGGTCGGGGTCAGCGTCGGCTTCGCGGAGGTGGGCGCCACCGGCCCCGGCCTGCGCGACGCCCTCAGCGCCGCCTTCGAGGCGGCCGACCGCGAGATGCTCCGCGCGAAGACCCGCCCCCGCGCCTCCTGACCCCCGCCTTCTCCTCGGCCGGCCGGCGGGTCAGCGACGGGTCAGCTCCGTGTCGCCGGCCAGGCGGGCGGCGCGGTCGGCCTCCGCCAGGGCGTCGAGGACGCCGTCCAGGTCCCCGGCGAGGGACAGGTCCAGGTTGTACGCGGTGTAGCCGATCCGGTGGTCGGTGATCCGGTTCTGCGGGAAGTTGTAGGTGCGGATCCGCTCCGAGCGGTCCACGGTACGCACCTGTGCCTTGCGGGCGTCCGAGGCGGCCGCGTCGGCCTGCTCCTGGGCCGCCGCCAGCAGCCGGGCGCGCAGGATCCGCATCGCCTGCTCCCGGTTCTGCAACTGGGACTTCTCGTTCTGGCAGGAGACCACGATGCCGGTCGGGACGTGGGTGATCCGCACCGCCGAGTCGGTCGTGTTCACCGACTGGCCGCCCGGACCCGACGAGCGGAACACGTCGATCCGCAGGTCGTTCGGGTCGATGGTGACGTCGACGTCCTCGGCCTCGGGCAGCACCAGCACGCCGGCGGCGCTGGTGTGGATCCGGCCCTGCGACTCGGTGACCGGGACGCGCTGCACCCGGTGCACGCCGCCCTCCCACTTGAGCCGGGACCAGACGCCGTTGCCGCCCTCGGGCACGCCCTTGGTCTTGATCGCCAGCGAGACGTCCTTCACCCCGCCGAGGTCCGAGTCCTGGGCATCGATCACCTCGGTGAGCCAGCCGCGCCGCTCGGCGTACCGGGTGTACATCCGCAGCAGGTCGCCGGCGAAGAGCGCGGACTCCTCGCCGCCCTCGCCGGCCTTGATCTCCACGATCACGTCCTTGGCGTCGTGCGGGTCGCGCGGGATCAGCAGCTCGGCCAGCCGCTCCTCGAGCGCCGGCAGGGTCGCCGCGATCGACTCCGCCTCGGTGGCGAAGGACGGGTCCTCGGCGGCCAACTCCCGGGCGGCGGCGAGGTCGGCACGGGCCTGCTCCAGCTCACCGGCCGCCTTGTGCAGCGGGACCAGCTCGGCGTACCGACGGCCGACCCGGCGGGCGGTGCCCTGGTCGGCGTGGATGGCCGGGTCCGCCAGCCGCTTCTCCAGCTCGGCGTACTCGTCGAGGAGGGCGGCCAGGCGCTCGCTGCTCATGCGGGGGAAGCTCCTTCGACGACGACGGGACGGGAGGCGGAACCGGGGCGGATACGGACGACGCCCGCGACCGGCACGAAACCGGGCGCGGGCGCCGAACGAGGAGTTACTTGGCCTTCTTGGCCTGAACCTTGGCGTACTTCTGCTGGAACTTCGCGACCCGCCCGGCGGTGTCCAGGACGCGCTGCTTGCCCGTGTAGAACGGGTGGCAGGCGCTGCAGGTCTCGACGTGGATCGAGCCGCCCTTGGCGGTGCTGCGGGTGCTGAAGGTGTTGCCGCAGGAGCAGGTGACCTCGGTGGTCACGTACTCCGGGTGGATGTTGGGCTTCATGTCGCCTCGGTCCTTTCGTGGATGGTCGCCGGGTCGCCGTCGGTGTCCGTCGCCTCGTGCGCGACGGGCTCGGGCGTGAACCGGAACCGGTGGCCGATTGACCAGTGTGCCATGGGCCGGCGCCGGCCCGGCAATCGGGCCGCACGGCTGGTCCGGCATCGACAACGCGCGCCTCGTCTCCCGCATTCCCGCCGCCTGGCCGGGCATTCACCCCGGCACGGCCGCCCGCCGGTCGTGCCCCGACCGGGGTACGGCGGCGACGCACCGCCGGCCACCGAGACGTACGACACGGAGGAGCCATGGCCCGCCTGATCGCCACCCGGGGACTCCCCGCCTCCGGCAAGACCACGTTCGCCCGGACGCTGCAACCGTCCGTGGTCCGGGTCAACCGGGACGACCTGCGCCGGATGCTGCACGGCGAGCGGCTGTTCACCCAGTGGGCGGAGTGGCAGGTCACCGTCGTGCAGCGGGCGCAGGTCGAGGCGCTGCTGCGGGTTCGGGCGGACGTCTGCGTCGACGACACCAACCTGCGGTCGCGGACCCTGCGGGACTGGGCCGACCTGGCCGCCCGGCACGGCGCCGAGTTCGAGGTGCACGACTTCACCGACGTGCCGCTGGCGGAGTGCCTGCGCCGCGACGCCGCCCGCCCGGAGGCCGACCGGGTCGGCGAGGCATGGATCCGCCGGCTGCACGAGCGCTACCTGGCGGGGCGCGCGCTGCCGCTGCCGGTGCCGCAGGCCCGGACGGGGCGGCCGGCCACGGTGCACGCCCCGTCGACCGAGCCGCCGGAGATCGTGCTGGTCGACATCGACGGGACGGTCGCGCTGAACGTCTCGCGCAGCCCGTACGACATGACCCGGGTCGACGAGGACGAGCCGAACCCGGCGGTGATCGCGGCGGTCCGGGCGATGCACGCGGCCGGGTACGGGGTGGTCTTCTGCTCGGGCCGCGACGCCACCGCCCGGCCCGCCACGGAGGCGTGGCTGGCCCGGCACGTCCGGGTGCCCTACCTCGACCTGCACCTGCGCGCCGTCGGCGACAACCGCAAGGACTCGGTGGTCAAGCAGGAGATCTACGAGCACGAGGTCAGGGACCGCTACCGGGTGGTCGGCGTCTTCGACGACCGCCAGCAGGTCGTACGGATGTGGCGCGCCCTCGGCCTCACCGTCTTCCAGGTCGCCGAGGGCGACTTCTGAGGCCCGCACCGGGATCGGTGCGGGCCTCAGATCGGCGTTAGGAAGGGCACCTTCCTATGCACCAGGCGATAGGAAGGTGCCCTTCCTTACACCTCAGGCGGCGGGGGTCAGGGTGACGGTCGCCTCGGCGTGGACGCCGTTGACGGCCACCGCCAGCGTGACCTGCGCGCCGGGGCGCAGGGCGGTGAGCGTGCCGGTGGCCGGGTCGAAGCGGGCCACGTGCCAGGGCTTCAGCCCGGCGGCCGAGCCGACGTGCAGGTTCGGCGAGGCGGACCAGTCCGCACTCACCGGGGCCGCCACCGGCACCGTACGCCCGCCCGGCTGGGTCACCGTGGCGGTGACCGTGGCCGGGGCGCCGACGGCGACGCTGGCCGGGGCGGCCATCGCGAGCCCGTCGACGTGCGCGTGGAACTCGGCGGCGACCCAGCTCGGGCCCTCGGCGAGCGGGTCCCGCCGGGCCCGGTCGGCCTCGGCGGCGCTCACCGGGTCCACCCCGAACTCGGTCCACCCGGTGAATCCGCCCTGGTCGGCCGGGGTGGACGGGTTCTTGCCCGAGTTGCCGTTGATCAGGTACGGCACCCCGTCGACCCGGTCGGCGTGGAACGTGCCGACGTGCCCGCCGACGAAGACCGCCCCCTTGCCGGTGCGGTGCTGGAAGTCGGCCAGCCACTGCTCCAACAGCGCGGCCTCCTTCCGGTCGCCGAGCTGGCTGGCCTTGGCGGGGCTCGGGTCGCGCGGCGGGTGGTGGTACAGCACCGCCACCGAGCCGACGGCGGGGTCGCCGGCCGCCGAGTCGAGCGCCTCGCGCAGCAGCCGCACCTGGTCGAAGCCGCCGCCGCGCAGCGAGCCGGTCGACGAGTTCAGCGTGACGAACCGGGTGCCCTTGTGGTCGAAGACCCGCTCGGTGTCGCCGAACGCGGCCCGGAAGTTGGCGATCGGGGCGCCCATGATCTCGTGGTTGCCGGGCACGTAGTAGTACGGCAGTTCCCCGCCGAGCTCCTCGTCCAGCACCCGCTTCGCCAGCGCGAAGTCGGCCGGGTACGCGGTGTCCACGAAGTCGCCGTTGATCACGAGGAAGTCCGGCTTCGCGGCCTTGACCTCGCGGAGCGTACGGCGGGCCTGGGCGACCAGGTCGCTGTCCGGGTCCGCCGCGACGAACTGCGCGTCGGACATGACCGCGAAGCGCCAGGGCGCGCCGTCGACCGTGCCGTCGCGGAGCACCACCCGGTCGGTGCGCGGCGCCTCGGCCGGGGCGTCGACCGTCGGCGGCACCTTCGCCACCAGGTCGTCGATGACCACCTCGCTGCGGTACTGGGCAGCGGCGTTGGTCTCGGCCACGTAGAACCGGCGGATCCGCACCGGGTACTGCACCCCGGCGGGCACGGCGAACTCGACGTACTTCCAGCCCTTCCAGGTGATCAGTGGCCCGCGCAGGACGTGCTGGGTGTTCTGCGCGTCGTGCAGGTGCAGGCTGGGCCATTCCCCGGTGCCGTTGCCGTGGATCCACATGCCGAACGCCTGCGGCTGGCCGGCCACGTCGATCCAGGCCGGCGGGTCGGCGTACGCGGCCCGGGTGCCGGTGGACTGACTGAAGTCGTACGTCATCTTCAGGCCGGTGCCGGTGCGCCCCGGCGCCGGGGCGACGGCACCGCTGGCCCGGGCCTGGCTGAACTTCCAGGCCGCCGCGTCGTCGAACGTGGCCACCGGGACGTCGGTGAGCCCGACGGTGACGGGCAGCACGGTGCTGCTGCCGCCCACGCGTACGGTGACCAGCGCCGAGCCGGTGTCCCGCAGCGCGGTGACGGCGAGGTTGCCGTCGGCGGTCGGGGTGATCTTGAGAAGGTCCCGGTCGTAGTCGAGCTTCAGGTCGGCGGGCTCGATCGGGGCGGTGTTGCCCTCCGCGTCGTAGCCGACCACCCCGAACAGCGCGCTGCCGTCGGTGCCGTCCAGGCCGATCCGGTCCACGGTGGAGTCGATCCGGGCCAGCGGGCCGAGGACGGTGAGGTCGAGGGTGCCGCTGGCCTCGCCCCGCCAGGCGGTGACGGTGGTCCGGCCCGGCGTCGCGGCCCGGAAGACACCGGACTCGTCGACCTTGCCGTGCACCGCCGGGTTGGCCCGCCACTCCGGCGCGCCGGCCGCCGGGCCGTACGTCTCGTCGTGGCCGGCGGCGGTGAGCCGGCGGGTCAGGCCGGGGAAGACCCGGTCGGGGCGACCGCCGCGCACCGGCGCGACGCCGGGTGCGCTGGTCGGGTCGCTGGCGGTCTCCAGCCAGTACCCGGTGAGCCGGCCGCTGCCCTGGGGCGCGTAGAGGGCCAGGCCGTTGGGCACCGCGCGCTCCGTGCCGTCGGACGGGCTGTTCTCCACCTGAACGGCCGCCGCGCCCGGCTCCCGGGCGAGCAGCGTGGACGAGCCGCCGCCGTCGAGGTTGAGCGCGTGGTGGGCGCCGAGTTCGGCCATCATCCGGCCCATCTCGGTCTGGGTGACGCCGCGGCTGTCGACCTGCCGGCCGTCCACGGTGAGCATGATCATGCGCCGGCCGTCGGCGGAGAAGCCGACCGACGTGCGCGGGGCCAGCGTCGCGTCGGCGATGTTCTGCACCACGCCGTCCCGGACCAGCACGTTGCCGCCGCCGACCGCCGCGTGCAGGGTGCTGCCGTCGGCGGGCTTGGGCTGCCAGGCGACCGTCACCGGGTCGCCGGGGCGCAGCCCGGCGAGGGCGTCCGCGCCGGCGTCGCGGCCGAGCAGCACGGTGGTGCCGGCCGGGATCGGCCCGCTGCCGGCCGTCGTGCCGACGGTGGCGACGCGGCCGTCGACCACCGTGACCTCCGTGACGCGGGCGGCGCCGGCGACCGCGCGTTCCCGGGTGTACGACCCCCAGAGCGCGGTGAACACGCCGATCCCGTTCGCCTGGATCATGTTGTTGAACTGGGTCAGCGGCACCGGGCCGGTGGGCAGCGTCGCGGTGCCGTCGAAGTTCACCTCGATCACCCGGCCGAGCCCCTCGGTGGTGATCGCGACGGCGTTGCGGTGCCCGCCGACCGCGGACTGGACCAGCTCGCCGTCGCGGATGCCGACGCCCTGGGCGGCGCCCGAGTTGTTGATGTCGAAGAAGTCGCCGTTGACCGCGGCGACCGCGCGGGAGGCGTCCACCGCGCGGCGCAGCGGCTCGGCCCGGCTGACCGCGCCGGAGTTCACGTAGTCGACGGTGACGCCGCCGGTGAGGTCGGCCGTGAGCGCGTCGGCGCGCAGCCAGCCGTCGGCGTCGTACCGGTCGAAGGAGGTGAGTTGGAGGCCCGGGGCGACCGGGCGGGTGGTCTTGGCGGTCTCCAGGCCGCCGGCCGGCTCGATGCCGCCGGAGAGCGTGACGGAGTCGGCGGGGTACGAGGAGGCGCGGGGGGCGTCCTCGGCCGCGGTGGCAGAGGGGTCGGTGGCCGGATCCGGCGCACCGGCGGTCGCCGGCACGGTGCCGGCCATGGTGAGCAGCGGCGTCAACAGCAGGACGCCGGCAAGACGGGCAGATCGTCTGCGGGTACGCATGGGCCACAGTCAACCGGACTGTGAATAGAAGTTTCAATACCTGTCAACCAAACCGAAGGAAAACTCCACCCTTCGCTGCCCGGTCCGCAGCAACCGCGCCGCCGGCGTCGGTGGGGTGGTGGAACGCGCTGTCGAGCTGCCCCGTCCATGCGACCAGCCGGAGCCGTTCCCCGCCCCGGTCCGCGAGGGCGGCTCGACCGCGCGCACTGCCGCCAGGCCCAGGCTCGACACCGCCAGATGACGCGCGCGACGGGCGTGGTGACCGAATGCGACTGTCGTGGGCAGACGGACGGCGGGCGGGCGAACGACAAGGGGTGCCCGGGAACGCGAGAAGGGCACGGCCGCGTGGCCGTGCCCTTCTCGTCGGTCTCACCCGGGGAGGGTCACTCCCCCGGCGTCGACTTGGCGATCTGCATCAGGAACTCGATGTTGGTGCGGGTCTGCTTGAGCTTGTCGAGCAGCAGGTCCAGCGCCGCCTGCGAGTCCAGCGAGTGCAGCACCTTGCGGAGCTTGTGGATGATGGCCAGCTCCTCCGGCGCGAGCAGGATCTCCTCCTTGCGCGTGCCGGACGGGTGGATGTCGATGGCCGGGAAGGTGCGCTTGTCGGCGATCTTCCGGTCCAGCTTCAGCTCCGCGTTGCCGGTGCCCTTGAACTCCTCGAAGATGACCGTGTCCGCCATGGACCCGGTCTCCACCAGCGCGGTGGCGAGGATGGTCAGCGAGCCGCCGTTCTCGATGTTGCGGGCCGCACCCAGGAAGCGCTTCGGCGGGTAGAGCGCGGTGGAGTCGATACCACCCGACATGATCCGGCCGCTGGCCGGCGCCGCCAGGTTGTACGACCGACCGAGCCGGGTCACCGAGTCGAGCAGCACGACCACGTCGTGGCCCAGCTCGACCAGGCGCTTCGCCCGCTCGATCGCCAGCTCCGCCACCGTGGTGTGGTCCTGCGGCGGACGGTCGAACGTCGCCGCGATGACCTCACCCTTCACCGACCGCTGCATGTCGGTGACCTCTTCGGGGCGCTCGTCCACCAGCACCACCATCAGGTGGCACTCCGGGTTGTTGTGCGTGATCGCGTTCGCGATGGCCTGCAGCACCATCGTCTTGCCCGCCTTCGGCGGCGACACGATCAGCGCGCGCTGGCCCTTGCCGAGCGGCATGACCAGGTCGATCACCCGGGTGGTGAGGATGTGCGGCTCGGTCTCCAGCCGCAGCCGCTCCTGCGGGTAGAGCGGGGTGAGCTTGTAGAACTCCGGCCGACGCTTCGCCTCGTCCGGCTCCATCCCGTTGATGGTGTCCAGCCGCACCAGCGGGTTGTACTTGTCCCGCCGCTGCTCGCCGTCGCGCGAGGCGCGCACCGCACCGGTGATGGCGTCACCGCGCCGCAGACCGTACTTCTTGATCTGGGACATCGAGACGTAGACGTCGTTCGGGCCGGCCAGGTAGCCGGTGGTCCGCACGAAGGCGTAGTTGTCGAGCACGTCGATGATGCCGGCCACCGGGACGAGCACGTCGTCCTCGCCGACCTGCGGCTCGCGCCCGCCGTCGCCGCCGCCCTCGGCCCGCTCGCCACGGCCGCGGCGACGGTCCCGGAACCGGCTGCGCCGGCCGCGCCGGCCGCCGCCCTCGCCGTCGTCGTCACCGTCGGCGTCGCGCTCGGCGCGCTGGCCCCGGTCGCCCCGCTCGTTGCGGTCGCCCCGCTCGCCACGCTCGGCCCGCTCGTTACGCTCGGCCCGCTCGCCACGCTCGGCCCGTTCGCCGCGCTCCGCGCGGTCGGCCCGCTCGGCACGGTCGCCGCGCTCGGCACGCTCAACGCGCTCCGCGCCACGCTCCGCACGCTCGGCCCGCTCGCCACGCTCAACGCGCTCCGCACGCTCGCGGCCACGGCCCTCGGCCCGGTCGGCACGCTCGCCGGCCTCGGCCTCCTCCGTGCGGGTCTCCGCGGGACGGGCCTCGGCGGCCCGCGCCTCGGCGGCGGCGGCCCGGCTGCGCCGGGTCCGGGGACGAGCCTCGGTCTCGACGGGCGCCGGCTCCGCCGGCGCCTGCTCCGCGGCCCGCCGCTCGGCCTTGGGCCGCTCGGTGGTCTCGCGGACCTCGGCGTGGACCTCTTCACGGGCGGGAGCGGCGGCGGCCGCGACCTCGGCCCGCGGTCGAGGGGTCCCGGCGGTGGCACCGCCCTGCCGCTCGGAGATCGCGCTGATCAGCTCGCCCTTGCGCATCCGAGCCGTGCCCGAGATGCCGAGCGACGCAGCCAGGCTCTGCAGCTCCGGCAGCAGCATCGCCGACAGGCCGGTGCCGCTGCGCCGACGACGGGCGGGGGCGGCGGCGGCGGTGGTGGCATCGCCAGCGACGTTGGAAACATCCGACGTCACGTCGGTGGTGTCGCTCAATGGATTCCTTCCCTCGATAGGCCGGGACTGCCCGGGGTCGAAACAAGGTGGCCGGGCGGCCTCGGTGCACCCGCCTCGCATGGACGCGTCGCGGGAGTCTGTGACACAGCAGCCGGTCGGTTTCCCGACTCACCGACGTCGGTGAGCAGGTCTCGCCGTCTGCGGCGACCTGTGAAGACTGCGGTGCGGCGTGGGCCTAAGCAGGGGTGACGGGCTGACCGCCGAAAGCTTCGGGGGTGCGCCGACCCGCAGGAAGATCGCATGCTTCGCGGCTGTGCTAAGTCTAGAGCGTAATCAACTCTTCCGACCTGCGGCAACAGGGTCCCGCTCCGCGTGTCCGAGTCTACCCCGGGCAACCCGTGCTCCGTGCCCGTCCGGGTCCAACCGCCAGACCTGCCAGTCTGTTCCCGGATCATAGCCTTCCGGCAACCCGTCCAGGGCCAGGACAGTCGGCCCGGCCCCACTGATCACAGCGGCCACACCGGCCTCACGCAACGCCCTGACCAGGGCGGCACTGCCCGGCATCCCCTCCGCGCGGTAGTCCTGGTGCAGCCGGTCGACGGTGGCCGGCAGCAGCAGCGCCGGCTCGGCGGTCATCGCGTGCACCAGCAGCGCGGCGCGTCCGGCGTTCAGCGCCGCGTCCCCATGCGGCACGGCGGCCGGCAGGGCGGCCCGCGCCGCCGCCGTCAGGCCGCGCTCCTGAGGCACGAAGACCGTCGGCCGTACGCCGGCGGCGACCGGCAGCGACACCGCCCGGGCCCCGGACGGCTCCGTCCAGGCCAGCGTGAAGCCGCCGAGCAGGCAGGGCGCCACATTGTCCGGATGGCCCTCGATCCCGGCGGCGAGCCGCAGCGCGGCGGCGTCGTCCAGCCGGGTCTCCCCTTCGGTCACCAGCGCCCGGGCGAGCAGCACGCCGGCGACGATCGCGGCCGACGAGGAGCCCAGCCCCCGGGCCTGCGGGATGCGGTTGACACACTCCACCGCCAGGCCCGCCGGCTGGCCGCCCAGCGCCTCGAAGGTCGCCCGCATGGCGCGCACCACGAGGTGCCGGTCGTCGGTCGGCAGCTCCCCGGCGCCCTGCCCCGTCACGGCCACCGTGACGCCCCCCGCCGTGACCTCGGCGGCCACGTCGTCGTAGAGGGCCAGGGCGAGCCCCAGGGCGTCGAAGCCCGGCCCCAGGTTGGCGCTGGTGGCGGGAACCCGGACCCGGACCGGACCGGAGGCGAATGTCGTCGGCACTGGCTCATGCTAGGGCTCCGCACCGACGTCGCGGCCGTCCGCCCGCCGGGTGGGACGGGGCCGCCGCGGCACCGCGCGGGTGATCCGGCCCGGTGCCGTTCCGCTAGCCTGACCCGACCGACGACGACGGGAGGCAGCGTGCTCGGACACGTGGCGATGATGGTGGCCACGCAGGCGCCCACGGTGCTGGTGTTGCTGGTCGGCCTCGTGCTGACCGTGACGGCGGGGCGTCGGCTGCCCCGACTGCCCCGGCTGCTGGCCCTGTTCGGCCTCGGCGTGCTGCTCGTCAGCTCGGCGCTCACCCTCGCCTGGGTCCTGCTGGCTCCCCGCCTGATCGACGGCACCTTCGGATCTTCCGACGGCGAGGACTTCGGGTGGATCGGGTATTCCGACGGCGAGGACTTCGGGTGGCGCGAGTTCCAGTTGGTGAACACGGCGTACAGCGTGGTGATGGCCGTGGCGTACCCCCTCGGGCTGGGCCTGGTGATCGCGGCGGTGCTCGCCGGGCGGCGGGCGACCGGCCCGGCGGCTGCCCCCTCGGGCGGCTGGCCGCCCGCCGGGCCGGCGCCGACCCCCGGGCCCGCGCCGACCGTAGCCGGGCAGCCCGCGCCGGGGTGGCCCACGGCGGCCCCCGGTCACGCGCCGACACAGTGGGACGGCCTGACCCGGCCGGACGCGCCCACGGGCGGGGCGGGACAGCGCTGACCGGCGGGCGGGTCAGCGGGCCGGGGTCGGGTCCGGCTCCGCGACGGGGTCGGTGAGGGAGAGCCGGCGGGTGGCGATCCGCCAGCCGACCGCGTAGACCAGCGTGACCAGGCCGCACCCGGCCAGCACCACCCGTTCGTCCACCGTGTCCACCACGGCCGCCACCACGAGCTGGCTGACCGAGATGGCCAGGGTCGCCAGCATCATGTCGGTGGCGAAGACCCGGCCCCGCAACCGGTCGGGCACCTCGCCCTGGAGGGCGAAGTTCGACATCACCCAGTTGCTGCCACCGGCGAAGTGGGCGACGAAGACCAGGGCCAGCACCAGCGGGAACCAGTCGACGACCGAGATGCCGAGGTAGGCCAGGCCGTAGAGGGACATGGACAGCGCCAGCCCGGACAGCAGCCAGGCCCGGTTGTTCAGCACCCGACGCATCAGGATCGGCCCGACCAGCGCACCCGCCCCGCGGACCGCGAAGAGCAGCCCGGTGCCGACCGGCCCCACGCCGTACACCGCGGCGAGCAGCGGGAAGACCGTCAGCACGCCGTTGCCCAGGCCGACCGCGCTCTTCACGGTGACCAGCCCCAGCACCCTCGGCCGGTGCCCGATGTAGCCCAGCGCCTCGCGGATCGCCGCCCAGGTCTGCTGCGCCGGTCGCCCGGCGTCGCGCGGGGCCTGCAACGGCCGGCGGATCAGCGTGGCCAGGCCCGCCGCGGCCGCCAGGCCGACCACCCCCACCCAGAAGCAGGCGTACGGGCCGACGGCGGCGCTGAGCACGCCACCGAGCGAGGCGCCGACGATGGTCATCGTGCCCCAGGCCGACCCGGCGACGGCGTTGCCCGCGGCCAGCTCGTCGGGGTCGAGGACGTTGGGCAGGGCGGCCTGCGCCGCCGGGGAGTAGAACGCCTTGGCCACCGCCACCACGCCGATCCCGACCATCGCCAGCCAGGCCGTGCCGGCGCTGCGCACCCCGAGCAGCAGGAGCACGCCGAACAGGGCCGCGACGTTGGCCGCGATCATGATCTTGCGCCGGTCGAACCGGTCGGCGACCGTGCCCGTGTAGGGCAGCAGCAGCGCCACGATGCCGGTGTCCACGGCGAGCACCAGGGCCCCCCACACGCCGCTGCCGGTCAGGTCCGGCAGGAGCACCAGCAGCGGCACCATGACGAACCAGTCGGCGCCGAAGACCACCAGCTCGGCCAGGACGAGGTTGCGGAAGTTCCGGTTGCGGGCGAGGACCGAGAAGGTGGACGGCACGTCCGGACCCTACCGGGCAGCGGCCGGCGCGCCACGGCGTCCGGCGGGTACCTGACCGAACGCGGACGCCCCCGGCGGGCGGAACCGGCCGGGGGCGTCCACGGACGTACGGGCGCTACTCGGCCGGTGGCAGCGGCGACCTGCGGCTCTTCGGCAGCCGCAGCACCTCGAACTGGTCCGTGCCGTCCACCAGCGCAGCCGACGGCGCCGGCCGGGCGGCCCCCTCCGCGCCGGCCGACGGCGCCGCGGGCACCGAAACCGGCTCGCCGGCCCGCTCCGTCCCGGCGTCCCGGACGCCGGCGGCGGGGGCGGCGGGGGCCGCCGGAGTCGCGCCGCCGGACCGGCGCGCCCGCCAGGAGCGGATGCTCTCCTTGGTGTGCTCCACCATCGTGTAGAGCGTCGGCACCAGGATCAGGGTGAGCAGCGTCGAGCTGAGCAGACCACCGATCACCACGATCGCCAGCGGCTTGGAGATGAAGCCGCCCTCCCCGGTGAGGCCGAACGCCATCGGCAGCAGCGCGAAGATGGTGGCGACCGCGGTCATCAGGATCGGCCGCAGCCGGCGCCGGCCGCCCTCGACCACCGCCTCCCGGACCCCCATGCCCTGCGCCCGGTACTGGTTGATCAGGTCGAGCAGCACGATCGCGTTGGTCACCACGATGCCGACCAGCATGAGCACGCCGATCAGCGCCGGCACGCCCAGCGGGGTGCCGGTGGCCAACAGCAGGCCGATCGCGCCGGTCGCCGCGAACGGGATGGAGATCAGCAGGATCAGCGCCTGGGTCAGGCTGCGGAACGTCGCCACCATGATCAGGAAGACGATCGCGATGGCCGCGAGCACGGCCAGGCCCAGGTCGGCAAACGCCTCCTCCTGGTCGGCGCTGACGCCGCCGATGGCGAAGGTCGCCCCCGGAACGTCGATGGCGTCCAGCTTCTTCTGCAGCTCCTGGGTGGTGGCGCCGAGGTTGGAGCCGGTGGCCGTACCGGTCACCGAGACGCTGCGCTCACCCTCGATCCGGGTCACCTGCTGCGGCCCCTCGGCCACGGTGACGTCGGCGATGTCGTCCAGCTTCACCGGCCCCACCGGCAGCGCGCGCAGCTCCTCGACGGAGACCGGCACCTTGCCCGCGAACCGCAGCACCACGTCCCGCTGCCCGCCGTCCAGGGTCACCTGGCCCAACGGCGCGCCCCGGAACGCCTGCGCCACCAACTGGCCGACGGCGGCCTCGGTGAGCCCGGCCCGGCCGGCGGCGACCCGGTCGACGGTGACGTCGACGCGCGGCACCCGGGTGGCGAGGCTGGTGGAGACGTCCGCCACGCCCGCCACCCCGGCCATCGCCGCCCGGACCTCCTCCGCTGCCCGGTTCAGCGCCTCCGGGTCGGTGGCCTGGACGACCACCTCCAACTGGTTGGCGGCGGCCCCGCCCTGCCCGGCCCCGAAACTGACCTCGCCGACGGCCGCGCCGAGCGCGTCGATCTCCCGGCGCAGGACCTCCCGCATCTCCTTGGCGTCGGTCTCGCCACCGAGGGCCAGCGACCAGGTGGCGACGTTGTTGCCGCCGCCCGCGAACGGGTTGTCCCCACCGCCCGCCGTCACCTGGTACGTCTCGATGCCGTCGGTCCGCTCCAACACCGCCTCGATCTGGCGCGCCGCCGCGTCGGTGCCGGCCAGCCCGGTGCCCGCCGGCAGCTCCTGCGTCATGCTCAGCGTGTCCTGGCCGGAGTCGTCGATGAAGTTGGTCTCCAGCTGACGGGACAGGCCGAACGTGCCGAACAGCACGAGCACGCCGAGCCCCAGGGTGATCCAGCGGGTGGCCCGCTTGCGGGTGGCGAACCCGATCACCGGCAGGTACGCCCGCTGCAACGGGCTGCGCAGCTCCTTCTCCTCCGCCGCCCGGCGCACCGCGGCGTCGTCCACCGTGCCGCCGGAGGGCTTGAGGAACCAGTACGCGAGCACCGGGATGACGGTCAGCGAGACCAGCAGCGAGGCGAGCAGGGCCACGGTGACCGTGATCGCGAACGGCGCGAACAGCTGCCCGACGAAGCCGCCCACCAGCGCGATCGGCGCGAAGACGGCCACCGTGGTGAGGGTGGACGCGGTCACCGCGCCGGCCACCTCGCGGACGGCGGCGAGGATCGCCTCGCGCTTCGGCTCGCCGTACTCCAGGTGTCGCTTGATGTTCTCCAGCACGACGATCGAGTCGTCGACCACCCGGCCGACCGCGATGGTGAGCGCGCCGAGGGTGAGCAGGTTCAGCGAGTAGTCGCCGACCCAGAGCGCGATCAGGGCGACCACCACCGAGAGCGGGATGGAGACCGCGGTGACCACGGTGGAGCGGATCGACAGCAGGAAGACCAGGATGACGATGACGGCCATGACCAGGCCCAGCAGGCCCTCGGTGGTCAGGCTCTCGATCGACTTCTCGACGAACGGCGCCTGGTCGAAGACCACGGTCAGCTCGGCGCCGGAGGCCTCCCGCAGCTCGGCCAGCCGGTCCCGGATCTCGTGGGAGATCTCCACCGCGTTGCCGTCGGGGGCCGCGGTGACGGCGATGCCGAGGCTGTCCCTGCCGTTGGTCCGGGTGAGCGCGGTGGCCGGGGCGGCCTGCTGTTCGACGGTGGCCACGTCGCCGAGGCGGACCGGGGCGGCCTTCCCCGCCGCCGGCGCGACGACGATGCCGCGCAGGTCGTCCAGCGTGGCGAGCGGGGTCCCCACCTGCACCGGCAGCGCCCGGGTGCCGTCGGCCACCGCGCCGGCCGGCACCGTCACGCCGTTGGTCTTCAGCGCGGCGCCGATCGCGGCCGGCTGGAGCTTCGTCGCGGCCAGCTTCGCCGGATTCGGGGTGACCACCACGACGTCGTCCCGGGCACCGGTCACGTCGACCGACCGGACCCCCTCGATCGCCTCCAGCTCCGGCACGACCGCGCCGCGCAGCTTCTCCGCGAGGGCGCGCTGGTCGGCGCCGCCGGACGCGGCGAGCACCACGGCGGGCAGGTCGTCCGTGCTGCCGGCGATGACCTGCGGGTCGACCCCCTCCGGCAGCTGCGTGTCGATCCGGTTGAGCGCGGTCTCCATCTTGTTGACCACGTCGTCCAGGTCGGTGCCGAACTCGTACTGCACCTGGATGGTCGTCGAGCCCTCGCGCGAGGTCGAGGTGACCCTGTCCAGGCCGGGGATGCCCTGGAGGCTGTTCTCGATCGGCTCGGTGACCTGCGACTCGACGACCTCCGGGCCGGCGCCCGGGTACGCCGCCACGATGAACGCGGCCGGGAACTCCAGCGACGGCAGGAGTTGCTGCTTCAGCGACGGCACGGCGAACGCTCCGAACGCCGTGGTCACCACCGCGATGAGGGCGATCAGCCCTCGATTGGCGAGGCTGAATCTGGCGAGCACCGACATCGGCGTGACTCACTCCTGGAGAGAGGACGGTTGCGGGGCGCAACAAGTCTCCCGCACCCGCTGCGGCGCGCACCGGCCGCCCCCGCTCCCGGTCCCGCCCACAGGACGGGCGGGACCAGGCGTGGTTCAGGCCAGGTCGAGCGAGCGGGCGGCGGCCAGCGGGTCGTTGGCGATGGTGATCGGAGCGGGAGCGGTGGAGATGGCCCACTCCGGGTCCTTCAGGCCGTGCCCGGTGACCGTGCAGACGACCGTCGAGCCGGCCGGGATCCTGCCGGCGGCGGCCTGCTGGAGCAGGCCGGCCACGCTGGCCGCGCTGCCCAGCTCGACGAAGACCCCGACCTCGCGGGCCAGCAGCCGGTACGCGGCCAGGATCTCCCGGTCGGTGACGGCGGCGATCAGGCCGCCGGAGGAGTCCCGGGCGTCCAGCGCCCTGGTCCAGCTCGCCGGGTTGCCGATCCGGATCGCGGTGGCGATCGTGGACGGCTCGCGGACCACCTGGCCGGTGACGATCGGCGCCGCGCCGGCCGCCTGGAAGCCGTACATCTTCGGGGCCCGGGTGGCGTTGCCGTCCCGCAGCTCCTCCGAGTAGCCCATCCAGTAGGCGGAGACGTTGCCGGCGTTGCCGACCGGCAGGCAGTGGATGTCGGGGGCGTCGCCGAGCGCCTCGACGATCTCGAACGCGGCCGTCTTCTGGCCGTGCAGCCGGTCGATGTTGACCGAGTTGACCAGGGCGACCGGGTAGTCCTGGGCGAGCTTCGCCGCCAGCGACAGGCAGTCGTCGAAGTTGCCCTGCACCTGGAGCAGCTTCGCGCCGTGCACCAGTGCCTGGGCCAGCTTGCCCAGCGCAATCTTGCCCTGCGGCACGAGCACGGCGCAGGTCAGGCCGGCGCGGGCCGCGTACGCCGCCGCGGACGCGCTGGTGTTACCGGTGGAGGCGCAGATGATCGCCTTGTTGCCGGCCTCGACCGCCTTGGAGACCGCGAGCGTCATGCCCCGGTCCTTGAACGAGCCGGTGGGGTTGGCCCCCTCCACCTTCAGGTGGACGTCGCAGCCGAGCCGGGCGGAGAGCACCGGCGCGGGCAGCAGCGGGGTGTTCCCCTCGTGCAGGGTCACGACGGGCGTGGCGTCGGTGACCGGCAGCCGGTCCCGGTACGCGTCGATCAGACCCCGCCACATGTCGCTCTCCTCGCTCTATCGCCCCACTGGGCCGGGGGCACCGTCAGCGTGGACCAGCCTGCCCGGCCCGCCCGCGGCGCACCCGTCGTTAACCACCTGACGAGACGCGAACGCCGTCACGCCCCGCCCTCGACCCGCAAAACGCTCGCCACCGACCGGACGATCTCCAGCCCGCGCAGCTCGCCGACGGTGGCGGCGAGCGCCGCGTCCGGGGCCACGTGGGTGACGATGACCAGGTCCGCGTCCTCGCCCCGGCCGGCCGCGTCGCCGCCCGCCGGGCCCTGCCGCACGGTGGCGATCGAGACGTCGTGCCGGGCGAAGACGCCGGCCACCGCCTCCAGCACGCCCGGCCGGTCCGCCACGTCCAGGCTGATGTGGTAGCGGGTGAGCGCCTCCCCCATCGGCCGGACCGGCAGGTCGGCGTACGCGGACTCGCTGGCCGAGCGCACCCCGGCGAGCCGGTTGCGGGAGACCGCCACCACGTCGCCGAGGACCGCGCTGGCGGTCGGCGCACCACCGGCGCCCCGCCCGTAGAACATCAGCTGCCCGGCCGCCTCGGCCTCGACGAAGACCGCGTTGAACGCGTCGCCGACGCCGGCCAGCGGGTGGGTCAGCGGGATCATCGCCGGGTGCACCCGCACGCTGACCGTCTCCCGGCCGGCGGCGTCGGCGCCCCGGGCGGCGATGCAGAGCAGCTTGATGGTGCAGCCCATCGCCTTGGCGCTGGCCACGTCGGCGGCGGTGACCTCGGTGATGCCCTCCCGGTGCACGTCGGCCGCGCCCACCCGGGTGTGGAACGCCAGCGAGGCGAGGATGGCCGCCTTGGCCGCCGCGTCGAAGCCCTCCACGTCGGCGGTCGGGTCGGCCTCGGCGTACCCCAGCTCGGTGGCCTCCTCCAGCGCCTCCGCGAAGCCGGCGCCGGTGGCGTCCATGGCGGAGAGGATGAAGTTGGTGGTGCCGTTGACGATGCCGGTGACCCGGTTGATCCGGTCCCCGTGCAGCGACTCCCGCAGCGGGCGCAGCAGCGGGATCGCCCCGGCGACGGACGCCTCGTAGTAGAGGTCGCCGCCGCCCTCGGCCGCCGCGTCGTGCAGGGCCGCGCCGTCCTCGGCGAGCAGTGCCTTGTTGGCGGTGACCACGCTCTTGCCGGCCCGCAGCGCCTCGACGAGCCAGCTCCGCGCCGGTTCGATGCCGCCGACCACCTCGACCACCACGTCGACGTCGTCGCGCTTGATCAGCCCGAGCGGGTCGGTGGTGAACAGCGCGGGGTCGACCGGGAGGTCGCCCCGGTCGCGGCCGAGACGGCGTACGGCAATGCCGGCGATCTCCAGCGGGGCGCCGATCCGGGCGGCGAGGTCGGCCGACTGCTCGTGCAGCAACCGGACCACCTCGCTACCGACCGTGCCGCAGCCGAGCAGCGCCAGGCGCACAGGTGACGTCATCCCACATCCAATGCGAGCAGGTCCTCTTCGGTTTCCCGCCGGACGATCAGACGTGCCCGGCCGGCCCGCACCGCGACCACGGGGGGCCGGGGCACGTGGTTGTAGTTGCTGGCCATGCTCCGGCAGTAGGCGCCGGTGCCGGGCACCGCGACAAGATCTCCGGGCTGCACGTCGGCGGGCAGGAATTCATCCTTCACCACGATGTCCCCGGACTCACAATGCTTTCCCACCACGCGGGCGAGCATCGGCTCGGCGGCCGACGCCCGGGAGGCCAGCGTCGCGGAGTAGGACGCGTCGTAGAGCGCGGTGCGGATGTTGTCGCTCATCCCCCCGTCCACGCTCACGTACGTCCGGATCCCGTCGACGTCCTTGACCGTGCCGACCTCGTAGAGGGTGAACACGGCCGGCCCGACGATCGCCCGGCCCGGCTCGATCGACAGGTGCGGCACCGCCAGCCGCTCGGCGGCGCACTCGGACTCGACGATCCGGCGCATCCGCTTCGCCAGGTCCTGCGGCGCGGCCGGGTCGTCCTGGGTCGTGTACGCGATACCGAAGCCGCCGCCGAGGTCCAGCTCGGGCAACTCCACCCCGCGCGCGTCGCGGATCTGCGCCTGGAGGCCGAGCACCCGACGGGCGGAGACCTCGAAGCCACTGGCGTCGAAGATCTGCGAGCCGATGTGCGAGTGCAGGCCGCGCAGCTCCAGCACGCCCTCGTCGAGCACGCGGAAGGCCGCCTCGGCCGCCGCCCCGCCCGCGAGGGAGAAGCCGAACTTCTGGTCCTCGTGCGCGGTGGCGATGAACTCGTGGGTGTGCGCCTCGACGCCGACGGTGACGCGGATCATCACCTTCGGTCGGACGCCCCGCTCCCGGGCCAGCGCGGTGAGCCGGTCGATCTCGTGGAACGAGTCGAGGATGATCCGCCCGACCCCGGCGTCCAGCGCCCGGGCCAGCTCGCCGACCGACTTGTTGTTGCCGTGGAAGCCGATCCGCTCGGGCGGCATCCCGGCCGACAGCGCGGTGGCCAGCTCACCACCGGTGCACACGTCGAGGTGCAGGCCCTCCTCGGCGATCATCCGAACCACGGCGCGGCAGAGGAACGCCTTGCCCGCGTAGTAGACGTCGACGCCGTCGAAGGCGGTGCGGAAGTCGCGGCAGCGCGAGCGAAGGTCGTCCTCGTCGAGCACGTACACCGCCGTGCCGAACTCGGCCGCGAGGTCGCCGACGCCGAGCCCGGCCACGGTGAGCACCCCGTCGCCGCCACGCGTCACGTTGCGCGGCCAGAGCGCCGGCACCAGCGCGTTGACGTCGACCGGCGTACGCAGCCACGCCGGCCCCCGGCTGCCGATGTCCCCGTGCAGGGCACCGGCCTCATGCGCTCGCATGTCACATCCTCTCGGGGGCGGAGACGCCCAGCAGGCGCAGCCCGTTGGCGATCACGGTGCGGGTGGCGTCGTTCAGCCAGAGCCGGGCGCGGTGCAGGTCGGTGGCCTCCTCGTCGCCGCGCGGCAGGATCCGGCACTCGTCGTAGAACCGGTGGTAGGCCCCGGCCAGCTCCTCCAGGTAGCGCGCCACCCGGTGCGGCCCCCGCAGCTCGGCCGCCGTGGCGACCACGGCGGGGAACTCGGCGAGCGCCTTGAGCAGCTCGTTCTCCTTCTCGTGCCCGAGCAGCTCGGGGCGGAACGCCTCGGCGTCGCCCCGGGTCAGCCCCACCTCGGCCGCGTTGCGGCCCACGCTGGCCGTCCGGGCCGCCACGTACTGGACGTAGTAGACCGGGTTGTCGCGGGTGGCCCGGGTCCACAGCTCGACGTCGATGTCGATCGGGGAGTCGCTGGAGTAGCGGGCCAGCGCGTAGCGGGAAGCGTCGACGCCGATCGCGTCGACCAGGTCCTCCAGGGTCACCACGGTGCCGGCCCGCTTACTCATCCGGACCGGGGCGCCGTCGCGGACCAGGTTGACCATCTGGCCGATCAGGATCTCCAGGTTGCGCTCCGGGTCGTCGCCGAAGCACGCGGCCATCGCCTTCATCCGGCCGATGTAGCCGTGGTGGTCGGCGCCCAGCATGATCACGACCCGCTCGAAGCCGCGCTCGCGCTTGTCGAGGTAGTAGGCACAGTCGGCGGCGAAGTACGTCCACTCGCCGTTGGACTTGCGCAGCACCCGGTCCTTGTCGTCGCCGAAGTCGGTGGTGCGCAGCCAGGTCGCGCCGTCGCTCTCGAACACCCGGCCCTGTGCGCGCAGCCGCTCGAGGGCGAGGTCCAGCTCGCCCCGGTCGTGCAGGTCCTTCTCGTTGAAGTAGGTGTCGAACTCCACCCCGAAGCCGCGCAGCGAGGACTTGATCTCGGCGAACATGAGCTGCACGCCCTCGACCCGGAAGACCTCCTGGGCGGCGGCGTCGTCCAGCTCCAGCACGTCCGGCCGGGCGCCGCGGACGGCGTCGGCGATCTCGGTGATGTACGCCCCGGCGTAGCCGTCCTCGGGGGCCGGCTCGCCCTTCGCGGCGGCGAGCAGGGAACGGGCGAACCGGTCGATCTGGGAGCCGGCATCGTTGAAATAGTATTCCGTGCCGACATCGGCGCCGGTGGCGCGCAGCAGGCGGCTGAGCGCGTCGCCGACGGCCGCCCAGCGGACGCCGCCGATGTGCACCGGGCCGGTCGGGTTCGCCGAGACGAACTCCAGGTTGATCCGCTGGCCGGCGAGCCGCTCGCTGCGGCCGTACTCCTCGCCGGCCTCGACGATCGTCCGGGCGAGCTGGCCGGCGGCGGCCGCGTCGAGCCGGATGTTGAGGAAGCCCGGGCCGGCGATCTCCACCGACTTGACCCCCGGCGCCCGCCCGAGCTGCTCGGCGAGGGCGGTGGCCAGCTCGCGCGGCGGGACGCCCACCTTCTTGCTGAGCTGGAGCGCCAGCGTCGAGGCGTAGTCGCCGTGCTCGGGGTTGCGAGGTCGCTCCACCGCCGTGGAGTCCGGCAGGGCGGAGCGGTCCAGGCCCCGCTCGGTGAAGACGGCGTGGGCTGCGGAGAGGACGACCTCGGCGAGTTCTGCGGGAGTCACCGATCCATGTTATCGGGGGTAGACTCGGCACCCGCGGCGGCGACCCAGAGTGTGAAACCGGCCCGCCGGATCCCCTGACCGACCGACCTGACGAGGCACGATGAGCATCAGCACACCTGGTGGCGGCCCCGAGCGCCGTCCGACCGTGGTCAGCACCGGCAAGAAGCCGGCGGCGGGCCGGCCGGCTGCGGGCGCCGACAAGGCCGGGTCCGGCAGCGCCAAGACCGGGTCCGGCAACAAGGCCGGGTCCGGCAAGCCGACGGGTCCCCGCCCGGGCGCCGGGGGCAAGGGCCGCAAGCCGGTCACCCCGGTGAAGGTGAGCCAGGGCCGCTCCTGGGGCCCCATCGCGCTCTTCGTCGCCGTGGGCGTGCTCGCCGTGTCGATCATCGGCTACGGCGCCTGGGCGTCGTTCCAGGGCTCCAAGCCCTGGGAGGACCGGGCGGCCGACATCCAGGGCATCGTCAACTTCCGCGAGAAGGACAAGGACCTCGTCGCGGGCGGCAACCACCAGACCGGCCCGATCACCTACTCGGTCCTGCCGCCGGTGGCCGGCCCGCACAACGCGGCCTGGCAGAACTGCATGGGTGACGTCTACGACGCCCCGGTCGCCAACGAGCACGCGGTGCAC
Organism: Micromonospora sp. NPDC048063; assembly: GCF_043202855.1. Lineage (NCBI taxonomy): Bacteria > Bacillati > Actinomycetota > Actinomycetes > Micromonosporales > Micromonosporaceae > Micromonospora > Micromonospora sp. NPDC048063. The sequence goes on along the minus strand of NZ_JBIDBG010000002.1, from coordinate 493,715 downwards.
AGCCTGGAGCACGGCACGATCTGGATCACCTACCGTCCCGGCCTGCCCGCCGACCAGGTGGCGAAGCTGACCGAGAAGGTGCAGGGCAAGGAGAAGATGATGCTCAGCCCGTTCGAGGGGCTGGACAAGCCGATCTCCCTGCAGGCCTGGGGCTACCAGCTCAAGGTCGACAACGCCGACGACAGCCGGATCGACGACTTCATCAAGGCGCTGCGGGTCAACGCCTCGATCGAGGGCCCGACCGCGCTGTGCAGCCAGGGCATCACCGCCACCGGCACCACGCCGCGCGACGGCAACCAGATGGGCTGAGGAGAGCGATGAGCACCCCGACCATGATCGATACCGCCGAGCCGGCCAGCCCCGCTCCGGAGGAGCGGCGGCCGTCCGCGCGCCGCTGGGGCACGGCCGCGCTGGCTCTCGCCGTCGTGGTCGGGCTGCTCCTCGGGTACGCCGGCGGCCTGCTGACGCCCCGGCTCACCCGGCCGGGCGAGACCTCGGCGGAGGCGGGCTTCGCCCGGGACATGACGACCCACCACGCGCAGGCGGTGGAAATGGGCCTGATCGCCTTCGACCGGGGCACGGACCCGGAGGTCCGCAGCATCGGCGGCGACATCGCCACCGCCCAGCAGGGCGAGCTCGGCATCATGCAGGCGTGGCTGCGCTCGTGGGGGCTCGACCCGGCGGGCAGCGAGCCGTCGATGTCCTGGATGTCCGACGGCGCCGGCCTGGTCAAGAACGGGCTGATGCCGGGCATGGCCACCCCCGAGGAGATGGCGAAGCTGCGCGCGGCCGACGGCCGGGAACTGGACGTCCTGTTCCTGCAAATGATGATCAAGCACCACCTGGGCGGCATCCACATGATCGACGGCGTGCTCGACGCCAGCGACGAGCCTGACGTCGTCCGGACGGCCCAGACGATGAAGAACACCCAGCGCAAGGACCTGACCAACCTGCAGAACGCGCTGAAGCGCCTGGGCGGCTGACCCGCCCCCGCCGCACCGCTCATCCGTCGAGAGGTCCGCGTCGCGCCGGTTGACCCCGGCCGACCCGGGCCTCTCGCCGTTCTCGCCGGGGCCTGTGCCCGGTTTGTCAGCGTACGTGAACTAGTGGCCGGTCCGACCGATTGCCTCGCTAAGGGAGTTTTCTCCACACATATCGTGACCAGTTGCGATTCGGGCTCGTTGCGCAAGACGTGGGGGTTGCACTGAGAGACGCACGGCGTTCGGTCACCAGCTGGTGCCGACGCCACACCATCGGCGGTGACGGGGCGGTGGCAGCCGTCCGTCGCGGACAGCGGCAGGGCGAGCCGGGAACGCTCAGCCGTGAACAGGAACTCGAACTGATCGACGTCCTGCGGGGCGTCTACCCCGACGCGCTGGGCCTGGACGAGGAGCTGTGGACGCGGCAGAGCCTGCACACCCTCATCCAGCGCCGCTTCGAGCTGCCGATGGACGCCGGCGCGGTCGGGGCGTACCTGCGGGCCTGGGGGTTGGGCCCGCGGGAGCCCCGGGAGCGGGCCTGCGGGCTCTGCGTGGGCGCGGTGGAGCGCTGGGTGCGCAGCGAGTACCCGGCCATCACCCGGGCCGCGCAGGAGCACCTCGCCGAGGTCTACTGGATCGGCCGGGTACGCCTGCGCGGCACCATGCCGGCGGCGGACGTCATCTCCGCCGTCTCGTCCCGCGGCCGGGTGCGCTTCATGATCACCACGCCGTCGGTCGACCCGCCGCTCCCCCGCGACTTCGTGCTGCGGCTCAGCGGCGCGGAGCAGCGGACGGTGCACCTGATCGTCGACGGCTCCTGGCCCCGCAGCGAGTGGCCCCGCCGGCTGCCCCGCCGCATCGTGCTGCACCCGCTGCCCAGCTGCGGCCGCGCCGTCGCCGCCTGACCGGGCTCGGCCGGGCTGACCGGGCTGACCAGCCTGACCGGGCCGACCAGCCCGACCGGGCCGACCAGCCCGCGCCGGTCAACCAGCGGGCCGACCAGGCGTTCCGGGCCGCCCGCGGCCTGGCTCGGCGACACGGGCTCGATCATCCGATACCGATTCGGCGTTCCGGGGAGGCGTTTGCTAGTCTTCTCAAGTCGCTGAGCCCCCGTAGCTCAGGGGATAGAGCACCGCCCTCCGGAGGCGGGGGCGCAGGTTCGAATCCTGCCGGGGGCACCAGAGCCGACCAGCACGAGAAGGCCCTTGACCAGGCAAAACCCGGTCAAGGGCCTTCATCATGTGTGCGGCGGTGTCCGGGGCCGTCAGCGGCACGTAGCGGGCGTCCGTGCCACATACGTGCCGAAGTTTCGGCGCGGGTCAGTCGTGGCAAAGCGCTCTCGATGCGCTGCCGGCGAGCGGCGTCACCGCCGTCCAGACACCTGGCGTAGATCCTCAACAGCACCCCGCCGGATCGCCCGGCCCACTCGGCTACCTGGGTCGGCGGCACTCCCCCGTTGAGCCACCTCGACACGGCGGCGTGCCGCGGGTCGTGCGGGTTCGTGCAGGGGCGAGGCTTGCACCTCGGGCGTGAGGACGGCGGCCCGCGCCCAGCACGACCTACGCATTACAAGAGCAAGTCCTTCACGTACTCCAGCGCGTTGACAGCAATCCAGGCGATTTGCAGGGCAACGCCGAACGAGCCGCCGACAAGCCCCAAGACTGCCACCGCGCGGCAAAGAGCGTGAGTGCTTGCACGAATCGCGAACAGGCCGAACACGACGCCGGTGGCTCCGAGAAGGGCACCGAAATCAAGGTGCGGAAACAGCGGCATCCAGACCACGCCCCCGGCCAGCGCCAAGAGCGATAGGGCCAGGCCTGTGTAATCGACGACCAGGCTTCGGTTGTCGCGCTCCGCCGGCGGCAGGTCGGCGACCAGGGCCGCCAACTCGCTGTAGGTCCTCGCGGCATAGGCCTGCCCTGACCGATCAGTCAACTCGGCGAGGGTCAGTCGCCCCTCGCTGGCAGCGGCACCGAGCCGAGCCACAACAGCTTCCCGATCACGATCGGACACCCGCAGGTCGTTCACAAGCAAAGCCTACTGACGACCTGGTCACGCTAAGGGGCCTTCGCCAATTCTCACTACGCCAAGTATGCCGTGACGGCATGCCTCATCGCCTCGATGCCAGTCAGGAGATAGGCGTTCGTGCCGGCTACCGGCTCACCTCTCCTGTCCGCTGCCACAGTCTTGACGGCAGCCCATTCGACGAGCACAGCGAGGCCGGCCGCAGGAACGACGGCAACGGCTGCGGCCACATACCCGCCTCAGATCCCAGCATCACTCGACAAGCTGATCCTCGATGAAGCGCATCCGCTTCACGATTTTGCCCTTCTTGCTCTTCTCATAAACATCGTAGTTCTTTTTCGGATCGACATCCGACCAGGAGACAGATGCAACCAGATCGTTCTTGTGATGTTCGAGTCGATCCGTGTTCAGGTAGCCTTCATCAGGCTGCCAGCCTCTCGGCAGATCCTCGCTCTCCCTGTAGAAGGACACGTCGAAAACCCTGTTCCGACCTGGTGTCGCCTCGACTTCTCCGTCAATCGGGTGATCCTTGCTGTAGCCCTCGACCAGTTCTTTCAACTCCGTGAGATCTTTCGGTGGGTTCAGGATCATGTAGTGCCTCTTGACGGTCACCGCCTCACCCTGCCTGCCGAAGACCTGTGCGGTGTTCTCGATTTCGACAATCTCCGTCCGCCCGTCGGATCCTTCGCTCTCCGTGCATCCGATCAGGCTCAACGGAATGACGAGCGCACCAACAATCAGAGCCAGGACCTTCGAACCAGCCTTAATCACTAAACCCTCTCAATGTGCATCCGTTCCCGTTTAACCGATGGGCCGCAGCGCGGCCAACAACGTCCACGGGTCCACCGAGCGCGGGGCGTCTACGCGGCAAACGCCTCGGGCCACCTCGATCGTCCGCACGGCGGCTCATCGAAGGGCGACCGCGAGGCATGACGCGACGGCGAAGGCGGCTGCGGCGCGGGGTCGCCATGAACGCGAGGCGCGGGGCAGCGCGACCATGAGCGAGAGACTACCTATTGGATCATCGTCGCCATAGGGCAGCGCGCCCGTCGGGTGGGAAGCCCCTGTGCCGAACATGTGCCGGCGTCGACCGTCATCGCCCGCCTCGGCTCGCGGAGCCGGAAGGCGCCGATCCCGGGTGCCGGCCATGTTGGCCCTGGCGTTCGCCCAACACGCACGGGGCGGACGCAGACGCGTCCGCCCCGTTGTCCGTCTCCGTCAGGTCCGTGGCGCGGTGGACCGGGCCCAGCGCAGCAGCGCGGTGAACGCCAGCACGGCGGTCACCGCACCGCCCAGAAGACGCACCCGGTGCCCGGCGACGAACTCCGCGGCGACCTGGCGCAGGTACTCCGGGGAGTGCGTGCCGACCGGGTCGACGAACATGATCTCGTTGCGCGGCCAGAAGAAGAACACGGAGAACAGGAACTCGCAGGCGACGAACACCGCTGCCGCGCCGACGATCCACCAGCGCAGCCGGCGGTCACGCCAGGTGAGCACCGTCGCGGCGAGGGACGTGAGGACGACGGTGGCGCCGAGCGGCGGGAAGTAGTCACTCGGGCCGCCCGCCACCAGGAACTCGCGGGCCCGGTCCAGCGACGCCGGCGGGTCGCCGAAGATGTTCGGGTAGAGCATCACGGTCTCGGCGGCGACGCCGCCGAACGACATCATCGCCGTCCACACGAGAGCGACGAGCACCGCCCAGGTCAGCCTGTTGCGGGTCATGAGTCCTCCTGCCGATCCGTCGCGCCGTTCCGACGCCGTACGCCTGGTCGTCGTCGACGCTAGGCCGGCCGCCGTCGCCGGTCTGCCGCCCAGGAGCGCGAACCCGGGTCGCTTCCGGACGTGCGCCGACGCCGCCCGGTCGCCCACCCGCGCGGTCGAGGTCGCTTCCGGACGTAGCCGACAGCCGCTGACGGACGCGCCTGGGCGACAGCGCCGGCGCCCGGTTGGTCCTACGCTCGTGGCGTGCCGGTATTCCGCCCCACCCGCACCGACGCCCTGCTCGGCCTGGCCACCTTCTGCCTGGTCGCGGCGGCCGTGGCCACCGGCGACGCCCCGGGCGCCCCGGCGGCGTACGGATTCGCGGCCGGCTTCGGGGCCCTGCTGCTGGTCGCCCGGGCCTGGCCCGTGCCGGCGCTGCTGGCGACCGCGCTCGGCATCACGGCGTACTACACGCTGGACCTGCCGCCGATCGGCCTGGCCGCGCCGGCCGCCGCCGTCCTGTACGCGGCGGCGGAGCGGGGCCGGGCGCTGTGGGCGGCGGTGGTCGGCGGGGCGTTGCTGGCCGCGTCGGTGGCGTCGCGGCTGGCCGAGGGCGACGACGCCGGCATCGTCCTGGGCTTCGGCCTCGGGTCCGAGGCGGCGCTGATGCTGGCCGTCGTCGCCCTCGGCGACGCCGTCCGTCACCGGCGCTCGCTGCGGTCCGAGCTGGCGCGGCAGGTGGTCGCGGCCGCCGAGGAGCGGCGGCGGGAGGCCGCCCGGCAGGTCGAGGCCGAGCGGCTGCGCATCGCCAGGGAGGTGCACGACACCCTCGGGCACACGATGTCCGTGGTCACGCTCCAGTCGGCGGTGGCGCAGGAGGCGCTCGCCGACCGGGCACCGGAGCGGGTGGACGCGGCGCTGGCGGCGATCCGTTCGGCGGGCGGCAGCGCGATGGCCGAGCTGCGCGCGACGCTGGGCACCCTGCGCGGCGACGCCGGCGTCCGCCGGCCACCACCGGGGGTCGACCAGCTCACCGCCCTGGCGGAGGGCGTCCGCCGCAGCGGGCTCGCCGTCGACCTGCGCGTCGACGGGGACGTCGGCGCGCTGCCGGCGGTCGTGGGCACGACCGCCTACCGGGTCGTGCAGGAGGCGTTGACCAACGCGCTGCGACACGCGCGGGCCACGAGGGTCGACGTCGCCGTCCGGGCGACCGGCTCCCACCTGGCGTTGGAGGTCGTCGACGACGGCCGGGGCGCCGCCGCGCCGCCCGGTGAGGACGGCGGGAGCCAGGCACAGGACGGCGGGAGCCAGGGGCTGCGCGGGATGTCCGAGCGGGTCGCCCTGCTCGGCGGGACCATCCACACCGGCACCGCCGGGACGGGCGGCTTCCGGGTGTCCGTCCGACTGCCGCTGTCCGGGCCCCGGCCGTGACGACCCTCCGCGTCGTCCTCGTCGACGACCAGCACCTCATCCGCGCCGGGCTCCGCGCGTTGCTCGAACGCGACCCGGACATCACCGTCGTCGCCGAGGCCACCGACGGCGCCGCCGGCCTGGCCGCCGTCCGGGCCTACCGGCCGCACGTCGTCCTCATGGATGTCCGCATGCCGGGCACCGACGGCATCGAGGCCACCCGGCGCATCCTGACCGACCCCGGCCTCGCCGACGTCCAGGTGGTCATGCTGACCACCTTCGACGACGACGACTACCTCTTCGACGCCATCCGCGCCGGGGCGGCCGGGTTCCTGCTCAAGGACACCGCGCCCGACGCCCTGCGCGCCGCCGTACGCACCGTGGCCGGCGGGGACGCGCTGCTGTCGCCCGCCGTCACCCGCCGGGTCCTCGCCGCCGCCGCCCGCTCCCCCGTGCCCGACGGCACCCGGCTCGCCGGGCTCACCGAGCGGGAACGCGACGTCCTCGCCCAGGTCGGCGCCGGGCGGTCCAACGCGGAGATCGGCGCCGCCCTGCACCTCAGCCCGGACACCGCCCGCACCTACGTCAGTCGCCTGCTCGCCAAGCTGCACGCCCGCGACCGGTCCCAGCTCGTCGTGATCGCCTACGAGAGCGGGCTCGTCCGACCCGGCGAGCGGTAGCGCCACGCCGACGACACCTCCAGCCGGCCGCCGGGTTCCGGCCGGCGACGAACCTCCGGCCGGCCCGCCGGGCTCCAGCCGCCGCCGGGCTCCGGCCGGCGACGGAGCTTCGGCCGGCCGGCGGTCACCGGCGGTGCGGCGCGTACGTCAGCCGGCGGCGCGGCGGGCGCGGGCCCGGCGCTTGCCCTCGTGCATGGCCTGCACCCGCGCGATCGGGATGGTGTGCCCCTCCGCGACCAGGTCCGCCGGGAGCTGCTGCGGCGCGGGCATCCGCTCGGCCCACGGGTCGCGGTCGGCGACCAGCGCCGGGACGGTGCGGATCGTGAAGTCCGCCGGAGCGACGTCGCCCAGGTCGGTCCAGTCCACCGGGAAGGACACCGGCACGCCCGGCCGCAGCCGCGGGCTGTAGGCGGCCACCACGGTCGCCCCGCCGGCCCGCGTCGAGTCCACGAACACCTTGCCGCCCCGGTCCTCCCGGATGAAGGCGGTGGTGGCCAGCGCCGGGTCCAGCCGTTCGGCGCGGGCGGCGATCGCCCGGGTGGCGGCGGCCATGTCCTCCACGGCGGCGCCCGCCGCGACCGGCACGAAGACGTGCACGCCCTTGGCACCGCTGGTCTTGACCGCGCCGGTGAGCCCGGCGTCGGCGAGCGCCTGCCGGACCAGCAGGGCGGCGGCCACCGCCAGCCCGAACGAGTCCCCCTCGGGCGGGTCGAGGTCGAGCACCAGGTGGGTCGGGCGGTGCAGGTCGTCCACCGTGGCCAGGGTGGGGTGGTACTCCACGGCGCGCTGGTTGGCGAACCAGAGCAGGGTGCGCCGGTCGTCGCAGAGCGCGTACGAGACCTCGCGGTGGGACGCCTCGGCCCAGACGGAGGTGCGGCGTACCCAGTCCGGGGTGTACTTCGGCAGGTTCTTCTGCATGAACGCCGGCTGCCCGGGTCGGACCCGGATCACCGACAGCGGCCGGCCGCGCAGCGGCGGCAGGATCCGCTCGTGGACGGCGTCGAGGTAGTCGACCAGGTCCCGCTTGGTCGCGTCGTCGCCGTCGGACAGCGGCTGGTCGAGGTTGGTCAGCGACACCCCGTCCCGGGTCTCGTCAGCACGACTCATCCGACCACCTTCCCGGCCCGGCGACCGACGGTCAACCGGACACGACGTTGTGCCCTCCCCCGACGAGCGGATCGCCGCCGCTCCCGTGGTGCGCGATCTTGCACTTCCTGCCCCCACAAATGGGGACAGGTCACGCATCTCAAGGGCCGTAAGTGCAAGATCGTCGACGCGAGGAAGAGGCCGTGGGCTGGCTCCTTCGGCTCGGTCTGGCGCTTCCGCCCCGGTCCGGCCTGCTTCTCGTCGCGCACGCCGTCGTCGCCGGTCAGGCGGCCGACCGGCGGGCCGGGGCCGGGGCGGCGGCCGGGGCCAGCTCGGCGGCCGGGGCGGGCCGGGGGCGGAGGGTGGCCACGGCGACCAGGAGGGCGGCCGCGACGAGGGCGGCGGCCACGGTGAACGCGGTCCGGTAGCCGGCGGCGAGCGCTTCGGCCTCGGCCCAGCCGACGTTCCGCAGGCCGTCGGCGCGGCTGGCGGCCAGCGTGGCGAGCACGGCCAGCCCGAGCGCGCCGCCGACCTGCTGGGTGGTGTTGACCAGCCCGGAGGCCAGCCCGGCGTCGGCCGGGTCGGCGCCGGCCATCGCCAGCGTGGTGACCGCCGGCAGGGCGAGCCCGCCGGCGACGCCGAAGAGGAGCATCGACGGGAGCACGTCGGGCAGGTAGCCGCCGTCGACCGGGAGCCGGGCGAGCAGCAGGAACGCGGCCACCGCCAGCGCGAGCCCGGTGACCAGCAGCGCCCGCGCGCCGTACCGGGCGATCAGCCGGCCCGCGAGGCCGAGCGAGACCACCGCGATCGTCACCGGCGTGGGCAGGAAGGCCAGCCCGGTGGCCGTCGGGTCGAGATCCAGGACGAGCTGGAGTTCCAGCGCGAGGAGGAACTGGAAGCCGAAGAACGCGGCGACCATGAGGAACTGCACGACGTTGGCGGCGACCAGGTCGGGGGTGCGCAGCACCCGCGGCGGCAGCAGCGGGGTCCCGGTCGACCGCTGCCGCAGCCCGAACGCCACGAGCAGGGCCACCGCGAGCGCGGCGGCGCCGAGCGTCCGGGCCGAGGCCCAGCCGTGCTCGCCGGTGCCGACGATCGCCAGCACGGCGAGCATCAGGCCCCCGGTGACCAGCGCCGCGCCGAGCAGGTCCAGGCCGGCGCGCAGGCCGATGCCGCGGTCGGCGTCGAGCAGGCGTACGGCGGCCAGCAGGATCAGCAGCCCGATCGGCAGGTTGACCGCGAAGATGGCGGGCCAGCCGGCCAGGTCGGTGAGCACGCCCCCGGCCAGCATGCCGATCGACGCCCCGGCGGCTCCGGTGAAGCTGAAGACCGCGATCGCGCGTGCCCGCTCGGCGGGCTCCGGGAAGAGCCGGACGATCATGCCGAGACTCACCGCCATGGTGAGCGCCCCGCCGACGCCCTGGAGGAAGCGGGCCACGCCCAGCGCCTCCGGGCCGGTCGCCACCGCGCAGAACAGCGAGGCCACGGTGAACAGCGCGACGCCGGCCAGGAAGACCGCCCGCCGGCCGAGCAGGTCGCCGAGGCGTCCGGCGAGGAGCAGCAGCCCGCCGAAGGCGACGAGGTACGCGTTGACCACCCAGGCCAGGCCGGTCGCGGTGAAGCCCAGGTCCCGCTGGATGGCGGGCAGCGCCACCGCGACGATGCTGCCGTCCAGGATGATCATCAGGCTGCCGGCGCAGAGCACGAGCAGCGCCGGCCAGCGGGATTCGGCGGTACGGGTGGACACGGACGCCTCCTAGGTGCACGGTTTGTTACCAGAGACATCTTCTGTGACCATGAGGCGGAGCGTAAGGAGGCACTTTCATGTCCCAGGGGAACACCGATGTGTCCGTGGACGGGGTCCAGAAATGCGCGGCCGGCGACGCGCCTTTCACCCCCGGCCAGGCCAGGGCGTGCACCGTCCGCGAGGTGCTCGACCGGGTGGGTGGCAAGTGGAGCATCGGCATCCTGGTCGCCGCCTCCCAGGGGCCGGTGCGCTTCACCGAACTGGAGCGCACGGTGGAGGGGATCAGCCGCCGGATGCTCACCCTGACCCTGCGCAACCTGGAACGCGACGGCCTGCTGCGCCGGACGGTCTATCCGACCGTGCCGCCGAAGGTGGAGTACACCGCCACCCCGATCGCGCTGGAGCTCTACGACTCGCTGGTCGCTCTGACCAGCTGGGCCGAGCGGCACCGCACCGCGATCGCCGACGCGCGGGACGCGTACGACCGGGCGCACGGCGAGGCGGACTAGGCGACGACCCCGGTTCGGGTCCGGCGCCCCGCTGAACCTCGGCCGGACCGGCGCCGGAGGGTGTCGGCCCGCGGCACACCCCGACGGCCTGTGGGGAACGCCACGCCTTCGATCTGACCGATCGGTCAGGCTCTGACCGATCGGTCAGGCATGCTGGTTCGGGGAGGTGGACCGGCATGGTGCGGGCGGTACCGGAGACACACGACGACATCCTGGCGGCGGCGGCGCGACGCTTCGCGGTGACCGGCTACCGGGGCACCTCGTTGCAGGACATCGCCCGGGAGGTGGGCTGCTCCAAGGCGGCGGTGCTCTACCACTTCGCCAACAAGGAGGCCATCCTCACCGAGCTGATGGCCCGGCCCATGAAGGTCCTCCAGGCGCTCGGCGAGCGGATCGCCGCGCACCGGGGGGCGGACGCCCAGCGGGTCGCCGCCGAGGGCTTCGTCGACCTCGCGGTCCGGTTCCGGCGCGAGATCGCCCTGATCCGGGGCGAGTTCCCGGAGCTGCTCCAGCAGCCCGCCTTCGCGCACGTCCAGCGGATCTCCGAGCAGCTGATCGACGCGTTCGCCGGGCACCCGGAGCGCCCCTCCGCCCGGATCACCGCGCTGGTGCTGCTCGCCGGCATCGCCGAGACGTGCGGCGAGTTCGTCGACGTACCCGACGAGGAACTGCGCGCCGCCCTGCTGGCACTCGTACGACGGGCGCTGGAGCCCGTCGACTGACTCGTTCCCAACCACCACGACCGAGGACAAGGAACTCATGGCGACCCTGCTCTACCGGCTCGGCCGGGGCTCGATGCGCCGGCGGCGACTCGTCGCGGCGATCTGGCTCGTCGTACTCGTCGGACTCGGCCTCGCCGCCGCGACCCTGCGCGGCCCGATGGCGGACAACTTCACCATGCCCGGCACGGAGTCCCAGCGCGCCCTGGACCTGCTCGCCGAGCAGTTCCCGGCGGCCAGCGGCGCGACCGGCACCATCGCGGTCAAGGCACCGGCCGACGGCGCGCTCGGCAGCCCACAGGGGCAGGCCGTGGTGAAGGAACTCGCCCAGGAGGCCGCGACGCTGCCCGGGGTGGTCGGCGCCGTCGACCCGTTCCAGGTGGGGGCGGTCTCCCCCGACGGCCGGTACGCGCTGGTCCAGGTCCAGTTCGCCACCGGAGCCGACGAGGTGACCGACGCCCAACGCGACGCGTACGAGCAGGTCGGCGCGCGGGCCGAGGCCCAGGGCTGGGAGGTCGCGCCCGGCGGCGAGGTGCTCAGCGCCGTGCCGGAGGTCGGCTCGACCGAGGCGATCGGCGTCGCGATCGCCGCGATCGTCCTGGTGGTCACGTTCGGGTCGCTGGTGGCGGCCGGAATGACCATGCTGAACGCCCTGATCGGCGTGGGCGTCGGCATGGCCGGCCTCTTCGCGCTGAGCAGCGTGGTCGACCTGACCAGCACCGCGCCGATCCTCGCCCTGATGCTCGGCCTCGCGGTCGGCATCGACTACTCGCTGTTCATCACCTCCCGCTACCGGCAGAACCTGATCGAGGGGCTGCCGCCGGACGAGGCGGTGGGCCGCGCGGTGGGCACCGCCGGCTCGGCCGTGCTCTTCGCCGGGGCCACCGTGGTCATCGCGCTGGCCGGCCTGGCCGTGGTCAACATCCCGTTCCTGACCGTGATGGGTCTGGCCGCCGCCGCCACGGTCACCGTCGCGGTGCTCGTCGCGATCACGCTCCAGCCCGCCCTGCTCGGATTCGCCGGCCGCCGGGTGCTTTCCCGCAGGCTGCGCTCGTCCGTGCCGGCCGGGGACGGGGCGGTCGACGGCGCCGCGGCGTCAGCGGCCAAGAACCGGTCCGGGCTCGGGTTCCGCTGGGCGCGCGCCGTCACCCGGTTCCGGATCCCCGTCATCCTGGTCGGGCTGCTCGGGCTGGGCCTGCTCGCGCTGCCCACGCCGGACATGCGGCTGGCGCTGCCCGACGCGGGCACCGCGCCCGTCGGCTCGCCCGCCCGGGCGTCCAACGACCTGATCACCGAGGGCTTCGGGCCGGGCTTCACCGGCCGCCTCGCGGTGGTGGTCGCCGGGGACACCCCGCAGGCCACCTCGGCCGCCGTCCCGCAGGTCACCGCGCTGATCCAGCGCACCGAGAACGTCCTCGCGGTGGCCCCGCCGCAGCTCAGCCCGGACGGCCGCACCGCGCTGCTCGGCGTGGTGCCGAAGACGGGGCCGACCGACGAGGCCACGGAGACGCTGGTCAACGACGTCCGGGCCGCGGTCGGCGGGTTCCGCGACGTGGACGTGCTGCTGACCGGCGCGACCGCGATCGGCATCGACGTCTCCGAGAAGCTCGCCGACGCCCTGCCGGTCTACCTGCTGCTGGTGGTCGGGCTCTCGGTGCTGCTGCTGATGCTGGTCTTCCGCTCGCTGCTGGTGCCGGTCAAGGCCGCGCTGGGCTTCCTGCTCACCGTCGCCGCGACGTTCGGCATCACCGTGGCGGTGTTCCAGCAGGGCCACCTCGCCGACCTGGTCGGCCTGGACACGCCCGGCCCGCTGGTCAGCTTCCTGCCGATCCTGCTGATCGGCATCCTGTTCGGGCTGGCGATGGACTACGAGGTCTTCCTGGTCTCCCGGATGCGGGAGGACTTCGTGCACGGCGACACCGCGCAGCAGGCGACCATCAACGGGATGGGGCACGGGGCCCGGGTGGTCACCGCCGCCGCCCTGATCATGATCTCGGTGTTCGGCGGCTTCGTGTTCCTCGACGACCCGGTGATCAAGTCGATGGGCTTCGCGCTCGCGATCGGCGTCGCCATCGACGCGTTCGTGGTGCGGATGACGATCGTCCCGGCGGTGATGTCACTGCTCGGCCGGGCAGCCTGGTGGCTGCCGCGCTGGCTGGACAGGGCCCTGCCGAACGTCGACATCGAGGGCGAGGGCCTGCGCGCCCACCTCGACGAGAAGATCCCGGTGACCCCCCGCGCCTGACCCGCCCGACGCCTACCCGGCCGGTCAGACGCCGGCCGGGTAGGTCTCCATCTCGCCGGGCGTGGTCAGGGCGGGCAGCGGGTGCAGGGTGGTGGTCTCGTCGCACCAGACGAAGGCGTCGTACCGCTCCCCCAGCCGGGTCGGCACGTAGTTGCCCCAGGACTCGAACGACGGGTCGTAGACCACCCCGATCGCCCGGTGGTCGACGGTGTCGGTGACCCAGCCCGGCTGGTCGGCGCCGCCGAAGACGAGCACCGCCCGCTCCGGCATCAGCTCGTGCAGCCGGCCCTCGACCGAGCCTTGGCGGGCCGGCGGCACCACCATCGCCTCGGCCGGCGAGCCCCAGCGCGGCGCGGCGATCACCGTGCCCCGGTAGCCGCCGAAGCCGACCAGGACCACGTCGTCGGCCCCGTGCCGCTCACGGGCCAACTGACCGATGTTGATCAGCCCGTCGGCGGCCATGTCGGTGGCCCGGGCGTCCCCGATGTGTGTGTTGTGCGCCCAGACGATCCCCCGCGAGCCCGGGCCGTAGCGGTCCAGCAGCCGGTCCAGCGTGTCCGCCATGTGGGTGTCCCGGACGTTCCACGACTCCGGGCCGCCCCGGACCATGGCCCGGTAGTAGCGCTCCGCGCCGGCCACCACCTCCGCGTTCTGCCAGGCCGAGAAGCTGTCCGGGCCGTCCGCGGCGGCCTGTTCGCGGGTACGCGCCAGCAGCCGGACGACCTCCTCCTCGCAGCGCGCCGAGACGAACCGGCTGGCCGCGCCGTACTCCTCGACCCGCTTGCCGTACGGCTCGAAGCAGCGGTACGCGTCCTGCGCCGCCTCCAGCGACGCCGGGTCCTCCTCGCCGAGGTAGTCGAAGATCGCCTGCATCGACTCCCACAGGCTGTAGACGTCCAGGCCGTGGAAGCCGGCCCGGGCGTCCGCTGGCCGTTCGACGTTCCACGCCCGCAGCCAACTGCAGAACCGGGAGACCTCGGCGTTCGCCCACATCCAGGTCGGCCACCGCTCGAAGCGTTCCAGCGCCATGCGCGGCTCGGTGGCCGCGCCCGGGGCGCCCGTCACGGACCGGTGCACCCGGTCGCAGTCGGGCCAGTCCCCCTCCACGGCGACGAAGGAGAAGCCACACTCGGCGATCAGCCGGCGGGTGAGCTGTTCGCGCAGCCGGTAGTAGTCGTAGCTGCCGTGCGTCGCCTCACCGATCATCACGATCCTGGCGTCCCGGACGCGCTCCAGCAACGGGTCGAAGTCGCTCGGCGCGCCGAGCCGCTGAACCAGCATGGCGGGCGGCTACCCGGCGTGTCGCCGGGCAAACCGCCGGCCGGCGAGCGGGGCGGCACCCCCGCCGGTCCCGCGCGACGTGGGCCGCGCGGGACCGGACCTGAGCGGGGCGTGGGGGCCGGGACCCGGGAGGCACGGGCGGTGTGCCGTCGGGCTGAGCGGGTAGCCCGTCGGCATGACCGTCACCGGCGTGCAGTTGCAGGAGTACCTGGCCGGGCTCGACTACCCGGTCTCCCGGGAGGACCTGGTCCGCTGGGGCCAGGAGAACGGGGTCAGCACGGAGATGCTCCAGATGCTCCGGTCCCTGCCGACGGAGGAGTTCGGCTCCCCCGCCGAGCTGAGCGAGGCCCTGAACACGCTGGCCTGACCCGCGGCACGACCTGCACGCCACACTCCAGCGGCTGGCCGGCTCACCTGGCGTGCAGCAGCCGGAACAGCACCAGCCACTGCTCCGGCCAGACGTGCCCGACCGGGGTGGCCGGGTCGAGCCGCGTCGCCCGCAGCGCCGCCGACAGCCGCGCCCGCGGGTGGTGCCGGCCCAGCGAGGCCGCGAGCGAGCCGCCGACCCCGCCGAAGCCGATCTCCACCATCCGCCGGTACGCGGGCAGCGCCGACTCGGCCAGCAGCGGCTCCGGCCGCCGCTCGACGCGCAGGATGCCGGCGTCCACCCCGGGCACCGGGCGGAACGCGGTGCGGGGCACCCGCCCGGCGAGCCGCCAGCCGAACTCCGGCCAGGTCAGGACGGTGAGCCGGGTCCACCGGCCGTAGTCGCCGCTGCGCCGTCGGGCGTACTCGAGTTGGGTGAGCAGGGTCGCCGCGCGCAGCCCGGGCGCGGCCAGGCACCACCGCACCACGGCCGAGGTGAGCGACCAGGGGATGTTGCCGACCACGTCGAACTCCTCCGGCGGGGGGCGTCGCGGTCAGGAAGTCGGCCTGGCGGTGGGTGACGTTCGGCAGGCCGGCGCAGACCCTGGCCAACTCGGCGCCGGCGGCGGGGTCCACCTCGTACGCCATCAGGTGCCGGCAGCGGGCGGCGAGCGGCCGGGTGAGCTGGCCCCGGCCGGCGCCCACCTCCAGCAGGAGCCGGTCGGGCCGGGGTCGGGCGGCGTGCACCAGCCGGGCGATCGCGGCCGGGTCGACGAGGAAGTTCTGGGAGAGTACGCGCCGGGAGCGGTCGCGTTCGGTTGCTCGGGTACGGCGGGGCGCCACGGGTCGTCGTCCTGTCTGTCGCCGTGCGGCGACGGTGCGGACAGGCAGCCGGAAGGGGGCCTGTCCGAGGGAAGAGTGGACTCGGACGGCCCTGGGCGTGGCGCGGGGACTGCGGGTCGGCGCACGGCGGCACCCACCGCCCGGCCGGAGACCGGGGTCGGTGCGGCACGCCACCGCCCGGCCGGAGACGGGGGTGGCGCGCGGCACGTCACCCGGGCGGGTGACCGGGGTGGCGCCGACGGCGGCACCACCCCGGGGTGTCACCCGGGGCGGCGGTGGGGCGGCGCCGAGGGCCCGGCCAGGACCGGGCGGAGGGCGCCGTGCGTGCGGTGCGGGATCAGTCGCGGGTCGCGCCGGCCAGGGCCGGACGCCGGACTCGCAGGCGGGCCAGCAGTGGCCCGAAGGCGGCCGGCGTGCCGACCCCCTCGATCAGAGCGTGCGCGGACATGCCCGCGACCCTAGCTCCGTCGTCGCCGACCGGCGACCGCTTTTCCGCCTCAGGTCGGCAGGTCGACGGTGCGGCCCTCAAGCCGGCAGGTCGACGGTGCGGCCCTCGGCGCGGGCGGTCTCGGCGGCGGCGAGCACGGCGACGACCTCGCGGCCGAAGCGCACGTCGCAGCGGTGGTCCCGGGTGCCCGACCCGATCTCCTCCAGCAACTGGTCGATCGCCACCCCCAACGCGGTGGCCGAGTCGCCCTCGCCGGCCGGGACGGTCTCGACGCCGTTCTCGCCGTAGAAGACGAACTCCCGGCTCACCGCCTCGGGCGGGGCGTCCAGGGTCAGCGAGATCGTGCTCGTCGCTCCCCCGTCGTGGGTGAGCAGCAGGTGGACGAGCCCGCGCGGCCCGTCCATCGCGGCGACCCGGGTGACCCGGCCGAGCACCGGCAGGATGACCGACAGCGCGTGCGGGCCGATGTCCCAGAGCGCGCCGTGCTGCCGCCGCCAGGGCGAGGCGCCGTACGGGCTGCTCGGCTGGAAGATCGAGCCGAACCGGACCGCCTTCGCGGTGTGCCACCCGCCGACGGCGGCGGTCGAGGCCAGGAAGGCGGCGATGTCCGGCTGGTAGCGGCCGGTGAAGAAGACCACCGAGGCGACGCCGGCCGCCTGCGCGGCGTCGACCACCCGGTCGGCGTCGGCGACGCTCAACGCGAGCGGCTTGTCCAGCAGCAGGTGCCGGCCGGCGGCCGCCGCGCGGGTCGCGATGTCGGCCTGGACGTCCGGCGGGAGGGCCACCGCGACCGCGTCGCAGGCGTCGAGCAGTGCGTCGACGTCGGTGAACGCCGGCGCCCCGTAGCGGTCGGCCAGGCTGGCGGCCTTGCGCGGGTCGCGGCCCCACACCCCGGCGATCGTGGCCCCCGGGTGCGCGTGCAGCGCCGCGCCGTGCGTCTGCGCCGCCCAGTGACCGGTGCCGAACAACCCGAACCGCACCACGAGAACCTCCACATCGTCGTCACACCACGTTACCCGCGGCCATGAGCCGCGCCAGGGCCTGTGTCGGATGTCGTCGGCGCGCCCGATTTCCGATACAGGCTGCTCACGCCCGCAGTGTGGCGGCCAACCGCTTCGCGGCGACCTGCGCTCCGTCGGTGCGTATGACCGCGGCGAACGCGCGGGCGCGGGCGGCCACCTCGGGCCGCAGTGCGCCGCCAAGAGCCGCGGTCAGCGACTCGACGGTCGGTACCGCGCCGGGATGTTCGCTGCCGATGCCGAGCGCGGACACTCGTCGCGCGAAGTAGTGCTGGTCGTAGACCTGCGGTATGACGACCTGCGGCGTCCCGGCCAGCGCGGCCGTGGTGGTGGTGCCCGAGCCGCCGTGGTGGACCACCGCGGCCACCCCCTTGAACAGCGCCTGCTGGTTCACCTCGCCGACGACCATGCAGTCGGGGGCCCGGTCGACCAGCGAAAGGGGTGCCCATCCCCGGGAGACGACCAGACGGCAACCGACCGCGCGCACCGCCTGGAGGGCCGTCTCCAGCAGGCCCGGGGGTGCGGCGATACTGCCGAATCCGACGTAGACGCACGGCCCACCGGCGTCCAGGAAGGTCGCCAACTCGGTGGGCAGGGCCCGCTCGTCCGGCAGGAGCCAGGCACCCGGTTGATAGACAGCCGTGTCGGCGGTGTCCGGCCAGGGCGCCATTGTCGCGTCGGCGGCCAGCCACGGCTGGTCGGTGTGGATGTGGTCGCTGACGTCGTCGACCGGAACCAGTCCGACCGCCGCCCGGAGCGCGTTAAGCGGCGCGCGGAAGGTGTCGTTGACGTGCCGCAGGTTGGCGGCCCACAGTTCGCGGTTGTCGGCCGACGGGGGCGCGGGCACCTCCCCGAGCAGCGGCAGCGGTAACGGGGGATGGTGCGGTGAGGGAAAGACCGCCGGGCAGAGCGCCGCGAAGAGGTACGGTATGCCCCGCTTTTCCGCCACGGAGCGGGCGGCGACCTGAAGGCTGGTCGACGCGACGAGGGCGTCACAGTCCCGGGCCGCCCCCGACAACACCTCGAACTGGATGCCGATGGAGGACTCGGCCAGCTGACGTACCCGTGCCGGCGAGGGTCGAGGCACGGCAGCGCGCGGCCCGGGCGCCGCCGACCTGCGCCAGGGCGGGCCGATGGGCACGAAGGGAATCCCGAAGGCGGCCACCCACCGGGCGAAGTCCGGTGGGGCGCAGAGGCGGACCTGCACGTCGAGAGCCTTCAACCGCGATGCCAGCGCCACGAGGGGTTGGACGTCGCCGCGTGACCCGAGGGTCGACAGCAATACGCGCATATTACTCGCCTTTCCGTCGCTGGAGGCGGATCCGGGCGCGGTGGAACCAGCCGGGACACCACGTCGGGCCCGGCCGCACGGTCGATCTGCCACCCGGCACCGGGAGAGCGCCCCGGCGCCGGTGCCGCATGTCACGCCTTGGCGGCGACCTGGCCGGCCACTCGGCGCGCGACGCCGGTCACGGGCTGGCGGGCCCGTAGCGTCAACACGTCGCCGAGCCCCTCGACCGCGCGCAGCTCGGCCGCGCACTCGGCGGCCTGTGTCTGGCGCAGGTAGTCCATCGTCTGCGGGTCGGCGGCGCACATCCCCGGCGTCGGGTCGGCGGTGGCGACCAGGTGCACCTCGCCGGCCAGCAGCAGCGAGGCGGAGATGAACTGGCAGAGCTCCGGCCACAGCAGGTACCGCCAGAAGTCGACGCTGACCACCGCGTCCAGACTGCCCGGCGGCATGGGTGGGGCGACGCCGAGCAGGTGGAAGTTGGTCGGCCCGACGGGTGCGGCGTAGTCGAAGGTGAGCGCCGAGGTGGGCAGCCCCGACTCGGCGCGGCCGGTGCCTATCCAGAGCACCCTGGGCCCACGCAACTGGCCGGCGAGGCGCGCGGCGGCGGGCCCGATGGCGCAGGCCGACCGCTCGACGCACTCGTCGATGAGCGCCCGGTAGTGCATGATCCGCCGGATCGCCTCATACCCCATGACCGCGGTGAGGAACTCCCATTCGAGGCAGGGGTACAACCTGGCGGCCTGCTGGAAGTTGGCCTTCATCTCCATCCAGTTGCGGGTGATGTTCTTGTGGTGCGGCAGGTGGAAGACCCGGGCCTCGTCGTCGTAGCCGAAGTTGACGCCGTCCGGCAGGCTCCGGTCCACGCGGTAGAACAGCTCGACGTCCTCCACGCCGTAGCGCAGACCGAACGCCTCGCGGTAGCCGCCGACCTGCGCGAAGAGCGAGCTGGCGAGCGAGATGTTGTGCGTGTAGGCGACCACCCAGCCGGCCCGGAGCCAGTCGCCGTCGTCGCTCGGTAGGCCCGTCGCGAACCGCAGGTCCCCACCGTGCGGGAAGGAACGCGAGATCGTGTGCGACTCGCCGGCCAGCACGGCGGGCAGGTCCGCGAGGCCGATCTCGTCCCGCCGGCCGATCAGCACCGCCGCGTTACCGGGCGCGCTGTGCCACGCCAGGTGCCTCTCCAACAGGTCGGGCGCGGCCCACGAGTCGGCGTCGAGGAAGACCAGCAGGGGCGCGGAGGCACGCCGTGCCCCCTCGTTCCGGGCTACGGAGCGGCCCTTCCGCCCGGGCAGTTCCACCACGCGCAGGCGGAGACCGGCACCTTCGGCAAGAGCCTCGGCGTACCTGTCGGACGAGCCACCGTCCCGGACCACGATGACTTCGAAGCGTTCGGGCGGCAGCGTCTGTCGGGTCAGCGCCTGGAGGGTCAGCGCGAGGCACTGCGGATCCTGGTAGGTCGGCATGACCACGCTCAGCGCCGGGCGGGTGGTGGGCAACGACATGGCGATCCTCTCCGTCAGACGAACTTGCCATCGGAGGTCAGGCGACGATTGCCGGAGAAGAAGAGAATACTTTTCGTAACCTTCCCCTCACCCATAAATAGGGGTCGATAGGGGGGCACCGTCCCCTCGCGACAGTCGTCGCCTCGGCCAGGCTCACTCCCGCGCCCGCCGGCACGACACGGCCGGGCGTCGGACGCCCCGGGCGCCGGGCCGGGCGGACGACGGGCCGCCGAGGCGGGGCGGACGACGGGCCGTCGAGGCGGGGCGGCGGGTGGCGGGGTTTACTACGCGGGTTAGTAGGCTGTGCCGGTGACCGAAGCGCACCCGGGACGGCCCCGATGACCAGCGCAGCCTCGGCCGGTTCGCCGGTGGACGGGCTCCTCGCGACCGCCTCGATCGTGCTCTCGCTGCTCGTCGCCGCCTGGGCCCTGGTGGCGACGCTGCGGCGCCGCGCGCCGGACCAGGTGCAGTTCGGGGGCCTGGCCGCGCTGGAGGTGGCGCTGCTGGCGCTCGCGGTGGTGGCGGGGGTCGCCCTGGGCGGCGGCGAGCAGCCCGGCGAGCCGGGTGCCTTCTTCGGTTACCTGGCGACGCTGGTCTGCCTGCCGCCCCTGGCCTGGGTGCTGGCCCGGATGGAGCCGACCCGCTGGGGCTCGGCCATCGTCTGCGCGGTCTGCCTGGTCACGCCCGTGGTCGTCGTGCGGCTGCAACAGACGTGGGAGGTGCTGGGTGGCTGAGGTGTGGGCCCCGGAGCGGAAGCGGACCAACGCCGGCCCGGGGCGGCTGCTGATCGCGGTCTACCTGCTCTTTGCGATCGCCGCCACCAGCCGCGCCGGCCTTCAGATCGCCACGAGGTTCGACGAGGCCCCGGTGGCGTACCTGCTCTCGGCGCTCGCCGCGGCCATCTACATCGTCGCGGCGGTGGGGCTGGCCCGCGCCGGCGCCGCCGGCCGGCGCGTCGCCCTGGCGTGCTGCACGGTGGAGCTGGCCGGGGTGCTCGGCGTCGGCATCCTCAGCGTGGCCGACCCGGAACTGTTCCCGGACGAGACGGTCTGGTCGCGGTTCGGCAGCGGGTACGGCTACATCCCGCTGGTCCTGCCGGTGCTCGGCCTGCTCTGGCTCTGGCGCACCCGGCGCGATCCCGCCTGACCCGTCCGACCCCGGCGGCACCCGGGGAGACCGGCCCGCCCCGGCGGGCGGTGGCCCGCCGGGGCGCGGAGGTCAGTCCTTGGGGCCGCCGGCGACGTAGATGACCTGACCCGACACGAACGACGCGCCCTCGCTGGTCAGGAACGAGATGGTGTGCGCCACGTCCTCCGGCCGGCCGACCCGGCGGACCGGGATCTCCGACTCGGCGTGCTTCTGGAGCGCCTCGAAGTCGACCTTCATCCGGGCGGCGGTGGCGGCGGTCATGTCGGTGACGATGAAGCCGGGCGCGACCGCGTTGACGGTCACCCCGAACGGGCCCAGCTCGATGGCGAGCGTCTTGGTGAAGCCCTGGAGGCCGGCCTTCGCGGCGGAGTAGTTCGCCTGGCCCCGGTTGCCCAGCGCGGAGGTGCTGGAGAGGTTGACGATCCGGCCCCACTTCTGCTCGACCATGTGCTTCTGGGCCACCTGGCTGAACAGGAACGCGCCGCGCAGGTGCACGCCCATGACCGTGTCCCAGTCGGTGTCGCTCATCTTGAACAGCAGGTTGTCGCGCAGCACGCCGGCGTTGTTCACCAGCACGGTCGGCGCGCCCAGCCCGGCGGCGACCCGCTCCACGGCCGCCTCGACCTGGGCCCGGTCGGACACGTCGGCGCCGACGCCAAGCGCCCGGCCACCGGCGGCGGCGATCGCGTCCACCGTGTCCTTGGTCGCCGACTCGTCGATGTCGACCACCGCGACCGCGAGGCCGTCGGCGGCCAGCCGGCGGGCGGTGGCCGCCCCGATCCCCCGCGCCGCCCCCGTGACGATGGCGACCCGCTGTTCCTCCGACATGCCTACCTCCCGGTAACTTCCGCTCGATCGGAGGAGCTTAACCCAGGCGTACGGCGTGCCGGCCGGGCGCGGGACGGCGGTCCTGCCGACACCCCGCCGCGGCCTGCCGGGGTTACGAGCACGGTTCGGCTACCGTCGCCGCCGTGAACGCAGTGGAGATCGAAGCACCCGTCGTCGGTGTCACCGTCTACCCGGACCGGGCCCGGGTCACCCGCCGGGGCAGCACCCGGTTGACCGCCGGTGAGCACCGCGTACGCGTCGCACCGTTGCCGCTGGGCCTGCGGCGGGACTCGGTACGGGTCGGCGGCCGGGGCGCGGTCACCGTGCTCGGCGTGGACGTGACGACGTGGCGGCAGGCACGCAGCACCGACGGGCAGGTCCGCGAGCTGGAGCAGCGGAGCCGGGAGCTGGCCGACGAGCTGGCCGAGGTCGACGACACGGACGAGATCGAGGCGCAGCGGGGGCAGTTCATCGGCCGGCTGGCCGAGCGGGCCGGCGGCACGTACGCCCGCGCGTTGGCCTCCGGTGACGCCGCCCCGACCGACGTGGCCAGCTTCGCCGACTCGGTGGCCGGCCAGCTCGCCGACTCCCGCAGCCGCCGGCGCGGGTTGGCCCGGCGACGTGCCGACCTGGCCGAGGAGCTGGCGGCCGTCGAGCGGCAGTTGGCGGCGGCGAACGGCAAGCGGGAACCGGACCGGCTGGCCGCCGAGGTGACCGTGGCGGTGGACGCCGACGACGCCGAGCTGGACCTGGAGCTGACCTACCTGGTCGACGGGGCCCGCTGGCAGCCCTCCTACGACCTGCGGCTGGTCGACGACACCATGACCGTCACCTGGTTCGGCCTGGTCAGCCAGGACACCGGCGAGGACTGGCCGGAGTGCGAGCTCCAGCTCTCGACCGCCCGGCCGGCGGCGGCGGCCGGCGTACCCGAACTGTCGCCCTGGTATCTCGACCGGGTCCGGCCGGCACCGCCGATGCCCATGTCGACGGCGAGCTTCGGCGCGCTGCCGCCGCCCCCGGCGCCCGGCGCGGCGCCGGCCGCTGCGGGTGGTACGGCCCGGTCCGCCGCGCCGCGCCCCAAGGTGCGGGAGAGCGTGGCCACGGTCGAGCAGGGGGTCACCGCCGCCACCTACCGGCCGGCCCGTCCGGTCGCGGTGCCGGCGGACGGCAGCGCGCACCGGGCCACCATCGCCGTGCTGGAGCTGCCGGCCCGGCTGGACCACGTGACCGTGCCGGTCCGCGCGGCCGAGGCGCACCTGCGTGCGACGGTCCGCAACACCTCGGCGCACACGCTGCTCCCCGGCCCGGCGGCGGTCTTCCACGGCGCCGACTTCGTCGCGGCCACCCGGCTGCCGACGTGGGCGCCCGGCGAGGAGACCGAACTGGCGCTCGGGGTGGACGACCGGGTACGGGTGGAGCGGAAGCTGGGCCGGCGCGCCGACACCCGGGCCACGCTCGGCTCGACCCGGCGCCGGGAGGTGGAGTACCGGATCAGCGTCGCCAACCACACGCCCCAGGCGGCGACGGTGGAGGTGCGCGACCAGCTTCCGGTGTCCCGCGACGAGGCGGTGGTCGTCCGGGAAGCCACCCTCGTCCCGCCGCCGGCCGAGCGTACCGAGCTGGGCGAGCTGACCTGGCGGCTGCGGCTCGGGCCGGGCGAGAGCGGCGAGATCACCATGGGCTTCCGGGTCGAACTCGCCAAGGGGGTCGAACTGGCCGGCTGGCGGGAGTGACCGGTCGTCCGTCGAGGTGGGGCGGACGACCGTTCGACAGGGAGCCGGGCTAGAGGCCGCGGCCTCGGCAGAGGCGGATCCACCGGTAGCCGTGGCCGGCCAGCTTGAGGCGGTCCAGCTTGCCGACCCCGCCGTAGTTGCGGTCGGCGAGGACGTCGACGGGGAGGTCCGCCTCCGGCTCCAGCGTGCCCAGGTCCACCTCGGCGTCGGAGGTGCCGAGGTTGTGCAGGAAGACCATCGTCCCGGTCCGCCCGTCGGCCCGGTGCGCCAGCACGCCCGGCGGCATCGCCACGTCGATGTGCGTGGTCGAGCCCGAGCCCACCTCGGGGGCCTCGCGGAGCGTACGGATCATCCGCTCGAACCAGGCGAGCAGCGACCTGGGGTCGCCGCGCTGGGCGGTGACGTTGACCTTCTCGTAGCCGAAGTCGCCCTTGTCGACCACCGGCCGGACCAGCTTCTCGGGGTCGGCCGTGGAGAATCCGGCGTTCGGCTGGTACGACCACTGCATCGGGGTCCGGATCGCCTCCCGGCCGGGCAGCGACAGGTCCTCCCCCATGCCGATCTCCTCGCCGTAGCGCAGCACCGGCGTGCCGCGCAGCGAGAACTGGAGCGAGTACGCCAGCTCGATGCGCCGGCGGTCGTTGCCGAGCATCGGGGCGAGCCGGCGGCGGATGCCCCGGTCGTAGATGCGCATGTTCTCGTCGGGGCCGAACTCCGCGTACACCTGGTTGCGCTGTTCGGTGGTGAGCCGGGACAGGTCGATCTCGTCGTGGTTGCGCAGGAAGGTGGCCCACTGCCCACCCTCGGGCAGCGCGGGGGTGTCCCGCAGCGCCTCGATGATCGGCTCCGGGTCCTGCCGGGCCAGGGCCAGCATCAGCCGCCCGTTGAGCATGAAGTCGAAGAGCATGTGCAGGCGGTTCGCCGAGCCGCCGGCGTCGGCGAAGAAGGTCGGTAGCTGGTCGGGCTCCACGTTGGCCTCGGCGAGCAGGACGGCGTCGCCCCGGCGCCACTGCACGTGCTGGCGCAGCTCGGTGAGGAAGTCGAAGTCCTTCGGGGAGTTCGGGTTGCCCGCCTCGGTCAGTTCGATGATGAACGGCACGGCGTCCATCCGGAAGCCGGAGACGCCGAGCTGGAGCCAGAACGAGACGATCTTCTTGACCTCCTCGCGCACCTTCGGGTTGGCGAAGTTGAGGTCCGGCTGGAACTTGTAGAACCGGTGGTAGAACCACGCCTTGGCGGTCCGGTCGTAGGTCCAGGTCTCGTTCTGCTCGCCGGGGAAGACCATGCCCTGGTGGCGGTCGTCCGGCTCGTGGTCGGACCAGACGTACCAGTCGCGGTACGGCGAGTCCGGCGAGGAGCGGGCGGACTGGAACCAGGGGTGCTCGTCCGAGGTGTGGTTCACGACCAGGTCGATGATCACCCGGATGCCGCGGTTCTGCGCCTGGTGCAGCAGCTCCGCGAAGTCGCCGAGGGTGCCGAAGCGGGGGTCGACGTTGTAGAAGTCGGTGGCGTCGTAGCCGTCGTCGCGGTTGGGCGACGGGTGGATGGGGTGCAGCCAGAGGCAGGTGACGCCCAGCCGGGCGAGGTAGTCGAGTCGGCCGATCAGGCCCCTGATGTCGCCGACGCCGTCGCCGTCGGAGTCCGCGTACGTGTCGATGTCGAGGCAGTAGACGACGGCCTCGGAATACCACCTGTCAGCCATGCCGACCTAATGTCTCCGATCCCCGCGTCCGGCAAACGCGGGACCGGGCGGCAGCGGCGCGTGGTCCGGGCGGCGGTACGGTCGCCGGCATGGGAGACGGAGCGCGTGAAGTCGACTGGGCCGAGGGCGAGTGGTGGAACGAGCCGGTACGGGTCGAGCACGGGCCGGCCGGCGGGCTGCTGGTGGAGCCGGCCGGGGGCAGCGACCTGTGGCGGCACACCTCGTACGGCTTCGTGCACGACGACGCCCCGGCGTTGCTCGCGCCGCTGCCCGTCGGCGACGCGGTGGAGGTGGCCTTCCACCTCGACTACGGCGAGCAGTTCGACCAGGCGGGCGTGCTGGTCCGCGTCGACGAGCGGAACTGGGTGAAGGCCGGGGTGGAGGTCAGCGACGGCCTGCCGCAGGTCGGCGCCGTGGTGACCCGGGAGGTGTCCGACTGGTCGGTCGCCCCGGTGCCGGAGTGGGCCGGGCGGGAGGTGACCGTCCGGGTCAGCCGCGACCGGGACGCGCTCACCGTGCGGGCCCGGGCCGGCGGCGAGCCGTGGCGGCTGGTCCGGCTCGCCCCGCTGCCGCCGGAGGCGGTGGCGACGGCCGGGCCGTACTGCTGCTCCCCGACCCGGGCGGGGCTGCGGGTCCGGTTCACCGGGTGGCGGCGGGGGCCCGCCGACGCGGCGCTGCACCCGGAGGGCTGAGCCGGCGTGGCTCCGGACACGGGCAGGTGTGACCGGCGGGTCGCGGGGTAGAGGACTCTGATCCCCCGGCCCCGGCGAAAGGATCGCGATGGCACTCGCCGAGAACGTCGACCCGACCCGGCTCGGCGGGCTGACCGGTTGGGTGGCGGGGGTCATCGATGCCGCCGGCGCGTTCGGCGTGGCGCTGCTGGTCGCCCTGGAGAGCATCATCCCGCCGATCCCGAGCGAGATCGTCCTGGCGATGGCCGGCTACCTGGCCGGCGAGGGCCGGTTCAACGTGGTGCTGGTGGTCCTCGCCGCCACCGCCGGCTCCCTGGTGGGGGCGCTCGTCCTCTACTGGCTGGGCGCGGTCGCCGGCGAGGACCGGCTCAAGCGCTGGCTGGACCGGCTGCCGCTGGTCGACCGGGACGACCTGGAGCGGGCGGACCGCTGGTTCGAGCGGCACGGCCGGTGGGCGGTGCTCTTCGGCCGGTTGATCCCGGTGGTGCGCAGCCTGGTCTCCGTCCCCGCCGGGGCCAACCGCATGCCGCTGCCCGAGTTCGTCGCCTTCACGACGCTGGGCAGCGGCGTCTGGAACTCGCTCTTCGTCGGCCTGGGCTACGCCCTCGGCTCCCGCTGGCAGCGGATCGAGCGGTACAGCGACTGGTTCGACTACGGCATCGTCGCCGTCCTCGTGGTGATGATCGTCTGGTGGGCGGTCAAGAAGTCCCGCCGCCGGCGCGCCCGCCACCGCGACCGCGCCGGCGCCGCCACCCGCTGACCCGGGGCCGTCAGGGCAGGGTGGCGAGGTGGGGGGCCACCGTGCGGGCGAAGGCGTTGCCGTTGGTCACGTCCCAGTTGACCGACCAGGTCATCGCGCCGCGGATGCCCGGGTAGGTGCGCGGTGGGCGGAAGCTGCCGCAGTTGGTGCCGCGGGCCAGGCAGTCCAGCGCCGCGTTCACCACGCTCGGCGCGACGACGCCGCCACCGGCCGCGCCGGGTCCGGCCGGCAGGCCGAGGCCGACCTGGTCGGGACGCAGCCCGGCCTCCAACTGGATGCAGGCCAGCGCGACGACGAAGTTCACCGTCCCCTGGGCGTACGCGGCGTTGCGGTCGCAGCCGAGCATCGCCCCCGAGTTGTAGAACTGGGTGTTCACGACGGTGAGGATGTCCTTGATGTCGAGCGCGAGCTTGAAGTAGCTGCTGCCCGGGGACTGCATGTCGATGGTCTGCGGGGCCATCGCGATGATCAGCCGGCTGCCGACCTTGGCCCGCAGCGAGCGCAGCGCCTGCGCCATGTAGGTCGGGTTCAGCCCGTTCTCCAGGTCGATGTCGACGCCGTCGAAGCCGTACCGCTGGATCAGGGCGTGCACGCTGTCGCTGAACGTCGCGGCGGAGGCGGCGTCGTTGACCGCCACCCGGCCCGTCTCGCCGCCCACCGAGATGATCACCTTCTTGCCCCGGGACTGGAGGGTGCGCACGTCGGCGGAGAAGTCCGCGTCGGTGTAGCCGCCGAGGGCGGTGGAGAGCCCCGGGTCGACGGCGAAGGTGACGGCGCCGGGAGTGGCGGTGGCCTCGGCGAACGCGACCGCGACCACGTCGTACTCGTTCGGCACGTCGCGCAGCCGCAGTTCCACGGCGGGGTTGTCGAAGTTGTGCCAGTACCCGGTGAGGATGTGCTTCGGCAGCCCGGTGTTCGGCGGCGGGCTGGTCGGCGGCGGCGTGGTCGGGGGTGCGGTGGTGGGCGGGGCGGTGCCGCCGCCGCACGACGCGCCGTTGAGCTGGCAGTTGGCCGGGGCGCCGGGCCCGTTGCCCAGGAAGCCGAACGAGACGGAGGCGCCCGGGGCGATGCTGCCGTTCCAGGACCGGTTGGTGAAGGTGTACCGCTGGCCCGACGAGGTCAGCAGGGCGTCCCAGTACGAGCCGACGGTCGTCCCGGCCGGCAGGTCGAAGGTGACGGCCCAGCCGTCGACGGTGGTGCCGCCGCCGTTGGTGATCGTGTACTTCCCCTCCCAGCCCGACCCCCAGTCGGACGTCTTCACGAAGCTCGCGGTGGCCCCGGCGGCGAACGCCGGCATCGCCACCCACACCGCCCCGACCGCCGCGACCACGGCGGTGACCAGCGACAACACCAGAGACCTGGACCGTTTCACAGCACCCTCCACACCCGGACAACATCCATCGGCATCAACATTGACGCCTATTATTAGGACTGTTAACTGTTTCTGTCCAGGGCGGTCGGCGGGGAACCCGGGCGGCGACCGCCCGGGTTCCCCGCGGCTCAGCGGCGGAAGGTGAACCAGTTGACGTTGACGAAGTCGGCGGGCTGGCCGCTGGTGAAGGTCAGGTAGACCGTCCGGCGGCCGGTCGGGCCGGCGACGTTGCCGGGCACCGAGCGCCAGCTCTGCCAGCCCCCCGTGTTCGCGATCGCGAAGCTGCCGATCGGCGGGCTGGTCGGGCTGTCCAGCCGGACCTCCATCAGGCCGCTGACCCCGCCCGCCGCGCCGGAGGCGACCCGGGCGACGAAGTCGCGCGGCGGGGTGGCGCCGAACTCGACGTTGTCGAAGCGCACCCAGTCGCCGTTGCGCAGCGCGCCGATGTTCTGGCCGCCCTCGGCGCACGCCTCGACGATCACTCCGTTCTGCGCGCTGAACGACTCCGCCTGGATCGTCGCGTACGCGTCCCGCACGCCACCGGGAGGCGGGGTCGTCGGCGGCGGGGTGGTGCCGCCGCCCCGGCTGTAGACCGCCACGTAGTCGACCAGCATCGGCCGGCCGGGGACGGTGGCGGCCGTCGGCGTGGCCGAACCCGCGACCCCGTTCGGGAAGGCCCCGCCCATCGCCACGTTCAGCAGCAGGAAGTAGCCGGCGTGGCCGGTCATCTGCGACCAGTACGGCTCGCCGACCCGGGACTGGCTCACCGTGTGGTAGAGCTGGCCGTCGACGTACCAGCGCAGTTGCTGGGGGCTGACCGAGGCGTCCCACTCGAAGCGGTAGGTGTGGTACGCGGACTGGCAGGTGCTGCCGGGACAGGCCCGGGACGCGCCGATGCCGTTGAACTCGTCGCACGGCCCGCCGGGGGCCACGCCGCAGTGCAGCACGCCCCAGACCGAGTTGATCCCGTTGACGTTCTCCATCACGTCGAACTCGCCGATGCTCGGCCAGTTCTGGTAGTTGCCCCGGTAGGGCGAACCGAGCGCCCAGAACGCCGGCCAGTAGCCGGCCGCCTGGGCCCCGGTCACGTTCGGCATCTGGATCCGGCCCTCGATGGCGAGCACGCCGCCGGAGGGGGGCTTGAAGTTGCTGCGTACGGTCTCGATGCGGGCGGAGGTCCAGCGGCCGGAGGCGTCGCGCAGCGGGGTGATCCGCAGGTTGCCGCCGCCGTCGTGGCTGACGTTCGCGGTGCTGCTGGTGTAGGTCTGGATCTCGCCGGTGCCCCAGTTGGGCGGGCCGCCGGGGTAGCTGGTGCCGGTGTCGATGATCCAGTTCGCGGCGGACGGCAGCGTGCCGGCCGCGCCGGTGAAGTCGTCGCTCCACACCAGACTCCAGCCGGGCGCGGGCGCCGGCACGGCGGCGTTCGCGGTCACGGTCACCCCGGCCAGGGCGGTGGTGGCGACAACGGCGAGCAGGGCCGACGCCAGGGCAGGCCGGCGTCGTGGGGGCGGGGCGGCGGGGGCCGCCGGGGCAGGTGTCATGGACGTGCCTCTCTGCGGGGACGGGTCGAGAGAGCGCTCTCTCACGAGTTGTACGTGCCGACCCGACAGATGTCAATGTCGATCGATGTCCGCCGGCGCGACCTGCGGGCGGCGCAGCACCGCCTGCTCCAGCGCCGACCAGGCGGTCGTGGTGACCAGGTAGATCACCGCGGCCAGCGGCAGCACCAGCGCCACCAGCACGGTCGCGTACGGCAGCAGCGGCAGCAGCCGGCCGAGCACCGCCGCCCCCGGCCCCTCCGTCGGCGTACCGGCCACCGTGCCGGTCGCGGCCGCGGCACGCCGCATCCGCCGCGACGTCCACCACGCGAGGGCGAGCAGGGCTGCCAGCAGCACGCCGAACAGCGGCAGCACCGCGCCGCCCAGGCCGTCGCCGAGGTGGTGGCCCAGCGACACCCCGGCGAGCCGCCCGTCGAGCAGCCCCGTGCCGCCGTCGGCGGTCGTGAAGAGCCGGTACATGACCAGCAGGACCGGCGCCTGGAGCAGCATCGGCAGGCAGCCGGAGACCGGGCTGGCGCCGTTGGCCCGGTAGAGCGCGAACAACTCGCCCTGCAACCGGGCGGGGTCGTTCGCGTACCGCCGCTGGAGGTCGCGGACCTCGGGGGCGAGGGCCGCGCGACGCCGCTCCCCGCGAACCTGCGCGAGGGTCAGCGGCGAGATCAGCAGCCGGACGGCCACGGTGAGGACGACGATCGCGGCGGCGGTGGCCGCGCCGCCGGCCAGCGGTTCGAGCAGGGCGGTGAGCCAGGAGAGCGCGCTGCCGGCGGCGCCGACGGCGTCGTGCAGTGGTGCGAAGGCGAGCATGGTGACCCCTCGGTCCGATTCCGGTGAGGGCCCGCGGGACGACAGGGCGTCGCCGGGCCTCGGGTGACGGCGGAATCGGCCGCGCGGCGGCGGCGCTACGCGGCCGAGGGAACGGCCCCGGGCGCCCGGGGGCGGGGACGCCCGGCGGCGTCCGGATCGACCTGCCGGGGCACCCGGCGGCGGCGGGCCCGGGCCCGCAGGGCGGCGGCGCGGCCGGCCCGGGGAGCGCCGACGCCGACCGCCGCGTGCAGCGCGAGCACGGCGGCGAGCAGCACGACGGCGGTCAGTGCGGCCCCGGCGAGCAGGCCGGCCGGCCGGTCGGCGAGCAGGGCCAGGTGGGTGAGCGCGTACGCCCACGTCCCCAGCACGACCCGCCACGCTCCCGGCACGCCGACCAGCCTAGGGCCCGCTGTCACGCCGACCGGCCCGATCGGCGACTCCGACCGCTGACCTGCGGTTTTACGACAGATCCGGGGTGGACGGAGCCGCCGTGGGAGTGGTACGACTTGGGGCATCGACGGGCCAACGTCGGCCTGCCGTCACTCCCGGTCACCGATGCGCCGCCCGATCCGTCGGGCAGGCCGCCGAGCCGACCGGGCCAGCGGGAGCGGGCCCTCCCGGCACACCCCCTCACGGCCGGGCGCCCGCCCGGCCCGACGGGGCCGCCTCGACGAGGTGGTGGGCCACCACCAAGGAGCCACCGTGCCCCACACCCGCATCCGCCCGCGGCACCAGCCCTTCGAGATCGCCGTCATGGTGACCGCCCCCGTGTGCGGGGTCCTCCTGATCGCCCTGGGCGTCCGGCCGCAGTCGGTGGAGGTGGCGATGCCGGGCCCCATCCAGGTGGGGTGGGAGTTCGGTCTCGTCGTCGCCGGCGTCGCCGGGCTGCTCGGAATCTTCTGGCCCGGCCGGCTCTCCACCGCCCTCGGCACCGAGCTCGCCTCGGTGCTGATGCTCGGCACGATCACCGGCATGTACGCCGTCGCCGTGGCGGTGGTCGCCGGGCAGCAGGGGGTCGCCGCGACCTCCTTCGTCGGGGCGGTGTCCATCGGCTCGGGCTGGCGCGCCGCACAGATCGTGCGCGACCTGCGCGCCCTCACCCGGGCCGCCCAGGCGGCCCAGCCCGCCGGGCTGGACGGCGGCGTGGCTTCCACCGGAGGTGGGACGTGAACGCGTCCGCGCCGAGCGCACCGCAGTGGGTACAGGTCCTGCTCTCCATCCTCGGGGTCCTCGGCGGCGCCGGCGGTCTCGCCGCCATCGCGACCGTCGTGGTGCAGCGCGGCAAGTTCAAGGCGGACGCCGCCGACACCCTCACCGACGCCGCCCTCACGCTGGTGCAGCCGCTGCGCACCCGGGTCGCCGAGCTGGAGGAGACCGCCCTGGTCACCCGGGCGCAACTCGAAGCGACCCGCGAACAGGTGCAGCAGCTCCGGGCCACGGTCTGGGACCTGCGCCGGACGCTGGACCGGTGGCGGGAGGCCATCCTGGCCCAGGACGCGACCCTGCGCCGGGTCCGCGCCATGGTGCAGGACGGCGAGGACGACCGCCGACGGTGACGCCCGGCGGCGAGGACGACCGCCGGCGACCGCTCCACGCGGCCTGCCACCGGCAGCGGTGACACCGGCCCCGCGCGGCCTGCCACCGGCAGCGGTGGCACCGGCCCCGCACGGCCTGCCGGCGGCGGCGGTGGCACCGGCCCCGCGCGGCCTGCCGGCGGCGGCGGTGGCACCGGCCCCGCGCGGCCTGCCGGCGGCGGCGGTGACGGCGGCGGGGGTGCCCGCGACGGGCGACACGCCGGGCCGCGTTTCCCGGCGTCGGCACGGTGGGTAACCACCGGCCGACCCGGCACGGACGGACCGCGACCGGGCGCGATCGGACGGTGGTGGCGATGACCGGCCAGGTGGCGGAGGCCCCGAGCGCGACAGCCGAGGGGACGGATCTGCTCACGGTGGGTGTCGAGGAGGAGTTCCTGCTCGTCGACCCGCACACCGGGGCCGCGGTGCCCGCCGTCGACCTCGTCATGGAGCAGGTGCCGCCCGAGCTGCGCGGCCAGGTGGAGCGGGAGTTCCAGACCAGCCAGATCGAGATCGGCAGCCCGCCCAGCCTGGAACTCTCCTCCATCCGGCACTCCCTCGGGGTGCTGCGTGCCGCGCTCGCCGACGCCGCCGAGCGGGCCGGCGTACGGCTGCTCGCCATCGGCACCGGGCCGGTGGACGGGCCGGTGCCCCCGGTGGTCGACAAGCCGCGCTTCGACCGGATGGTCGAACGGTTCCGCCTGCTGGTCCCCGGCCCCGGCAACAACGGCATGCACGTGCACGTCGGGGTACCCGACCCGGAGACCGGGGTGCAGGTACTCAACCACGTCCGGCCCTGGCTGCCGGTGCTGCACGCGGTGACCGTCAACTCCCCCTTCGCCAAGGGCGAGGACACCGGGTACGCGAGCTGGCGGTCGGTCGAGTGGGAGCGCTGGCCGTCGGTGGCGCCGACCCCGTTCCTGGAGTCGCACGAGCACTACGAACGGCTGATCCGGCAGCTCATCGCCAGCGGCGTGATGCTCGACGAGGGGATGCTCTACTGGTACGCCCGGCTGTCGGCCAGGTACCCGACCGTGGAGATCCGGATCGGCGACGTCTGCCCGTCCGTGGACGACGCGGTGCTCGTCGCCGCGCTGGTACGGGCCATGGTGGCGACCGCGCTGGACGACATGGCCACCGGCCGGCCCGCCATCCGCACCGACCACCACCTGCTGGTCGCCGCGCACTGGCGGGCGGCGCACGACGGGCTGGAGGGCGACGGCGTCGACCTCACCGACGGGGAGCTGCGCCCGGCGTGGGAGCTTTTCGACCAGCTCGTCGAGCGGCTGCGCCCGGCGCTGGAGCGGCACGGCGACCTGGACGAGGTGACCGACCTGGTCGGCGGGCTGCGCCGGCACGGCAGCGGGGCGGCCCGGCAGCGCGCCGTCCTCGCCCGCGGCGGCACGCTCGTGGACGTGGTCTCCGACGTCGCGCGACAGACCCGCGGGGCGGGTCGCCCGTGACAGGATGGTCCCCGTGGCGCAACGGCTGATCGTCATCGGTGGAGACGCGGCGGGCATGGCGGCGGCGTCCCAGGCGCGCCGCCGCCGCGACCGCGGCGATCTGGAGATCGTCGCGTTCGAGCGCGGGCACTTCACGTCGTACTCGGCCTGCGGCATCCCCTACTGGATCAGCGGGCTGGTGCCCGAGCGGGACGAGCTGATCGCCCGCGACCCGGCGACGTTCCGGGAGAAGTTCGCCATCGACGTCCGGATGCGGCACGAGGTCACCGCCATCGACCTCGACCGGCGCGAGGTGGTCGCGCGGGACCTCGGGAACGGCGGTGAGGTCCGCGAGCGGTTCGACACCCTGGTGTACGCGACCGGCGCGGTGCCGACGAAGCCGGACTGGGCGCGTACCGACACCGGCGGGGTGTTCGGCGTGCAGACCCTCGACGACGGCGCGGCGCTGCGCGCCTGGCTGGAGTCCGAGCCCCGGCCGCGCCGGGCGGTCGTGGTCGGTGGCGGCTACATCGGCGTGGAGATGGCCGAGGCGCTGATCCAGCGCGGGCTCTCCGTCACGCTGGTGGAGCAGGCCGAGCAGCCGATGTCCACCGTCGACCCGGACATGGCCGAACTGGTCACGGACGCGATGCGCGCAGTCGGCATCACCATCCGCACCGGCCTCGCCGTCACCGGGCTGGAGGAGACCGACGGCCGGGTCTCCGCAGTGGTCACCGTCGAGGGGCCGATCCCCGCCGACCTGGTCGTCCTCGGTCTCGGCGTACGCCCCAACACCGCGCTCGCGGAGGCCTCCGGCCTGCCGCTGGGCGTCACCGGCGGAGTCCGGGTGGACCGCCGGATGCGGGTGCCCGGCGCGCCGGGCGTCTGGGCCGCCGGCGACTGCGTGGAGACCGTGCACCGGGTCACCGGGATGCCGGTGCACGTGCCGCTGGGCACCCACGCCAACAAGCAGGGTCGGGTGGCCGGCATCAACATCGGCGGCGGGTACGCCACCTTCCTCGGCGTGATCGGCACGGCCGTCACCAAGGTCTGCGACCTGGAGGTGGGGCGCACCGGGCTGCGCGAGCGGGACGCCAGGGCGGCCGGCTTCGAGTTCGTCTCCGTGATCGCGCAGTCCACCAACCGCGCCGGCTACTACCCGGGCTCCCGCCCGATGACGGTCAAGCTGATCGCGGAGAAGCCCAGCGGCCGGCTGCTCGGAGCGCAGATCGTCGGCTGGTCCGAGGCCGCGAAGCGGATCGACACGCTCGCGGTGGCACTGTGGAACGGCATGACGGTGGACGACATGACCGCCCTCGACCTCGGCTACGCCCCGCCGTACGCCCCGGTCTGGGACCCGGTGCTGATCGCCGCCCGCAAGGCCGTCGACGCCCTGACCGTCTCCCGCCGCTAGGTGTAAGGAAGGGCACCTTGTTAACGCCTGAGGTAGAGGAAGGGCCCCTTCCTAACACCTGAGGTTAGGAAGGGGCCCTTCCTTACCAAGCGGTCGATCCTTGTCGGGGGTGGCGGTTACCGTGTGCCCGCTGTCGCCGCGCCGGCCACGTCGGGCCGGTCGCTGACCCCTCGGAGGCCCCCTTGTCGCAGGAGACGACCTACCTCGAACTGTCCGAAGCGGACGGTGGCGCGCACAAGTTCTACGAGGTCGTGGTCGATGACGCCGCGCTGACCGTCCGCTACGGCCGGATCGGCGACCAGGGCCAGGTCAAGACCACGGCATACCCGGACAACGCCCGGGCCCGCGCGGCCGCCGCCAAGAAGATCGGCGAGAAGGTCCGCAAGGGATACGCGCCGGCCGTGCGCGGCGCACGGCAGAAGCGCGCCGTCTCCCGGCGACAGATCGTCAGCACGCGATCCACCGCCCGCACCGCCCCGGTGCTCTGGCGCTACGACTCCGGCGCCCCGGCCTTCGGCATCTTCGTTGACGGGCAGACCTGCATGGTCGGCAACGAGCGCGGGGTCATCA
This sequence comes from Micromonospora sp. NPDC048063, assembly GCF_043202855.1. NCBI lineage: Bacteria > Bacillati > Actinomycetota > Actinomycetes > Micromonosporales > Micromonosporaceae > Micromonospora > Micromonospora sp. NPDC048063. The sequence goes on along the minus strand of NZ_JBIDBG010000002.1, from coordinate 458,264 downwards.
CGACCCTCGGTCACGACGCCCGGGTGCTGGACCAGGTCCGCCTCCCCGACGGAGTGAAGTGCATCGTCGCCGACGACGCCTGGATCTACGCGGGGTGCGACGACGGCAACGTCTACGACCTGTCCGGCAAGGTGCCCCGGGTGGCGTACGCGATCGCCCCCGACATCGACATCTACTGGCTCGACATCCACGACGGGGTGCTCGGCGTCTCCGACGCGGACGGCGGCATCGCCGCCGTCGACCACGAGGACGAGTTCCTCTGGCGCCGGGCGGGGCGCGGCCGGTCGGCCTGGATGGTGCGCTGCGACGCCGACGCGGTCTACCACGGCCACTCGCAGGGGGTGACCGGCTACGACTGGCGCACCGGGCAGGAGCTGTGGCACACCCGCACCGGCTCGGTGCTCTTCGGCTGGCAGGAGCCCGGCGCGGTGTTCGCCGGCACCGGCACCCGTGAGGTGGTGCGGCTGGCGAAGGACGGCCGCACCGAGCGCACCTACCGGTGCGACGCCCCGGTCTTCTCCTGCGCCACGGCCGAGGGCGGCCGGTTCGTCTTCGCCGGTGACAGCCAGTCCTCGATCTACTGCTTCGACGCGGCCGGCAACCGGCTGTGGAAGCTCGGCACCGGCTGTGGCTCGGCCTACTCGATGCAGTACCACGAGGAGCGCCTCTACGTGGTCACCACCGGTGGCTACCTGGCCTGCGTCGATGCCAGCGAGCCGGCGATCCGGGCGGCGGAGGCCGGCAGCGTGCCGGAGGTGGTCGACGTCAAGGCCCCGCCCCGGCTGCCGGAGCCGGCGGCGTGGACGACGGTCGAGGTGACCAGCGACGTCGACGGCGGCGTGGTGGTGCAGTGCGTCGAGGACCGCGGCCGGCTGCGCGTGCACGTGCTCTCCCCCGGCTACCGCCCGGACTGGTCGGTGCAGTTCCCCAAGGGCATCCGCGAGCCGGGCGCGCGCTACCTGGTCACCCAGGTCCGCGAATCCGGCCGGGGCGGCTTCTACCGGGCGTACGGCGACATCCGCCGGCTGCGCTGAGATGCTCCGGTCCGGGGGCGGTGCGGGACCGCCCCCGGACCGGTCAGCGGCAGGCCGGCGGCCCGTCAGCGGCAGGTCCAGCGCACCGCCCAGCCCCTGTTGTTCAGGTAGAGCTGCCCGCCGACCACGCGCCCGTCATCGCTGATGCTCCGCACCCAGCCCCGCGCACCGGTCTTACCGTCCGGCCCGGGCAGCTTCACCACTGTCGTACCGGTGGCCACGGCGGGGACCCGGGATGGCAGCACACCGGCTATCCAACCCCGACTGTTTACGGCTGCCATACCCACGTCGGCCGACAGCACCTCCGACTGCCCGGTCCGCAGATTGATCCGCACCTTGTACCCCGTCGAGGTGCCCGGCTCTCCCGGTTTCGTCTCCCGGCCGGCGCTCCCGGTCACCCAGCCCCCTGCCAGCGAGACGGGCAGGAACTGGAAGGCGACCCCGCCAGGCACCCGGGGCAGCGGCAGCACCTCCGGCTGGGTCGCGCCCGGCCGCCACACGACGGCGCGCGGAGGCTGATGCAGATCTCCGTTGGTCATGGTGGCCAAGATGGTGCCGTCCTCGTCGATGCCGACGGCTGTTCCCTCCCACTGCGGGCCGGGCAGCGGTAGGTCGACCGCCCGACTCTCGTACGAGTCCCAGACCACCGGCCGCCACCTCGGGAAGCCCCCGGGCCCGGTCCCGTCGGTCCGGTAGCCGACGATCCGGCCGGCGTCGCTGACCGCCCTCGCCGCCCCGGGGCCGACCACGGACAGGCGTACAGGCTGGCCGTCACGTACCGCCCACGCCTCCAGCCCTCCGCCAATGCGCCTCGTCGAGCCCACCGCCAGGCCGGCCCGGTTGACGTCGCGCAACTCCTGGTACGTGCCAGGGATCTCGACCTCCCGGGCCCGGCCGGCGTCCCAGACCAGCACGCGGTGGTCCGGCGACCCGTTCGGGCTCAGGTGGCCGACCAGCCACCGGCCGTCGGGGTCACCTCCGGTGACCTCGCTCCCGGGAGCGGCACTGTCCGGCGCCGGCAGTAGCGCGGCTTCGCACTTTCCCTGCCACGGGCCGGGCGGCGACGGCTTCGGGGTGGGGGGCACGGGGCTGACGCTCACTCCCGCCGGAGCAGGGGTCGCCCCGTCGCCGCCGTGCAGGGCCGCCGGCAGGGCGGCAGCCGCCAGCACGCCGAACGCGGCTGCGCCAGCCACCGCCACCCGGCGGTTGCGCCGGCGGCGGCGCGCCTCCCGGATCGCCCCCGGCACATCGATCCGGGGCGGCCCGTCGGGCTCGTCGTCGAGCCGACGCAGCAGGTCGGTGACGCGCTCCTCGTCCATCGTCATGATCTCCGCTCCCCTCCGGCCCGACCGGCCAGTTCCCGGCCGCCGAGTAGTCGTCGCATCGCCGCCAGCCCGTGCGAGGTCTGGCTCTTCACCGTGCCGGCCGAGCAGCCCAGCGTCCGGGCCACCTCGTCGACCGGCAGGTCGTGCACGAACCGCAGCACCAGCACGGCCCGCTGGCGCGGCGGCACCTCGGCCAGCGCCTGGTGCAGCACGGTCCGCTCCTCGACGCCCCGGTCCTCGGTGGACCGCGTGTCGGGCGGCCCGCCGAACAGGTGCACCCGCCACCAGCCGCGCCGCCGGGTGTCCAGGAAGAGTCGGACCAGCACCGCGCGGACGTACGCGTCGAGCTGCCCGACCTCCCGGATCCGCGACCAGCGCGAGTAGAGCCGGGTCGCGGTCTCCTGTACCAGGTCGTCGGCCTGGTCGGCGTCGCCGCTGAGCGCGTACGCGAGTCGGCGCAGTGCGGGCAGGCGCGCGGTGACGTACTCGATGTATTCCTGGTCCGATGCGTCCGGCATCCGGCCACCTCCGTGGGGTTCCCTGTTCCAGACGGCCCCGGCCCGGAAACGGTTGTACGCGACCCGCGGGCGTGGCCGAGGATGACCGGATGGCCGTGGACCTGGAAATCCCCGACGGGCTGCGCTGGACCGAGGAAGTCGAGGCGGGCCGGGCGTGGCGGGCGGTGCTGCCGGCCCGGCTGGCGGAGTGCGTCGAACGCTGGCACCTGCGGGTGGGACGCCCCTTCCCGTACGCCTTCGCGTCACTGGCCCTGCCGGCCACGCTGCCCGACGGCACGCCGGCGGTGCTCAAGCTCCAGTACCCGGACCCGGACAGCGTGCACGAGGCGACGGCGCTCGAACACTGGGCCGGGGCGGGGGCGGCCCGGCTGCTCGCGCACGACCCGGACCGGCGGGCGCTGCTGGTGGAGCGGTGCGTGCCCGGCACGCCGCTGCACGAGCTGCCCGCCGACGCGGCGCTGGACGTGGCGGTCGGGCTGCTGCCCCGGCTGTGGCGACCGGCCGGCCCACCGTTCACCCCGCTCGCCGAGGAGGCCGCCGGGTGGTGCGAGCGGCTGCCGGTGAACTGGGAACGGGCCGGCCGGCCGTACGAGCGGCGGCTCCTCGACGCGGCGCTCGGGCTCCTCGGCGACCTCGTCGGCAGTCAGGGCGAGCAGGTGCTGGTCAACCAGGACCTGCACGCCGGCAACGTACTGCGGGCGGCCCGGGAGCCGTGGCTGGTGATCGACCCGAAGCCGCTGGCCGGCGAGCGGGAGTTCGGCGTCGTGCCGCTGGTGCGCGGGGCGGAGCTGGGGCACTCGCCGGACGCCGTCCGGCACCGGCTGGACCGGCTGAGCGCGGAACTGGGGCTGGACCGGGAGCGGGTGCGGGGCTGGACGGTCGGGCAGACGCTGGCGTGGAGCATCGGCGAGGGGCAGGTCTTCCCGCGACAGGTCGAGGTGGTCCGCTGGCTGCTCGGCCCAGGGTGAGCGCGGCGGGCGTCAGGCCGGTTGGCAGGTGGGGCACCAGTAGAGGTTGCGGCCGGCCAGCTCGCCCCGGCCCACGGGCGTGCCGCAGACGTGGCAGGGCGCGCCGGGGCGGCGGTAGACGTACACCTCGCCGCCGTGCCGGTCGACCCGGGCGGCGCGGCCCATCGCCTCGGGCAGGTGCGCGTCGCGGACGGTGTCGATCCGGCCGCGCGTGACGGCGAGCCGCATCAGCGTCACCAGGTCGGCCCAGAGTGCGTCCCAGCCGGCGCGGGGCAGCCGCCGCCCGGGCAGCGTCGGCGGCAGCCCGGCCCGGAACAACGCCTCGGTGACGAAGATCAGCCCGGTGCCGGCCACCACCGACTGGTCCAGCAGCAGCGCGGCCAGCGGCGTGGGGCTGCGGGAGATCCGGGCGTACGCCCGGTCGGGGTCGGCGTCGGCGCGCAACGGGTCGGGGCCGAGCCGGCCGCGCAGCGCCGCCACCTCGGGTGGGGTGAGCAGTTCGCAGGCGGTCGGGCCGCGCAGGTCGAGCCAGTGCCGGTCGCTGGTCAGCCGCAGTCGCACCTGGCCGACCGGCTCCGGCGGTTCCCCCGCGCCGTCGGTGAACCTGCCGTAGAGCCCGAGATGGACGTGCAGCGTCAGCTCGCCGGCGTAATGGTGCAGCAGGTGCTTGCCGTACGCCTCGGTGGCCTCCAGCACGGTGCCGGTGAGCCGGGCCGCGCCCTCGGCGAAGCGGCCCTGCGGGCTGGCGGCGTGCGGCTTGTCGCCGGCGAACAGCTCGGCGTGCCGCGCGGCGAGTCGGTGGATGGTGTGTCCCTCAGGCACGACGGCAACGGTAGCCGGGACGGGGCCGGGGCCGACGCGGCCGGGTGTCGCGGAGGTCGCGGCTGGGTACCTCGGGTTCGTTACCGCGCGGGCGCCACCCGCTCCATCGGCCGCCGCGCATTCATCAGGAGGTGTGGTGTGGTCAAGATTCCTTCCCTGTCGCGCCGGACGGAGCCGGCGCCGACGGACGACGACGCGATCGGCCGGGACCGGGCCGAGGACACGGGCCGGGCCGACCGCCCGGTGGTGACCGACCGGGACAGCGACCAGGCGACCTACCGCAGCAGCGCCGCGGCCGGAGCCGACGGTCGGGCGACCGGACCCGACGGGCGGGGCGGCGACGCCGAGCGGCGGGCGGCCGAGCGCGCCGCCGTCGCGCGGGCGGCCACCGCCCGGCCGGCCGACGACGACACCCGGCGCAACCCCCGGATCATCGACGCGGACCCGGCCCTCGAACGGACCGTCGACGGCCGGACGGTCGACCTGGACCGGGACGCTGCGGCGGCGCGGGCCGCCGGGCCGGACCGGGATCTCCCGGTGGACCACCCCGTCGACCGGGACGGCGACGGCGTCGCCGACCGCGCCCCGGAGCGGCCGGTGGTCGCCGGCCCGAAGCCCCGGGCCAGCCTGCTCGCCACGCTCGGCCTGGTCGTCGGCGTTGCCGGCGCCCTCTTCGTGCTCACCGGCACCCTCGCCGGGTACGGCATCGGGCTCGGTGCGGTCGGTGCGGTCCTCGCCGTGCTGGGTCTCGTGGCCACCCGGCGCCGGCACATCGCGGGCAAGACCGACGCCCTGTTGGGCATCGCGTTCGGCCTCGGCGCGGTGGTCCTGGGCGTGCTCGCGATGACCGGCCGGTTCGACTGGCCGACCACCGACGGCGACTGGGTGGGGCGCCTGCGGGAGTGGCTCGACTCACAGTTTGCGGACCGCTTCTAGCGGGCACTGTCGGGCTCGCCGGCGGTGCGCCGGCAGTGCCGGTGGTTCATCGGCGACGCCCGACCAGCCTGGTGGTTCACCAGCCGGGCACATCCTTTCGGGGGCGGCGGTTCGCCGCCCCCGAAGTGCGTCCGGCGTCGGGGATCCGGGCGGCCGACGGACGAACGGGCGGCGACCGCGACCCTCTCCTGCCAGGACGCAACGATTCGACGGCGGCGCGGTCTCATACGCAACGATCCTCCGCCCCACGCAACCATCACCGGTGGATCCTGTCGGCCCGGCCCGCATAGCGTTGACGGACGGCGCCAGCCCCGTGGGTCGAAGATGGCCGGGGCGCGCCCGACCCCCTGGGAGCAGGACAATGACGATGGACGCCACCAGCCAGCGCTTCCTGATGTGCCGGCCGACGTACTTCGCCGTCGACTACGCGATCAACCCGTGGATGGACCCGACGGCCCCGGTCGACGCCGACCTCGCCGTCCGGCAGTGGGAGCAGCTGCGCCAGATCTACCGGGACCTGGGCCACACCGTCGAGGAGATCACTCCGGTGCCCGGGCTGCCCGACATGGTCTTCGCCGCCAACGGCGGCACGGTGATCGACGGCAAGGCGATGGCCGTGCAGTTCCGCGACCCGCAGCGCGCCGACGAGGCCCCCGCGTACCGTGCCTGGTTCGAGGCCGCCGGCTTCGAGCTGCACGACCCGAAGCACGTCAACGAGGGCGAGGGCGACATCCTCCTGGCCGGCGACTTCCTGCTGGCCGGCACCGGCTTCCGCACCGCGCACGCCTCGCACGCGCAGCTCCAGGAGGTCTTCGGCTACCCGGTGGTCACCATGCAACTGGTCGACCCGCGCTTCTACCACCTGGACACCGCGCTCACCGTGCTCGACGAGCGGACCGTGGCCTACCTGCCGGAGGCGTTCTCGCCCGGCAGCCGGGCCGTGCTGCGCCGGCTCTTCCCGGACGCGGTGCACGCCACCCTGGCCGACGCCGAGGTCTTCGGGCTGAACGCGGTCAGCGACGGCCGGCACGTGGTGCTGCCCGCACAGGCCATCGGCCTGGCCGCGAAGCTGCGCGACCGGGGCTACGAGACCATCGGCGTCGACCTGTCCGAGCTGCGGAAGGCCGGCGGCGGGCCGAAGTGCTGCACGTTGCGACTCCGTCAGGGAAAGGCGAGCAAGTGATCGAGGACATGCTGCGGACGCCGGAGGCGGTCCGCGACGCGGAGCGGTGGACCGCGCACAACTACCACCCGCTGCCGGTGGTCATTTCCTCCGCCGAGGGCTCCTGGCTGACCGACGTGGACGGCCGGCGCTACCTCGACTGCCTGGCCGGCTACTCGGCACTGAACTTCGGGCACCGGCACCCGCAGCTCGTCGCGGCCGCGCACGCGCAGCTCGACAAGCTGACCCTCACCAGCCGGGCGTTCATCCACGACCAGTTCGCCGACTTCTGCCGGGAGCTGGCCGAGCTCTGCGGCAAGGACCTCGTACTGCCGATGAACACCGGCGCCGAGGCGGTGGAGACCGGCATCAAGGTGGCCCGGAAGTGGGGCTACCAGGTCAAGGGCGTGACGCCGGGCCAAGCCAACATCGTGGTCGCCGAGGGGAACTTCCACGGCCGCACGACCACCATCGTCAGCTTCTCCACCGATGAGGACGCCCGCGCCGACTTCGGGCCGTACACGCCGGGCTTCACGGTCGTGCCCTACGGCGACCTGGACGCGCTGACCGCCGCCATCGACGAGAACACCGTCGCGGTGCTGCTCGAGCCCATCCAGGGCGAGCAGGGCGTCGTCGTGCCACCGGAGGGCTACCTGCCGGGCGTACGCCGGGTCTGCACCGAGCGGAACGTGCTCTTCGTCGCCGACGAGATCCAGTCCGGCCTGGGCCGCACCGGCGCCACCTTCGCCTGCGAGCACGAGGGCGTCGTGCCGGACATGTACCTGCTCGGCAAGGCGCTGGGCGGTGGCATCGTGCCGGTCTCCGCGGTGTCCGCGAACTCCGACGTGCTGGGTGTGCTGAAGCCGGGCCAGCACGGCTCGACCTTCGGCGGCAACCCGCTGGCCTGCGCGGTCGCCACCGAGGTGGTCAGGCTGCTGGCCACCGGCGAGTTCCAGCGCCGCTCGACCGAGCTGGGCGCCCGGCTGCACGCCGGCCTCCAGTCGCTGGTCGGCAAGGGCCTGGTCGCCGTGCGGGGCCGCGGGCTGTGGGCGGGGCTGGACATCGACCCGGCGCTGATGAGCGGCCGGGAGGCGTGTGAGCGGCTCGCCGAGCGCGGCGTGCTGGCCAAGGACACCCACGGCTCCACCATCCGGCTCGCCCCGCCGCTGGTGATCACCGAGGAGGAGATCGACCACGCGGTGGCCCAGCTCGCCGCCGTGCTGGCCGGCTGACCCCGTACGACAGCGGCGGGCGTCGGGACACGGTCCCGGCGCCCGCCGTCGTTTCCCGGCAGTCAGCGGGGCAGGCGCATCGCCATCGTGGGGGCCTCGGCCATCACCGAGTTCGGCGTGTACGGCGCGCCGGCGGGAAGCTCGCCGGGCCGGCCGATCTGCACCCCCGGGTAGAGCTCGACCATGTCGCCCTCGGCCACCACCCGCGACTGCTTCGGCGCCAGCGGGACGCGGTCGCTCTCCGCCATCGACCCGCCCGGCCGGATGCCGGAGCCGTTGGTGCTCACGTCGGTCACGATCACCTCGCCGACCCGCAGCTCGAACCGGAGGTGGCTGCGGCTGATCCAACGGCGCGCCTCGTCGTTGAGCCACTGGCCGAGCACGATCCCGCCGGCCTGGTCGGGCGCCCGGCCGACCAGCGCCGGCTGGTCCTCGGTGAGCACGAAGCGGCGCCGGATCAGCCCGCCGACGCGCACGGCCAGGACCTCGCTGCGCGGTCGCGGACCGGCGTCGCCGAGCCGGGCGCCGTGCCGCGGGCAGGTGGGCGCGCCACCGCGCAGGGAGGGCGGAGGCTGGGCGGCGGGGCTGCGCTCCACCCGGGCCAGGTCGGCGAAGGATCCGCCGCCCCCGCCGCCGAAGAGCGCGCAGCCCGGCTCCGGGCAGCGCCACTGCCGGGAGAGCAGCTTCACGCCGGCCGGCGACCGGTCGCCGGCGACCGGGGTGTGCCCGCCGCCGACGTGGGCGACGAAGGCCGGCCCGCCGGCGCCCGGCACCGGGGCCAGCACGCGGCCGGGCTGCTCGACCAGCCACGGGTAGCGCCCGCGCAGGCCGTCCGTCCGCACCCGGGTGAGCACCGGCAGCCCGAGCAGGTCGGCCACCTCCAGCATCCGGTCGCCCGGGTTGTCGAGCACCTCGACCAGCCCGTCGTCGGCCCACCGGCGGACCACCATCCGCTCGTTGGAGGTGAGGTCGGCGTCGGAGAGCAGCGCCCGGTGGACGACCGCGTAGACGGGGACGCTGTCCTCCTCCAGCTCCCGGGCGAGGGCGTCGATCACCATGCCGAGGCGGAGCAGGCTGGCCGGCCGGCCGCCGTCGAGGTCCTGGTAGCGGATCACCTCGGCCAGGTCGAGGACGGCCCGGGCCAGCGACGGGTCGGTGCAGACCCGCCCCTCGATGGCGTCGAGCACCTTGCTGATCTCGAATCTCATCGGACGCTCCCCACGATCTCGTCGATCCGCCGGGCCAGTTCCAGATCACGCCGGGTGACCCCGCGCGCCGAGTGGGTCACGCAGCGGAACGTCAGGGTGCGCCAGCGGATGTCGATGTCGGGGTGGTGGTCCAGCTCCTCCGCCGTCACGGCGACCCGGTCGACGACCGCGATGGCCTCCGGGAAACTGGCCAGCTCCACGGTGCGGGTGATCCCGGTCGGGTCTCCCGACCAGCCCGTCAGCCCGCCCAGCTCGTCTCGCACCGCCTCGGCGGTGAGCACGTCTGCCATGGGGAGACCCTACCGGGAGGGGTCGGAACGACGCCGACCAGCGGCGGGAGGTGTGTCCCACCCGGCGGGCGGCCGGACGGGACATAGATCCGCGGCTGTGGCCGGCGGACGTTAGGCTGACCGGCGGCCCGGCCGGGCCGCGACCGGCGTCGCCCCCGGCCCACCCTGCCAGAGGAGATTCTCAGCATGAACACTCGACGGCTGGCGACCACGGGGGTCGCTATCGTCGCCGCGCTCAGCCTCGGTCTCACCGGGTGCGGCACGAAGACGGACGCGGACGCTCCGGCCGGCAACGGCACCGGCGCGGCACCCGCCAGCTCGGCCCCGGCGGACGCCCGCGCCGAGCTGACCGCCGCCGCGCAGAAGCTCAACCAGCAGAGCGTCCGGATGGTACTGAAGTCGGCGGTCGTCAACGGCAGCGGCGTGATGGACCCGGCCACCAAGACCGGCGACATGACGATGAAGCTGGGCGCGGAGGGCACCTTCCGGATCCTGCTGCTCGGCGACGACGCCTACCTGAAGATCACCGGTATGCAGGGGATGCCGAAGAAGTGGCTGCACATGGACACCACCAAGCTCGGTAAGAGCGGCCAGTTCAACCTGATGCCCGAGGGCGACCCGGGCGGCGCGAAGCAGATGATCGAGAGCGTGGTGGACGTCGAGAAGACCGGCACCGGCAGCTACGCCGGCACCCTCGACTACACCCGCACGAAGGCCGACGACCCGTCCATCAAGGCCCTCGGCGAGAAGGCCAAGGCCGTCCCGTTCACCGCCAAGGTGGACGACCAGGGCCGGCTCGTCGAGTTCGCCATCGACACCAGCGTGCTGCACGAGTCGCTGGGCATGATGACCACCACCTACTCGGACTTCGGCGCCCCGGTCACCGTGAAGAAGCCCGCCGCGAGCGAGACGCAGGAGGCCCCGCAGGAGCTGATCGAGTCCATGGGGTCCTGAGCCCGACCGCACGGAGGCGGGGGCGGCGCCGGACGGCGCCGCCCCCGCCGCGCGTCTCAGCCGCGCAGCGGCCGGCCCACCTCGTGCAGGTGCGCGAGCGCCTGGCGGTACGACTCCACCAGCCCCGTCTCGGCGTACGGGATGCCCCGCTCGACGCAGTACGCGCGCACGATCGGCTGGGCCCGGCGCAGGTTCGCCCGCGGCATGTTCGGGAACAGGTGGTGCTCGATCTGGTAGTTGAGCCCGCCGAGCGCGACGTCGACGAACCGGCCACCCCGGACGTTGCGGGAGGTCAGCACCTGCTTGCGCAGGAAGTCGAGCTCGTCGTCGGCGGTCGGCATCGGCATCCCCTTGTGGTTGGGGGCGAACGAGCAGCCCATGTAGAGGCCCCAGAGCCCCTGGTGGACGGCGACGAACAGCAGCGCCTTGCCCGGGGACATCGCCAGCAGCAGCCCGCCGAGGTAGCCCACCGCGTGCAGGCCCAGCAGCAGCGCCTCCACCCTCCGGTGCCGCATCGGGGTGCGGAACCCGCCGTCCGGCTCCCGCCCGACGACCGCCTGCACGCTCGCCACGTGCAGGGCGAGCCCCTCCAGCAGCAGCATCGGGAAGAACAGCCACGCCTGCCGACGGGCGAGCCAGCGGTTGACGCCGCGCGTCGCGGCGGCCTGCTCGTACGTCCAGACCAGCGCGCCCGCCCCGACGTCCGGGTCCTCGTCCTCGTGGTTCGGGTTGGCGTGGTGCCGGTTGTGCTTGTCGACCCACCAGCCGTAGCTGAGCCCCACCGCCAGGTTGCCGGTGAGCAGGCCCACCGCCTCGCTCGGCCCGCGCCGGCGGAACATCTGCCGGTGGCCGGCGTCATGGCCGAGGAACGCGACCTGCGTGGTGGCGACGGCCAGGAACACGGCGACCAGGAGCTGCGCCCACGAGTCCCCGACCAGCCCGACCGCGGCCCAGCCCGCCGCGAAGACGCCCAGGGTGAGCACGATCCGCGTCACGTACCGGCCCGGGCGCCGCTCCAGCAGCCCCGCCCCGCTGATCCGTCGGGACAACTGCGAGTAGTCACTGCCCCGCCGTACCGGCGGGTCCGCCACCGCTGCGAGCACCATTGCGGCTCCCGTTCCTCGATCCCGGATACCGCGCCGGCCGGCGCGCCCCTGCCGTCCAGTCTCCCGAGAACGGTTGCGCTGAGTAACCCTGTCCACCCCCCGGCCGGGGGTAGGGCCTGCCCTACCCCGGCCGGCGGGCGCGGACCCCGGCGGTCAGCCCATCCGGCCGACGGCGGCCCGGAGCCGGGCCAGGTCCCGTCGCCGGCGCTCGTACGTGGCGGCGAGACCGATCAGCGCGAACCCGCCGACGGCCAGGAAGATCCACCGGGGCAGCAGGTCCCACCCGCGGACCAACTCGTGCAGCGCGAGCAGCGCCAGGGTCACCCCGCCGAGCAGCACCGGCGCCTGCCAGCGACGGGTCGCCCCGGCGAGCACCGTGCCGAGCGCGGCGGCCCCCAGCAGCAGCCGCCGCCACGGCTGGGGATCCGGCGCCACCAGCACCGACACCAGGCTCGGCAGCAGCGCGGCCGCGAGCCCCGGGCCGAGCGCCAGCCAACTGGTCAGCCCAGGCCGGGTGCGCAGCGCCGCCACGCCCGCCCCGAGGGCCAGCGCCGCCGCCGGCACCGTGTACGCCTCCAGGACCGCCACTCCCCCGGCGGCCAGCAGCAGCCAGCCGCCGAGCAGCTCGCTGCCGCCGGCGATGCCCGCGAACGCCCAGCGGCGGCCCGCCGGCTCGCCCGGGCGCAGCACCCGCAGCGCGACGGCGGCGCCCCACAGCACGCAGACCGCCGCCGCGTGCCGGAGCGCCCCGACCGCGAGCAGCAGCGCGACCAGCGCCACCGCCTGGGCGGCCGCGTCCAGCACCGCCGCCGGGGTGGACGCTTGGCGGGCCGGGGCGGCCCCGACCGGCGCCCGCTGGCCGCCGAGCAGCGCGGCGGCGGCCAGCGTGAGCACCGCGACGGCGAGCACGCTGAACGCGGCCGTCCGCAGCGGCAGCCCGCCGGCCAGCGGCGCGGTGACCGCGAGGCCGGTCGCGGCGGCGACCGCGACCAGGCGACCAACGAGCCGGACGTCGTCCCGGCGGGCGGCCACACCGACCACGGCCGCCGCCACCACCAGCACGCCCAGGCCGGCGAGCGTGCCCGCCCTGGTGGCCAACAGCCCGAGCAGCCCGGAGGCGGTCAACGCCAACCCGACCGGCGCCCCGACCGGGGCGAGCAGCGGGCGCGGCGCGGCCAGCGCGGCGACCAGCACCGCGACCACCCCGACGGCCAGCGTGGCGGCCGGCGCCACCGGCCACGGCGCGCCGACGGCGACCAGCAGCACCGGCAGGGCGGTCGCCGCGAACGGCAGCGCGACGAGCGCGGCCGGCCACCACCCGCCGCGCGCCGACGCTCCGCCGGCGCCTGGCATGCCGGCACCGGACCCGAACGCACCCGGCGTACCGGCACCGGCCCCGGCGGCGCCGAACCTGCCGGCACCGCCCCCGGCGGCGCCGGACCTGCCGGCACCGGGCCCGACCGCGCCCGGGACAGCTCGGTCGGGCCGCGCCGCCAGCAGCGCGGCCACCGCCAGCGCGGCCAGCGCCACGCCGGCCGGGAACGCACCCGGGACGGGCTCGACCGCGGGCGCCCCGGACCAGGGCGACACCCCGCCGTACGGGGCGAGGAGCACCGTCAACGCCGCTGGCGCGGCGGCGGCGAGGGAGATCACCAGCAGCCCGACGCCGGCCACCCGCAGGACGGTGTCGGAGCGCGCCGCACCGCTCAGCGTCGCCAGCAGGACCGCCACGGCGGCGTAGAGCGCCACCGATTCGTCGGCCGGTACGACCACCGGCGCCAACCCGACCAGCGCGACCGCCACGGCGAGCCCGACGGAGGCGTACGTCCGCAGGTCGGGCCAGTGCCGGCGGACCGCGAGCAGCCCGACCGGCAGCACCGCGACGGCGGCCAGCGCCGCCCGCGCCTGCCACCAGGCCGGCGCTCCGGCCGCGATCAGGGCGACGGCCGCGACGGCCGGCACCGCGGGCGACGCGACGGCCAGGGACACCCCGGCGATCCCGCGCTGGACGGCCGTGCCGCGCCGCCCGGCGGCGGCCACGGCGAGCCCGGCGGCCAGGACCACCGCGAGCGCCGCCCCCGCCCCGCCGGGGGCAGCGAGCCCCACCAGCAGCCCGTGCCCGAGCAGGAGGGCTCCGGACGCCGCCGCCGTCACCGCCGTCCAGGACCGGGTGCCGGGCCGCCCCACCCCGACGGCCAGCAGGCCCACCCCCGCCGCCAGGTCCAGGGCCACCACGGCGGGCCACGGCGACGGCCAGCCGGCGGGCACGGCGAGCACGGTGGCCGCCACGCCGAACGCGGCCAGCGCCGGCCGGGCGGCCCGGGGCAGCAGCAGCCCCAGGGCCGCCAGGGTCAGCGCGATCACCACCGGCAACTGCCAGCCCCGGGCGATGTCCGGCCCGGCGGCGGCGCCGTGCCACGGCGGCAGCGACCGACCGACCGCACCGCCGGCGAGCACCACGGCTCCCAGCACGGCGAGCTGGGCGGTCCCGCCGGCCACCAGCAGCGCGCCGACCCGGGGACCGGTCCGCCAGCCGGCGGGCAGCAGCCGCACCGCGCCGGCCAGCGCCACCACGACCAGCGCCGTGAGCACCGGTGCCGTCCCCAGCTCCGCGACGGGGCGGACGACCGCCCCGGCCAGCACCGGCACCAGCAGCCCGGCGGCGACGGCGCGGAACACCCGACCGCCGGTGAACACCGCCGCGCCGAGCAACGTCAGCGCCACCAGCAGCAGCGGGCCCCCGGCCAGCAGCGGGGTGCCGGCGGCCCGGCCGAGGGCCAGCGGCACCAGCGCGCAGCTCGCGGCCACGGCCAGCGCGCCGGCGTACCCGATCCAGGCGACGACGCGCCCGGCGATGACCACCGGACGCTCCCCCGATCCGCCCCCCGCACCGGGTGGCGCGACGGCCGGACCGGGCGGCGCGACCGCCGGCCCCGGCACCGCCGGCGTGGGCGCCCCGGGCCCGGGTGCCGCGACCGTCGGTGACCCGTCGGCCGGGGTCGCGGCGCCGCCCGCCGGGCCGCCCCGAGGACGCAGCGCGACCAGCACCGCCAGGTCGAGCAGCGCCACCCCGACGAAGACCACCGCCCAGCCGGCGGCGTCCGGCCGGGCCGCGACGGCGAGCAGGGGCAGCACCGGATGCGCGGTCACCAGGGCCGCGAACCACGGCACGGTCAGCCCGCTGAGCCGGGCGTAGCCGGCCGCGACCGCCGCGCCGGCCCCCCCGACCAGCGCGGCGTAGCGGGTGCCGGGCCAGCCGGCCACCCCGAACAGGTCCACCGTCCAGGCGGCATACCCGTCGAGGAGCACCAGCAGCAGCCCCACCGCGGCGAAGGTCTCCGCCGTGCCGCGCAGCCCCCGCCGCACCGCCACCAGCGGCGCGGCCAGGGCGAGCGCGGTGAACGCGGCCAGGATCAGGGCCCGGCCGGCGACCCCGACCGCCGCCCAGGCGACCGCCGTGAAGACCACCGCCGCGGTGCCCAGCAGCAGTCCGCCGAGGACGAAGAGCAGGCTCTGGACCGTCCGGGTCGAGGTCTCCGCCCCGCCGACGGCGGCCGGCGCGGGAACGGGCGCGACCGGCCCCCCGGCGGGCCACGCCGGCGCCGGGCGGGCCGGCGCGAACGCCGGGACGGCGGCGGGAGCCGGACGCGCGGCGGGGCCCGGGAACTCCGCCCGGATCGCGGCGGCCAGCTCCGCCCGGCGCCGCCGGCTCGCCGCCAGCCGGTCGACGAGCCCCTGGTACGCCGCGCGGGCCCGCTCGACCTCGCCGCCGAGCGCGACGATCTCCCGGTCGAGCCGGATCACCTCGGCGGCGGCCGGGTACGGCGGTCGCCCGCAACCGGAGCAGCCGGAGCCGAGGGAGGCCGGTGCGCCGCAGGCGGGACAGGGGTAACCGGTGTTCTGCACCCGGCCATTGTCGGCCGGCTCCCGTCACCGCCCCAGAGTGCGCGTACTCAGGGCCGGGTGTGCTCGTGCACCCAGGCGGCGTACGCGGGGTCGCCGCTGTCCACCCGGGTCACCAGGATCTCCGGCACCTCGTACGGATGGCTGGCGCGAATCTGCTCCACCAGCGCGGCGGCCCGGTCCGGCGCGGTCTTGAACTGCACCGACCACTCGGTGCTGGTCTCCACCCCGGAACGCCACCAGTAGGTGCTGTCCACCTGGCCGCCCACCTGCGCGCAGGCCGCCAGCCGCCCGGCGACGGCCGCGGCCGCCAGCACGTCGGCGACCGACCGCGCGTCCACCACCGTCGTCACCACGCAGATCTGGTCCACCAGCGCACCCTACGCGGCGCCGTCCCGATTGGCCGCGATCCACTCGTCGATCCGCGCCCACCAGTCGAAGAGCCAGTCGATCCGCTCCTGCCGGCCGGTCGGCACCTCCTCGGGCGGCACCGACCAGAAGCGCATGACGATCCGCTTGTCCATCGGCAGTTCCCGCCACACGTCGGTCACGGTGAGCATCCGGTCCAGGCCGGTGTGCGCCACGAAGATCACCCCGGCGTCGGGGGCGGCGTCCAGGGCCGCGAGCAGCCCGCCGGGCTGCGGGGCGAGCACGTGCCGCATCCGTTCCGCGCGCAGCGCCATGCGCTCCAGGCCCAGCGCGCGCAGCCGCGCGATGGCCCGCAGCCGGCGGCGCGGGGTGAAGTTGCCGCCCTCCGGGAAGATCACGAAGGCGTCGTCGTCGTCCAGGCCCTCGGCCAGGTGCCCGATCTGCTCGGTCACCGAGCCCCGCCCATCTGGACCGGGCGCGAGGAAGCGGTTGGGCAGCCGGTTGAGCAGCACGTCGATCGCCGGATCCCACTGGAGGCTGTCCTTGAGCACGATCCGCGGCTCCCGGTTGAACCAGTTCACCAGGGCGTGGATCAGGATGAACGAGTCGCCGGGGCCGGCATGCCGGCAGAGCACCAGTTCAGGCCGGCCGGGCAGGGCCGTGTCGGGATCGGTGCCCACCACGTCGATGCTCAGGTGCAGCGTCCAGCGGGCCTGCCAGAAGAGCACCCGCAGGAACCAGCCGGCGAGCACGTAGTGCGCCCGCTGGAAGGCCGGCGAGCGGGCCCGCCAGCCGAAGCCGGAGGCGACCCAGAGCCCGAAGAGCGCGAGCAGCGCCGCCGCGTCCCAGACCAGGTAGACGCAGCCGATCCAGAGCAGTCGCAGCGGCCGGAGCCGGCCCGGGACCAGCGGCGAGGCGGCCGCCGCGAGCAGCGCCCAGACCGGCAGGGTGGTCACCACCAGGAAGGCGAGCAGCACCACGCCGGGGGCCAGGAGCACCCGGCGTACCCACCGCGGCGGCAGAGGCATCAGCGCTCCACCTGGGTGGCCAGGTAGTGCCGCGAGGCCGTGTAGGCCCGGCTGATCCGCCGCCCCACCGCCGCCATGTCCCGGTACGCCCACGGCGTGTCGTCGCGCGGGTTCAGCCCGCCGGTGGGCAGCACGTGCACCTCCACCCCGTCGGGCAGGGCCGCCATCTCCCGGGCGAACCGGTGCCGCCGGGCGATCTCGAACGCGACCTGGGCGATCTCCCAGGGCCGCCGGGGCGGGCTCAGCTCCCGCTCGATCCGCCCGACCTGGAGTACGAAGATCCGCCCGGCGCCGGCGGCGACGGCCTCGCCGATCGGGATGGAGTTGACGATCCCGCCGTCGACGTAGTGCTGGTCGTCGATCCGGGCGGGCGGCAGCAGCCCCGGCACCGAGGCGGAGGCCAGCACGGCCGGCACCAGCGGACCGCTGTCGAACCAGTGCTCGGCGGCCCGCTCGATGTTCGCGGCGCAACAGCGGAACGGCACCCGGAGATCGGCGAAGGTGGTCTCCGCGCCCAGCTCGCTCTCCAGCAGCTTGCGCAGCGGGCGGGGCGAGTGCAGGTGGGTCCGGGCGGCGAACCGGCGCAGTTGCCGGGCCACCGAGTCGCCGTACACCTCGCTCGCCTCCGGCGAGGCCCAGAGCCGGACCAGCCGGTCGGTGACCGCCTCGGACGGTTCGGCGGCGACCAGGGCGCCGTTGACCGCCCCGATCGAGGTGCCGAGCACCATGTCGGGCCGGATCCCGGCCCGGAACAGGGCCCGCAGCATGCCCACCTCGACCGCGCCGAGGACTCCCCCGCCCCCGAGCACGAACGCCACCGGTCCCCGCGCCATGGCCTCATCCTGGCACGGGCCGGAAAGCGGCCGTCCGGTGCCGGTGCCGGCCGGGCCTCGGTGCGCCGGACGGCGCGGGCTGAGCGGGCCGCCGGAGCGGGCCGGTCAGGTACGGCCGGCCACGGTCAACGCCCGGCCACCCGGGCCGGCTCCCGGACCCCGGCGGACCGGGCCGCGTCGGCGATGAAGCGGCGGTACACCTGCTCGTAGCCGGCGGCCATCTGGGCGGTGGAGAAGTTCTGCGCCACGTGCGCGACGCAGTCCGCCGGGTCGAGGCCGGGCACGGCACGCAGCGCGCTGGGCAGGTCGTCCACGCCCTCGCAGATCAGGCCCGTCACCCCGGGCCGGACGAGTTCCGGCACGGCCCCCCGGTTCAGGGCCACCACCGGGGTGCCCGTCGCCATGGCCTCCACCATCACCATGCCGAACGGCTCCTCCCACTGGATCGGCATGATCAGGCACCGGGCCTCGACCAGCAGCCGCAGCGCCTCCGCCCGGTCGGCGTCGAGCACCACGTGGACGTCCTCGCCGAGCACGGGCCGGACCGCCTC
Organism: Micromonospora sp. NPDC048063; assembly: GCF_043202855.1. NCBI lineage: Bacteria > Bacillati > Actinomycetota > Actinomycetes > Micromonosporales > Micromonosporaceae > Micromonospora > Micromonospora sp. NPDC048063. Next base: position 440,025 of record NZ_JBIDBG010000002.1, on the reverse strand, counting down.
CTCGAAGTAGCGGCGTTCGGGCGGCTCGTTGCACTTGCCGGCGAGCACCAGCGGCAGGCCGGCCACCCGGCACGCCCGGATGGCGACGTCCGGGCCCTTGTCGGGGCTGAACCGGGCCAGCCAGAGCACCGGGCCGTGACTGGGCGCGGTCTTGTGCGGGATGCCCTGGACGTCCATCGCGTTGTGCACCGTGCCGACCCAGGGCAGTCGCGGGTTGAGCCGGCGCTGGGCGTGGGAGATGGCGACCAGCCCGACGCCCGGGTCGGTGTCGCTGAGCACGGCGCCGTACTCGCCCACGGGGTTGCCGTGCACGGTGGCCACGGTGGGAACCGCCCGGCGGCCGGCGACCAGCGGGCCGATCGTGGTGTGGTCGTGGACGACGTCGAAGTCGGCCGCGTCGACGAGGTGGTTGACCCGGGCCAGGTGGGCCAGCTCGGGCAGCGCCTCGCCGAGCCGCTCGTACTGCAGCTCCGGCACGGTGGAGACGAAGTCGGCGGGGGTGCCGTGCTCCTGACCCGCCCCGAACACGGTCACCGCGTGTCCCCGCTCGCTCAACGCCTCCACCAGGCCGGTCACCACCTGTTCCAGCCCGCCGTAGCCGGGCGGGGGCATCGACAGCCACGGCGGCACCACCATCGCGATCCGCAACGGCCGTTCCGCCGCCCGGTCGGTCGGCAGGTGGTTCACGGCCACGAGTCCTCCCCGTCGGTCGGTGGTGCGGGTGGGCAGCCGGCGCCGGATGCGCTCCGGCCGGTCACCCCACACGGCGGGATCGAGGGCGGTTTCCCGGTGACGGCACGGCTAAACCGGACAAGCCGGGCGTTCACCCGCCCACGAGGAGGCGGTCCCGCACCGCCCGCACTCCCGCGGCGGACCAGGCCAGCCGCTCCGCCTCGTCCCGTTCCCACCAGGAACGGACCACGCCACCGAGGATCACCGTGTCCCCGTCCAGCTCGACGGTCACCCGTTCGGTGCCGATCCCCCGCAGCAGCGCCCGCTGCAGGTCGCGCCGGATCCGCTCGGCGTCCGGACGGGCGGCGGGGCGCACCTCGACCAGGTTCGTCACCCCGCGCACGCCGCGCAGCCGGCGCACCTCCCGTTCGGCGGTACGCCGCTGCCAGCCGAACTCCACCTCGCCGCGCAGCATCACCCACCCGTTGGCAACCGTGACGTCCAGCAGCTCGGCGGGGACGAAGCTGTCCCACTCCAGCGCCCGGCTCACCGCGATCGCGATCTCGGCGTCCGTACGCCCCGCCTCGCCGGGCAGGCGCACCTCGATGTCGTCGGCGACCGCCCGCACCCCGCGTACGCGCTGCGCGCAGCGTTGCGCCGCCCACTTGCGGGCAGAGCCGTCCACCCAACCGGTCAGCGTGACCACGCCGTCGGCGACGGTCACCCCGATGTCGTTCGGCTGCACCTGGGCGTCCCAGGCCAGCTCGTCGAGCACGTCCCGTTGGATCCGATCGTCGGTCCGGACGGCCGCTGCCGTGGTCATCGCATCCCTCCGTACGCCATCGCCGGTCTGCCACCGACGATGCCGGCCCGACGGGTGACGGCGGCTCACCCGCACCGGGCGAACCGCCGTCAGAGGAAGCGGCGGGTGACGGAGCCAACCCCCTTGGCCCCGCCACCCGCCGCCGGAGGGAGGAGGAAAGTCTCGGTTACGGGTTACGACGTCTCGGCGAGCGTCACGGTTGCGGTGGATTCGGCGCCGTTGCGCTTGTAGGTCACCGCTACCCGGTCGCCGACCTTGCCGGCCTGCACGGCGCCGACCAGGTCGTCCGAGTCGTTGACCACCGTGTCGCCGAACCGGGTGATCACGTCGCCGCGCTGGAGCCCGGCCTTCTCGGCGGCGCTGCCGGAGGTGACGGCGGCGACCAGCGCCCCGCCGCCCTCGGCGGCCGTCACGCTGACCCCGAGCGACGGGTGGCTGACCTTCTCGCCCCGCTGGAGCTTGCCGGCCACGTCCTCGGCCTTGTTGCTGGGGATCGCGAAGCCGACGCCGATGTTGCCGGTGCTGCCCTGACCGGCGGTGGCGATCGCGGTGTTGATGCCGATCACCTCGCCCCGGGTGTTGACCAGCGCGCCACCGGAGTTGCCCGGGTTGATCGGCGCGTCGGTCTGGAGCAGCCCGGCGATCGAGCTGGCGCCCTGGCCCGGCTCCTGCCGCTGCTGGCCGCTGCCGGCCTGGATGGTGCGGTCGCGGGCGCTGAGGATGCCGGCGGTGACCGAGCCCTGGAGGCCCAGCGGGCTGCCGAGGGCGAGCACCTGGTCGCCGACCTGCATCGCGTCGCTGTCGCCGAACGTGGCCGGCTTCAGGTCGCTGACGCCGGCGGCCTTCACCACCGCCAGGTCGGTCTTCGGGTCGGTGCCGACGATCCGGGCCTGGACGGTCTTGCCGTCGGCGAAGACCACCCGGACGCTGTCCTGGCCGGCGGAGGCGACGACGTGGTTGTTGGTGAGCACGTAGCCGTCGGCGGTGAGGATCACGCCGGAGCCCTCGCCGCTGTCGGTGGCGATGGAGACGACGCTGGGCTGCACGGCGGCGGCGATCCGGGGCAGGTCGGCGCTGTTGATCACCGGCGCGGCGGAGTAGGTGCGGGTGATCCCGGAGTCGCCGTCCACGGCGAGCGCGAGCGCCCCGCCGGCGACGCCCGAGCCGAGCATCAGGGCGAAGACCGCGACGCCGGCGCCGGCGAGCTTGGCGATCCGGCCCGGCCGGGGGCCGACCGCCGGCACGGGGGCCCAGGGCGGCACCGGCTGGCCCGGGTGGTGCGGGTGCTGGCCGTAGCCCGCACCCAGTTGTCCCGGCTGTCCCCCGCTCCAGCCGGACTGCTGGCCGTACCACGGCGCGCCCGGGTACGGCGTGCCCTGCGGCTGGCCGGGCTGCCCGGCCGCGTGCGGGTGGCCGCCCGGCGCCTGACCGGACACGGGGTAGGGCGGGGCGGCCGTGGCGGGTGGGAACGGTCCCGCCGGGGTGGGCTGCCCGGCCGGGACGCCGGGGCCACGGACCGCGTCCGGGGCGGTGACGCCCTCGGGGGCGCGGGCCGGCTCCGGGGCGCGCGCTGCGACGTCGCCCGCGACCGGGGCGTCGGTGGTCCGGTCCGGCTCGGCGGTACGGAAGGCGTCGCCGCCCGTCGCTTCGGGTGCGGCCGACGCCGGGGCGGCGGATGCGGCCGACGCCGGGGCGGCGGTGTCCCCGAGGGCGGCCGGGGCGGGGTCGGGGCGGGAGTCGGACTGCGCGCGCTCGACGCGCGGCAGCTCGGCGGTGGGGTGCGACGGCTCGGCGTCGGTGGCGGCCGGCCGGCGCTGCGGGTCGGACTCGTACTCGGTCATGGATCCACCTTCGCTCGGGCCACTGCGACCAGCCTGGAACCGGCCTGAATGTTGGCTGAAAGTCACTCGCCATCACCCTCGATGTCGGGCACGAGCGGCAGCCGGACCCGGAAGGTCGCGCCCCCGCCCGGGGTTTCGGCCACCTCGACGGTGCCGTGGTGCGCGCGCACCAGCGCCGCCACGATGGCCAGGCCGAGCCCGGTGCCGGTGTTGCCGCCGGCCCGCCGGGTACGTGCCGCGTCCACCCGGTAGAAGCGCTCGAAGACCCGCTCCGCCTGGTCCGGGGTGAGCCCGGGGCCGGTGTCCGCCACCTCCACCACGGCCAGGTTGCCCGGCTCGGCCCGCAGCCGCAGGGTCACCGAGGCGTCCGGCGGGGTGTGCGTGAGGGCGTTGGTCATCAGGTTGCCGATCACCTGACGGAGCCGGGCGTCGTCGCCGTAGACCACCAGCGGGCCGGACCCGGGCTCGATCTCCAGCTCCACCCGGCGCTCCGGCGTTACCACCCGGGCGGCCTCGACCGCGTCGCTGGCCAGCACGGGCAGCTCCACCGGGGCGAGGGCGAGCGGCCGTTCCCGGTCCAGCCGGGCCAGCAGCAGCAGGTCCTCCACCAGCAGCCCCATCCGGGCCGCCTCCTGCTCGATGCGGCGCAGCAGGTCGGCGGTCTGCTCCGGCGCGCTCGCCGCGCCCTGCCGGTACAGCTCGGCGAAGCCCCGGATGGTGGTCAGCGGCGTCCGCAGCTCGTGCGACGCGTCCGCGACGAACTGCCGCATCCGCTCCTCCGAGCGCCGGGCCCGCGCCTCGGACGCCCGCGCCGCGCCAGCCGCGTCCCGCGCCGTGGTCTCGGCGGCCCGGGCGGCGGTCTCCGAGGCGGCCCGGGCGGTGAAGGCGGCCTCGATCTGCGTCAGCATGGCGTTCAGCGCCCGGGAGAGCCGGCCCAGCTCCGAGGTCGGTACGGGTTGCCCCTCCTCCGGGTCGGGCACCCGCCGGGTGAGGTCACCGCCGGCGATGGCGGCGGCCGTACGCTCGATCTCCACCAGCGGTTTCAGGCTGGTCCGGACGATCGCCGCGCCGATCGAGGCGAGCAGGATCAGCACCGACCCGCCGACCAGCAGGTCAATCCAGATCAGCTGCTTGACGGCGCGATCCACCTGGGTGAGCGGCTGCCCCACGGCCAGTACCGAGCCGTCCTCCTGTCCCGCGTAGACCACCCGCCAGCGGGTGTGACCGTCCCGGGACAAGACGTAGACAGGCTCGCCCTCGAGCGCGACGAATCCGCTCAGGTCGGTGGGAAAGTTCGGCAGCTGCTCGGGGTCGAGGCTGATGTCGTCGTAGACCGGCCGGTACACCCGTTCCTCGTCGGCGAGCGAGACGACGTAGCTGCTGGGCAGCATCGCCTGGACCTGACCGGTGCGCAGCCCGGGAAGCGCCTGCCCGAGCCCCTGGCTGGCCGACTTGATCTGGGCGTCGACCTGGCCGACCAGGTAATCGCGGAGAAAGAAGGCAGTCAGTGCGCTGATCACCAGGAGGGCGGCGGCGACCAGGGCGAGCACCGCGGCGACCAGCTTCACCCGCAGCGGGACGCCGCGCAGCCATGCCTTCCCCTGGTGGACCGGGTTCACGCCGCCGGCTTGCGTAGCACGTACCCGACGCCCCGCAGGGTGTGGATCAGCCGGGGCTGGGTGTTGTCCACCTTGCGGCGCAGGTAGGAGATGTAGGACTCGACGATGTTGTCGTCGCCCCGGAAGTCGTAGTTCCACACGTGGTCGAGGATCTGCGCCTTCGACAGCACCCGGTTGGCGTTCAGCATCAGGTAGCGCAGCAGCTTGAACTCCGTCGGCGAGAGCTGCACCCGCTGGCCGGCCCGGTGCACCTCGTGGGTCTCCTCGTCCAGCTCCAGGTCGGCGAAGGTCAGCCGGGAGGGCGCCTGCTCGCCGGTGCTGGTCCGCCGCAGCACCGCCCGGATCCGGGCGGTCAGCTCCTCCAGGCTGAACGGCTTGGTGACGTAGTCGTCCCCGCCCAGGGTCAGCCCGCGGATCTTGTCGTCGGTGGCATCGCGCGCGGTGAGGAAGACCACGGGCGTGCGCGTGCCGCCCTCGCGGAGCATCCGGATGACCTCGAAGCCGTCCAGGTCGGGCAGCATCACGTCGAGCACGACCAGGTCGGGCCGGTGGTCCTTGGCGGCGTGCAGGGCGGCGCTGCCGCTCGTCGCGGTGGCCACGTCGAAGCCCGCGAAGCGCAGGCTCGCGGAGAGCAGTTCGAGGATGTTGGGGTCATCCTCGACGACGAGCAGTCGCGCCTCGGTCTGGGTAGCGGCCATGCGCCCATCATCCGCGCTCTCGCTGCGTCCGCGCTGAGCACTTCCTGGAAAAAGCCTGTGAGCCGACCGTCGTGATCAGCGCAGGAGCCGCCGCAGCCCGTCCAACGCGCCGTCGAGCAGCCGGATCGCCGTACGCAGCTGCGAATCGGTGAGCCTGCGGGCCCGCACCAGGGCGCCCACCTCGACGGCGAAGGCCGCCAGCCGCTGGTCGAACTCGGCGAGCGGCGTCGTTCCCGGCCCTGGGGCGGGGCCGGGGGCGGGCGCCGGACCGGGCGCCGGGGGCGTCCAGCGGGCCCGTCGGGTCTGCCGCGCCGCCTCGCGCAGCTCCCGCTTCAGGTCGCGGACCGAGCCGCGTACCTCGTCGCGGATCTCCCCGGCCAGCGCGGACAGGTCCTCGACCGAGGCCGCGATGTCCGACTCCAGGGCGGCCAGCTCGCCGGCCCGCTGGCGCAGCTCGGCCCGGCCGGCCTCGGTGATCTCGTAGACCTTGCGGCCGCCGACGGCGGTGTGGGTGACGAGCCCGTCGGCCTCCATCCGCTGCAGCCGGGGGTAGATGGTGCCGGCGCTGGGCGCGTAGTGGCCGAGGAACCGCTCCTCCAGCAGGCGGATCAGCTCGTAGCCGTGCTTCGGGCCGTCGTCGAGGAGCTTGAGCAGGTAGAGCCGGAGCCGCCCGTGACTGAACACGGCGGTCACGGCAGCTCCTCTTCCTGGTCGTCCACCCGGCGGGCGAGCAGCGCGATGCTGCCCGAGGTGGCGGAAGCCCAGAGCTTACCCTCGCCCGCGCCGAGCACTCCCTCGCTGTCGACCACCGCCCCGGGGGCGGCGCTGCCCCGCACCTGGGCGAAGCCGCTGGTGATCCGGCCCGACGTGGTGTGCAGGCGCACGGCGAGGTCGCTGTCCTCGCGGACCCGGACGGTGATGCCGCCGGAGATCGTGCTGAGCCGGATGTCGCTGCGTCGGGGGTTGTCCAGATCGCAGGTGATGGCGCCGGTGACGGTGGTCGCGCGCACCTGCCCGGCCGCGCTGTCGGCGACGGTCACCTCGCCCGAGACCGTCTCCAGGTCGAGGTCGCCGGACACGCCGAGCGCCTCGACCGGGCCCGACGTGGTCTTCGCCGACGTCGGGCCGCGCAGCCCCATCAGCGTGATCCGCCCCGCCGTCACCTCCACCCGGGTCCGGCCGCGCAGGCCCGACGCGACCAGCGAGCCCTCGACCAGTTCGAGGTCGGCCAGCACGTCGGCGGGGACCGCGACGGAGACGTCGACCCGGGCCAGCCGGGCCAGCGGCCCCACCCACCAGACGAACTCCGACCACCGCCGGCGCCGCTGCTGGCGTACGGAGAGCCGACCGTCCCGGTGCTCGACCAGGACCGGCCGGCGACCGACCCGGGTGACGTCGACCCGGGCCGGGCCGTCGGCGGCCACCACGTTGAGGCGGCCGCTGAGCAGGTGGACGTCCAGCCGGGTGACCGGCCCGTCCAGGGTGAGCCGCTGCGGGGCGTCCACGGTCCAGCCGGTCATCGGTCCTCCCTCCGGTGACGCGCCGGCCCGGCGCGTACCACGGCAGGACAGTAACGCGATACATCGCGATATGGCAAGCGAGGCCGCCGGACGGCGGACGGTCCTCGCCGGCGGGGGTCAGGCGGCCAGGTCGAGCCTCCGCTCCGGTCCGGCCGGCCCGGCGGGCGGCCCCGGTTCCGACGGCGCGGCGACCGGCGGGGACGGCACCGGCACGGCGACGGGCGCGGACAGCACCGGCGGGGACAGCACCGGCACAGGGACCGGCGCGGACAGCACCGGCGGGGACAGCACCGGCACAGGGACCGGCGCGGACAGCACCGGCGGGGACAGCACCGGCACGGGGACCGGCGCGCCCGGGGCCGCCGCCCCGGCCGGCGGCGGCACGAGGTGCACGGCCGACTCGGCCGTCCGGGCAAGCAGCCGACGGTCGGCGTCCCGCGCGGGGTGCAGCGCGGCGGAGACGGTCACCCGGACCTCCAGGTCGCGGGCGGCGAGCACCCGACCCAGCGAGCGGAGCAGGTTGTCGTCACCGACGAAGGCGGCGGCCGTGGTCGGCACGCCGGTCGCCGCGCACGCGTAGCCGATCCGTAGCGGCACCACCGGCGCCCCGGCGTCGATCGCCGCCTGGAACAGGGCCGGGCGGAACCCCCGGCCGGGGCGGCAGCCGACCGCGTCGGCGGCCCCGCACCACGTCGTACCCTCCGGGAAGACCGCCACCGGGCGGCCGGCGCGCAGGGTGGCGGCGACCCGGGCCACCGTCGCCGGCAGGTCGCGCGGCCGGGCCCGGTCGACCAGGACGGTGCCGGCCGCGGTCGCGAGCAGCCCGACCAGCGGCCAGGACCGCACCTCCCGCTTGGCCACCATCCGGGCCGGTGCGACGGCCAGCAGCGCCAGCACGTCCAGCCAGGAGACGTGGTTGGCCACCAGCAACGCCGGCCGCCGCGGTGCCCGGCCGCGCACCACCAGGCGTACGCCGAGGGCGCGCAGCGCCCCCCGGGCCCAGCCGCGCACGGCCACGGCCCGCTCCCCCGCCGGCAGCACCGGCAGCAGCGCGGCCAGCACCGTGCCCGCCAGCAGCATCCCGAGCACCGCCAGCAGCCGGGCCGCCCGCCGGGTCGCCGGCGCGGCCGGTGCCGCGCCAGCGGCCGGGAGGCAGGCCGGCCCGCAGCCCGACGCGGGCAGCCAGAGAGGTGTCGCACTCACCGCTCGGCCCCGCCCAGGAAGTGCCGCAGGTAGCGGGGGTTCATCCGGTCCAGGGAGAAGAGCACGTAGAAGTCGGCCACCCCGAACTCCGGGTCGTACGCGGGTTCCCCGCAGACCCAGGCGCCGAGGCGCAGGTAGCCGCGCAGCAGCGGCGGCAGCACGGCCCGCCCCGCCGGACCGTCGGCCGGCCCGGTCGTCGCGCCCGGCTCGGCGAACCAGGGGTGGCGTGGACGCACCCGCAGCGGCGGCGGGGCCAGGTGCCGGGCCCGGACCTCGTCCCACACCGCGGCGGCGGCCCCACCCCCGTCGGCCACCGGCACCGACGCGCAGCCGCCGAGCCAGCGCGACCCCCGCAGGTGCAGGTAGCGGGTGATGCCGGCCCACATCAGGTTGATCACGGCGCCGGAGCGGTGGTCGGGGTGCACGCAGGAGCGACCGGCCTCGACCAACTGCTCCCGGAGCGGGTCGAGCGCCGCGAGGTCGAACTCGGTCTCGGCGTACCGGCGGTCGGTGCGGCCCGGCGGGAGGAGCCGGTACGTGCCGACAACCTCGCCCGTGCTCTCCTGCCGGACGATCAGGTGGTCGCAGTACGGGTCGAACTCGTCGACGTCGCGTCCGGCGGCGTCGGGGCGGAGGGTGGCGCCGAGCTCGGTGGCGAACACCTCGTGACGGAGGCGTTGCGCGGCCGCGACCTCGCTCGGGTCGTCGGCGATCAGCAGGGTGTATCCGCTGGTCGTCAGGGGTGCGCCAGCGGCGTGCAGAACGGCCATGGCACCTGTGTAGGCGGCCCGGGTTGCCGGGCGTTGGGGTGAGGAGTGTCGATGAGGTGAACGGCGGTCGGCGACCCGTGGCGGGGCCGGCCGGCGGGCGTGCGAGGCTGCCGGGGGCGGGCCGGCGACGGGGCCGGACGCCGCGCCGCGGGAGGTGTCTGATGATCATCGAGTCGCGCCACAACGGGCCGCCCGGCTCGGGCAACGGCGGCTGGAGCGCCGGGGTCTTCGCCGCCGCGTCCGGCGCCCCGGGGCCGGTCGAGGTGACGCTGCGCCGCCCGCCCCCGCTGGAGACCCTGCTCACTCTCGTCGACGGGGAGGTCCGCGACCCGGAGGGCCTGGTCGTCGCCCAGGTCCGCCCCACGGAGGATCCCCGCGCGGTCGTGCCGCCGGTGGACCTGCCGGCCGCGCGGGCCGCGTCGGCGGCGTACCCCGGACTGGTAGACCACCCCTTCCCGGGCTGCTACGTCTGCGGCCCGGACCGCCCCGACGGCCTGCGGATCTTCCCCGGCCGGCTGCCGGACGGCCGGACCGCCGCGCCGTTCCGCGTGCCGGAATCGGTCACCCCCGCCACGGTCTGGGCGGCGCTGGACTGCCCCGGCGGCTGGGCCGTCATCGCCCCCGGCCGACCGTACGTCCTCGGCCGGATCGCGGCGGTGGTCGCGGCGCTGCCCGAGCCGGGCGACGAGTGCGTGGTGACCGGCGCGATGGTCGACGGCGAGGGCCGCAAGGCGCTCGTGCACACCAGCCTGTACGCCCCCGACGGCACCCTCCTTGCCTGGGCCCGGGCGACCTGGATCGCCGTGTCGGCGGCCGGCGGGTAGTCGTTCCTGGGGAGGAGGGCCTCCTGCCTGAGGCGGAGGTGGATCTACGGAGCGCGCCTGATTGACCTCGTTGCGCCCGCCCGCCACGCTGTGTCACGGCGTACCCCGACGCCCCGCACGAAGGAGAGCAATGACTGACGGGCAGCGAAGCCCCACAAGTGACGGTCAGATCGTGGTGTCCGGCCTGACGAAGCAGTACAAGAACGTCCGGGCCGTGAACAATCTGTCCTTCACGGTCGAGCCGGGGCGGGTGACCGGGTTCCTCGGCCCCAACGGTGCCGGCAAGACCACCACCCTGCGCATGCTGCTGAACCTGGTCACCCCGACCGGCGGGCAGGCGACCATCAGCGGCCGCCGGTACGCCGACCTGACCGACCCGCTGCGGCACGTCGGCGCGGTGTTGGAGGCGTCCAGCGCGCACAAGGGCCGCACCGGGATCAACCACCTGCGGGTGCTCTGCGCGGCGGCGGGGCTGCCGAAGCAGCGGGCCGACGAGGCGCTGGCGCTGGTCGGGCTCACGCCGGCGGCGAACCGCAAGTTCAAGGGCTACTCGCTCGGCATGAAGCAGCGGCTCGGCATCGCCGCCGCGATGCTCGGCGACCCCCGGGTGCTGATCCTCGACGAGCCGGCCAACGGCCTGGACCCGGAGGGCATCCGGTGGATGCGCGGGTTCCTCAAGAACCTCGCGCACGAGGGCCGCACCGTGCTGGTCTCCAGCCACCTGCTGTCCGAGATGCAGCTGCTCGCCGACGACGTGGTGATCATCGCCGCCGGCCAGCTCGTCCGGCAGGGCACGGTCGAGCACGTGATCGGGTCGATGGCGCAGGGCGTCCGGGTGCGCGTGCGCACCCCGCAGGCCGACGCGCTGACCGTGGCGCTGAAGGACGGCCCGGCCACCGTCGACGTCGACGAGCACGGCGCCCTGCTGGTGGGCGGGGTGGACGCCCCGACCGTGGGCCGGGTCGCCCTGGCCGCCGGCGTCGAACTACACGAACTGACCACGGAACGGCCCGACCTGGAACGGGTCTTCCTGGAGCTGACGGCCGGAAAGGCGGGCATCCGATGAACCTCGTCCGATCCGAGCTGCTCAAGATCCGCACCACCAGCACGTGGTGGTGGCTGGCCATCGGCGCGTTCCTGTCGATCGCGCTGGCGTTCGCGTTCAACGCCTGGGTCGCCGACGAGACGCTGAGCGGCAAGGGCGAGAGCCTGGGCGTCACCGGCGACATGGCGTCCGCGGCGGCGCAGGCCGCCAACCTCTACACCTCCGGGCAGTACCTGGGCCTGATGTTCGTGATGCTGATCGGCATCCTGATGGTCACCAACGAGTTCTTCCACCAGACGGCGACCACGACGTTCCTGTCCACGCCGCGGCGCACGTCGGTGATCCTCAGCAAGCTCGTCGCGGCGAGCCTGCTGGGCTTCGGGTTCTGGCTGGTGACCACCGTGATCGACCTGGCCGCCGGGGCGGTCTTCCTGTCGATCAACGACTACGGCACCCTGCTCGACGAGTGGGCCGTGCAGCGGGCGCTGCTGCTCAACCTGCTGGCGTACGCGATCTGGACGGTCCTCGGCGTGGGGATCGGCACGCTGATCACCAACCAGCTCGGCGCGGTGATCACCGCCGCGGTGCTCTACCTGGTCGGCACGCAGGTGGTGGGGCTGCTGTTCATGCTGCTGGCGAACGTGCTGGAGAACCAGGCCGTGGCCAAGTGGCAGGTGATCTGGCCGGCCGTCGCCTCGACCGTCATGGTCAGCGAGGGCCAGACGGACTTCACCCCCGAGTGGTGGGTCGGCGCGCTCGTGCTGATCGGCTACGCGGTGGTCAGCGGGGTGGTCGGCGTCGCGATCACCCGCCGGCGCGACATCTCCTGACGGGTTCGGACGACGGGGGCGGGGGGTGGTGCCTGGCACCACCCCCCGCCCCCGTCGTACCGGGCGCCGACGACACGACGGGCCTTACCAGCAGTCGGCGGAACACGCAGCGTTTGGCCAACTTCTGGCATCTTCTGTGAAACGGACCACGCAGCGGAGGCGGAAATGCCTGCGGCATCCGCACGGCGTAGCCTGGGAGCCGTCTCGTGGGCGCTCGCAGACAGGGCGGCACGGGGACACCGCGTGACACACAAACCCGCGTGAAAGAGGCGATTACCGGCCGTGTCGACCCAGCAGACTTCGCAGGAGAACCCACTGGCGGGTTTCGGCCCGAACGAGTGGATCGTCGAGGAGATGTACCAGCGCTACCTCGCCGACCCCACCAGCGTCGATTCGGCCTGGCACGACTTCTTCGCGGACTACCGTCCGGCGCCCGGCGCCGGCACGCCCCGCGCCGAGCAGCAGGCCCCGAAGCCGGCCGCCAAGCCGGAGCCCGCCGGGCAGCAGGAGGCGACCACCACGGTCGCGCAGCCGGCCGCCGCCAAGCCGGCGGAGAAGAAGCCGGAGGCCAAGCCGGAGAAGCCGGCCGCCAAGGCCGCCCCGGCCAAGCCGGCCGCGAAGGCCGCCCCGGCCAAGCCCGCGCCGACCAAGCCGACCGCCACCGGCCCGCAGACCACGCCGCTGCGCGGCGTGGCGGCGAAGATCGTCCAGAACATGGACGCCTCGCTCGCCGTGCCGACCGCCACCAGCGTGCGCGCCGTCCCGGCCAAGCTGCTGGTCGACAACCGCATCGTGATCAACAACCACCTCACCCGTGGGCGCGGCGGCAAGGTCAGCTTCACCCACCTCATCGGGTACGCGATGGTCCGGGCGCTGGTCGCCCACCCGGAGATGAACAACTCCTTCGCCGAGGTCGACGGCAAGCCGGTCATGGTCCGGCCCGAGCACGTCAACCTGGGCATCGCGATCGACCTGGTCAAGCCCGACGGCAGCCGCAACCTGGTGGTCCCGTCCATCAAGGGCTGCGAGCAGATGGACTTCCGGCAGTTCTGGCAGGCGTACGAGGACGTGGTCCGGCGCGCCCGCCGCAACGAGCTGACCATGGAGGACTACTCCGGCACCACGATCTCGCTGACCAACCCCGGCGGCATCGGCACCGTGCACTCGATGCCGCGGCTCATGCAGGGGCAGAGCGCGATCATCGGCGTCGGCGCGATGGAGTACCCGGCCCCCTACCAGGGCATGTCCGAGGCCACCCTGGCCGAGCTGGCGGTCAGCAAGGTCATCACCCTGACCAGCACGTACGACCACCGGATCATCCAGGGCGCGCAGTCCGGCGAGTTCCTCAAGGTCATGCACGAGCTGCTGCTGGGCGAGCACGACTTCTACGACCAGATCTTCACCTCGCTGCGGATCCCGTACGAGCCGGTGCGCTGGATGCGCGACGTCGCGGTCAACAGCGAGGGCCAGATCAACAAGACCGCCCGGGTGCACGAGCTGATCCACGCCTACCGGGTGCGCGGGCACCTGATGGCCGACACCGACCCGCTCGAGTTCGAGATCCGCAAGCACCCGGACCTGGACGTCCTCCAGCACGGGCTGACCCTGTGGGACCTGGACCGCGAGTTCCCGGTCAACGGCTTTGCCGGCAAGCAGCGGATGAAGCTGCGCGACATCCTCGGCGTGCTGCGCGACTCGTACTGCCGCCGGGTCGGCATCGAGTACATGCACATCCAGGACCCGGAGGAGCGGCGCTGGATCCAGGAGCGGATCGAGCGCAAGTACGAGAAGCCGTCCCCGGACGAGCAGAAGCACGTGCTCAACCGGCTCAACGCCGCCGAGGCGTTCGAGACCTTCCTGCAGACCAAGTACGTCGGGCAGAAGCGCTTCTCGCTGGAGGGCGGCGAGTCGCTGATCCCGCTGCTCGGCGAGGTGCTGGAGGCGTCCGCCGAGGGCGGGCTGGACGAGGTCGTCATCGGCATGGCCCACCGCGGCCGGCTCAACGTGCTGGCGAACATCGTCGGCAAGCCGTACGAGAAGATCTTCTCGGAGTTCGAGGGGCACCTGGACCCGCGCTCCACGCAGGGCTCCGGCGACGTGAAGTACCACCTCGGTCAGAACGGCAAGTTCACCACGCCGGACGGCGACCACTCGGTCAAGGTCTCGGTGGTGGCGAACCCGTCGCACCTGGAGGCCGTCGACCCGGTGCTGGAGGGCATCGTCCGGGCCAAGCAGGACCGGATAGACCTCAAGCTGGAGGGCTACACCGTGCTGCCGCTCGCGGTGCACGGCGACGCCGCCTTCGCCGGCCAGGGCGTGGTGGCCGAGACGCTCAACCTCTCCCAACTGCGCGGCTACCGCACCGGCGGCACCGTGCACGTGGTGGTCAACAACCAGGTCGGCTTCACCACCGCCCCGGAGTACAGCCGCTCCAGCCTCTACAGCACCGACGTCGCCCGGATGATCCAGGCGCCGATCTTCCACGTCAACGGCGACGACCCCGAGGCCGTGGTCCGGGTCGCCCGGCTGGCCTTCGAGTACCGGCAGGCGTTTAACAAGGACGTCGTCATCGACATGGTCTGCTACCGCCGGCGCGGGCACAACGAGGGCGACGACCCGTCGATGTCCAACCCGCAGATGTACAAGATCATCGACTCGAAGCGGTCCGTCCGGAAGCTCTACACCGAGGAGCTGATCGGGCGCGGCGACATCACCGTGGAGGATGCGGAGGAACTGCTGCGCGACTACCAGTCGCAGCTGGAGCGGGTCTTCAAGGCCACCCGCGACGCGGCCACCATGCCGCGCCAGCTCAGCCGCCCCAAGCGGGAGGACGAGCCGGAGCCGCAGGTGGAGACCGCCACCGACGCCGGCGTCGTCAGGGCCATCGGCGAGGCGCACGTCAACCTGCCGGAGGGCTTCACCCCGCACAAGCGGATCCAGCAGCTGCTCGACCGGCGGGCCAAGATGTCCGTCGAGGGCAACATCGACTGGGGCTTCGGCGAGATCATCGCGTTCGGCTCGCTGCTGCACGACGGGGTCACCGTCCGGCTCGCCGGTCAGGACTCCCGCCGGGGCACCTTCGTGCAGCGGCACGCCGCCGTGGTCGACGCCGAGACCGGCCAGGACCACCTGCCCCTGCAGTCGCTGACCGGCGACGGCGAGCGGTCCCGGTTCTTCGTGCACGACTCCCTGCTCAGCGAGTACGCGGCGATGGGCTTCGAGTACGGCTACTCGGTGGAGAACATCAACGCGCTGGTCTGCTGGGAGGCGCAGTTCGGCGACTTCGTCAACGGCGCCCAGTCGGTGATCGACGAGTTCATCTCCTCGGGCGAGGTGAAGTGGGGCCAACGCTCCGCCGTCACCCTGCTGCTGCCGCACGGCCACGAGGGCCAGGGCCCGGACCACACCTCCGGCCGCCCGGAGCGGTTCCTGCAGATGTGCGCCGAGGACAACATGCGGGTGGCCATCCCGACCACCCCGGCGAACTACTTCCACCTGCTGCGGCGCCAGGCGCTCTCGCCGAAGCGCAAGCCGCTGGTGGTGTTCACGCCGAAGTCGCTGCTGCGGCACAAGCTCTGCGTCTCCTCCGTCGAGGAGTTCACCACCGGCACCTTCCAGCCGGTGCTGCGCGACCCGGGCGCCCCGGCGCCGGAGTCGGTGAAGCGGGTGCTGCTCTGCTCGGGCAAGGTCTACTACGACCTGTTCCAGGCCCGGCAGGAACGCGGCATCACCGACACCGCGATCATCCGGCTGGAGCAGCTCTACCCGATGCCGGTGGAGGAGATCCGGGCCGCGCTGGCGGCGTACCCGAACGCCGAGGACTACGCCTGGGTGCAGGAGGAGCCGGCCAACCAGGGCGCCTGGTCGTTCGTCGCGCTCAACCTGCTGGAGCACCTGGCCGACGTCCGGCTGCGCCGCATCTCCCGCCCGGCCGCGGCCGCCCCGGCCGTCGGCTCGGCGAAGATGCACGACGTCGAGCAGACCGCCCTGATCGAGGCGGCTCTCCCCCGCCCGTGACCTGAGCACCGCACCGACAACCGGGGCAGGGACCGTCGCGCTGACGGTCTCTGCCCCGTCGGCGTCCCGGCCGGCGTCCGTCCCGGATGGCCCGAACGCCCATACGCAGCAGACCGACGAGCGAGGAACGGACAGCATGTACTTCACGGACCGTGGGATCGAGGAACTGGTGCAGCGGCGGGGCGAGGAGTCCGTCAGCGTCGAGTGGCTCGGCGAGCGCCTCCGCGACTTCGTCGACCTGAACCCCGAGTTCGAGACCCCGATCGAGCGCCTCGCCACCTGGCTCGCCCGCCTCGACGACGAAGACGACGAGTAATCCGACCCGTCACCTTGCGTTGATCATGAAGTTGTTGTCGCGACACGCCGAGGCGGGCGACAACAACTTCATGATCAATGGCCCGGGCGGGTGGGGCTAAGGTCCCGGGTCGGGGGAGGCGCGATCTTTTAGGGTGGGTGCGTGGCTCGGAGTGTGTACCTGACCAGCGTGGGATCCGGCGGTGGCAAGTCGACCGTCGCGCTCGGGCTGGCGGAGCTGTTGTCCCGGCAGGTCGAGCGGATCGGCGCGTTCCGGCCGCTGGTCGGCGGGCACGGCCCCGACCCGATCCTCGCCCTGCTCAGCGACCGGTACCGGATCGGCCTGCCGCTGGCCGACCTCAGCGGCACCACGTACGCCGAGGCCACCGCGCTGGTCGCCGACGGGCGGCGGGAGGAACTGATCGCCGACATCGTCACGCGCTACCGGGAGGTCGAGCGGCGCTGCCCGGCGGTGGTCGTGGTGGGCAGCGACTTCGCCGACGGCGGCGACGGCGCCGGGCCCCGCGAGCTGGCCTTCAACGCCCGGCTGGCCACCGAGTTCGGCAGCGTGGTGGTGCCCGTGGTCGACGGCTTCGGGCAGGAGCCGGCGGCGATCGCGGCGGCGGCGCGCGGGGCGTACCACGATCTGGAGGACCTCGGGGCCACGGTGCTGGCGGTCGTCGCCAACCGGGTGCCCGGCCCGATGGCCCTGCCGGACCTGCCGGTCCCCGCGTACGCCATCCCGGAGGTGCCGACCGTGTCGGCGCCGACGGTGGCCGAGGTGGCGGCGGCGCTCGGCGCCACGCTGCTGGCCGGGGACGACGACGCGCTCGGCCGCGACGTGCTCGACTACGTGGTCGGCGCGGCGCACGTGCCGACGCTGCTGGACCACCTGACCGAGGGCGCCCTGGTGATCATGCCGGGCGACCGGGACGACCTCCTGATCGGCACGAGCGCGGCGCACGTGGCCGGCCAGGTCTCGCTGGCCGGCCTGGTGCTCACCCTCGGCGAGCAGCCGGACCCACGGGCGATGCGGCTGGTGGAGGCGCTGAAGCCCGGCCTTGCGGTGCTCTCGGTGCCCAGCGACAGCTACGACACGGTGGCCGCGTCCAGCCGGATCGAGGGCCGCCCCAGCGCGGCCAACCCGCGCAAGGTGGAGGCCGCGCTCGGCGCGTTCGAGCGCTGCGTGGACACCGACGACCTGGCCCGCCGGCTGCGGGTCAGCCGCTCCGGGCGGGTCACCCCGCTGATGTTCGAGAACGACCTGATCGACCGGGCCCGGGCGCGGCGCCGGCACCTCGTGCTGCCCGAGGGGGCGGAGGAGCGGATCCTGCGGGCGACGGAGATCCTGCTGCGCCGGGGCGTCGCCGACATCACCCTGCTCGGGCGTCCCGACGACGTCGTGCGGCGGACCCGCGAGCTGGGCATCGACATCACCGGCGCGCGGGTGGTCGACCCGTTCACCAGCGAGTGGCGCGACGAGTTCGCCGTCGAGTACGCGAAGCTGCGCGCCCACCGGGGGGTCACCGCCGAGCTGGCGCACGACATCGTCGCCCAGCCGAACTACTTCGGCACCCTGATGGTGCAGACCGGGCACGCCGACGGGATGGTCTCCGGGGCGACCCACACCACCGCCGCCACGATCCGGCCGGCCTTCGAGATCATCCGTACGGTGCCGGGGGTCTCGGTCGCCTCCAGCGTCTTCTTCATGCTGCTGGCCGACCGGGTACTGGTCTACGGCGACTGCGCGGTCAACCCCGACCCGGACGCCGCCCAGCTCGCCGACATCGCCATCTCCTCGGCGGACACCGCCGCCCGGTTCGGCATCGAGCCGCGGGTCGCCATGCTCTCCTACTCCACCGGCAGCTCCGGGGCGGGCGCCGACGTGGAGAAGGTCGCGGCGGCCACGAAACTGGTCCGGGAGCGCCGCCCCGACCTGCTGGTCGAGGGGCCGATCCAGTACGACGCGGCGATCGACCCGGCGGTCGCGGCGACGAAGCTGCCCGGCAGCACGGTCGCCGGCCGGGCCACGGTCTTCGTCTTCCCCGACCTGAACACGGGCAACAACACGTACAAGGCGGTGCAGCGCTCCGCCGGGGCGGTGGCCGTCGGGCCGGTGATGCAGGGCCTGCGCCGGCCGGTGAACGACCTGTCCCGGGGAGCCACCGTGCCGGACATCGTGAACACCGTGGCGATCACCGCCATCCAGGCCGCGGCCGAGGAGTCGTCATGAGCGAGCGAAGCGAGCGAATCAGCAGGCTCAGGGCGACGGTGCCTCATGGCGGCACGCAGCGAAGCGGAGTGTCGAATCAGCAGGCTCGGTGCGACGGTGCCTCATGGCGGCACGCAGCGAAGCGGAGTGTCGTCATGAGTGCCCGGGTCGGCCCGGCCGCCGCCGGAAGGAGGCGCCCGTGAGCCGGGTGCTCGTGCTCAACTGCGGATCGTCGTCGGTGAAGTACCGGCTCTTCGACGGCGACCGGGTGCTCGACAGGGGCACCGTGGAGCGGGTCGGCGAGCCGGGCGGCGGCCCGGCCGACCACGAGACCGCCGTCCGGGAGATCCTCGCCGGGCTCGACCTGGCCGGGCTGGCCGCCGTCGGGCATCGGGTGGTCCACGGCGGCAAGCGGTTCGGCGAGCCCGTCCTGCTCGACGACGCGGTGCTCGCCGCGATCCGCGACCTGATCCCGCTCGCGCCGCTGCACAACCCCGCCAACCTGACCGGCATCGAGGTCGCCCTGGCCGCGCTGCCGGACGTGCCGCAGGTCGCCGTCTTCGACACCGCGTTCCACACCACGCTGCCCGAGGCCGCCGCGACCTACGCGGTCGAGCGGGACACCGCCGAGCGGTACGGCATCCGGCGGTACGGGTTCCACGGCACCTCGCACGCGTACGTGTCCCGGCGCGCCGCCGAGCTGCTCGGCCGCCCGTACGCGGAGGTGAACACGATCACCCTGCACCTGGGCAACGGGGCCAGCGCCTGCGCGGTCGCCGGCGGCCGGAGCGTGGCCACCTCGATGGGGATGTCCCCGCTGGAGGGCCTGGTGATGGGCACCCGCAGCGGCGACCTCGACCCGACCGTCATCTTCCACCTGCGCCGGGAGGGCGGGCTCTCCGTCGACGAGATCGACGACCTGCTCAACCACCGCAGCGGCCTGCTCGGGCTGACCGGCGCCAACGACATGCGCGAGGTCCTCGGGCGCCGGGCGGACGGCGATCCGGCGGCCACGCTCGCCTTCGACGTCTACTGCCGGCGGATCACCGGCTACGTCGGGGCGTACTACGCGCTGCTCGGGCGGGTGGACGCGATCGCCTTCACCGCCGGAGTCGGCGAGCACGCCGCGCCGGTGCGCGCCGCCGCGCTGGCCGGCCTGGACCGGCTCGGCATCGCGGTGGACCCGGAGCGCAACGCCGGCAGCGGCGACCGGGTCATCTCCCCCGAGGGTGCCGAGGTGACAGTCTTCGTCCTCGGCACCGACGAGGAGCGCGAGATCGCCCTCCAGACGCGGGCCGTGGTCGGCGCCGCCGGCTGACCCGGGCCCGGGCGTCAGCTCAGGGCGAGCCAGGCGAGAAGGGCGACCAGTACGACCGCGACCGCCCCGGCGCCGACGAGCAGCGGCGTGCGGGAGGCGCCGGCCGGCGCCTCGGGCTCGGCGGTGTTGGCGAAGGCGCGGAACGCCGCGGTGTTGCCGCTCGGGTCCGTGTGGTTCTCAGGCATGCCGGTGACCCTAGCCAAGTCGCTACCGCCCCGTCGTCCGTCACGCGCCGCCCGACTCCAGGTCGGGCCGGCCGGTGGACGGGATCCGCCCGGCCGACGGGAGTGTCCGGCCGGACGGTGGGGACGGTCCGGACGACCCGGCACCTACCGTGGAACGGTGGGGGTGAAGCGGCTGGTCGCCGTGCTGATGACGGCGCTGCTGGCGGGCTGCGCGCCGGCCACCGCCGCGCCCGGGAGCGGCGCGCCGCCGGGCCGTCCGGCCCCCGAGACGACGTACGCCGTCGGGGTGCGGACGTTCACCGTCGACCCCACCTCGGCTCGGCCGCTCCCGGTGACCGTCTGGTACCCGGCGGACGGGGACGCGGTGGCGGCGGGCCGGTTCCCGGTGGTGGTCTACAGCCACGGGCTGCACAGCCTTCCCGAGCTGCACGCCGGGCTGACCAGGCGCTGGGCCGCCGCCGGCTTCGTGGTGGCCGCCCCGGCCTACCCGCACACCCGGCGCGGGGCGCCCCGGTTCAGCCGCGCCGACGTACGCCACCAGCCGGCCGACGGCTGGCGGCTCGTCCGGCACCTGGTGCGGCTCGACGCCCGGCGCGGTGACCCGCTCGCCGGGCACCTCGACGTCACCCGGTTCGCCGCCGCCGGCCACTCGGCGGGCGGCTTCACCACGGCGGGGATGTTCACCTCGGGACGGTCGGGGCGGCTGCGGGCCGGCATCGTCATCGCCGGCGGCGGCATGGCGGGCAGTTTCGCCGGCCCGGCGGCGCCGCTGCTGTTCGTGCACGGCACGGCCGACCCGATCGTGCCGGCGTCGGTCGGGCGGGCCGCGTACGACCGCACGACCGGCCCGGCCGCCTTCCTGAGCCTGCTCGGTCAGGGCCACGGCGAGTACCTGACCCCGGGGCGGCCCGGCTTCGACCAGGTCCTCGCCACCACCACGGACTTCCTCCGCTGGACCCTCTACGGTGACCCGGACGCCGGCCGGCGCCTGCCCGGCGGCGCCCGCTCCCCCGGCGTGACGGCGTTCGAGACCCGCCCCGCCCGCTGACCGCCGCACCGGCCGCCCTGGACGCCTCCGGTGCGGGTGACGCTCTGGCGCGGCGGGGGCCGCCGGGCTACCGTGCGGCCGTGGACGGTCTGGCGGGGCGACAACTCGACGGCATCGCCGAGCTGGCCGGGCTGGCGTCGGCGGCCGGCGTCGAGGTGTGGCTGCGGGGCGGCTGGGCGATGGACTTCCACCTGGGCGAGGTGACCCGGCCGCACGTCGACGTCGACTGGTACTGCTGGCGCGCCGACGCGGAGCGGCTGGCCGGCCTGCTGCGGGCGCACGGCTGGCGGCCAGACCCGAGGATGCCGGTCCACCTCCAGCTCGACCTGATCCGCGACGACGTCGAGGTGAGCGTCGCGTACCTGGCGCGGGACGCGG
Organism: Micromonospora sp. NPDC048063; assembly: GCF_043202855.1. Classification (NCBI taxonomy): domain Bacteria; kingdom Bacillati; phylum Actinomycetota; class Actinomycetes; order Micromonosporales; family Micromonosporaceae; genus Micromonospora; species Micromonospora sp. NPDC048063. Next base: position 418,728 of record NZ_JBIDBG010000002.1, on the reverse strand, counting down.
CCGGCCGGGTGGTGGTGGGCGCCGGCCCGTGGGCGGGCACCCCGCTGCCCGACGGCATGCTGACCGGTCCGCCCGGCCGGATCGGCCCGCTGGCCGTCCCGGTGATCTCGGTGGCCGCCCAGATCGAGTTCAAGGAGATGTTTCCCGTCTGGATGCCGGGGCGCCCCCGCCGCCCCAAGGACGCCGCCGATCTGGCGCGCCTACGCGCCGCCGACGCCGACGCCCGTTCGTGACCGGTTGACGCCCGGGCGACCGGCGAACCGGGCGACCGGGCTCGCCTCGGTCGCGCGTCCGGCACCCGAGTCGGACGAGCCGGCACGAGCCGGTCACGCGGCCGGTGCGCTGCGTCGATCCCGGGTGGGGCGGGTGGCGCGGCGAGGCACAATCGGAGCCATGTCGCGTCGCGCCACCCCCGCTCTGCTCGCCACGGCCCTGCTCGCCGCCGGTCTGGTCGGCTGCTCCGCCGACGCCGGTCCGGTCGCCCGCCCGGCCGCTCCCGTCGAATCGCCGAAGGCGAGCACCCCGGCGCCGCTGGTGCCCGCCGGCACCGCCCCCGAGAAGGCGTTCGCCGTCGGCGTACGACAGCTCGAGCTGAACCGCGACGGGGACCGGCCGCTGCCGGTGACCGTCTGGTACCCCGCGGCCGGGGAGGCCGGCGGGCAGCCGGAGCGCTCAGCGGCGGCCGCGAGGGGGAAGTTTCCCGTCGTCATGTTCAGCCACGGCCTGAACGGGCGGCCGGCCGACTACGAGAAGCTGCTGACCCGCTGGGCTGCGGCCGGGTTCGTGGTGGCCGCCCCGACCTTCCCGCACACCGCGCGGGGCGGCGACGGCAACGTGCTCGACGTGCTCAACCAGCCCGCCGACGTGTCGTACGCGCTCACCCAGGTGCTCGCCCTCGACGGCCGGAGCGGCGACCCGCTGCGCGGCCGGCTGGCCACCGACCGGGTGGCCGCGGCCGGGCACTCGGCCGGCGGGGTGACCACGATCGGCCTCTTCACCGCCGGCCGCGACGAGCGGCTGGACGCCGGCGTGGTCTTCGCCGGCACCGCGCTCGGTGTCGGCACCGCCTTCGCGGGCGCCGCCGCGCCGCAGCTCTTCGTGCACGGCGAGGCTGACGAGGTGGTCGAGTACGCCGCCGGCAAGGCCGCCTACGACAAGGTGCCCTGGCCGAAGGCCATGCTGAGCCTGCCGAAGGGCGACCACGGCCGGGCCCTGCTCAGCGACGGCGACGCCCTGCGGGTGGTCTCGGACACCACGGTCGAGTTCCTGCGCTGGTCCCTCTACGGCGACGAGGCCGCCAAGCGCCGCATCCCCACCGACGCCGCCCGCCACGACATCGCCACCCTCGACAACCGCCTCTGAGCGGCCGCGCCCCGCCGGACGGCGAGCGGGCGCGGCCGCCGGGGGCCGTCAGGCGGTGTGGTCGACGACGACCTTGCCGAAGACGTCGCCGGAGTGCAGGCGGGCGAAGGCGTCGGCGACCCGGCTGAACGGGACGACCCTGTCCACCACCGGGCGCACCCCCCGCTCGGCGCAGAACGCGAGCAGGGCGGACAGCTCGTCGGGGGTGCCCATCGAGGTGCCCAGGATCTCCAGCTGCATGGCGAAGACCCGGCGCAGGTTGACCTTCGGCTCGTGCCCGGCGGTCGCGCCGGAGACCACGATCCGGGCCATCGGCGCGGCGGACTTCAGCGAGTGGTCGAACGTGGCCGCCCCGACCGTCTCGATCACCACGCCGACCCGCTCGGGCAGCCGCGCGCCGGGCTCGACGGCGGTGGCGCCCAGCTCGGCGATCCGCTCCCGCTTGCCGGCGTCGCGGCTGGTCGCGTACACCCGCTTGCCCATCGCCGCGGCGAGCGCGACGGCCGCGGTCGCCACGCCGCCCCCGGCGCCCTGGACCAGCACGGCGTCGGCGTCGTCGACCCGACCCACGGTGGTCAGCATCCGCCACGCGGTCAGCCAGGCGGTCGGCAGGCAGGCCGCGTCCGTCGCCGCCAGGCCCGCCGGCAGCGGCACCAGGTTGGACCGGGGCACGGCGACCCGCTCGGCCAGCGTGCCGGGGAAGTGCTCGGAGAGGATGGAGACGCCGCGCGGGTCGCCCGGGGTGGCGACCACCGGGTAAACGACGACCTCGTTGCCGTCCGGGTCCACCCCGACGGCGTCGCAGCCGAGGATCATCGGCAGTTGCTCCGCGCGCAGCCCCACGCCGCGCAGCGACCAGAGGTCGTGGTGGTTGAGGGAGCTGGCCCGCACCTGCACGGTCACCCAGTCGTCGGCCGGGTGGGTGGGCTCGGGCTGCTCGCCGACGGTGAGCGCGGCGAGCGGGTTGGCGTCGTCGAGGCGGGAGGCGAAGGCGGCACGCATGATCGGCACGGTAACAAGCCGAACGGCCGACAAGAAGGGCTGCTCGCCGTGCGACGGGTGTAAGGAAGGGCCCCTTCCTATCGCATAGCGATAGGAAGGGGCCCTTCCTTACACCTCAGCGGGTGACGCCGTCGCGGCGGGCGGCCTCGGCGACCGCCTCGGCCACCGCGGGGGCGACCCGGGGGTCGAGCGGGGACGGGACGATCGCCTCGGCGGTGAGCGACTCGGCCACGACGCCCGCGATGGCGTCGGCGGCGGCCACCTTCATGCCGTCGGTGATGCGGGTGGCCCGGGCGTCCAGCGCGCCCCGGAACACGCCCGGGAACGCCAGCACGTTGTTGATCTGGTTGGGGTAGTCGCTGCGGCCGGTGGCGACGACGGCCACGTGCCGGGCGGCCACCTCGGGGTGTACCTCGGGCGTCGGATTGGCCAGCGCGAAGACGATGCCCCCCGCCGCCATGCCCGCCACCGCCTGCTCCGGGATCTGCCCGCCGGAGACGCCGATCAGCACGTCCGCGCCGCGCAGCGCCTCGGCGATGTCGCCCTCGCGGCCGTCGGCGTTCGTCATCGCGGCCAGCTCGGCCTTCGTGCCGGTCAGCCCGGCCCGGTGCCGGCCGATGATGCCCTTGGAGTCGCAGACCACCACCTGGTCCGGGTCCACGCCGCCGGCGACCAGCATCTTCGTCACCGCCACCCCGGCGGCGCCGGCGCCGCTGACCGCCACCCGCAGGTCGCCGAGCTTGCGGTTGAGCAGGGTGGCGGCGTTGCGCAGCGCGGCGAGCACGACGATCGCGGTGCCGTGCTGGTCGTCGTGGAAGACCGGGATGTCCAGGGCCTCGTCGAGCCGGCGCTCCACCTCGAAGCAGCGCGGGGCGCTGATGTCCTCCAGGTTGATCCCGCCGAACGACGGCGCCAGCGCCCGCACCACCGCGACGATCTCGTCCACGTCCTGCGTGTCCAGGCAGACGGGCACGGCGTCGACGCCGGCGAACTGCTTGAACAGCACCGCCTTGCCCTCCATCACCGGCAGCGCCGCGCGCGGGCCGATGTTGCCCAGCCCGAGTACGGCCGAGCCGTCGGTGACGACGGCCACGGTGTGCGCGGCCCAGGTGTAGTCGTCGGCGACGCTCGGGTCGGCGGCGATCGCCTCGCAGACCCGGGCCACCCCCGGGGTGTACGCGAGGGAGAGGTCCTCCCGGCTCGTCAGCGGGACGGTCGAGGCGATGGCCATCTTGCCGCCCCGGTGCAGCCGGAAGACGGGATCAGCGGGGTCCACGGTGGACGATGACATGGTGACTCCAGGATCTGTCGAGCAGACGGAGCGGCCGGCGCGGGCGCGAGGTGAGGCGCCCAGCGGCGACACGCGGTGCGGGGGTCACCCGGGCACGCCCCGAGCATAGTGTCGCCACCATCACCCGGATGTGAGCGGGGTCATAACCGACGCCGACGCACCCGTCCGGGGCGGGGCCAGTAGCGCGCCACCACCCGGCCCCGCACGTCGGCCACCCCGTACGCCCGGGAGTCGTCGGTGACGAGGTCGTTGTCGCCGGCCAGCCACCAGCCGCCGTCCTCGGCGCGGACCGCGCGCTTGACCACGAGCAGCTCGGGGCGGCTGCGGAACACCGCGACCACGACGTCGCCGGGGCGGACGGCCCGCCCGCCGGGGCGGACCAGCACCGCGTCGCCGTGCCGCAGCGTGGGCGACATGGACGGACCGGTCACCAGCACGGCGGTCAGCGGCCACCGCAGCCGGGGTGCCCCTGCCGGGTGAGCCGCCCCCATCGGTTTCACCTCCACCCGGCCTCTCGGCACGCGTCCAGGAGTAATGTCGTGTTGGATCATCGCAAACTTCCCATGGAGGATCCTGATGCGACTTCCACGCATCCTTACGCCCCGCGTGACCGCCAGCGCCCACTGCGACCTGCCCTGCGGCGTCTACGACCCGGCCCAGGCCCGGATCGAGGCCGAGTCGGTGAAGGCGATCTGCGAGAAGTACCAGGCCAACACCGACCCGGAGTTCCGCACCCGCGCCATCCTGATCAAGGAGCAGCGCGCCGACCTGGTGAAGCACCACCTGTGGGTGCTCTGGACCGACTACTTCAAGCCGGCCCACTTCGAGAAGTACCCGCACCTGCACCAGCTCTTCAACGAGGCCACCAAGCTGGCCGGCGCCGCCGGCGCGAAGGGCGGCACCGACCCGGCCAAGGCCGACGAGCTGCTGCAGAAGATCGACGAGATCTCCAAGATCTTCTGGGAGACCAAGAAGGCGTGAGCCTCCCCGGCCCGCCGACGATCCGGCCGGCACGTCCCCGGGACGTGCCGGCCGTCGTCGCCATGGTGCACGAGCTGGCGGCGTACGAACGCGCCGCCGACGAGTGCCACCTCACGGAGGAACAGCTCACCGCCGCCCTGTTCGCGTCTGCTCCAGGTCGCGGCGCGGCGTCGGACGCGCCGAGCTGGAGCAGTCGTGGCCCGGCCCCGGCGCTCTACGGGCACGTGGCCGTCGACGCCGACGACGAACCGGTGGGCTTCGCGCTGTGGTTCCTCAACTTCTCCACCTGGGCCGGGGTGCACGGCATCTACCTGGAGGACCTCTACGTCCGCCCGGCCGCCCGGGGCACCGGCGCGGGGCGGCTGCTGCTGGCGACCCTCGCCGCGATCTGCGTGGAGCGGGGCTACCAGCGGCTGGAGTGGTGGATGATCGACTGGAACCCGGCCGCCGGCTTCTACGCCTCGATCGGGGCGCGGCAGATGTCCGAGTGGGTCCCCTACCGGCTCAGCGGGGACGCCCTGGCCGGCCTGGCCGCGCAGGCACGTGGCGGCCCCCACACGTCCGGGCGACCGAGCGGGTAGAGTCCCCGACCGGGGGGATGAGTGGTGACTCAACTGACCGGGCAGCCGACGACCGACGACGACGTCGTGCACCTCACCGTGCCCGCGGACGGGGGCTACCTCGGGGTGTTGCGCACCGCCACCGCCGGGCTCGCGGCGCGGCTCCAGTTCGCCCTCGACGAGATCGAGGACCTGCGCATCGCCGTGGACGAGGCGTGCGCCATGCTGCTCGCCATCGCCACCCGCGACGCCGAACTCGACTGCCGGTTCGCGGTCACCGACGACGCGCTCACCGTCGAGGTGACGGTGCCGACCGTCCGGGGCGCCACGCTGCCGGCGGAGTCGTCGTTCGCCTGGAAGGTGCTCACCGCGCTCACCACGTCGGCGTCCGCGAGCGCCGCCGACGGCCGGGCCACCATCTCGTTGCTCACCCGGCGCGCCTCCGGATACTGAGCCGCCCGTCCCCGGCGGTGCGCCGCCGGGCGCTCCGGCACCCCCGGCGGGGCGTCACTCGAAGCCGAGGGCCCGCGTGGTCGGGGTGCTCACCAGCAGCGCGGTGACGCCGAGACCGAGCGCCATCAGTGGTACGCCGAGCCAGGCCACCCCGCCCTGGACCATGAACCACCCCACCGGCAGCAGCATGAGCTGGAGCACGATCGCCGGGGCGCGGGCGCCCGCCCGGCGTCGGGCCAGCGCGCCGCCGAGCGCCCAGAGCGCCGCCGCCGCACCGACCGCGAACGCGGTCACCAGCAACGCCGAGGTGAGGTCGGTGGTGGTGGCGGTGAGATCGGCCCAGACCAGCCACGCGGCGACCAGCCCCACGGCGACCGCCTCGCCCCACAGCAGCCGGACCGCCCAGCGGAGGGTGACGGGAATCGGGTCCGAGTCGATGGTCACGCGCGCCACGATACCCGGGCTGCCGCGCGGTACAGTGCCGCCCATGCGGGCCGTCCTGGTGGTCAATCCGAAGGCCACCACCACGAGCGAGCGCAGCCGGGACGTGCTGGTCCGGGCGCTGCGCAGCGAAGTCGACCTCTCCGTGCGCTACACCCGGCGACGCGGGCACGCGACCGACCTCGCCCGGGAGGCGGCCGAGGAGGGCGTCGACGTCGTCGTCACGCTCGGTGGCGACGGCACGGTCAACGAGGTGGTCAACGGCCTGATGACGGCCGAGCCGCCGACCATGCCGGGCGCCGCCTCGCCGGCCGAGCGGCTGCCCGCCCTGGCGACCGTGCCCGGGGGCTCGACCAACGTCTTCGCCCGGGCGCTCGGCCTGCCCAGGGACTGGCCGGACGGGGCCAGCATGATCCTGGAGGGCCTGCGGCTGGGCCGGTACCGGACCATCGGGCTCGGCCGCGCCGACGACCGCTACTTCACCTTCTGCGCGGGCTTCGGCGTCGACGCGGCGGTCATCCACCGGGTGGAGCAGGCCCGGCGGCGGGGCCGGGTCTCCACCCCCGCGCTCTACTTCCGCGCCACGGTCGCCCAGTACTTCCTCAACTCCGACCGTCGGCATCCGGCGATCAGCCTGGAGCGGCCGGGCGAGCCGGCGGAGGGCGAGCTGGCCACGGTCATCATCCAGAACACCGCGCCGTGGACGTACCTGGGCGACCGGGAGGTCAACCCGAACCCGGAGGCGTCGTTCGACCTGGGCCTGGACGTGCTGGCGCTGCGGCAGCTCCGGGTCGCCAGTACGACACGGACGGTGACGCAGTTCTTCGCCCGGACGCCCGACCCGCACGGCCGCCAGGTGCTGCGGCTGCACGACGTCGCGGAGTTCACCCTGCTCTCGGCCCGCCCACAGGCGTTCCAGCTCGACGGCGACTACCTCGGCGAGCGGGAGAAAGTCAGATTCACATCCATTCCCGCCGCACTGAGAGTAATCTGCTAGGTCTCGGGTACTGCCGTAGGTCGACGCGGCGACGACCGCACCGACCGGAGCGGCCGCCACACCGAGAGGCAGGTGCCGGAAATGTCAGCAATGTCACGCGGACTGTACTATATTGATCCTCGGCTGTGGTACGCCGGGTAACCGGGAAGACGCCGGAATCCGGACAAATGGGTTGTGGGCTTGCTCACCGCCTGGAGTTTTTCCGAGCGCCACCCTTGACATCCCGAGCGTTCGTGAAAGTATTCACAAGCGAACTTGAGTTACCGGGACATTGCCTGGATATGCTCGGCAGGTTGAGCTGTTCCAGCAGGTCCGCGGGGCCAACAACAGCCTGCTCACGCACTGCCGAATAAGCGGACGCGAACCGTCACCGTCGGCGCTGCGGATGCATATAGGAAAAGCACCAAAGCAATATCTGCCACCCACCCAGAATGAGGAGTGTTGCCGCCATGGACTGGCGTCACCATGCTGTCTGCCGCGACGAGGACCCGGAGCTGTTCTTCCCGATCGGGACGTCCGGACCGGCTCTCCTGCAGGTCGAGCAGGCCAAGGCCGTCTGCCGGCGCTGCTCCGTGACCGACCAGTGCCTGCAGTGGGCGCTGGAGTCCGGTCAGGACGCTGGCGTCTGGGGCGGGATGAGCGAGGAGGAGCGGCGCGCCGTGAAGCGCCGCGGTGGCCTCCGGGTGCTGCGCGCTCACTCCGCCTGATCCCACGCACCACAGCTGCACGCCCCGGCCGGGTCCGCCCGCCGGGGCGTCTCGCTGTCCGCACCCCGCTCACCTACCCACCGGGGCGCCTTTCCGATCACGGTCGGGCCGTGACCCCGGCCACCCCGACGGCGGCGTCGACCCGCCGCAGGACCACGTCGGCCAGCTCCGGGGCGTCGGTCAGCGGGGCGGACACCGCCACCGCGCCGGCCTCCCGCGCCGCCCCGGCCACGGCGTCGTGGAAGAGGCCGGGAGCCAGGAAGTAGGCCGACACCGCCACCCGCCGGGCGCCCCGGGCACGTAGCCGGGCCACCGCCGCGTCGACGGCCGGCGGGGCGGCCGAGGCGTACGACACCCGGGTGGGCACCCCGAGACCGGCGCGCAGCGCGGCTGCCACCCGCCCCACCGACCCACGCGCCCGGGCGTCCCGCGTGCCCGCGGCGGCGAGCACCAGCCCGTCGAACCGCCCCGGCTCCGCCTCGCCCAACCGCCGCCGCAGGCCGGCCAGCAGCCCGCCGTCGACCTCGCCGCCGGCGGGGCCGAGCACGTCGGTCACCCGTACCGCGATCGGCGGCCCCGCCGCGTGGGCCGCCGCCACCGCCGCCGGGATGTCCACCCGCCGGTGGTACGCGGCGGTGAGCAGCAGCGGCACCAGCACCGCCCGGGGATGCCCGGCGTCGGCCAGGTCCCGCAGCACCGCGGCCGGTCCCGGCTCGGTGTGGTCCAGCCAGCTCGCCAGCACCGGCGTGCCGGGCCGGGCAGCCGACACCGCCCGGGCCAGCGCCAGGGTCGCCTCGGCGGCCCGCGGATCCCGGCTGCCGTGGGCGACCAGGACCACGGGGTCGGCCGCCCCCCACGGCCCGGGCGCCCCCGGTGCGGGAGCGGCCGGGCCCGGCCCGGTCAGACGTGCAGGCCGCACTCGGTCTTCTCGAACATGGCCCACCGGCCGGCCCGCGGGTCCTCCCCCGCCTTCGTGCGGCGGGTGCAGGGCCAGCAGCCGATCGAGCCGTAGCCCTGCCTGAACAGCTCGTTCACCGGCACGTTCCAGCGGGCGACGTAGGCGTCCACGTCCGCCTGCCGCCAGGCCGCGATCGGGTTGACCTTGACCTTGCCCCGGCGGGCGTCGAAGGTCACCACCGGCGTGTTCGCCCGGGTCGGCGACTCGTCCCGACGCAGCCCGGCGGCCCAGGCGTCGTACCCGGCCAGCGCCCGCTCCAGCGGCTCGACCTTCCGGAGCTGGCAGCAGTCGTCGGGGGACTTGTTGAACAGCCGGGGGCCGTACTCGCCGTCCTGCTGGCCGACGGTCAGCCGCGGCCGGATCGACCGGACGTTCACCGGCAGCGTCCGGGCCACCTCGTCGCGGACCCTCAGCGTCTCCGGAAAGTGCAGGCCGGTGTCGAGGAAGACCACGTCCACCCCGGGGGCGACCCGCGAGACCAGGTGGGCCAGCACGGCGTCGGCCATCGAGCTGGTGACGCAGAACCGGTCGCCGAAAGTCGCGGTCGCCCAGCGGGCGATCTCCAGCGCGGGCGCACCCTCCAACTCCCGCCCGGCCTCCTCGGCCAGCGCGCGCAGCTCGTCCGGGTCGCGACGCGCTGGGTCGGCCGGCTTCGGGCCGCCGACGCCGACCAGGCCCAGGCCCGCCGCGGAGACGAGGCCCGACGGGTCGCCCGTGCCCCCGCTCACCGGGCCACCGCCCGGCCGAGCAGGCCGGTGAACCTCACCGAGAACACCCGGGCGCAGGCGTGGCACTCCCAGGCGCCGTGGCCGGCCTCGCTCGGCCGCAGGTCCTCCTCGCCGCAGTAGGGGCAGTACAGCGGCGCGGAACGGGTCTCGCTCATCGGAGTTCCTCCTCGTCGACCCTGATCACCCAGTTGGCGAACGTCTCGCCCGCTTCCCGCCCGGCCAGGTAGCGCCGGGCGAGGCGTTCCACGTACTCCGGAAGCTCCTCGGCGGTGGTCTTCAGGCCGCGCAGCTTGCGGCCGAAGCCGGCGGTCTGTCCCTCGGCCATGCCGAGCCCGCCGCCGAGGTGGACCTGGAAGCCCTCCACCTGGCGACCGTCCGGGCCGACCACCAGCTGGCCCTTCAGGCCGATGTCGGCGACCTGCGTGCGGGCGCAGGCGTTGGGGCAGCCGTTGAGGTGGATGGAGATGTCGGCGTCGAAGTCGCGCAGCCGCTCCTCCAGCCGGGCCACCAGTTCCTCGCCCCGGGCCTTGGTCTCGACGATGGCCAGCTTGCAGTACTCGATGCCGGTGCACGCCATGGTGCCGCGCCGCCAGGCCGACGGCTGCGCCTCCAGCCCGATCTCCCGCAGCGCCCGCACCAGCGCGTCGGTCCGCTCCGGCGCCACGTCGAGCACCAGCAGCTTCTGGTACGGGGTGAGCCGCACCCGGTCGCTGCCGTGCGCCTCGACGACGTCGGCCAGCCGCGTGAGCTGCCCGCCGGAGACCCGCCCCACCACCGGGGCGGCGCCGACGTAGTTGCGCCCGTCACGCTGCGGGTGCACGCCGATGTGGTCCACCGGCTTGTCGGGCAGCTGGGGGGCCGGCCCGTCGAGCAGGGCGCGGCCCAGGTACTCCTTCTCCAGCACCTCGCGGAACTTCGGCACGCCCCAGTCGGCGACGAGGAACTTCAGCCGTGCGCGGTTGCGCAGCCGGCGGTAGCCGTAGTCGCGGAAGATGCCGACCACGCCGGCCCAGACGTCCGGCACCTCGGCCAGCGGCACCCAGACGCCGAGCCGCTGGGCCAGCATCGGGTTCGTGGCCAGCCCGCCGCCCACCCAGACGTCGAAGCCCGGGCCGTGGTCCGGGTGGTCCACGCCGAGGAACGCGATGTCGTTCGTCTCGTAGGGCGTGTCGGCCAGCCAGGAGATGGAGGTCTTGAACTTGCGCGGCAGGTTGGAGAACTGCTTGTCGCCCACGTACCGGCGGACGATCTCGTCGAGCGCCGGCGTCGGGTCGACCAGCTCGTCGCGGGCGACGCCGGCCACCGGGCTGCCCAGCACGACCCGGGGGCAGTCGCCGCACGCCTCGGTGGTCTGCAGGCCGACGGACTCCAGCCGGCGCCAGATCTCCGGCACGTCCTCGACCCGGATCCAGTGGTACTGGATGTTCTGCCGGTCGGTGATGTCGGCGGTGTCCCGGGCGAACTCGCGGGAGATCTCCGCGACCACCCGCAGCTGCGCCAGGCTGAGCTCGCCCCCGTCCACCCGGACCCGGAGCATGAAGAACTCGTCCTCCAGCTCGTGCGGCTCCAGCACCGCGGTGCGACCGCCGTCGATGCCCGCCTTGCGCTGGGTGTAGAGGCCCCACCAACGGAACCGGCCGCGCAGGTCCTGCGGGTCGATCGAGGCGAACCCGTGGTGGGCGTAGATGTTCTCGATCCGGGCCCGTACGTTCAGCGGGTCGTCGTCCTTCTTGATCCGCTCGTTGGCGTTGAGCGGCTCGCGGTGGCCGAGCGCCCACTGGCCCTCGCCGCGCGGGCGGCGCGGGGTCCGGGCCGGTCGGGGGGCCGTCGGATCGCCGGCCCGGGCCGGGATGCTGCTGACCGCCATGGCGGCGTCCTCCGTTGTCTGAGGTGCCTCGGGATGCGCGGGCGCGGCGGCCGGCCCGTCGGAACGGGCTGGGGACAACGGTGTCGGAACAGCCGGCGCGGGGGCGCGCCCGAGACAGATTGGTCGGGCGTCGTCAGTGGGCCGGACAGATGGCGCTGCGCACGCGGCCGTAGTCGACGTGGCGGCGGGCCACGAAGCGGCGGACGACGGCGGCGGTCATGGAGTCATGCTGCCACACCGGGTGGGGGCCGGCCAACGAGCGCGTGCGTGATCCCACATCACGGGCGACGCGCTCCGGGAACGACGCCGGCGGCTGATCCGTGGACCGGCACAACGGCACGGCACGGCTGTGTGACGCTGCGATATGTGACCGGTTCTTCTGATTTGTCTGCCGGCGGTCCGGGCCGGCTGACCGCGCCGCCGCCCGCCGGCGACGCGCCCGGCGGGCCGGTCCGCGCGCCCCGCCTGGTCTGGGTCGGCCCGACGCTGGCCACCCTGGCCGTCGTGCTGACCGGGATCGGCCACGCGCAACCGTGGCGCGACGAGTTGGCCACCTGGAGCGCGGCGACCCGGTCACCCGGGGACCTGGTCCGGCTCGCCGGCACCATCGACGCCGCGACCGGTCCCTACTACCTGTTCATGCACGCCTGGGTGGCGCTCGCGGGCGACTCGGTCGCCTCGCTGCGGCTGCCCGCCGCGCTGGCCATGGCCGCCACCGCCGGGTTGACCGCCGTACTCGGGCAGCGGCTGGCCGGCACCCGGGCGGGGCTGCTCGCCGGGCTGCTCCTCGCGGTGCTCCCGGGCACCTCGCGGTACGGCCAGGAGGCGCGCCCGTACGCGCTGGCCGCGTTCTTCGCGGTGCTGGCGACCCTGCTCCTGGTCGGGGCGCTGGCCCGGCCCGGGTGGCCCCGCTGGGCCGCGTACGCCGCCGCCGTGGCCGCCCTCGGCCTCACCCACCTGGTCGCGCTCACCCTGCTCGCCGCGCACGCGGTGGCGGTGCTCGCCGCCCACCGCGAGGGGCCGCCGAGCCGCCCGCTGCGCTGGGCGCTCGCCCTGGTGCCGGCCGCGCTGCTGGTGACCCCGCTGGTGCTGCTGGCCAGGGGCCAGCGGTCCCGGCAGCTCGACTGGGTGGACACGGTCCGGCTGACCGACCTGACGGCGCTGCCGGGCGGGGTGGCGCAGAGCGGCGTGGTGGGCGGGCTGCTGGTGGGGCTGGCGGCGCTCGGGGCGGCCCGGCTCGGCCGGCGCGCCCTGCTGCCCGGGTGCGCCGTGCTGCTGCCGGTGCTGCTGCTCTTCGCCGCCGGTGCCGTCGTTCCCCTCTGGGTGTCCCGCTACCTGTTCTTCGTCGTGCCGTTCGGCTGCCTGCTGGCCGGCGCGGCGCTCGCGACGGTGCCGCTGCCGCCCGCGTTGGCCGTGGTGGCCCTGGCCGGGCTGCTCGGCCTGCCCGACCAGGCGGCGCTGCGGCGGACGCACGAGTGGCCACGCAGCGCCCCGGTCGACTACCGGGGGGCGGCCCGGGTCGTCGCCGACGGTCAGCGGCCGGGGGACGCCGTCGTCTACTCGCCCCGCGAGAGCTGGCTCTTCCTCGACCTCGGCCTCGACTACCACCTGGGCGGCCACCGCCCCCGGGACGTGCTGGCCACCGAGGACCAGGCCCGCCGGGGCGACCTGTGGGCCGCCGAGTGCGCCCAGCCGGCCGAGTGCCTGGCCGGCGCGCAGCGGGTCTGGCTGGTCGTGGCCGGCCGCCGCGACGACCCGCTGGCCACCGTGCCGGGCGCCAAGGGCGACGCGCTGCGCGCCGGCTACACCGTCGAACGGGTCTGGCACCGCCCCGGCCTGACCGTCGCGCTGCTCACCCGCTGACCCGACCCGCCCGCGGCGGGTCAGCCGGCGGCGCGGCCCTCCGGGGCGCTGCGGGCCAGCGGCACGACGAGCGTCGCCTCGGTGCCGCCGTTCGCGCCGTCGCGCAGTTCGATGGTGCCGCGCAGCTCGCCGGTCACCAGCGCCCGGACGATCTGCAGACCGAGATTGCCGCCCCGCTCGGCGTCGAAGTCCGGCGGCAGCCCGCGCCCGTTGTCGGTCACCGAGACGTGCAGCATCTTCCGGAACCGGTGCGCCGACACCACCACCTCGGGCGCGGCGCCGACCGCGCCGGCCGCGTCCGGCGCGGCGGCCGCCTCGGCGGCCGGCGGGAAGCCGTGCTCGACGGCGTTGAGCAGCAGCTCGTTGAGGACCATCACCAACGACGTGGCGACCTCGGCGGGAAGCACCCCGAAGCTGCCCGTCCGCCGCATCCCGACCGTCGACTCGGCCGCCGCCACCTCGGTCGCCGCGCTGGCCACCCGGTCCACGATGCCGTCGAACTCGACCGCCTCGTCGCTGGACAGGGAGAGGGTCTCGTGTACCAGCGCGATGGAGGCGACCCGGCGTACCGACTCCTCCAGGGCGACCCGGGCCTCCGGCATGGACACCCGGCGGGCCTGGAGGCGCAGCAGGGCGGCGACGGTCTGGAGGTTGTTCTTCACCCGGTGGTGGATCTCCCGGATGGTGGCGTCCTTGGTGATCAGGGCGCGGTCGCGGCGGCGTACCTCGGTGATGTCCCGGACCAGCACCAGCGCGCCGATCGGCACCCCGGCGGGCATCAGCGGCAGCGCCCGGGTGAGCATCGTGGCGCCGCGGGCGTCGATCTCCCGACGGGGCGGCGCCTCGCCGCGCAGGGCGGCGAGGATGCCATTCGCCGCGTCCGTCCCCTCCAGCGGGTCGCCGGCCAGCCGCCGGTGCAGCGCCGCCAGGTCCTCGCCCACCAGGTGCGAGGCGTAGCCGAGCCGCCGGTACGCCGACTGCGCGTTCGGGCTGGCGTAGGTGACCTTGCCGCCGGCGTCGAGCCGGACCAGCCCGTCGCCGACGCGGGGCGCCGAGGTGGTCTCCCCCGGGTGGCGCGGCGGCGGGAAGGTGCCGTCGGCGATCATCTGCGCCAGGTCGTCGGCGGTGGTGAGGTAGTTCAGCTCCAGCTGGCTCGGGGTGCGCGCGGTGGAGAGGTTGGTGTCCCGCCCGACCACGGCGACCACCTCGCCGGCCTCGCCGTCGGTCGTGCGCAGCCGGACCGGGATCGCCTCGTGCCGGGCGGGCACGTCGCCGTACCAGACCGGGTCGCCCTCCCGCCAGATCCGGCCCTGCCGGTGGGCCACCTCCAGGTGGGCCACCTCCGGCCCGCCGACGATCCGCCCCACCTGGTCGTCCAGGTACGCGGTGGGGGCGGTCGTCGGCCGGACCTGGGCGACGCAGAGGTACGTCCCGTCACCGTCCACGGGCACCCAGAGCAGCAGGTCGGCGAAGGACAGGTCGGACAGCAACTGCCAGTCGCCGGCGATCCGGTGCAGGTGGTCGATGTCGGCCGGACGGAGGCGGGTGTGCTCCTCGGCGAGGTCGCGCAGCGTGGACACGCTGACCAGCGTGCCACGCCGGGCGTCACATCGTCGCGGTGACCTTCTTCAGCCCCCGCGGCGCGTCCGGGTCCTCGCCCCGGGCCAGCGCCAGCGCCAGCGCCAGGCGCTGCAGCGGCAGGATGTCGAGCAGCGGGGCGTACCGCTCGTCGACCTCGGGGACGGCCATCCGGGTGGCGCCCTCGACGTCGGCGGAGCCGACCACCACCACGTCGGCGCGGCGCTCGCCGAGCCGGGGCAGCACCTCGCCCATCGACCGGCCGCCCGGCCCGGAGCCGACCACGGCGAGCACCGGCACGTCGGGGTCGGTCATGGCGAGCGGGCCGTGCAGCAGGTCGGCGCCGGAGAACGCCAGCGCCGGCAGGTAGGAGGTCTCCATCAGCTTCAGCGCGGCCTCGCGGGCGGTCGGGTACGCGTACCCCCGCCCGGTGGTGACGAGCTGGCCGGCGAACCGGTAGCGGGGCGCGAGCTGGGCCGGGGTGGGGTCGTCCAGGGTGCGGGCGGCCAGCTCGGGCAGGGCGGCGAGCGCGTCGCGCTCGTCGGCGGGCAGCGCGCCGTCGCCGGCCCGGATGCCCTCGACGAGCATCAGCAGGGCGAGCAGCTCGGCGGTGTACGTCTTGGTGGCGGCCACCGCGCGCTCGTGCCCGGCGGCGATGTCGACGCTCAGCTCGGCGACGTCGGCCAGCGGGGAGTCGGGCGCGTTGGTGACGGCCAGGGTCAGCGCGCCCGAGGCGCGGGCGGTGCGCAGCACCTCGGCGAGGTCCGGCGAGCCGCCGCTCTGGCTGACGCCGACGACCAGCGCGTCGGAGAGGTCCGGCCGGGCGCCGTAGACGGTGACGGCGCTGGGCGAGGCGAGCCCCGCGGGCAGGCCGAGCCGGATCTCGGTCAGGTACGCCCCGTAGAGGGCGGCGTGGTCGGAGGTGCCCCGGGCGGTGAAGACCACGTGCCGGGGTCGGCGCTCCGCGATGACCGCCGCCACCCGGGCGATCGGCCCGGCGTGTTCGGCGGAGAGCAGCCGGGCGTAGCCCGCCGGCTGCTCGTCGATGTCGGCGGCCATGCCAGCCCCTGCACGCGTCACGGAAACTCCTCCCACTGCGCGGTTGCCGCGCGTTTCCTGCTCAGTCTTGCATCTTTGATCTGATCAGAGCAATCGAACGAGCAGGAGTGCGCAGTTGATCACCATGTCGGTGCAACATCACCTAGGCTTGCCCGGCCGACCGGAGCACCGACGAGTGAGAGGACGCCGTGGCCGAGGACGACCGGGCGCTGCCCGCGGCGGAGGAACTTGCTCTCGCCCGGCTCGCCATGGACTCCGGCGACCTGGAGCACGCGGCCGGGCACGTCGCCGCCGCGCTCGCCCAGGCCCCGACCCTGCCCGAGGTGCACGAGACGCTCGCCCGGCTCGCCGCCGCCGACGGCGCCGGCGGCGTGGACCTCTTCCCGCTGCACCACCACGCCTTCGTCGGCGCCGTGGTCGCCCGCGCCCACCTGCTGGCCGCCGCCGGCCGGCCCGCCGAGGGGCTGGACCTGCTGGTCGCCGCGACCGGGCACGCCCCGGGGGCGGACTGGGCCGGCGTGCCCTGGGTGACCGCGCCGGAACTCGCCGAACGCCTCGAACCGGACCGGACCGCCCGCATCCTGATGCAGGTCTGCGCCGCCGTGCCCGACCCGGCGCCCCGGGCCGACCGGGCGGCGCTGGCCCCCTACCTGGCGCTGGCCCGCAACGCGGTCACCGTCCACGCCGAGCACGGCCTGCTGCTGGGCGCGGCGTCCGCGCTGGCCCGGCGGGTCGGCGAGGTCGCCCTGGCGGTCCGCTGGGCCGCCCGGGGCGTACGCGCGGAGCCGTCGAAGATCGGCGAGGTGTGGCTCGGGTACGCGTACCGCAGCGCCGGCCGCACCCGGGAGGCGCTGGCGGCACTCGGCCGCGCCGTCGCGCACGACCCCGACGACCTCGCCGTGTACGCCGACATCGCCGGCACCCTCGCCGACACCGGGCGGCTCGACGAGGCGCTCGACTGGATCGACCGGGCCCTCGCCCGGGACCCCACCTTCGACTGCGCCGTGCACACCGCCCACCGGCTGCGGCACCAGCGCGACGGCGACGTGGCGCACCTGGTCGCGCTCGCCGACTTCGTGCGGGACCACCCGGACGACTCGCACGAGCACGGCGACCTGGCCGAGTGCTGCCGCAGCCGGGCCTGGCTCGGGCAGGTGACCCCGGCGGCCGGGGCGGTGGTGGACGCGCTGCGTCAGGCCGTCGCCGACGACCACGGCGGGGTCGGCGCCGCCGTGCTGCTGGAGTCGCCCGCGCCGCCGAGCGCGCTGCGGACCGTCGCCGCGGCCGTGCCGGCGCTGCGGGTCGAGGTGGCCGGCGTGCCGGAGCCGGACCCGCGCGAGCCCCGGCGGGCGGACGCCCGGCGGCTCTGGCGCTGGGACGGGACGACGGTCACGCCCGCGGTGCCGGCGCCCTCGGCGGAAGCGACCGCGCGGCTGCGGCAGCTCGCCCACCCGGCGTGGCCACACCCCCCGGCGGCGTACGACGCGGCGGTGGGGCTGGCCACCCTGGACCTGGCCGACCTGGTCGGCCTGCTGGCGCACCCGCCGGACGCGCCGCCCACCGCGCTGGGCCGGGTGCTGGGGCAGGACCCCTCGCTCTGGGTGCGCTGCGTCCAGGTGTGGGCCTGCCTCGGCCTGCTGCACCACCGCACGGACGAGCCCTGGGCGACCTCGACCCGCCGCCGGGTGCTGCTGGACCTGGTCTGGGGCGTCGAGGACTGGATCACCGAGGCGGCGCTGTTCGCCATGGTCACCGCCGCCTGGGTCGACCCGGCGGTGCGCCCCGACGTGGCGCGGGTGGTGGCCGAGCGGCTGGCCGACGTCGCGGCGGTGGCGCGGCTGCGCCCGGTGCCCGTCGCGGTGTCCCTGGCCCACCTGGCCCTGGCGACGCCGGCCCTGGACGCGGAGACGACGGCCCTGGCGACCTCCCTGGTCGCCACCCCCCTGGTCCCCCGCCCCCGCTCCGGCCTGCGCCGCCTCTGGCGCCGCCTCACCGGCCCCTTCCGGCGACCCTGAAGCGGGTCAGGCGACGGGTGCCTTGCCGAGGGCGGCCTCGGCCTGCCCCTCGCCGGCGCCCTGCGGGGCCGGCGGCTCGTTGGCGGTCCGCAGCGGGATCTCCTTGATGAACCAGGCCAGCACCGGCACGGCCACGGTGAACAGCACCGCCCACCAGAAGACGTGCGAGATCGCGTCGGCGAGGCCGCCGAGCACCAGTTCCCGCGCCTGCGCCGGCAGGTCCTTGAGCTCCGCCAGGTCCATCGCGGCGCCGGCCTCGCCGCCGCCGCTGAACGCGCCGCCGGCCGGGGAGTCGGCCAGCCGGTTGGCGAAGATCGCGCCAAACAGCGAGATGCCGAACGAGCCGCCGATCGAGCGGAAGAACGTGGCGGCGCCGCTCGCCGCGCCCAGGTCCTTCTGCGCCACGCTGTTCTGCGCGATGAGCATCGAGGTCTGCATGAGGAAACCCATGCCGACGCCGAGCACGATCATGTAGAGCGAGGACTCCAGCTTGCCGGTGTGCACGTCGAGCAGGGTCAGCAGCGCCAAGCCCGCGGTCATCACCACGCCGCCCACGATCGGGTAGATCCGGTACCGCCCGGTCTTCGTGATCGCGCGACCGACCACCAGCGAGACCACCAGCATGCCGAACATCAGCGGAAGCAGCAGCAGCCCGGAGTTCGTCGCCGAGGCGCCCTGCACGGTCTGCTGGTACAGCGGCAGGAAGTTCATCGCGCCGAACATCGCGAAGCCGAGCAGGAAGCCGATCACGGAGATCAGCGCGAAGTTGCGGTTGGCGAAGAGCCCCAGCGGCAGGATCGGTTCGGCGGCCCGCCGCTCGACCAGACCGAAGACCACCAGCGCGACCGCGGCGAGCGCGGCCAGGCCGAGGATCTGCGGCGACACCCACGCGTACTCGTTGCCGCCCCAGGTGGTGACGAGCACGATCGCGGTGATGCCGACCGAGAGCAGCCCGGCGCCGAGCCAGTCGATCCGGTGCTCGGTGCGGTACTTCGGCAGGTGCATGGTCGTGGCGAGGACCAGCAGCGCGACGCCGCCCAGCGGCAGGTTCACGTAGAACGCCCAGCGCCAGGAGAGGTGGTCGGTGATGAAGCCGCCGACCAGCGGGCCGGCCACCATCGCGATGGCCATGATGCCGGCGATCATGCCCTGGTAGCGGCCCCGCTCCCGGGGCGGCACCAGGTCGCCGATGATCGCCATCACGCCGACCATCAGGCCGCCGGCGCCGAGGCCCTGTACCGCCCGGAAGGCGATCAGCTCGACCATGCCGTCGCCCGGCCCGCCGAACAGGTCGGAGCCGGCCATCCCGCACAGCGCCGAGCCGACCAGGAAGACGACCACCGAGGTGAGGAAGACGGACTTGCGCCCGTAGAGGTCGCCGAGCTTGCCCCAGATCGGGGTCGAGACCGTGGTGCCCAGCACGTACGCCGTCACCACCCAGGTGAAGTGGTCGAGCCCGCCGAACTCCCCCACGATCCGCGGTAGCGCCGTGCTGACGATCATGTTGTCGAGCATCGCCAGCATCATGGCGATCATCAGGCCGAAGAGCACGACCCGCACGTTGGGTCGTGCCGGTGCCTGGCTTGCCTGCGTCATGGGTAAGCTCCCCCGAGATGTGCCGCACTTACTTGCCGCCCGGCTAGTTAACTTACTAGCCGCACGGTAAGTTTGTCGGCAGGACCGGTCAAGCGAATTGGGTGGCAGACGTGAGGGAGAGCACAGGCGGCACGCGGGAGCGCATCAAGTCCGTCGCGCTGGAGCTCTTCACCGAGCAGGGGTACGAGAAGACCTCGCTGCGCGAGATCGCCGAACGGCTGAACGTGACGAAGGCCGCGCTCTACTACCACTTCAAGAGCAAGGACGAGATCGTCAGCAGCGTCGTCGAGGACCGGCTGGAGCTGATGGACGCCCTCATCGCCTGGGCCGAGTCGCAGCCGGCGAGCCGGGACACCCGGCGCGCCGTGATCGGCCGGTACGCCGACGCCATGTTCACCGGCGACGAGCCGTCGGTGATGCGGTTCTTCGAGCAGAACCAGACCGTGCTGAAGAGTCTCGCCGCCGGGCAGCAGATGCGCGGCCGGATGCTGCGGCTGGCCGAGATGCTCTGCCGGGGAGACGACTCGCCCGCCGCGCAGCTCCGCGCGATCCTGTCGCTCTTCGCCGTGCACAGCAGTTGGTTCGCGATCCGCACGCCGGGCATCACCGACGCGGAGCGGAGGACGCTCGCGCTGGAGATGGCCGACGAGCTGCTCGCCCCCATCGGGACCGGGCGCGACGCCGCCGCGACGGAGGCGCCCTGACGCCCGCCGCCCCGGCGGACACGCCGCCCCGGCCTGGCCCGGGCCGGATCAGGCGCCGGTGAGCTCCAGCCGGAGGGCGAGCAGTTCCACCCCGGCCAGGGGCGACCAGTCCAGCTCCGGCACGCGCACGAAGCCCCGGCGCCGGTAGAGCCGCTGGGCGGAGGCGGCGAAGCCGCTGCGGACGCAGATCACCACCGCCGAGCAGCCCAGCTCGGTCGCCCGGGACACGCACGCCTCGACCAGGGCCGCGCCGACGCCCCGGCCCTGCGCGGCCGGGTCCACGGCCAGCATCCGGAACTCCGCCTCGCCCGCCCCGGACAGCTCCGCGTACCGGCTGCCGGGGAGGACGAACGTCACCGATCCGAGCACCGCGTCGGTCTCCTGGTCGGCGGCGACGAGGACCTCGCCGTGCTCCGCCCGGGCCGCCACGTCGGCGAGCACGGTGGCGTAGCCGTGCTCCCCCTTGAGCTGACCGTCGGCCTCGTACGCGGCGACCGTCAGCCGGGCCACCGCCGCGAAGTCGGCCGGCCCGGCCCGGCGCACCGCGAGGCCGGTCAATCGATCACCGCGATGAGGTCCCCGTCCTGCACGACGTCGCCCTCGTTGACCGCGAGCTGCTTGACGACACCGTCGGACTCGGCGACGACCGGGATCTCCATCTTCATCGACTCCAGGATCACCAGCGTGTCCCCCTCGGACACGGTGTCCCCGGCCGACGCGACGACCTTCCAGACGTTCGCCACCATCTCGGCGCGGATCTCCTCGGCCATCTCCACGGCCCCTTCTCTCGCCTGTTGCCTGCCGACGTATCCAATCATGCGGACGCCCCGCGGCGGGCGTGGAGCGGTCGCGTCCGGATGATCCACTGTCGGGTCGGGCGTGCCCCGGCGTCCCGCCCGGCCGGAGTGCGGCGACGCGGCGAGGCGGCTGGCGTGTCGCGCGGCGCGCGTACGGCCGGCCGCCCCGGCGCACCACGACGGGTGCCGGCAGCACTAGCATCAGCGGGTCGGACCCGGCGCCGGGAGGACCGGTGCGTGCACCGGCGCCGAGGTCGTGCGCAGGCGGATCCGACCATCACGAGGAGGTCACCATGGCGAAGAAGGCCCGGAAGAAGAAGGCCCGGAAGAAGAGCGGCGCCAACCACGGCAAGCGCCCCAACTCCTGATCCGGCGGCCGGGCCCACGGCCCGGCGTCGATCAGACAGCGAAACGCCGGTGGCCCGGGTCGTCTCCGACCCGGGCCACCGGCGTTGCTGTCGGTGCCGGCCTCAGTCGGCCAGCTCCCGCGACTCGCTGTTCTCGAACACGACCAGCTCGGTCAGCCGGACCCGGAGCCGCTCCCGCAGCTGGTCGGGCGCGGTCTCGTTGCCGCAGCAGCGGGCGACCAGCGCCCTCACCTCCTGCTCGATGCCGTACTCGCGCAGGCACGGCCCGCACTCGTCGAGGTGGTAGCGGATCAGCGTGCGCCGCTCCTCGGCGCACTCCAGATCCAGGTAGAGGTAGACCTCCGCCAGCACCTCACGGCAGTCCGTCTCGTGCGGTTCCCCACAGCTCACGTCACACCTCCCGGCCGGCGGCAGCGGTTGAGCCCTTCTTCGACGACGCGGCGGTGAAGCCCCGCTCCGCGGCGTACTGCTCGAGCAGCTTGCGCAGATTACGTCGGCCCCGGTGCAGTCGCGACATCACCGTGCCGATCGGCGTGCCCATGATGTCGGCGACCTCCTTGTAGGAGAAGCCCTCGACGTCGGTGAGGTAGACGGCCAGGCGGAACTCCTCCGGCAACTGCTGGAGGGCCTCCTTGACGTCGCTGTCCGGCAGCCGGTCCAGCGCCTCGGTCTCGGCCGAACGCAGCCCGCTGGAGGTGTGCGACTCGGCCTCGGCGAGCTGCCAGTCGGTGATCTCGTCGGTCGGCGCCTGGATGGGCTGGCGCTGCCGGCGGCGGTAGGAGTTGATGTAGGTGTTGGTCAGGATCCGGTAGAGCCAGGCCTTCAGGTTCGTGCCCTGCTCGAACTGGTGGAAGGCGGCGTACGCCTTCAGGTAGGTCTCCTGGACCAGGTCCTCCGCATCCGCCGGGTTGCGGGTCATCCGCAGGCCGGCAGCGTAGAGCTGATCGACGAAGGGCATCGCGTCCCGCTCGAAGCGGGCCCTGCGCTCGTCCGTCTTCTCGGTGGTCAACCGCACATCCCCTCGCGTCGGATGCTTTCCCGCCGAGGATACGCGCACAGGCCTGCCCACAGATTCACTTCCGGCGGGTGTGCTCGTGCTCACCGCGGCCACGCCGACCGGCGGCGCCGTCGCGGGCCAGTCCGGAGCGCCCAGCAACTGCCGAAGCTGCCGCGCTCCCCGCTCGTCCCGTTCCCGGGCCTGCGTCTCGATCGGCACCCGGTCACCCCCCTCGCCAGAAATGTCGTCCGGGGGGTGCAACGGCACGGACGGGCGGGGCATTCCGGCCGGGCCTCCCGTTCCTGGTCCCGGCCTCGGCGGGACGCCGACGCTGGGACCAGAAAGGGCCTGGGAGGACCGGCGCCGCCGCCCGAACCGGGTGTCCGGCGCCATCCGATGCAACGACCCGCCGCGGCCACCGGACACGGCCGGCCGGAGCGTCACCCCTCCCCCGGGGCGCGTCCTCGCCCGCCCGCGGCGCGTCGGCCGCCCACCAACCGGGCCGCGCCCAGCGGGGCCGGGACGGAGGCTCGCGCCCACGAGCGGCGGGGACGGAGGTCGCGCGGGACGGGAAGGTCGCACGCCGGGGTCAGGGCCGCGCCCAGCCCTGGTCGCGCAGCCAGTCGCGCACCGCCGCGGCCGTGCCGGTCGGGTCACCCCGCAGGTCGTGCCGCTCCCCGGGTCGGGTGACCACGCGCACCGCGGGCCCGGGCTCCGGCACCCCGAACGGGTCGCGGTCGCCGTTGACCACCAGGGTCGGCAGGCCGGTCACCAGTTCCGAGGCTCGGGACCGCTCCGGGCGGCCGGGTGGGTGCAGCGGGAACGCGAGCGCGACCACCCCGGCGGCGCCGACCGCCCGCGCGGTGCGGCAGGCCACCCGCGCGCCGCTGGAGCGCCCACCCACCAGCAGGGGTACGCCGGGATGCCGCTCCCGCAGCACGGCGAGCACGGCGGTCCACGCCTCGTCGAGGTGCCCGGCCGGAGCCGGGGCGCGCCGGCCGGCCACGCGGTACGGCTGGGTCACCCGTGCCACCACCAGGCCCGCGCCGGCCGCCGCGTCGCGGAGCGCGAGCAGGTCGGGGGCGTCGACGTCACCGCCCGCGCCGTGGCCGAGCGCCAGCACAGCGGTCGGCGGACCGGTCGGCAGGTCCGTGGCGACCCGGGCGGGCCCGCGTGGGGTGGGTAGCTCGTCGGTCTCGGGCACCAGCCCATTCTGGGGCGTCCGGGACACGACGCGGGGCCGGCCCGCGTGATCGCGGGCCGGCCCCGGCCGGCTCAGTCGACGGTCAGCTCAGCGGCACCAGCGTGAGCAGACGGTCCCGGACCGGCGGACCCGCCTCGTCGGCGGCGTCCGGATCCGGTTGCACCTCGTCGCGCCAGGCGACCAGCATCGCCCGCCGCTCGCGCGGGGTCGTGCCACCCCAGACGCCGTGGCAGTCGCCCACGTCCAGCGCCCAGGCCAGGCAGGAGCCCTGCACGTCGCAACTTCGGCAGAGCGCGACAGCCGCGTCGGCCGGCTCGTTCGGCGCCGGAAAGAACGTTTCCGGGTCGACACTCTGACAGGTTCCTCTGGTCCGCCAAGCCTCGTCCTGTCGCCGCTCCCGCAACGCCCGCAGCAGTCGCGGATCTCGTCGTGCGGCGGCCACCTCGTGCGGGCGGGGCATGCGTGCCCGTGTCAATCCACCCACCTCCCCCGTGGGACCGGCAAGATCGGTGAGCGTCGTCCGCCCCGTGCGAGTCGCGCCCACTACCGGCGCTGTGTTCTATCGCACTTACGGACACGGGGACAAGCCTCTACGGCAAATACGGGTAAACGAGCGGGCGACGTTTCGCCCGCAACTCTGGCAAATCACGCCCGACAATGTGCCGCCGCTGTCAGAAAAGCGTCACTTCCTCGGGCGCGGCGACGCGGGCGACCGGCACCCTTGCGGTCAGCTCCGGCCCGTCGTTGCGCACGTTGCCCACCGCCGGCCCCACCGGACGGATCTCCAGCCGCGCCAGCCAGTCGAGCGGGGGCGGGGCGAGCAGGCCCGCCGGCTCGTCGGTGGCCGCCAGCCACGACCCCCACCGCGGCCGGGGCAGCAGCAGCGGCATGCGCTCGTGCACCTCGGCCAACTCGCCGAGCGCGGCGGTGGTCAGCACGCTGCACGTCAGCAGCGGGCCGCCGGGCCCCTCCCAGACCGACCAGATGCCGGCGAAGGCGAGCACGGAGCCGTCCAGCGGGGTCATGTAGTACGCCTGCCTGCCCCCGCCGGGCGAGCGGACCCACTCGTACCAGCCGTCGGCCGGAACGAGGCAGCGGCGGCGGGCGAACGCGCCGGCGTACGCCCGGCTGGTGGCGACCGTCTCGGCGCGGGCGTTGATCATGCGGGCGGCGCCGGCGGGCGACCGGGACCAGGCCGGCACCAGCCCCCAGCGCCCGACCGACAGCGCGCGGTGGCCCTCCGGGCTGACCCGCACCAGCGGCACCGGGTCGGTGGGCGCGACGTTGTGGTCGGGGTCGAGCCGGCCGCCGGTCTCGTCATGGGACTCGAACAGCGCGCTCAGGTCGCCCGCGCTCCGGGTCGTCGCGTACCTCCCGCACATGCCGCACACGCTAACCCGCCGGGCGTCGCCCGGCTGTCCCGCTGGCCGGGAGCCGGGACGGTGCCGGGCGTCATCCCCGGCGGACACGGCAGAATGTAACCGTGGGGAACCTGACCGCGACCCGGCCGCCGCAGCCGTGGACCGCTCCGACCGCCTCCGACCCGGTCACGGCCACGCTGCGCCTGCCCGGCTCCAAGTCGATGACCGCCCGAGCCCTGGTGCTGAGCGCGCTGGCCAGCGGTCCCTCGACCCTGGCCGGGCCGCTGCGCGCCCGGGACACCGAGCTGATGGCCGCCGGGCTGCGCGCGCTGGGCGCGCACATGTCGATCAGCGACGACGAACGCTGGCTGGTCCGGCCGCACCCGCTGGTCGGTCCCGCGCACGTCGACGTCGGCCTGGCCGGCACGGTGATGCGCTTCGTCCCGCCCGTGGCCGGCCTGGCCGACGGGCGGATCACCTTCGACGGCGACCCGCAGGCCCGCACCCGGCCGCTCGGCCCGCTGATCGGCGCGCTGCGCTCCCTCGGCGTACGCGTGGACGCCCCCGCCACCGGCAGCCTGCCGCTGACCGTGCTCGGCGGCGGGCGGGTGGCCGGCGGCGAGGTGGTGATCGACGCCTCGGCCTCCAGCCAGCTCGTCTCCGGGCTGCTGCTGGCCGCCCCGCGCTTCGACCGGGGCGTGGTGGTCCGGCACGTGGGTCCCCCGGTGCCCTCCGCGCCGCACCTGCGGATGACGGTGCAGATGCTGCGGGCCGCCGGCGCGGCCGTCGACGACAGCACCCCCGACGTCTGGGTCGTCGAGCCGGGCCCGCTGGCCGGGCGCGGCTGGGAGATCGAGCCGGACCTGTCGGGCGCCGTGCCGTTCTTCGCCGCGGCCCTGGTCACCGGCGGCGAGGTGACCCTCCAGGGCTGGCCGCGCAGCAGCGCGCAGCCGGTGGAGCAGCTCCGCTCGCTGCTGCACCGGATGGGCGGCGAGGTGACCCTCTCCACCGCCGGGCTGACCGTCCGGGGCACCGGCACGGTGCACGGCCTCGACGCCGATCTCTCCGACGTCAGCGAGCTGACGCCCGCGCTGACCGCGCTGGCCATGCTCGCCGACTCGCCGTCCCGGTTCACGGGCGTCGGTCACATCCGGGGCCACGAGACCGACCGGCTGACCGCGCTGGCGCGGGAGTTCGCCGCGCTCGGCGCGGACATCACGGAGTCCCCCGACGGGCTGGAGATCCGGCCCCGGCCGCTGCGCGGCGGGGTGTTCGAGACCTACCACGACCACCGGATGGCGCACGCGGCGGCGGTGGCCGGCCTGGCCGTTCCGGGCATCGAGCTGAGCGACGTGGCGTGTACCTCGAAGACGATGCCCGAGTTCCCGGCACTATGGTCGGCGATGGTGACCGGCAAGAGCTGACACGACGGGGGGCGGGTCCTGGCGACCAGACGGCGGGAGTACGACGAGGACGACGTCCGGGTACGACCCGGGAAGTCGTCGCGCCCACGTACGCGCACCAGACCCCGGCACGCGGACGCCGTCGACGGCTTCGTGATCGCCGTCGACCGGGGCCGCTACACGTGCGTGCTGCCCGACGCGGAGCCGGACGCGCCCACGGTCACCGCCATGCGGGCCCGGGAGCTGGGCCGCAAGTCGGTGGTGGTCGGCGACCGGGTCGGCCTGGTCGGGGACACCTCCGGCGTGGCCGGGGCGCTGGCCCGGATCGTCCGGATCGCCGAGCGGACGTCGGTGCTGCGGCGCACCGCCGACGACGACGAGACCACCGCCGAGGGGCGGCTGGAGCGGGTGGTCGTCGCCAACGCCGACCAGTTGGTGATCGTCAGCGCGCTGGCCGACCCGCCGCCGCGCACCGGGTTCATCGACCGCTGCCTGGTGGCCGCGTACGACGCCGACATCGAGCCGCTGCTCTGCCTGACCAAGGCCGACCTGGCCGGCCCCGAGGGGGTGCTCGGCTACTACGCCGAACTGGAGCTGCCGTACGTGCTGATCCGGCCGGACTCCGACCTCGACGCCCTGCGCAGCCTGCTCGCCGGCCGGATCTCCGTCATGGTGGGGCACTCCGGGGTGGGCAAGTCGACGCTGGTCAACCGGCTGGTGCCGGACGCCGCGCGGGCGGTCGGCACGGTCAGCGCGATCGGCCGGGGCCGGCACACCTCCACGAGCGCGGTGGCGCTGCGGCTGCCCCCGCTGCCCGGGGATTCAGCGCACGGCGGGGACGCCGCCGCGCCGCGACCCGGAGGCGCCGCCGGCTGGATCATCGACACTCCGGGGGTGCGCAGCTTCGGGCTGGCACACGTCTCCGCCGACAGCCTGCTGCACGGCTTCCCCGACCTGGTGGAGGGCACGGTCGACTGCCCCGCCAACTGCCCGCACACCCCGGAGGCTCCCGACTGCGGGCTCGACGCCTGGGTGGCGGCCGGCAAGGCGGACCCGCGCCGGCTGGCCTCGTACCGCCGGCTGCTCGCCTCCCGGGCGGGCGAGGGCGACCCGCCCGCCGGGGCGTGAGGCCCGGGCCGTCGGTAGGTTGGGGCACGTGACCGGGTACGCCGACGACCTCGCCCTCGCCCACCTGCTCGCCGACGCCGCCGACGCCGTCTCCACGGCCCGGTTCCGGGCGCTCGACCTGCGGGTCGACGCGAAGCCCGACCTGACCCCCGTCTCCGACGCGGACACCGCCGTGGAGCGGGAGATCCGGGCGCTGCTGGCCGCGCACCGGCCGGCCGACGGCCTGCTCGGCGAGGAGTACGGCGAAGAGCCGGCCAGCGGCCCGGACGGCCGGCGCTGGGTGGTCGACCCGATCGACGGCACGAAGAACTTCATCCGCGGCGTGCCCGTCTGGGCCACCCTGATCGCGCTGCTGGAGGGGGACCGCCCGGTCGCCGGCCTGGTCTCCGCGCCGGCCCTCGGCCGCCGCTGGTGGGCCGCGCTCGGCGAGGGCGCGTACGCGGGGCCGGACGCCGCCGGCGGCGCACCCATCCGGGTCTCCGGCGTCCGGGACCTGGCCGACGCGAGCTTCTGCTACTCGTCCCTGACCGGATGGGAGTCCGCCGGCCGGCTGGACGCGATGCTCCAGCTCATGCGGGACACCTGGCGCAGCCGGGCGTACGGCGACTTCTACGGCTACATGCTGCTCGCCGAGGGCGCGCTGGACGTGATGGTGGAGCCGGAGCTGTCGCTGTGGGACGTCGCCGCGCTGGTGCCGATCGTCACCGAGGCGGGCGGGACGTTCACCGACCTGGCCGGCCGGCCCGCGCCCTCGGGCGACGCCGGCACCGAGAGCAGCGCGGTGGCCAGCAACGGCCCGCTGCACGCCGACATCCTCGCCCGGCTGGGTCGGCCAGCCGAGCACTGACCTCCGGCAACCTCTATCCTCGCCAGGTGGTCTCCTCCGGGTGGTGCTTCCTCGCGGCGATGATCGTCGCGTACGGCGTCGCCAACCTGCTCCAGTCGGTCGCCGCCGCCCGCACCACCGTGCACCACACCTTCGACCCGGGGCTGCTGCTGCGGCTGGCCGGGCACCGCACCTACCTGGTCGGGCTGGTCTGCCAGGTCGCCGGGTTCGTGCTGGCCTTCCTGGCCCGGCGGGACCTGCCGCTCTTCCTGGTGCAGGCCAGCGTCGCGGCCGGGCTCGGGGTCACCGCCCTGCTCGGCGTGCTGGTGCTGAAGTGGCGGTTGCCGGCGGCCGAGGTGGCCCTGCTGGTGCTGCTCTTCGCCGGGATCTCCGCGCTGGTGCTCTCCGCCCGGCCCGCGCCGTCCAAGCCACTCGGCACCGCCGGCATGATCGCCCTGGCGGTGGTGCTCGGCGTGATCGCGGTGCTCGGCTTCTTCGCCGTACGCCTGCACGGGGCGCCGGGCTCGGTGGCGCTCGGCTCGCTGGCCGGGCTGGCGTTCTCCGCCGCCGCGGTGGCCGCCCGACCGCTGGCCTCGGCCTCCACGGCGGAGGCGCTCGTCCGGGACCCGCTGCTCTACCTGCTGATCGCGCACTCGATCGTCGGCCAGCTCCTGCTCGGCCTGGCCATGCAGCGGGGCTCGACCACGGCCGCCGTGGCCGCGATGGACGCCGCCGGGGCGGTGCCCGCCGCGATCGTCGGCCTGCTGCTGCTCAACGACAAGATCTGGCCCGGCCGGGAGTGGCTCGCCGCGGCCGGGTTCCTGGTCACCCTCGCCGCGGTCATCGGCCTCACCCGGTACGCCGAACCCCAGCACCACCACGCGGTGGCCGGGGCACGGGACCGGGCCGTGGTCGGCGTCGGCCGCCCGCTCTGAGGCACGGGGCCGGCGGGCGCTCCCTCAGGCCGCCTCGACCGGCTTGCGGCGGCGCACCACCCGCTCGTAGAGCCGCTCCAGCGCGCCCGCCGTCCGCTCCCAGGTGTAACTGCACCGCACCCGGTCGACGGCGGCGTGCCCGTACGCGAACCGTCCGGCGTTGTCGGAGAGCAGCCGGCGCAGGGTCACGCCGAGGACGCGCACGTCGCCCGGCGGCACCAGCCGCCCGGTGACCTCGTCGACCACCGCGTCGGCGATCCCGCCCATGGCGTAGCCGACCACCGGCACGCCGCAGGCCATCGCCTCCAGCGACACCCGCCCGGCGGACGAGTAGTGCGGGGTGCAGGCGACCACGTCGGCCGAGCGGTACCAGGTGGCCATCTGCTCGTGCGGCACCGCGCCCACCAGCGACACCTGGTCGGCCACCCCGTTCCGCTCGGCCAGCTCGCGCAGGCGGCGGGCCTCGGCGTGGCCGGCGAGCTGCTCGGCGGGCGGGCCGCCGGCGATCACCAGCTCGGCGTCGCCGACGAGCCGCATGGCCCGGATCAGGTCCTCCTGGCCGTGCCCGGCCGACAGTCCGACGGAGAGGATCCGGGCCCGCTGGTCGCGGGGCGCGGCCTCGCCGTCGGGGTGGAACTGCTCGGTGTCGACGCCGGCCGGCACCATCGCCACGGAGGCGCGTTGCAGCCCCATCCGGGTCAGCTCGTCGACCTCGTCGTTGCACTGGGCGACCGCGATGTCCACCGCCCGGGTCAGCGCCCGCTCCAGCGGGATCCGCTCCCCCGGGCCGTCGTACTGGCCGCCGAGGTGGCGCAGTTGCTCGACACCGAGGGAGTGGAAGGTCTGCACCACCGGGGTGTCGGTCTCGCGCACCGCGTGCGCCGCGGCCAGCCCACCGATCCAGTAGTGCCCGTGCACCACTTCCGGCTGCCAGTCGCCGGCCCACCGGTCCGCCAGCCAGGTGCCGAACTCGGCCACGTGGGGGACCAGCTCGGCGGTGGGAATCGGGGCGGCCGGGCCGACGGGCACCCGCTCCACCCGGTAGCCGTCGACCGTCGCCGTGTCCGGCAGGCCCGGGTCGTCGCGCCGTTCGTACACCCGGACGTCGTGGCCTCGCGCGGCCAGCTCGGCGGCGACCCTCGCGATGTGCTGGTGGGTGCCGACGGTCGGAGCGTCGGCACGCCTGGGCGGGCCGGCGTGCGCGCAGACGAGGCCGACGCGCATGGGTCACCTCCATGCGATCTTCTCGAGCGGTGGTCCTCGGTCAGAGGGTCCCATTAACCAGACCCTCGGGAGCCGAAACCTGGCAGATCGGGAAGAGCCCGGCGGGTGCTTGCGTGACGGCAAGCATCGCGTGCGGGTCACACGTCACCCACCGACCGTCATCCGACCCACATTCGGCCGCATGACCCCTGCCAGCCGGGGTACCGCCCAGGAATGCCTCTCACCCGCAGCCTCGCCGACGCCACCGTAGTGCTCACCGGCGCCTCCAGCGGGATCGGGACGGCCACGGCGTACGCCCTCGCCCGCCGCGGCACGGCCGTCGTGCTGGCCGCCCGCAGCGAGCCGGCCCTGGGGCAGGTCGCGCAGCGGTGCCGGGAGCTGGGCGGGCGGGCGCTGGTCGTGCCGACCGACGTGACCGACCCGGCGGCCGTCGAGCGGCTCGCCGCCCGCGCGGTGGCCGAGTTCGGCCGCATCGACGGATGGGTCAACAACGCCGCGGTCAGTGCGGTCGGGCTCTTCGACGAGATCCCGGTGGAGGAGTTCCGCCGGGTGCTGGAGGTGAACCTGCTCGGCGCCGCGTACGGTACCCGGGCCGCCCTGCCCCACCTCGGCGCGGCGGGGGGCGGGGTGCTGGTCAACAACGCCTCGGTGCTGGCCGAGGTGGCGATGCCCTACCAGTCGGCGTACAACGCCACGAAGCACGGCATCCGCGGCCTGGCCGACACGGTCCGCCAGGAACTGCGGGTCACGGGGCGGGGCAACATCTCGATCTGCACGGTGCTGCCGGCCACCATCGACACCCCGTTCTTCCGGCACGCCGCCAACCACAGCGGGCGGGAACTGGTGCCGCCGCCCCCGGTCTACCCGCCGGAGGTGGTGGCGGAGACGATCGTCCGGATGCTGCGCCGGCCGCGGCGCGAGGCGTACGCCGGTGGGGCCGCCCGGCTGATCGGCCTGCAGTGGCGGGTCGCCCCGGCGCTGGCCGAACGGGCCCTCGGCTGGTACGCCCACCGCACCCAGTTCGGACCGGCCCCGCGGCTCGACAGCACCGGCAACGTCTTCCAGGCCGACGCGGCGGCGCGGCGCGACGGCGGCTGGCACGGCCGGCGCCGGCACCTGGTGCGGATGACCGCCGCCCTCGGGCTGGCGGCGGCGGGAACGGCCGTCGGGACGGTGGCGGCGATGGCCCGCCGAGCGCGGACGGACCGCTGATGCGCCGGGCCGAGCGGAGCGGTGCGGGGCCCGGCCCGGGAGGGCACAATGGGACGATCATGCCGACCGACGTGCGCTGCCGGGTGGAGACGGACGAGTCGTCCGGGGTGGTCCGGCTGACCGGCGTCCTCGACCGGCTTGCGGTCGACACGGTGCGCGCCGGGCTGCTCGCCCGGCTCTGCGCCCGGCCCGGCCCGGTGGTGGCCGACCTGACCGGCCTGGAGATGCCCGATCCGGCCGCCCGGGGCGTCTTCGCGGAGGTGCGCCGGGAGGTCCTCGACTGGCCCGCCGCCGACCTGCTCCTCTGCGACCCGACCGGCACCGTCGACGGCGCGCCGGCCTGGCCGACCCTGGAGGGGGCGACGGCCGGGCTGGCCGCCGCGCCGATGGCCGCGGTGGTCAGCGCCGACTTCCCACCCGCCGTGGAGGCCGCCCGGGAGGCCCGGCACCTCGTCACCGAGGGCTGCCGCCGCTGGGGGCTGGACGAGCTGGCCGAGCCGGGGTGCATCGCGGTCACCGAACTGGTCGGCAACGTGGTCGCCCACGCGCACACCGCGATGACGGTGCGGCTGGCGCCCCGGGACGACACCCTGCACCTCGCCGTGCGCGACCACTCGTCGCGGCAGCCGACCTTCGCCGGGCCGGCGCCGGTGGACACCGTCGGCGGGCGCGGCCTGCTGCTGATCGACACCGTCGCCCGCCGCTGGGGCAGCAGCCGGGTGCCGGACGGCAAGGTCGTCTGGTGCGTCCTGCACGCCGCGGACGAGGCCGGCCTCGGCGGCTGACCGCCGCCCCGATCCTCCCCGTCCGTCCCGGAAGGCGACGCTTCCGCCCGGATGGCCACGCCCGGCACCGGTTACGCCGGGAGGGCAGTGGGTAGTGGTCAGCCATGCGCGACGACCAGTACCCGACCCCCGTGTCCGACCCGGAGGCGGAGGGCCTGCCCGACACCGCCGACGACGACTCGACCGCCAACGACGACGTCCTGACCGGGCGCGAGGCGGACGGACCGGAGCCGGCACAGCTACCCGCCGACCGGACGCCGGTGGCGGTGGACCGGTACGGGACCACCGCCGAGGAGCAGCTCGACGGCGAGTCGCTGGACTACAAGCTCGACCGGGAGCAGCGCGAACGCCCGGCCGACGACCCGCTGGCCGGCCCCGTCGACCCGGACATCGCCGCCGAGGCCGACAGCGAGGAGGCCGCGGCGCAGGCCCAGCTCGACGCGGACGTGATCGAGCCGGGGCCCACCTCCGACCCGGACTCGCCGGTCTCCCTCTACGACCACGGCAAGCTCGGCACCACCGCCGACGCCCAGGTCGGCCGGCTCGTCGAACCGGACGAGGGGGCGCACACCGACCAGGAGACCGACTCGGTCGCGTACGACGCCGGGTCGGCCGGCGGCGGGGCGAGCGCCGAGGAGTTGGCCATCCACGAGACGCGCCCGCCGCACTCGGTCTGAGGCGGCCGGAGGGCTGTCGGCGTGGTCCGGCAGCCCTTCAGTCGTCCAGGCCCCGCTCGATCGCGTACCGGGTCAGCTCGACCCGGTTGTGCAGCTGGAGCTTGCCCAGCGTGTTCTGCACGTGGTTCTGCACCGTACGGTGCGACAGCCCGAGCCGGTCGGCGATCTGCTTGTAGGACATTCCCTTGGCCACCAGGCGCAGCACCTCGGTCTCCCGGTCGGTGAGCCGGGGCGCCGGGTCCCGGCCCGCCGTCGGGGCGGCCCCGACCGGGGCGGCGGCCAGCCGGCGGTACTCGCCGAGGACCAGGCCGGCCAGGCCGGGCGTGAAGACCGGCTCCCCCGCCGCCGTCCGGCGCACGGCGTCCAGGAACTCGGCCGGGGCGGCCGACTTCACCAGGTAGCCGGTAGCGCCCGCCTTCACCGCGTCCAGCACGCTCTGCTGCTCGCCGCTGGCCGACAGCATCAGCACCCGCACCTCCGGCAGCGCGGCGCGCAGCCCACGGATCACCTCCACCCCGGAGACGTCCGGCAGTTGCAGGTCGAGGACCACCACGTCGGGCCGGGCGGCGGCGGCCACCCGGACGGCCTGCCGGCCCTCGCCGCTGGTGGCGACGACGACGTGGCCGGCCTCGGTGAGGTCCCGGGCCACCCCTTCCCGCCACATCGGGTGATCGTCGACCACCATCACGCGCACACCCGTCATGAGCCCATCTTCGTTCGCGACCCGCGGGGCTCGCAGACCCGGCTCACTCCTCGCGCGCACCGTCGCTCCCCCTCGGGACGGTCAGTTCCACCTCGGTACCGGCACCCGGCGCGGAGGTGATCCGCACCGTGCCGCCGAGGTCGGCGAGGCGGCCCCGGATGGACCGCGCGACGCCGAGCCGCCCCTCGGCGGCGGCCTCGGCCAGGCGGCCGTCCGGGAACCCCGGCCCCTCGTCGCGGACGGAGACCGTCACCGTCGCCCCCTCGTCCTCGATCAGCACCCAGGCCCGCCCGTCCGCGTGCCGGGCGACGTTGTCCAGCACGGCGGCGGTCGCGGCCACCAGCTCGTGGGCCACCGGCCCGGGCAGCGGCACCGGGGTGGCCGGCGCGGAGAGCGAGACCGCCGCCGAGGCGTACCGGCCGACCAGCGCCCGCAGGTCCACCGGCCCGCCGTCGGTGTCGGCGCCGGCCGGCGCGGTGCCGGCGATCAGGGCGCGCAGCGCGGCCTCCTGCTCCCCCGCGAGCCGGGCCAGCTCGCCGGCCTCGCCGTCCAGGTGGGCGCCGCGCCGCTGCACCAAAGCGAGCACCTGGAGGACGCCGTCGTGGATGTCCCGGGCCAGCCGCTCCCGCTCCCGGGTCGCCGCCTCCAGCTCCACCGCCCGGTGCAGCCGCTCCTCGGCGGTCACCGCCAGCCGGGCGACGTGCCCGACGACGGCCCCGGCGAGCAGCAGCAGGATCACCCCGGTGAGCGAGGACTGGCCGAACCGTTCGCGGGTGACGAGGTCCGCCGCGCCGATCGCCAGGGCGGCCACCGTGCCCCGGCGCCGCCCGCCGGAGACGGCCCAGGCGAGCACCGGGCCGGCCAGCCAGGCCACCGCCAGGGTCGGCACCCCGGCGGCGAGCGCCGCACGCCCGACCACCCACGGGCTGACCAGCAGGATGCCGAGGACGACCGCGAGGTCCGCGGCGAGCAGCGGCCAGCCCCGCCGGGCCGGGCGGGCGTAGCCGACGGCGGTCACCCCGGTCCAGGCCGCCATCAGCAGGACCACGCCGCCGGCCGCCAGGGGGTGGGCGTACCGGTCGAAGTCCCGGAGCGCCAGCACGCAGACGTACGCCAGGGAGGCCACCCGGAACACGGCGACGGCCCGCCAGAGCGGGACCTCGAAACCACCGGGCGGCGTCGGCACGGTCGTCACGATGCCACAGCCCGCCCGGCGACCGACGGGCTGGCGGATGCACGCCGGGAAGCGCTGGCGTACGGTGGGAATTCCGCAACAAGTTCTGTGATCCGCTGTCGGGACGGGGCCATGACGAGTGCAGAATCCCCGGTACCGCGTACGGTTGTGCCCATCGAACCTTCCCTCCTGATCGCCGAAGCCTTCGACCAGGCCCAGGTGACCGAGTTGCGACACTCGGTCACGTCCTGCGCGCACCACGCCGGGCTGGCCGGCCAGCGCCTGGACGACTTCGTGCTGGCGGTCAACGAGCTGATCACGAACGCGGTCCGGCACGGCGGGGGCCGGGGCTGGCTGCGACTGTGGCGGCAGTCGGGCCTGCTCGTCTGCGAGGTCTCCGACCACGGCGGGGGGATCAGCACGCAGCGGCTCGGCGACCGGGCCCGCCCCGCACCGGACACCGCCGGCGGGTGGGGCCTCTGGTTGGCCCGGGAGTTGAGCGACAGCATGGAGGTCGAGACCGGTGCCGCCGGCACGACCGTACGGATCAGCGCCGCCGTCGGCGCCCCCGAACACATCGGCCGCCACCGCCGCGACTGACCCCTGCCCTCCCTCCCCCGGCCCCGGCCCGGCGATCTTGCACTTTCGGCCCTCGAAATGCGCGCCTTGCCCGATTCACCGGGGCGACAAGTGCAAGATCGCGGGAGTGGGGAGGGCGGGGTCAGGAGAAGAGGGCGCTGACGGACTCGCCGTTGTGGATGCGGCGCATCGCCTCGGCGAGCGCCGGAGCCACCGAGAGGACCGCCAGCTTCGGCACCCGCTTGTCGGCCGGGATCGGCACGGTGTTGGTGCAGACGATCTCCAGCACGCCCTCCTGCTCGCTGAGCCGCTGGAGCGCGCCGCTGGAGAAGAGGCCGTGCGTGCAGGCCAGCCGGATCGAGCGGACCTTCCGCTCGCGCAGGTGCTCCATCAGCTCGATCACCGTGCTGCCCTTGGCGATCTCGTCGTCCAGCACGATCACGTCCCGGTCGGCCACGTCGCCGATCACCGCGCTGATCTTGACCCGGTCGTCGCTGAACCGCTGCTTCGCCCCGGCCGCCACCGGCGTGCCGAGCCGGCGGGCGAACGCCGCGGCCTCCTTGGCGTTGCCCAGGTCCGGCGAGACCACCACCGTGTTGCTCAGGTCGTAGCGGGTGAAGTGGGCGGCCAGCTCGCGCAGCGCGTGCAGGTGGTCGACCGGCACGCTGAAGAAGCCGTGCACCTGGGGCGAGTGCAGGGTCATCGCCAGCACCCGGTCCGCCCCCGCCGAGGTGAGCAGGTCGGCCACGAGCCGCCCGCCGATGGAGATGCGCGGCGCGTCCTTCTTGTCCGACCGGGCGTACGCGTAGTGCGGCAGCACCACGGTGATCCGGCCGGCGGAGGCGCCCCGGGCCGCGTCGATCATGAGCAGCAGCTCGACCAGGTTCTCCTGCACGGGCGGGACCAGGGGCTGGATCAGGAAGACGTCGCGCTCCCGGCAGTTGGCCTGCAACTGCACTTCCAGGCAGTCGTTGGCGAACCGGGACACCCGCACCGGGTGCAGGGGCACACCGAGGTGGGCACAGATCTCGGCGGCGAGGTCGGGATGGGCGGTACCACTGAAAACGGCGATGTCGCGCACGTCCGCACATCGTACGGACGGCACCCGGGCCGGGCCCCGATCGGGGCCGCGCCGGTCGGCGGAGCGCGGCCGGTCCGGGTACGGTGCTGCCGTGACCCCCCAGTACGTCGCCGCCATCGACCAGGGCACCACCTCCTCGCGGTGCATCGTCTTCGACCAGGCCGGGGAGATCGTCTCCGCGGCGCAGCGGGAGCACCGGCAGATCTTCCCCCGGCCCGGCTGGGTGGAGCACGACGCCGAGGAGATCTGGGACAACGTGGAGCTGGTGGTCCGGGAGGCGCTGCGGGCCGCCGGGACCGACGCCGCCGGGCTCGCCGCCGTGGGCATCACCAACCAGCGGGAGACCACCCTCGTCTGGGACCGGGCCACCGGGCGGCCGGTGGCCAACGCGATCGTCTGGCAGGACACCCGCACCGGGCCGCTGCTGCGCGAGCTGGCGCAGGCGTACGGCGAGGAGTGGTTCCGCTCCCGCACCGGCCTGCCGCTGGCCACCTACTTCGCGGGGCCGAAGCTGCGCTGGTTGCTGGCGCACGTCGACGGGCTGCGCGAGCGCGCCGAGGCCGGCGAGGTGCTCTTCGGCACGATGGACAGCTGGCTCATCTGGAAGCTGACCGGCCGGCACGTGACCGACGTGACCAACGCCAGCCGCACCATGCTGATGGACCTGACCACCCTCGACTGGGACCCGGAGCTGCTCGACGCGATGGGCGTGCCGGCCGCGATGCTGCCGGAGATCCGCAGCTCCGCCGAGGTCTACGGGGAGGCGACCGGGGTGCTGGCCGGGGTGCCGGTGGCCAGCGCGCTCGGCGACCAGCAGGCCGCCCTGTTCGGGCAGACCTGCTTCCAGCCGGGCGAGGCGAAGTGCACCTACGGCACCGGCAGCTTCCTGCTGCTCAACACCGGTGCCAGCCCGGTCCCCTCCGCCCACGGCCTGCTCACCACGGTCGCCTACCGCATCGACGGCCAGCCCGCCGCGTACGCGCTGGAGGGGGCGATCGCGGTCACCGGCTCGCTGGTGCAGTGGCTGCGGGACAACCTCGGGCTGATCTCCACTGCCGGTGAGGTGGAGGAGTTGGCGGGCACCGTCGACGACAACGGCGGCTGCTACGTCGTACCGGCCTTCTCCGGCCTGTTCGCCCCGCACTGGCGCAGCGACGCGCGGGGCGTGATCGCCGGGCTGACCGGCTACATCACCAAGGGGCACCTGGCCCGGGCCGTGCTGGAGGCGTCGGCGTGGCAGACCCGCGAGGTGGTCGACGCGATGAACGCCGACTCCGACGTGGCGCTGCGCCGGCTCCGGGTCGACGGCGGCATGACCGCCAACGGGCTGCTGATGCAGTTCCTCGCCGACGTGCTCGACGTGCCGGTGGTCCGCTCCCGGATCACCGAGACCACCTGCCTCGGCGC
Source organism: Micromonospora sp. NPDC048063 (assembly GCF_043202855.1). Taxonomy (NCBI): domain Bacteria; kingdom Bacillati; phylum Actinomycetota; class Actinomycetes; order Micromonosporales; family Micromonosporaceae; genus Micromonospora; species Micromonospora sp. NPDC048063. The sequence goes on along the minus strand of NZ_JBIDBG010000002.1, from coordinate 380,705 downwards.
CGCGTACGCGGCCGGCCTGGCGGTCGGCTTCTGGCCGGACCTGGCGACGCTGCGCGCCCAGTGGCGCTCCGACGCGCAGTGGGAGTCGACCATGGATGCGGCGCACCGCGAGCGCGAGCTGCGCAACTGGCGCAAGGCCGTCGAGCGCACCCTGGACTGGGTCGACTGACGACACCGCGACGGGCGCGGGCGTCGGTCGGGATCAGTCGGGCAGGTCGTGGGAGAGGGAGTAGCCAGTCTTCATCGGTCCCATGATGTTCCTGAGCAGCGACATGGTCAGTTGGGCCCGGCTCGCCCCGTTGTCCAGCCCCCGCGTGCAGCCGTTCCAGTTGACCCGCACCCACACCTCTTCGCCCTGGTGCCGCACCAGGAGCAGGGCCTCGTAACCGAGCGGGTCTGGCGGGGCACAGGCCAGACCGGGAGGCGCGGGGTTTCCCCCGGGGCGGGCGGCGTTCAGCGCGGCGGCGAGCGCTGTCGCCTCGGCGCCGGAGAGCCGGGCCGACGCCTCGATCCGGTCGCGCCGCTCCCTGTACGAGTCCAACGATCCGTAGGAGCAGACGGAGATCGAGGACGGATCGCCCGGCACGAAGGGCATCTGCTTCTGATCCTCGGTGGTCTGCGCCGTCGGCGGGCCCGGCGACTTCTGCCCGGGCAGCGGCGCGGGAGCGACCGGCACGAGCCGGGTCGGGCAGCCGGCGTGGTCGGTCTCCACCAGCCGGAAGCTGTCGAGGATCCGCCGGGTGGTGGCCTCGTCCCGGGTCCGCACGGTCACCGCGACCTGCCGCCCGGACACGGTCACGGTGCCGGCGAACCGCCCGTCGGGCAGCCGCCCCTCGGCACGGACGGCGAGCACCCCGCCCACGTCGACCGCCCGCTGGACGAACCCGGCACCGCCGGGCTGACTCGGTTCCATCGGCCACTGGTCGAGGACGGCGATCTCCTTGTCGGCCGGCTCGGGACTCCAACAAGCGCGCTCCACGGTTTTGCCCCGCACCACGCTCGGCGCGTCGGTCATCCCGCAGCCGGAGTCGTTGACGGCCCAGTGCGCCGGCACCCGGATCTCCGCGCCGAGGGAGCTCTCCCAGCGCCAGTCGGCGGTCGCCGCCCGGTCCTCCGCCGCCGTGTCGACCGCCGAGGGCCGGGCCGGGCGCTCGCCGGTGAGCGCCGGAACCACCCCCGCGGTGACGAGCACCGCCACGGCAGCCGCCCCGGCCCCGGCCGCCCGGGCCCGGCGACGCCGCCGGGCCACCCGCGCCCGCACCGCCCCGGTCAGGTCTCCCCCGCCCTCGTCGGCCTCGGCCTCGTGGCTGAGGAAGGTGTCCCGGACCAGCGTCTCGACGTCGTACCGGCTCATGGCAGCGCCTCCCGATCGATCGTGGGCACCGTGGCCCGGAGCGTGGCGAGGGCCCGGGCAGCCTGCGACCGCACGGTGGCCGGGGCGCAGCCGAGGACCTCGGCGATCTGGGTGTCGGAGAGGTCCTCGTAGTAGCGCAGCACCAGCACCGCCCGCTGGCGGCGCGGCAGCCGGCGCAGCAGCGCCCAGGCGGCGTCGCGCGCCGCGTGGCTGCCGGCGTCGTCCGGGCCGGCCGCCCCGTCAGCGGGGGCGGCCACCGGCAACTCACGCGAGGAGAGCCGCCGCCACCAGCGCAGGTTCTCGTTGACCAGGACCTGCTTGAGGTACGCCTCGGGCCGGCTCATCCCGGCCACCCGCGCCCACCGCACGTACGCCTTGGCCAGCACCGACTGCACCAGGTCCTCGGCCTGGTGCCGGTCCCCGGTGAGCATCAGCGCGAACCGCAGCAGGGCTCCCCCGCGGGCGGTCACGAACTCCTCGAACGTCGGCTGCATGGCACCTCCGCCCAGGAAAGTCCGTGGGGTGGCCGAGGTGCTGCACCGGTCGGGAAATCAGCCCCAGCGGTTGCCGGTGAGCTTCTCGTAGACGTCGACGTAGCGGGCCCGGGTCGCCTCGACCACCTCGGCCGGCACCTCGGGCGCCGGGGCCTGCTTGTCCCAGCCGCTCTCCACCGCCCAGTCCCGGACGTACTGCTTGTCGTAGGAGAACTGCGCCCGGCCCGGCTGGTACGACTCGGCCGGCCAGAACCGGGACGAGTCGGAGGTGAGCAGCTCGTCGCCGATCGTCAGGGTGCCGTCCGGCGCCCAGCCCAGCTCGATCTTGGTGTCGGCGACCAGGATGCCCCGGTCGGCGGCCAGCTCGGCACCCCGACGGTAGAGGTCGATGGTGATCTGGCGCAGCCGCTCGGCGGTCTCGGCGCCGACCTTGTCCACCACCTCGGCGAAGGTGATCGGCTCGTCGTGCTCCCCCACCGGCGCCTTGGTCGACGGGGTGAAGATCGGCTCGGGCAGGATGGACGCCTCGACCAGGCCGCGCGGCAGCTCCACGCCGGAGACGGCCCCGGTGCGCTGGTACTCCTTGAGGCCGCCGCCGGTCAGGTAGCCCCGGGCGACGCACTCCACGGGCACCATCTCCAGCCGCCGGCAGCGGATCGCCCGGCCGGCGAACTCGGCCGGCACGTCGGTGGCGGAGATGACGTGGTTCGGCACCAGGTCGGAGAGCTGCTCGAACCACCACAGGGACAGCGTGGTGAGCAGCTTGCCCTTGTCGGGGATCGGCGTCGGCAGCACCACGTCGTAGATCGAGATGCGGTCGGAGGCGACCAGGATCAGGTCGTCGCCGTCGGCGTAGACGTCCCGTACCTTGCCCGAGTGCAGAAGTTCCACGCGGCCTAGTACACCACGCGACCTGCGTACGGCCTCCGGCGGTGGCGGACGGCATCGATGCCGGCGACCGCGGGTGCGGCGGTGTGGCCGGACGGACGTTGACACCCTCCCGCGCCGCCTGCGTGAATGATCCGGCCGCCCCGCCCACCCGGTCCACCAGGAGACTCCGTGCCCGCTGCCCGCTCCCCGCTGCCCCGTCACGGGGCGGACCCGGGCCGGCGGCGGGTGCTCGCCGCGCTGCTGGGGGCGCCGGTGCTCGCCACCGGTGGGCTCACCGGGTGCAGCGAGGAGCAGGCGGCCCCGGCGGAGAGCGGCCCGGTCGAGCTGTCGGTCTTCTGGTACGGCGGGCCGAAGCGGGCCGCGCTCACCGAGCAGGTGCTGCGGCTCTACACGGACCGCAACCCCCACGTCGGCTTCCGGATCACCTGGCAGGGCGTCGACGGCTACTACGACCGGCTGGCCACTCAGGCCGCGGGCGGCAACGTGCCCGACCTGATCCAGGTCGACGACAGCATGCTCGCCGAGTACGCCCGCCGCGAGATCGTCCTGGACCTCACCGGGTACGTCGCCGACCACCGGCTGGACCTGCGGAGCCTGCCGCCGGGCCTGGTCCGTTACGGGCAGGTCGACGGGCGGACGGTGGGCGTCGCGGCGGGGCAGACGGCCGCCGCGCTGGTCCACAACCGCACGCTGCTGCGCCGGCTGGGCGTGCCCGAGCCGGACGGCGGGATGACCTGGCCGGAGTACGTCGCCTGGGCGCGACGGGTCACCCGGGCCAGCGAGGGCCGGGTGGCCGGCACGATGGACGCCTCCGGCGACTACCGCGCGTTCTGGCACTGGCTGCGCGGCCAGGGCGGTGAGCTCTACCGGGGCCGGCAGCTCGGCTTCGACGCCGACGCGCTGGTCGAGTGGTTCGAGCTGTGGCGGCGCGCCCGGTCCGACCGGGCCACCCCGAGCGCCGCCCTGGTCGAGCAGGCCGACAGCGGCGAACCGGCCCGGCAGCTGGTGGTCACCGGCGCCGCGGCCGCCTCCTTCGCCTGGTCGCACCAGCTTCCGGAGCTCCAGCGGCTCACCGGCGCCGAGCTCGGCCTGGCCGCCCTGCCCGGCCCGCCGGAGGCACAGTGGGCGCGGGCGTCGATGTTCTGGGCGGGCTTCCGCGGCACACGGCGTCCCGCCGTGGTGGCGGACGTGATCAACTTCCTGACCGGCAACGGCGAGGCGGGCGCGGTGCTCGGTCACGAACGCGGGCTCAGCCCCAGCCTCGCCGTCCGCCGCTACGTGGAGGGCAGCATCACCGACCCGGCGCAGAAGCGCGCGGCGGCGTTCGGCACCGCACTGGACGCCCGGTTGGGGCCGGCGCCCAGCCCGCCACCGCAGGGCCATCCCCGGGTGCGCGCGCTGCTGCTGGAGGCCGCCGAGAGCATCCGCAGCGGGGCGGCCGGCAGCCGGGCGGCGACGTCGCGCTTCATGGCCAGGGCGGAAGCCGCCCTGGCCGGATAGCGGCCGACCGGCAGGCGCCGACCCGTCCGGCTCAGCGCGGCGGGCCGCCGCGCCGGTTGCGCATCATCCGCAGGACCAGGAAGACGATCACGGCGACCACGACGAGGCAGCAGAGCAGGCTGAGGAAGCCGAAGCCGCCACTGCGGCGGCGCCGCGCGGCCTCCACCACCAGCTCACCCGTGCCGGTGGACGCCCAGGCCGCGACGGGCACGAACACCGACAGCACGACGGCACCGAGGACTGTGCTGAGCCGGCCCCACCACTTACCGAAGGAAGACATGCTGACATCCTCGCCGACGACCGCAACCCTGGCACGCCGGTCGGCGGGGACTCGCCCGCAGGATCCGGATCCGGCGCGGTCGGGCCCGGAGGCGCCGAAGGAACCCGGAGACGCCAAAAGACCCGCGAACGCCGAAAAACCCCGGAGATCGTCTCCGGGGTTTTTCGCGAGAGTAGCGGGGACAGGATTTGAACCTGCGACCTCTGGGTTATGAGCCCAGCGAGCTACCGAGCTGCTCCACCCCGCGTCGGCTCGTTTACTCTATCGCATCCCCCGCCCCGATGATCAGCGGGCCCCCGATCCCACCCGGATTCCCTCCCGGGCCGCGCCGCCGAGGCAGCCGGGGACGCCTGACCCGGGGCCCGGGGACTGGCGGGGATTCCGGTCGCGTCCGCCGCCGGAGGCACGGCCGGAGCCCGCTGCCCGCCCGAGAACGCGAAACGGCCCCGAGGATTTCCCTCGGGGCCGTTTCGATGTGGTAGCGGGGACAGGATTTGAACCTGCGACCTCTGGGTTATGAGCCCAGCGAGCTACCGAGCTGCTCCACCCCGCGTCGGCTCGTATACCGTATCTCACCACCCCCGGCCGCCGCAAAACGACCCCCGAGCGGGGCGGTCCGGGCCGCGCGCCGCCGCCCGGACGCCGTACGGCTCAACCCAGCCACTCCTCGATCGCGTCGACCGCCCGCCGGCTGTCGGCGTCGACCTGGGACCGCTCGGCGGAGGTGCCCTCCCAGCCCTGCTCCCAGAGCACGGTCACCACGTCCCCCACCCGGATCGCCCGGATCAGCCGGACCTCCTCGCCGCCCGTCGGCTCGCCCTCGACGTCCCGGCCCGGCGTCCGGATCTCGAACAGCACCGAGTCGTCGCCGAATCCGCCATCGGCCAGCAGCCGCACCCGGGACGTCGACGGGTTGCCGCCGCTCACGCCCGGCTGCTCGGGGCAGGCTCGCACCGCCGCCCGCAGCTCGCGGAGGAAGTCGTCGGCCCGGCCCGAACGGTAGACGGTGACGCTGTGCGCGTAGCTGCCGTCGGGGACGTACCCCTGCGGGGTCTGCGGCAGCTTGTAGGCGAGGTTCCGGGTGCGGCGCTGCACGATCCCGGCGTCGCTGCCGTACCGGGCGTCGCAGAGCCCCGGCAGCGCCACGGTGTCGCGGAAGACCGGGTCGATGCCCGTCCGGTTCGCGGCCGCCTGGACGAAGAAGGCCCGGTCCGGAACCGAGGTGGGCGTACGCGGCGGCGCGGCGCCGGTGCTCCCCGCCGTCGTCGCGGGCGTGCCCCTCGTCGGGGGCGTGCCCGTCACCGACGGCCCGCCCGTCGCCGCCGAGGACGGGGACGGGGCGGTCGCCGGCGGCGCCGGGGTGCCGGCGGGCGGCGGGAGGGGGGTGGCATCCCCGGCCAGCACCAGCCGGGTGCTGGTCGCCAGCCCACCGACCAGCAGTGCCGTCGCGAGGGCGGCACCGGTGATCCGGACCCGGGCCCGCCGGTCGGCGCGCCGCCGCACCTGCTCGGGGGCGGCCAGGGTGCGGCCGTCGGCGTCCTCGGCGAGCGACCGGTAGAGATCGGACAGTTCACGCGACATCGTTCGCCTCCAGATCCTCGACGGACAGGTCGGGCAGCAGCGTGGCCAGCCGGGCCCGCCCCCGCGCCAACCAGGACTTCACGGTGCCGGTGGGCACCTGCGTCTCCCGGGCGATGTCCTGCACCGACATGTCGAAGAGGTAGTGCAGGGCGAGCGCCTGCCGCTGGGCGGCCGGCAGTTGGCGCAGCGCGCCCACCAGCAGCACGCCCTCCTCGCCCGGCGGCGGCACCGGCTCCGGCGGACCCGTACGGCTCAGCATCGCGCGCCAGCCGTGCAGCCGGCGCCACCGGTCGGTGGCCAGCCGCGCGACCACGAGCCGCAGCCAGGCCTCCGGCGCCGGGTGGGTGGTCAGCCGGCCCCACTGCCGCCAGGCCCGGGCGTACGCCTCCTGCACGAGGTCCTGCGCCTCGGTGTGGTCGCCTGCCACGGCGTAGCCGTAGCGGAGCATCCGCCGCGAGGTGCTCCGGTAGAACTCGTCGAAGCTTGTTGCGTCCCTCATCTCCCGACCACGCTCCCCCGGCCGTTCCCGCCTCTTGCAGGGAAGACGGCGTCAGGAGGGGGCGGGTTGCGGGGGTCCGGCCGCCGGTCGGGAAAGCGACAGCGCCCCCGGCGCCGGGGACCGGATCGGTCCGCGGGCCGGGGGCGCTGCGGCGGATTGCCTGGTCAGCCGCTCGGCGTCGGTGCGGCGCTGCCGCTGGCCGCCGGGGACGCCGGCGGGCTGCCGCTGGGCGTGGCGCCGGGCGCCGGGGCGGTCGCCGCCCGCTGGGCCTGCTGGAAGGCGGTGAGCGCCTCGTCCAGCGCCTTCAGCGCGCGCCCGTACCGCTCGAAGTCGCCGGACGTCTGCGCGGCCCGGACCTCCGCGATGGCGGTCTGGACCCGGTTGGCCGCCTCGGCCAACTCACCGGTCAGCGCGGGCGGCGTGCCGCCCGGCGGCGTGCCGCCCGGCGGGGTGCCGCCGGTCGGTGGCGGCGCGCCCGGGGTGGCGGCCTGCTTGCCCTGCTCGACGAGTTGCTTGATGCCGTCGGCGACGTTGTTGGCCAGCACCACGTAGGAGCCGCCGTCGCCGTAGGACATCAGCACCCGCTGCAACAGCGGCGGCGCGTTCTGCGCGGCGGTCTTCACGTAGACCGGCTCGACGTAGAGCATGCCGTCGCCGAACGGCAGCGAGAGCAGGTTCCCGTACTGCACCTGCGCCTGCGCGGACTGGAGCAGGTTGAGCTGCTGCCGGATGTTGCCGTTCTGGGTCATCGACTGGTGCACCTGGACCGGCCCGGAGACCCGGGTCTGGTCGGGCAGGTCGAGCACCTCGAGCTTCGGCTGCCCGTCCACGTACGACCCGGAGATCAGCGCGGCGAGGTTCTCCCGGCCGTTCGGGGTGACCGCCGAGGTGAGCTGGAAGCGTGGCGACTCCTGACCGGGGAACTGCGTGAAGAGGTAGTAGGGCGGCTGCTTCTGGCCGGTGTCGGGGGCGTCCGGCACGTTCGGCACCTGCCAGAAGTCGGTCTCCGAGTAGAAGGCGCCGGGGTCGGTCACGTGGAACCGGGTCAGCAGGTTGCGCTGCACCTTGAACAGGTCGGACGGGTAGCGGAAGTGCTCGGCCAGCTCGGCCGGGATCTCCGACTTCGGCACCACCAGGTCGCCGCCGAACGCCTTGTTCCACGCCTTGAGCACCGGGTCGGTCTCGTCGAACTCGTAGAGCCGGACCGTGCCGTCGTACGCGTCGACGGTGGCCTTCACGGAGTTGCGGATGTAGTTGACGTTCTCGCGGGCGAGCTGGAAGGTGCCCCGCCCCGTCAGCTCGTCGGCCGTCTGCTCCTGGAGGTTGATCCGCTCGGCGTACGGGTATGTCGCCGCCGTGGTGTAGCCGTCGATGATCCACTGGATCCGGCCGTCCACCACCGCCGGGTACGGGTCGCCGTCGAGGGTGAGGAACGGGGCGACCTTCTCCACCCGGTCGCGCGGGTTGCGAACGTAGAGCAGCTTCGAGTTGTCGTTGACCGCGTCGGAGAGCAGGAAGTTCGACTCCTGCTCCTTGATCGCGTAGAGCAGCCGGCGGGTGAACGAACCGATCTCGACGCCGCCCTCACCGGTGTAGGTGTAGGACTCGCCACCCTCGCCGACGGGGCGGTCGAACTCCGCCTTCCGCTCCGGGTCGGTCTGGCCGACGATCGCGTAGTCGCCCTCGTCCATCCGCTCGCCGTAGTAGACGCGGGGCTGCTTCGCCGAGATCTGCTCGGTCTGCGCGGCGCACTGCTCGTTCGTCTGCGCCTGGCCCTGTTGCTGCTTCTGCTGTTCCTGTGGGTCGCCGAGGAAGCCGGAGACGAAGAACGGCTGGCCGCCGCAGACCACCCGGCTGCCCGGCGCCGCCACCAGCCCGTAGCCGTGGGTGTAGACGGTGTGCCGGTTGATCCAGGTGTTCTGCTGGGGGGTCAGCTGCCGGTAGTTGACCTCGCGGAGGCCGACCACGTAGTCCTGTACCTTGCCGTTGACCCCGTACCGGTCGACGTCCAGCTTCTCGCCGAAGTCGTAGAACTGCCGGACCTGCTGGCGCTGGGTGTAGGTCTCCGAGACCAGTTGCGGGTCGAGCAGCCGGATGTTCGGCACCACGGAGGTGTCCGTGGCCAGGCTCGCCGGCGGGGTCAGGTTGTTCGCCGCGTACGGCGTGGTGGTCACCGACCCCAGCCCGAACGCCGCCCGGGTGGCCTTGATGCTGCGATCGATGTAGGGCGCCTCCTTCTCCTTGGCGCTCGGCTTGACCTCGAAGGTCTGCACCGCCCAGGGGTAGATGCCGCCGATGGCGACCGCGGAGACGCCGAGCAGGGCGAGCGAGATGCCGGGCCAGACCAGGTTCCGCATCCACGCGTTGGAGAAGACGATGATCGCGATGGCCACCACGATGGAGATGTACGCGAGGATCTCCTTGGCCGGCAGCAGCGCGTTGACGTCGGCGTAGCCGGCGCCGTAGACGTTGGCGCCGTCGTTGTACTCCAGCAGCATCGCCCGCCGGTCCAGCACGTACGCGATGGCCTTGAGCAGGACGAAGACCGCGACCAGCGTGCTCAGGTGGGCCCGGGCGGCGTTGGTCATCCGGTCGCCGACGCCCTGGAGCCGGACGCCGCCGAAGATGTAGTGCACGGCCAGCGCGCCGACCACGGACAGCACCACCGCGGTGAAGCCGACCCCGAGCAGGTAGCGCCAGAACGGCAGCTGGAAGACGTAGAAGCCGACGTCCACCCCGAACTCCGGGTCCTCGACGCCGAAGTCCCCGCCGTTGCGGAAGAGCAGCCACTGGTTCCACCGGCTCTGCGCCGACAGCCCCGCGAAGAGGCCGACCACGCCGGCGACCAGCGCGATCCACAGGCCGAGCCGGGGGCTCAGCAGCATCCGGTAGCGCTCGAGGGTGGCCTGCTCCGGCGAGTGCGGCCGCATCCGGGGGCGCAGCCGGTGGGCCAGCCAGAGGTTCCCGCCGACGATCACGGCCATGCCGAGGCCGACGGCGAGGAGGAGCAGCAACCGGGTCGCCAGCACGCCGGTGAAGACCTGCGTGTAGCGGACCTCGTCGAACCACAGCCAGTCCGTCCACGCCTGGACACCCCAGCCGAGCAGGGTGAAGAGCACGAACACCCCGACCAGCACACCGATCGTGACGCGTCCGCGTCGGCTCATCCTCGGCAGGGGGCTGCTGCTACGCATGACCACTGTTGGCTCCGCACGCTCGATGTGATCGGCTCCGACCAGGCACCCAGAGTACGGGGTGTTCCTGAACGCGTCGGTCCAAGGTCACGTGGCGACCACGCGGAGCCGCCCCACGCTCGGCCGACGGCCCTCGTCGCGGCGACCGTCTCCGCACCTGATCGGCGCGCGCTCCCCGAGGCGACGGGGTCGACGTCAGCGGCGGAACCGGCCGCGTGCGGCGGTCAGCAGCGGGTCGGCTGGCCACCGGCGCGCAGCGTCTCCAGGGCGGTCAGCGCCTCGTCCAGCGAGCCGACCCGCAGCAGCGGCAGCCCGGGCTGCGGGTTGCGGACGGCCTCGGCGCAGTTGTCCGCCGGCACCAGGAACGCCACCGCGCCGGCCTCCTTCGCGCCCACGAGCTTCTGCGCGATGCCGCCGATGGGACCGACCCGACCGGCGTCGTCGATGGTGCCGGTGCCGGCGATGATCTTCCCGCCGGTCAGGTCCTCCGGGGTCAGCTTGTCCACGATGCCGAGGGCGAACATCAGGCCCGCGCTCGGCCCCCCGATGTCCTCCAGGTCGATGTTGAGGGTGAACGGGTGCGGCTGCTGCTGCTCGATCTCGATGCCGATGCGGGGCCGGCCGTCCTGCTCCCGGCTGGTCACCTTCGCCGTGGCGGCGGCGCCGCCCCGGGTGTAGCCGATCTCCAGCGCGGTCCCGGCGGGCTTGGCCCGGACCAGCTCGGTGAGCCGGGCGGCCACCGGCACCGGCTGCCCGTCCACCGAGGTCACCACGTCGCCGGGCTTGAGCACGCCGGCGGCCGGTCCGTCGGCGGCCACGGTCTTGACCACCACCTGGACCGGGTACCCCAGCTCGCTCAGCGCCGCGGTCTCCGCGCTGGTCTGCGAGACCTTGAAGTCCTCGGCGTTGCGCTCGTCGACCTCCTCGCGGCTCTCCCCGGGCGGGTAGACCAGCTCGCGCGGCACGACCGCCTCGTCGTCGGAGAACCAGCCCTGGATCGCCGAGCGCAGCTTGACCGTGGGCTGCACCCCGACCGTGGTCAACCGGAGCTGCCCGGCGGACGTGGAGGTCTCCCGGCCGCTGACCTGGATGACCTCCTTGCCGTTCTCCTTGCCCAGCGTGTTCACGGTCGGCCCGGGACCGAGCACCACGTACGGGATGGGCGCGCCGAGCACGCCGATGCTGAGCAGGGTGGTGAGCAGAGCACCGAGCAGGACGGTCACGCCACGACGTCTCATGCGGCAGAGCGTACCGACCGGGGTGGGACGCCCCGGCGGGCGAACCGCGACTTCGCCCTCAGCGGAACGCCAGCGGCGGCGACCTGGGGCGCGGCGCGCGTACCGTAGACGTCGTGCCTGATATTCCGTTCGGTTTCGCGCTCCCGGGTGGGCAACCACCAGACCCCAACGATCCCGCGCAGATGCAGCAGTTCATGTCGCAGTTGCAGCACCTGCTCTCCGCGTCGGGCAGCGGGCCGGTCAACTGGGACCTGGCCCGGCAGGTGGCCGCCAGCCAGCTCGCCGCCGCCGGTGACCCGGCGGTCTCGCCCTACGAGCGCAACGCGGTGGAGGAGGCGCTGCGGCTCGCCGACCTGTGGCTGGAGCCGGCGTCCGCCCTGCCCTCGGGCATCCAGACCTCGGTGGCCTGGAACCGCAACGAGTGGATCTTCAAGACCCTCGACGTCTGGCGCAAGCTCTGCGACCCGGTGGCCAGCCGGATGGTCGGCGCGATGGGCGACCTGGTGCCGCCGGAGGCGCGCGCCCAGCTCGGCCCGATGCAGTCCATGGTCGCCACCCTCGGCGGCGCGCTCTTCGGCGGCCAGCTCGGCCAGGCGCTCGGCTCGCTCGCCGCGGAGGTGCTCTCCGCCGGCGACATCGGGCTGCCGCTCGGCCCGGCCGGCACGGCCGCGTTGATCCCCGCCAACATCCGGGCGTACGGCGAGGGCCTGGAGCTGCCGGAGGACGAGGTCCGCCTCTACGTGGCCCTGCGCGAGGCCGCCCACCAGCGGCTCTTCCAGCACGTGCCGTGGCTGCGCGGGCACGTGCTCAGCGCCGTGGAGATGTACGCCGCGGGCATCCGGGTCAACCGGGAGGCGATCGAGGAGGCGATGGGCCGGGTCGACCCGACCGACCCGGAGTCGATGCAGGCGATCGCGCTGGAGGGCATCTTCACCCCGGAGGACAGCCCGGCGCAGAAGGCCTCCCTGGCCCGGCTGGAGACCGCCCTGGCCCTGGTGGAGGGGTGGGTCTGCCACGTGGTGGACAGCGCGGCCGGCGGCCGGCTGCCCAGCGTGGTCAGCCTGGGCGAGGCGTTCCGCCGGCGCCGGGCGGCCGGTGGCCCGGCCGAGCAGACCTTCGCGGCCCTCGTCGGCCTGGAACTGCGTCCACGCCGGCTGCGCGAGGCGGCGGCGCTCTGGGCGGCGCTCACCGAGCACCGGGGCATCGCCGGCCGGGACGCCCTCTGGGGCCACCCCGACCTGCTCCCCTCGGACGCCGACTTCGCCGACCCGGTGGCCTTCGCGATGGCCCAGTTCGACCTCAGCGAGCTGGAGAGCTTCGACTTCAGCGCGCCGGGCGGCCCGGAGGAGAAGGCCCCGGGCGAGCCGGAGCAGCGCCCGGACGACACCGAGGGCGGCGACGCCCGCCCCTGACCCGTGGCCACCGACGGGTGCCGCCCGACCTGCCCGGGTCGGGCGGCACGCCCGGTCAGCGCCCCCCTCGCGGTGCCGTCAGCAGGGCCGACCGGTGCCGGAGAGCAGGGCGCGGGTGGTCTCCCAGCCCTCCACGGCCGGGTCGAGGAAGGCCAGGTCGGCCGGTCCGCGCAGGCGACGCCACGCCGGGGTGACCGCCAGGTCGCCGGGGCGCGGCGCCGCCGCGCGCACGGCCGCGGGCCGCGCGGTGTCCAGGTCCAGCGGCGGCAGCCACGCCGGCACGGGCAGCCGCACGGCCACGCCGAGCAGCCCCGGTCCGTCGCCCTCGACCGGCGCGACCGCCACCGGTCGGGTGGTGAGCGGGCGGAGCAGCTTGCCGATCGTCAGGCCCGGCACGTCGGGGGCGTCCCCGGCGACCACCGCCACCTGGTCGTACCCGGTGCCGGCGAGGGCGGCGAAGACGGCGTTCGGGGTCGGCTCGGGCACCTCGTGGACGGCCGTGTCCGGCCAGACCACCGCGTCGGCCAGCCAGCGATCCTCCGGCGTGACGGCGACCGCCGTCTCGACCTCGTTGAGCGTGGCGAACAGGTCGACCACGTCCTCGGCGAGCGCGGCCCGCCAGTCCACCGGGTCGATGCCGGGCGGCGACCAGGTCACCGGTCCGAGCAACGCCACCACCACACGTCGGGCCACCCCGCGACCCTAGCCCGCCGCCCCGGGACGAGCGAAGGCGCGGGATGCGGAGGCACGGAAGCCGGCCGACGGGGTACCGACGCGCGGCAGAGTAGGTCGGCCCGGCGCCGGCAGGCCGGCGACGGCGCGGGCGGCGGGTGTCAGTCGGCCAGCGGGGCGCCGGCGACCGCGGCGACGCCCTCCAGATAGCCGCGCGCCCGCTCGGTCTTCGGGTAGCGCGCGACGAGCGCCCAGAACCGGGCGTTGTGGCTGGGCACGATGAGGTGCGCGAGCTCGTGCAGGAGCACGTAGTCGATCACCCAGTCCGGCATGTCCTGGACACGGTGCGAGATGCGGATGGTGCCGTCGGCGGGGGTGCAGGACCCCCAGCGGCCGTTCTGGTTGGTCACCCAGCGGACGCTCGTCGGCACCGCCTGCGTGCCGTGGTCGGCCAGATAGAGCCTGATCAGTCGGGTGGCCCGGGCGAGCAGCTCGGCGTCGGACCGGGCGAGGCGCCCCTCCCGGGCGGCCAGCCGGGCGAGCATCCGGTCGACCCACTCGCTCTCCTCGGCCCGGGAGAACTGGTCCGGAATGAGGACGACGACACGCTCACCGTCGCGGTACGCGGACACCGTCCGTCGCCGGCGCTGGCTGCGCCGTACCTCGACGACCGGCTTGCGCGCCCCTGCCATCAGCAGACCGCGCAGCCTCGGATTCCTGCCACGAAGGAAAGCTAATGCGTACTGACCAGGGGTCCGCAAGAGTCAACACGACGACACGCGCCCGGAAAATGATGATTGGTCGGCAGAGTCCCGAAAAAACTTTGAACGGGTGGCCGAGAATCGCCGTCGTCACCCTTCGTGGCGACCGACGACGGGCGGGCGCCGACGCACCACAACCGTAGGTGATCACCCGGCGGGGCGCAGCTCGGGGCCCCCGCACGGGGCATTCGACCGGGTTCGGTCGGCGTGTCCCCGCCAAACTGACTTATCAGACGTAATTCGCCATGCACACTCTCGACGTCGACTTGCTCACAGTGGCGAAGCACAGCTGACATGGAACCGCCCAGACCTGGGTAGGGTCCGCGCACCAGCGGTCACGACGGTGGCTGCGGGAGAACGACCCAGCGCCGGCGCCCGCGTGGCCCGCCGCCGGGCAACCCGCCGGGACGGCATCGGCCGGCGGACGAGACGAGGAGGGCACCGTGGCCGACCAGGCCCAGACCTACAACGGTTACTGCGTCAAGTGCAAGGAGAAGCGGGACTTCGAGGGACGCGTCGAGGTCTCGAAGACCGGGATGAACATGGCCAAGGGCAAGTGTCCGGTGTGCGGCACAACAGTGAACCGCATCCTGGGCAAGGCGAAGGTCTGACCCGTACGGGTGCTTCGGAGGGGGTGGCCGCCGGCCGCCCCCTCCGGCGTCCCCGCACCTGGTCCGGGTCGCGGCCACCACCCGAACGACCCGGCCGAACGACCCGGCCGGCGCCGGTCGCGCGCCGGTCGCGCTCCCCCACCCGTCGCCACTGTCGGCTCACCGACATGGTTACCGGCCGGTTGTGGATATCGCGGGAAGTCCTGTGGGCAGCGCTGGACAGAGACCCGCGCACCTGTGGACAACGATCGACGGACAGCACGGACGCGGTCACGATTCGTTGTCATGCGTCGAGCCCCGCTCCCCCGCCCCACGCTGCTGCCCGGCCTCACCCGCCTCTGGCGGGACCGGCACACCCTCCAGCTCGGCGTCGAGCCGGGCCGCGCCGTCCTGCTGGAGATCGCCGATCCCCGGGCGGCCCGGCTGCTCGACCTGCTCGACGGCACCCGCAGCGAGCGGCTGGTGCTGGAGCAGGCCGTCACCGCCGAGGTGGCGCCCGACGCGGCCCGCACCCTGCTCGACGCCCTGCGGGCCGCGGGCCTGGTCGTACCCGCGCACACGCTGCTGCCGAGGGACCTGGCCGGCCCGTCCCGGGCCCGGCTCGCCGCCGAGGCCGGGGCGCTGGCGCTGGTCGCCGCCCGGCTGCCCGGCACGCCCGCCCAGGTGCTGCGCCGCCGGCTGGCCGCCCGGGTCGTGGTCAGCGGAGCCGGCCGCCTCGGCGCCCCGATCGCCCTCGCCCTGGCCCAGGCCGGAGTCGGGCACGTGCACCCGGACCTGACCGGCCCGGTCCGCCCGGCGGACCTGGTCGGCACCGGGATCCCGGCCGCCGCGATCGGCCGTCCGCTGGCCCCGGCGGTACGCGACGCCGTCGAGCGCGCCGCCCCGGGCACGGGCACGGGTCCGCTCCGGCCCGGTCGGGCCGACCTGGTCGTCCTGCTCGGCGCGGACCGCCCGGCCGCCCTGCTCGCCGCCGCGCACGCCCGGCGCCGCCAGCCGCACCTGCTGGTCGCCCTCCGGGAGGGCGTGCCCGTGGTCGGCCCGCTCGTCCGCCCGCCCGCCGGCCCCTGCCTGAACTGCCTCGACCTGCACCGGACGGACCTCGACCCGGACTGGCCGGCGCTCGCCGCCCAGCTCGCCGGCGGCGCGGAGCAGGCGTGCGCCGCCGCGACGCTCCTCGCGGCCGGGGCGTACGCGGCGGCGGAGGCGCTCGCCCAGCTCGACGGGAGCGCCCCGGAGACGCTCGGCTGCGCGGTGGAGATCCCCGGGCCCGGCCGGTTCCGCCGCCGGGTGTGGCCCCCGCACCCCTCCTGCGGCTGCGCGCGGGGACGCCGGTGACCACCACCGGTGGGCCGCCCCGCCGGACGCCGGTGACCGCCGCAAGTGGGCCGCCCCGGCGGACGCCGGTGACCACCGCAAGTGGGCCGCCCCGGCGGACGCCGGTGACCACCGCAAGTGGGCCGGGCCGGCCGATGGTGACCCGCGCGGGGACGCGGCGACGGCCGTCCGCCGGGCCCCCGGGCCCGGCCGGCGGCCCGCGAAGGGCGGGGTCCAGCCACCCAGCCCGGCGGCAGAGCAGCCGCAGGCCCCCTGAGTCGGTAACAATGACCGGGTGACCGACATCCCGCGCCGGGCCGTGTCCCGGACCGCCAAGCTCGCCGCTCTGCCGCTCGGCTTCGCCGGTCGGACCGTCCTGGGCATGGGTAAGCGCGTCACCGGCCTCGCCTCCGACGTGATCTCCGCCGAGATCCAGCAGCGCACCGCCGAGCAGCTGTTCAGCGTGCTGGGGCAGCTCAAGGGCGGTGCCATGAAGTTCGGCCAGGCGCTGTCGGTCTTCGAGGCCGCCCTGCCCGAGGAGATCGCCGCCCCCTACCGGCAGGCGCTGACCAAGCTCCAGGAGGCCGCGCCGCCACTGCCGGCGGCCAGCGTGCACAAGGTGCTCACCGAGCAGCTCGGCCCGGACTGGCGGGACCGGTTCGTGGAGTTCGACGACGCGCCGGCCGCCGCGGCCAGCATCGGCCAGGTGCACCGGGCGGTGTGGCGGGAGCCGGGCTACGGCCCGTCGGGCGCGCCGCACAGCCGCGAGGTCGCCGTGAAGATCCAGTACCCGGGCGCGGGCGACGCCCTGCTCACCGACCTCAAGCAGCTCTCCCGGCTGGGCGGGATGTTCCGGGCGATCCAGCCCGGGCTGGACGTCAAGCCGCTCCTGGTCGAGCTGCGGGAACGGATCACCGAGGAACTCGACTACGAGCTGGAGGCCGAGTCGCAGCGCGCCTTCGCCGCCGCGTACGCCGACGACCCGGAGATCTACATCCCGGCGGTGGTCTCCGCGTCGCCCCGGGTCCTGGTCACCGAGTGGGTCGAGGGCACCCCGCTGGCGAACATCATCCGCGAGGGCACCGAGGAGCAGCGCGACGAGGCCGGCCGGCTGATGGCCATCCTGCACCTGTCCGCGCCGCAGCGGGCCGGGCTGCTGCACGCCGACCCGCACCCGGGCAACTTCCGGCTGCTGCCGGACGGCCGGCTCGGCGTGATCGACTTCGGCGCGGTGGCCCGGATGCCGGAGGGCACTCCCGAGCCGATCGGCCGGATCGCCGCGTTGGCCCTGCGGGGCAACGCCGACGAGGTGGTGGCGGGCCTGCGCTCCGAGGGCTTCATCGCCTCCACCGAGGAGATCGACGCCCAGGCGGTGCTCGACTTCCTCCGCCCGATGCTGGAGCCCATCGCCGCCGAGGAATTCCGGTTCAGCCGGGCCTGGCTGCGCGCCGAGGCGACCCGGCTGGCCAGCCCCCGCTCCCCCGCGTACCAACTGAGCCGGCAGCTCAACCTGCCGCCGTCGTACCTGCTCATCCACCGGGTGACGCTCGGGTCGATCGGCGTGCTCTGCCAGTTGGAGGCCAAGGCGCCCTACCGGGGCATCCTGGAGCGCTGGCTGCCGGGCTTCGCCCCGGTCCCCTGACCGGCCCCGCGACGCGACAACGCGCGACAGGCGCCGGAGGACGACGCACGAAACACGCCGAGGGGCGGTGGCCGAACCGGCCACCGCCCCTCGGGCATCAGTGTGGATCTAGAGAACGCCCAGGTCGCGAGCCGATCGGTTGCGGCTACTCATGGCGACGGTACGGGCGGAACGGGTTGCCTCAGTGCTCGTGGTGGTACGACCGGCCTGAGGCCGGCGCATTCGAGCCCGGGACAACGCTTCGTGAAGTAGTTGCATTTCGGCGACTCCGTTAAGAACGTTCAGCATGGTGGTCAGCTCTCTCGTCGCCGGTGCGAGACCGGCGTGGGTGGGACGGATCGGGTTCATGTCAGGCCGCCAGCCGGACCGCGTTACGCGACTCGGACAGCCCACTGGCCGCCAGCCGCGCCTCGGCCTCGACCCGGAGCGCCGCGTCGCGGGCGAGGTCCTCCTTGCGCGGGCGACCACGGGGCCGCTTGCGCGGGACGACCGCGCCACGCTCGAAGATCTCGCCGCCCCAGACGCCCCAGGGCTCGGCCCGCTCCACCGCGCCGGCCAGGCACTCGACGCGCAGCGGGCAGTCCCCGCAGAGCGACTTGGCCAGCTCGAGCTCGGCGGGCGAGTCGGAGAACCACAGGTCGGGGTCGAACTTCCGGCAGGGCAGGTTCGCCTCCACCTCGACGCTCACGTCGAGCGGGGCCAACGCCAGACTCATCGCCCGGTCACCTCTCTCTCGTTTTCGATCTCGTGGATCGCACTTCCGACGTACTTGGCGGGCAAAAAACTGAGGCCGCGGATCCCGGTAGCGGGTTCCGCGGCCTCGAGGTGAGCCGGTCGTCTGATGAATCAGACTGGTCTACCTCGAGGTGGAACTCCGCGGACGTCCATGCGCTTGTTGGCGACATCGACGCCCTTGCCCGTGAAGCCACTGGTCCCCTGGATTCCGGTCGGCGCGGGGGCGAGGATCAGCTCGGCCTGAGCCTCGACCTGGTGCACCTGCGGAACCGACGGTCGCGGAGCGGCGAGGGCCACCCGGACAGCCGACAGCGGAACGACGGCAGCGGGCAGCGCCGCCGGACGCTCGTTGGTGTAGAAGATCTCCATTGGTGCCACCTCCCTGACGTTCTCTCGTGCCGACACGGTCTCGACCCCTCATGAGCAGCCCGAATGGCGCCGCTCGCGAGGTGTGCCATGAGGCTATTCCTCGCCCGGGGGCGAGGGCAAACGAATTTACGACGAGATTTCGAAGTTTTTCTCCGGGCAGACGTCGTCGACCGCCGCGCCCGCCACCAGCGCCAGCACCGCCTCCCCGTAGAGGCCGAGCTTGCGCGGCCCGATGCCGGCGATCGCGATCAGTTCCTCCGCCCGGGCGGGACGCCGCTCGGCCAGCGCGACCAGTGTGGCGTCGGTGAAGACCACATAGGCCGGAACCCGCTGCCCGCCGGCCACCCGCTGGCGCCACTCGCGCAGCCGTTCGTGCAGCTCGTCGTCGATGTCGGAGGGGCAGGTGGGGCAACGGCCGAGCTTGCGGTCCGGCCCGGCGAGCAGGGTGGCGCCGCAGATCCGGCAGGACACGATCTGGGTCCGTCGCCGCTCCGGCCGCCGCCCCGGGCCGGCGCCGGCCCGCTCCGCGCCGCCCGAGCGGTCCAGCTGTGGCAGGAACCGCGACGGCCGCCGGGCCCGCCCGCCCGGCGAACGGGCCGAGGCGTACGACAGCCACAGCCACTCCCGCGCCCGCGTGATGCCGACGTAGAGCAGCCGGCGCTCCTCCTCGACCTGCTCGACGGTCTTGGCGTACGTGGTCGGCAGGGTGCCCTCGGAGAGGCCGACCAGGAAGACCGCATCCCACTCCAGCCCCTTCGCCGAGTGCAGCGAGGCCAGGGTCACCCCGTCGACGGTCGGCACGTGCTGGGCGGCGGCCCGCCGGGCCAGCTCGTCGTTGAAGTCGGCCAGGCTGACCGGGCGCTCGACGGAGGCGGCCGGCCCGATCGGCAGCACCTCCGGGGTGGCCGCGTACTCCTCGGCGAGCTGGACCAGCGCGGCGAGCGCCTCCCACCGCTCGCGGGCGGCGCCACCGGCCGGGGCGGCGTCGGGGGCCCAGCCGACCGCCGCGAGCGCCTCGACCACGGCGGCCGGCAGCGGGGTCTCCCCCGGGATCGCGCGGGTGGCGGCCCGCAGCGCGACCATCGCCTGCCGTACCTCG
This sequence comes from Micromonospora sp. NPDC048063, assembly GCF_043202855.1. Taxonomy (NCBI): domain Bacteria; kingdom Bacillati; phylum Actinomycetota; class Actinomycetes; order Micromonosporales; family Micromonosporaceae; genus Micromonospora; species Micromonospora sp. NPDC048063. The sequence continues at coordinate 361,059 of NZ_JBIDBG010000002.1, read as the reverse complement.
GCCCGCTCGAAGAACCGCTCGGCCCCCTGCACCACGTACGGCACCCGCGCCTCGGTCAGCGCCTTCTCGTACGCCTCGGACTGCGCGTTGGTCCGGAACAGCACGGCGATCTCCTTGGCCGGGGTGCCGGCGTCGACCAGCGCGCGGCAGCGGGCGGCGACCGCGTTGGCCTCGGCCGGCTCGTCGGTGAAGATCCGCAGCTCCGGTTCGGGGCCGGGCGGGCGCTGGCCGACCAGCTCCAGCCGCAGCCGCGCCTCGGCGCCCCGCGCCTGCGAGATCACCGCGTTGGCCAGCCCCACGACCTGCGGGGTGGAGCGGTAGTCGCGGACCAGCCGGACCACCGTCGCCCCGCGGTACCGGCGCGGGAAGTCGACCAGGTAGGACGACGTGGCCCCGGTGAACGAGTAGATCGTCTGGCTGGCGTCGCCGACCACGGTCAGGTCGTCCCGGCCGCCCAGCCACGCCTCCAGCAGCCGCTGCTGGAGCGGGTTGACGTCCTGGTACTCGTCGACCACGAAGTGCCGGTACTGGGCGCGGACCTGCTCGGCGACGTCCCGGTGCTCCTCGATCCCCCAGACCGCGGCACGCAGCATGTCCTCGAAGTCGATCACGCCGTTGGACCGCTTGAGGCGCTCGTACGCGGCGAAGACGTCGGCGACCTTCGCCGGCTCGTGCGGGGTGTCCCGCAGCGCCTTGGCCGCCGCGACGACGTACTCCGCCGGCTCCACCAGCGACGACTTGGCCCACTCGATCTCACCGGCCAGGTCCCGGGCCGCCGCCCGGTCGGCGCGCAGGCCGGCCTTGGCCGCGGCGAGGGTGACCAGCCGGACCTTGCTGTCCAGCAGCTCGGGCATGGCCCGCCCCTCCAGCAGCCGGGGTGCGAAGTAGCGCACCTGGCGCAGCGCCGCCGCGTGGAAGGTCCGCGCCTGCACCCCCGGCACGCCGAGCACGGCGAGCCGGCTCCGCATCTCGGCGGCGGCCCGGGCGGTGAAGGTCACCGCCAGCACGTGCCGGGCCGAGATCTCCCCGGACAACGCCCGGTGGGCGATCCGGGAGGTGACGGCCCGGGTCTTGCCGGTGCCGGCGCCGGCCAGGATGCAGACGGGGCCGGCGGGGGCGGTCACCGCCGACCGCTGCTCCGGATCCAGACCGGCGAGCACGCGTTCGGACGCTGAGTGAACCACCACAGCGAGGAATTGTCTCAGCTCCGCCGGGCGTTGCAGCGGTTAGCCTGGGCTTGATCGGCAAGCCGCCGGGCGGACCGTTGGAGGATCTGACCATGCTGACGCTGTATTCCACCCCCTGGTGCGGCTACTGCCACCGGCTGAAGTCGCAGCTCGACCGGGAGGGCATCGGGTACGAGGTGGTCGACATCGAGCAGGACCCGAAGGCCGCGGATTTCGTGATGAGCGTGAACGGCGGCAACCAGACCGTCCCGACGCTGCGCTTCGCCGACGGCAGCGCCCTGACCAACCCCTCGATCACGCAGGTCAAGCAGCACCTGGCCGGCCTGTCCGCCTGACCTGGCGCACCACCCGACGAGCGGCCGGCCCGGACGGGTCGGCCGCTCGTCGCGTCCGGCCGCCCGGCGGCCCGGCGGCCCGGGCGGACGGGTGCGGGGCCGACCCCGCCGGGAGCCGTCACCGGCCCCGACGCGGGCGACTCGTGCCGACGGCCTCCTGCCCTGCGGGGACGAGCCGGTCGGCCGGGGCGAGCCCCTCGGCGGGGCCGGGCCGGTCGGCCGGGGTGAGCCCCTCGGCGGGGCCGGGCCGGTCGACCGGGCGGCGCGGGGCGGGGATCCGGGCCACCGGCGGGGGGCTGAGGGTGCGGCCGTGCCAGAGGTAGCCGCCGGCGAGCAGGGTGGCCAGGCCGATCAGGGCGAAGAGCAGGCGGTAGTCCAGCGCCCCGACGAGCAGCGCCCCGGCGCCGATGGAGAACGCCTGCGGGCCGCTCACCACGGCCTCCGAGGCCGCGGCGACCCGGCCGAGCAGCCCGGGCGGGGTGCGTCGCTGGATGAGCGTGTGCAGGCCGACCATGGTCAGCGGCAACGACACCCCGGCCAGCAGCACCGCGACGAAGCCGAGCCAGAGGTTCGGGTACGTCAGCGCCAGCGAGGCCGGCCCGAAGAACGCCACCCCGGCGGCCAGCGTGCCCACCTCGCCCGCCCGGCGCACCACCGCCGGGGAGAGCAGCCCGCCGACCAGCCCGCCGATCCCCTGCACGGTGACCAGCACGCCGACGAACGCGGCGTCCCGGCCGAGACCCCGGTCGACGTACGCGAAGATCAGCGACTCGCTGAAACCCATCGCCAGCGAGCCCAGCCCGTAGCCGAACAGCGCCCGGCGCAGCGCCGGCTCCCGGGCGAGGTGCCGCAGCCCGGCGCCCACCTCAGCGAGCCAGCGCGTGCCGGACCCGGCGGGCGGCGACTCCGTCGTCCGCAGCGCCCCGACCACGGCTGCCGCGGACAGGAACCCGACCATCCCGATGGCCGCCAGCATCCACCCGCCGACGGCGGCGTAGAGGCCGGCGCCGGCCAGCGGGCCGATCAGCCGCAGCCCCTGGCGTACGGTCTGGAGCACGCCGTTGGCCTCGGCCAGCAGGTCCAGCGGCACGAGCTGCCGGATCAGGCCGCTGAGCGCGGCGCTGAGTGTGATGTACGACAGGCCGTACAGGGCCGCCACCGCGTAGATGATCCACACGTCGGCCCGGTCGCGGACGGCTAACAGCGGGGTGAGCAGCACCGCCGTCACCAGGTTCGCCGCCACGAAGAACGGGCGGCGCGGGTAGCGGTCGACGAACCACCCGACCAGCGGGGCCAGTGTCATCGGCGCGATGACCGCGAAGATGGTGGCTCCGGCCAGCCCGTCCGACCCTGTCAGGTCCTTCACCCAGATGGCGAGGGCGAGCAGCAGGATCGACTCGGCGGCCATGCTGGCGAGCAGGCCGGCGAAGAGCAGGCGGAAATCCGGGCGGCGCAGGACGGTGCGCATGGGGTCCCTCCGGCGGGGTGGTGCGCGCCTCGGCGCGGTCGGGAGTCCCACGGTCGGGTCGGGACGGCGTCGTACCGGCCGCCACGCCCTTCCACGGTCCTCTTTTCTGCGAGACACGCCCCCGCCGGGACCTCCGGCGGGGGTTGCGCCGTCCATACTGACCGTGGGGGGCGAATTTCATACAGTTACCGTCGCGTCTGCGGCGGTCCACGGAAAAGAGGACGTCGTGCCTCCTGCCTCACCCAGCCCGATCCTGCGCCGCCGCAGGTTGGGCACCGAACTGCGCCGGTTGCGCGAGGCCAGCGGTCTCACCGGGGACCAGGTCATCGAGCGGATCGGCTGGGCCTCCGCGTCCAAGTTGTCCCGCCTGGAGAACGGCCGCAGCCGTCCGGATCCCGACGACGTCCGCGTCCTGCTCGACCTCTACGGCGCCGAGCGAGCGCTGCGCGAGGAACTCCTCGGCATCACCCAGGAGGCCGGCGACATACGCGGTTGGCTGAAGAACTACCCGGTGATGACCCAGCAGCAGCGCAGCTTCGCCGAGCTGGAGGCGGGCTGCGCGGAGATCTCCGAGTACAACCCGGTCCTGGTCCCGGGCCTGCTCCAGACGCCGGGCTACGCGTCGGTGCGGATCGCCTCGGCCCGCCAGGTCGACGAGGAGGCGGGCGACCCGGAGGCCGGGGAGGACGTCGACACCGAGGTGCGGGCCCGGCTGGCCCGCCAGTCGCTGCTGACCCGCACGTCCGACGCGCCCCGCTACACGGCGGTGCTGGAGGAGGCGGCGCTCGGCGTCCGGACCGCGCCGCCCGAGGTGCTGCGCGAGCAGTTGGGGCAGCTCTGCGAGCTGGCGATGCTGCCGAACATCACGCTGCACGTGCTGCCCCGCGACACCCAGATCGACAACTGGTACCTCCCGCCGACGGCGTTCTCCGTCTACCGGTTCGCGGACCCCCTCGATCCGGAGACGCTGGCCATCGAAGGGGGGTTCACCGACGTCATGTCGACCGAGGTAAACGCGCTAAATCGCTATAAAGTGGTGTTCGAGTGGTTATGCACGGCGGCACTCTCCGCATCGGACACCCTCTCCTGGCTGATCGAGGCGACGGGGCGGCTGCCCGGCACGGCGACCGCGTCCACGGTGGCGTACGGGTCGGCAACGGCGCCGACCCAGCGCCGCCGGCACTCAGGGCGCCTGACGGAACGGTGATCACGGGGGACCACCGTCGGGTCGTGCGACGCCACTCGTTCCATCGGTGCAGTTCACCTCAGGAGTGAGACCATGAACGAGATCCGCAACACGCCGTCCGTCCGCGCGCGGCTCGCCGACGCCCCGTGGCGCAAGAGCACGCGCAGCCAGACCTCGAACTGCGTCGAGGTCGCGCCACTGGGGACGGGGCCGGCCGCGGTGGCCCTGCGGGACAGCAAGGACCAGGGCGGCCCGGTGCTGCTGTTCAACCGGGCGGGCTGGCTGGGCTTCATCGCCGGTGCCAAGAACGGACAGTTCGATCTGAACTGATCCGCCGACCGTCGCGGGGCCGCCGGCACGATGCCGGCGGCCCCGCCGCGTCTCCGGCCCGCGTCCGCGTTGACCAGGCATCCGCTGATCGGACGAGGCTCCGCACCGATCGTCGGGTTTCACTTGCTGAGACGTGTGCGGGGCGTAGCATGGCGACAGAGTGTGACGTGGAACTTCCACCCGTTCCCCACCGTCGCGGTTCATCCGGAGACCCACATGCGTTTCCTGATCGTTCGCACCGACATCCGCGCCGCAGCCGACGTGGACATCGCCGCCACCTGGGCGTGCGGTGGCCGCCTGCGGGACGAGACCACCACGCCCGAACCACGCCGACAGATCGTGCACGCCGAGGACCGGGACGCCGCGCTGCTGCTGGCCCGGGCCCTGTCCACGGTGGGCGCGGTCCGCTCCGGGAAACAGCGGGTCAAGGTGCTCCCGCTCGACGAGCCGGCCCTCGGCTGGCGAACCCGAAGCGACCGGGGTAGCTGACCCGGCCCGAGACGTCCGTCGTGGCCGACCGGCTCCCCCGCCGCGTTCCTTGCCCAGCCGACCACGACGGCCCGTGTTCCCGGCCCGTGACCGTCGCGGCAACGGCGGCCACGGGCCGGGACCGCACGTCCGCGCGGTCACCGGCCCGGCCTAGCAGGTGCCGGTTCAGCAGTGGCCGTCGAGCCAGCGGTGGATCAGGAACAGTGCGATGGACGACCGCGGCGGCAGGACCAGTCGGGCGCCGCCCACCTCCACCGGCCGCCCCGCCAGGGCCGCCCCGATCTCGGCGCGGGTGAACCACCGGGCGTACGCGATCTCCGCCGGGTCGAGCCGCACCGGGTGCTCAGGGTCGGCCGTGGCGAGGAAGCCCAGCATCAGCGAGCCGGGAAACGGCCACGCCTGGCTGCCCGCGTACGCGATGTCCTCGACCGGGACGCCGACCTCCTCACGGACCTCACGCAGCACGGCGGCCTCGGCCGACTCCCCCGGCTCGACGTAGCCCGCGAGGCAGGAGAAACGGCGCTCGCCGGGGGTCTGCGGCCAGGTGGCGTTGTTGCCGAGCAGACACCGCCCGCCCGGCCCCGGCACGCCGTCGTGCACGAGCACGATCATCGCCGGGTCGGTACGCGGCCAGATCCGCTCCCCGGCCCGGTCGACGCGGGACCAGCCGGCCTCGTCCACCTCCGTCGGATGCCCGGTGGCCGACGAGTAACGGTGCCGCAGGTGCCAGTTGACCAGCGCCAGCGCGGTGGTGAACAGCCCGGCGTCCCGGTCGACCAGCAGGTGACCGACCTCGCGCAGGTGCGCCGGCCGGGCCCCGGGCACCGCCGGCAGCGGGGCGTCCACGGCGAAGACCGGCACGCCGTCGGGCTCGACGCCGAGGAACATCGGGGACGCCGCCGGCGGCAGGTCGGCCGCGTCCAGCAGCACCAACGCCGGCGGCGACGTGTCGGTGCGCACGAGCGCCCGGCCCTCGTCGCCGGAGTCGAGCACCAGCACCCGCGCCCTGGCCCACGCCTGCGCCAGCCATCCCGGGTCCGTGCGCCGGTGCGCCGCCCGGTCCAGGGTGGAGCGGGCCAGCGGCGGCGTGGGCTCCCCGCTCACGGCCGCGCCGGCTCGGTGACGACCGGGGTCAGCGCGGCGAGCTGCGGTGCGATCCGCTCGGCGTCGCCGAGCACCACGGTCACCGCACGGGCCGGGGCGAGGTAGCGGGCCGCCGCCTCCGCCACGTCGGCCACGGTGGCCTTCGCCAGCCGGGCGGCGTGCTCGGCCAGGAACTCCAGCCGCAGCCCGTTGCCGGCGTACGCGCTGGTCAACGAGGCCAGCCCGGCCTGGGTGGACATGCCGAGCTGGAGGGTGCCGAGCGCGTACTGGCGGGCCTGTTCCAGCTCGTCCTCGCGGGGCGGGAGGCTGGCCAGCCGGCCCAGCTCGTACGTCGTCTCCAGCAACGCCGGCCCGGTGACCTCGGTGGCCACCTCGGCGGCGGCGACCAGCACCGACCCGGCCACCGAGTGCTCGACGAGCGAGTGGGGGCCGTAGGTGTAGCCCTTGTCCTCGCGGATGTTCTCCACCCAGCGGGAGGAGAAGTAGCCGCCGAAGAGCAGGTTGGCCAGTTGCAGCGCGGCGTGGTCGGGATGGGTGCGGGGCACCGCCGGCAGCGCGATGCGCAGTGAGGACTGCACCGACCCCGGCCGGTCGACCAGCAGCAGCGGCCCGGGCTCCAGCGGCGGGGCGGGCGGCAGGTCGGCGGTGTGCCCGGCGCCGTTCCACCCCGACAGGGCCTTCTCGGCGGCGTCCAGCGCCCGCTCCGGCTGCACGTCGCCGACCAGCACCAGCACCGCGTCGGCGGGATGCACCCGCTGGGCGTGCAGGGTGCGCAACACCCCCGGCCGGACCGCGCGGACCGCCTCCGGGTCCGGGGTCTGCACCGCGTACGGGTGGCTGCCGTAGACCCGCTTGAGCAGGGCGGTGCGGGCCAGGTGCGAGGGCTGGCTCTGCGCGACCTGGATCCGGTCGACCAGCCGGTCCCGCTCGGTCGCCACGTCCTCGTTCGGGTAGGTCGCGCCGGTGAGCACGTCGGCGAGGATCTCCAGCATCCGGTCCAGTCCGGTGACCAGGCCGGCGCCGGAGAGCATCAGCCGGTCCGGGTCGATCCCGGCGGACAGCCCGCCGCCGACCTTCTGCAGCTCGGCGGCGATCTGCACGCTGGACATGCCCTCGGTGCCGGAGAGCAGGGTCTGGGCGAGCATCGCGCCCCGGGCGAGGTGGCTGCGGCCGAAGGGCATCCAGAGCCGCAGCTCGACCAGGGGCACCGCCGGCCGGCGTACGGCGATCACGGTCAGCCCGTTGCCCAGCGTGCGCTCGGCCTGCTTCGGCAGCTTGAGCCTGCGGTTCGGGCCGAGCGGCGGCAGCTCCCGCGGCCCGGCCGGTGCGGTTACCGTCATCGGCCCTCCTCCGTTCGCGACTGCGGGGCTCGCAAACCCGGCTCACTCCTCGCGCTCACCGGACCCGCCTTCGTTCGCGACTGCGGGGCTCGCAAACCCGGCTCACTCCTCGCGCTCACCGGGCACCTCCGGCGATGACCTCGATGGACGCACGGCGCTCGGGCCGCAGGGTGGCCGCGGCGGCCCGGACCTGCTCGTCGGTGACCTCGCCCACGAGCCGGGGCAGGTCGTTGAGCAGCCCCGGCTCGCCGCGCTGCTGCTCCAGGACGGCCATCCGCAGCGCCCGGCCGAGCACCGCGTCGGTGTCGCGCAGCAGGTGGGTCGCCATCCGGGCCTGGGTGCGGGCCAGCTCACCCTCCGTCAGACCGTCGGTGGCCAGCCGGTCCAGCTCCTCGTCGATGGTGCGCAGCACCTTGTCCACGTCCCCGCCGGGTGGGAGGTGCGCCTGGAGCAGCAGCGCCGTCGGGTCCCGCACGTCGAACGGGTCGCCCATGAAGCCGAGGTAACCGCCGAGGCTGGTCACCGCCCGGTCCCGCTGCACCAGCCGCTCCACCAGCCGGGAGGCGTCGCCGTCGGTGAGCACCTCGGCCAGCACGACGTACGGCAGGTAGCCGGCGAAGTCGGTGACCGGGTCGGGCACCCGCCAGGCGCCGGCCACCGCCGGCAGCGGGGCCAGCCTGTCGGTGCACGAGGTGCGCCGCTCCGCGGTCAGGTCGGGCTCGGCGAAGTCGGGCCGCTCCGGCGCGGGCCGGGCCGGCACGTCGCCGAAGTGCCGCTCGACCAGCGCCGTCGCCTCGGCGACGTCGATGTCGCCGCTGACGGCCAGCACCGCGTTGCCGCTGGCGTAGTAGCGGCGGAAGAAGTCGGCGGCGTCGGCGACGGTGGCCGACTCCAGGTCGACGAAGGAGCCGTAGCCGTCGTGCGCGTTCGGGAAGGTGTCGAACATGACCGGCGGCAGGGTCAGCCAGGGGAAGCCCCCGTACGGCCGGTTGAGCACGTTGACCCGGATCTCCTCCTTGACCACGTCGACCTGGTTGCGCAGGTTCTCCTCGGTCAGCCGCGGGCCGCGCATCCGGTCGGCCTCCAGGAACAGCGCCCGCTCCAGGGCGTTGCTCGGCAGCGTCTCGAAGTAGTCGGTGTAGTCGAGGTGGGTCGAGCCGTTGAAGGTGCCGCCCGCCCCCTGCACGTGCCGGAAGTGGGCCAGCTTCTCCAGGTTCTCCGAGCCCTGGAACATCAGGTGCTCGAAGAGGTGGGCGAAGCCGGTGCGCCCCTCCGGTTCCGAGCGGATGCCGACGTCGTAGACCACCGCCACCCCGATCACCGGGGCGCTGCGGTCGGGGGTCAGGACCACCCGCAGGCCGTTGTCGAGGGTGAACCGCTCGACCGGGTACTTCGTCGCTGGAATTCTCGATCTCCGCGCCGCCACGGGATCGACCCTAGCGCGTCGACACCCGCGCCATCGCCGACCTTCGGCCAGCCGCCGCGGCCGGCGTACCAACCGGCGCGCCCGCCGGTCTCGGCGGCCGGCGGCGACGCCGGTCCCGGACGCCGCGAAACCCATCCAATAGGTAGAGATTGCCGTCTTTGATGAGACGCCAGTCCCGTCATGCGGTTGACCCTTGACGCCAGCTCACCGCCTGACCCATTCTTCCTACCAACTAAGTAGGAATACTGCGGATTGGATGGACGATGAGACGGCTCCCCTTGCGTCGGCTGGTCTCCCTGGCCACCCTCGCCGTCGTCGGCACGGCGACCCTGGGCACCGCCGCCTGCGGCGACGACAGCGAGAGCGCGGGTGGCGGCTCCGGCCCGGTGACCCTGCGGCTCGGCTACTTCCCCAACATCACCCACGCGCCGGCGGTGGTCGGCGTGGAGAAGGGCATCTTCGCCGAGAAGCTCGGCACCGGCGTCACGCTGGAGACGAAGACCTTCAACGCCGGCCCCGCCGCGATCGAGGCGATCTTCTCCGGCGCGCTCGACGCCACGTACATCGGCCCGAACCCCACCGTGAACGCCTTCTCGAAGTCCAAGGGCGAGGCGGTCCGGGTCGTCTCCGGCGCGGCCTCCGGCGGCGTCGCGCTCGTGGTGAAGCCCGAGATCACGTCGGTCGAGCAACTGCGGGGCAAGAAGATCGCCACCCCGCAGCTGGGCAACACGCAGGACGTGGCGATCCGCCACTGGCTCAAGGAGAAGGGCCTCACGACGACCAAGGAGGGCGGCGGCGACGTCAAGATCATCCCGCAGGAGAACGCCCAGACGGTGGAGACGTTCGGCAGCGGGGCGATCGACGGCGCCTGGGTGCCCGAGCCGTTCGTCTCCCGGCTGGTCAACGCGGGCGGCAAGGTGCTCGTCGACGAGCGCGACCTCTGGCCGGACGGCAAGTTCGTGATCACCAACCTGATCGTCAGCACCAAGTTCCTCAAGGCCCACCCCGACGTGGTGAAGAAGCTGGTCGAGGGGCAGGTGGCGGCGAACGAGTTCGTCAACGGCAAGCCCGACGAGGCGCAGCAGGCCATCTCCGACCACATCGGCAAGATCAGCGGCAAGCCGCTGGACCTCAAGCTGATCAAGCAGGCCTGGCCGACGCTGGAGTTCACCAACGACCCCATCGCCTCCTCGCTGAAGACCGGGCTCGACCACGCCGTCGCGGTCGGGCTGACCCAGCCGGTCAGCCTCGACGGGCTCTACGACCTGACGTACCTCAACGAGGTGCTCAAGGGCCAGGGCAAGGCCGAGGTCGTCCAACCATGACGTCGACGACGACGGCGCCCCGCAGCGCGACCGGCTCGGTCGCGCTGCACGGCGTCACCAAGGTGTACGGGCGCGGGGCGAACGCCGTCCTCGCCCTGGACGGGGTCTCCCTCGACGTCGCGCCCGGCGAGTTCGTCTGCCTGGTCGGGGCCTCCGGCTGCGGCAAGAGCACGCTGCTCAACCTCGTGGCCGGCCTGGACCGGCCCAGCGGCGGGCGGATCGCCCTCGGCGAGGGGGTCGAGCCGGGGCTGATGTTCCAGGAGCCGGCCCTCTTCCCCTGGCTGACCGTCGAGGGCAACGTCGAGGTGCCGCTCAAGCTGCGCGGGCTGCCCCGGGCCGCGCGCCGGGAACGGGTCGCCGAGCTGCTGGGCACGGTGCACCTGGCCGACTTCGGCCGCAAGCGCCCCCACGAGCTCTCCGGCGGCATGCGCCAGCGGGTGGCGCTGGCCCGCACCCTCGCCCTGGACACGCCGGTGCTGCTGATGGACGAGCCGTTCGGCGCGCTGGACGCGATGACCCGCGACATCCTGCACGACGAGCTGGAACGGATTTGGACCGAGCGGCGGCTCACCGTGCTCTTCGTGACGCACAACGTCCGGGAGGCGGCCCGGCTCGCCGACCGGATCATCCTGCTCTCCAGCCGGCCCGGCCGGATCATCTGGTCCACCGCGGTCGACGTGCCCCGGCCGCGACGCATCGACTCCCCCGAGGTCGCCGCGGTCGCCGCCGAGGTCACCGACCGCCTGCGTACGGAGGTGGGCCGCCATGGCCGGTGACACCCTCGCCGCCGTCCCGCGTACCGACGCGGAGATCTCGGGGCTGGACGCCCTGGAGCTGGCCGGCCGGGAGCAGAGCCGGCCGCGGGCCGCCCGGCTCTGGGCCGCGACCTGGCCGAAGCTGGCCGCGCTCAGCATCGCCGTCGGCGCCTGGCAGGTCGTGGTCTGGACCGGCTGGAAGCCCGAGTACGCGTTGCCCGGCCCGGCCGCCGTGGGGCAGGAGCTGCTCCGGCAGGTCAGCGGCGTCCAGCTCTGGGACGGACTCGCCACCACGCTGCGCCGGGCGGCGGTCGGCTACCTCTTCTCGGTCGCCGTGGGCCTGCTGGTCGGCCTCGCGGTGGCCCGGTCGCGGATCCTGCGGGCGGCGATCGGCTCGATGATCACGGCACTGCAGACCATGCCCTCGATCGCCTGGTTCCCGCTGGCGATCCTGCTCTTCGAGCTGAGCGAGAAGGCGATCTTCTTCGTGGTGGTGCTCGGCGCCGCCCCGTCCATCGCCAACGGCGTGATCGCCGGCGTGGACTACGTGCCGCCGCTGCTGCTGCGCGCCGGCCGCAACCTCGGCGCCCGGGGGCTGAACCTGTACCGGTACGTCATCGCGCCCGCCGCGCTGCCGGCCATCGTGGCCGGCCTCAAGCAGGGCTGGGCGTTCTCCTGGCGCAGCCTGATGGCCGGCGAGCTGATCGTGGTCGGCATCTCGCAGACCTCGCTGGGCGCTCAGCTGACCTACTCCCGGGAGCTGTCGGACTCGCCCTGGTTGATCTCCACCATGATCGTGATCCTGGTCCTGGGTCTGGTGGTCGACGCCGCGTTCGGGGCGGCCGACAAGGCGATCCGGCGCCGCTGGGGCGTACTGGACCAGGCCGGTCAGTGACGTGTACGTCTCCGCGCGCAGCGACTACGCACTCCAGGCCATGCTCGCCGTCGCCGCCGCCGACCCGGTCGGCGGCGGCGGGCTGGTCAAGGCCGCGGCCCTGGCCGGCCGCCAGGACATCCCGCTGAGCTTCCTCCAGGGCATCCTGGTCGACCTGCGCCGGGCAGGCCTGCTGCACAGCCACCGCGGCACGGACGGCGGGTACACCCTCGCCCGCCCCGCGGCCGAGATCAGCGTCGGCGACGTGCTCCGCGCGGTCGGCGGATCGCTGACGACGGTCCGCGGGCTGCCGGCCGAACAGGCCGGCTACCGGGGCGCGGCGACCGGCCTCCGGGACGTCTGGCTGGCCGTGCACGGCGCGGTCGCCCTGGTGGTCGACCGGACCACCCTCGCCGACCTGCTGGGCACGGAGCACCCGGCGGTCGACACGCGGCAGGCCCCCACCCGCTGACCGTCGCCCCCGGCGGCGGCCCCGCCGCAGCGCTCGGACGGTGGTGGCTCAGCCGGCGACGGCGGCGGCCCAGAGCGACGGCAATGACGCAGGGCGACGGCGCGGCCCAGGGCGACGGCGGTGGCTCACCGCGATGGCCGTGACTCAGCCGGCGATGGTGGTCGGCCCCCCGGTCGGGCTGTGCAGCTCGACCGGAGCGGCCGGCGCGGCCCCGTCCGGGGTGGCGTGCCACGGCGTGAAGACCGCGACCATGGCGAGCAGCAGCCCGGCGAGCGCGACCGCGAGCACCAGCAGCAGTTCACGCACCGCGCCCGTGCCGACGTCGCCCGCCATGATCACCCCTCCCGCGCCGGGCGGTCCCGCCCGGGTCGTTCCCCCCGGCCCCCAGCTTCCACCACCACCGGCCACCGGAACAGTCGCCGATCGGACGTAACGTCCGCTGATTCCCGACTCAGCCGACGCCGGTCTGGAACGGGTGTTCACGGACCGGCACGACCGGTCCGTTACTGGTGCCTGCCCACGCCCGAGAGCGACCGGGGCCGGACCGAGGGAGGGCGGGCGTCAGGAGGCGCGGGGCGTCCGGGGCCGCCGCGGGCGGCGGGGCCGTCCCGAGGCGCGGTGCGGAGCCCGACCACCCTCGCCGCCACGCCCACCGTCGCCGGCCCGGCCACCCGAGCGTCCGGCGGCCGACGTCGAGGAGGCGGCCTGCGGCGGGGGCGGCGCGATCGTCACCGGCACCCCGGACGGCTCACGGGCGCCGGTCACCCGGGCCAGTGCCTCGTCGCCGGGGCGCACCTGGACGGACTCGGGGCGGATGCCGGCAGTGCTCATCAGCCGGGACACGTCCCGGCGCTGCTCCGGCAGGACCAGGGTGACCACCGTGCCCGACTCCCCCGCCCGGGCGGTACGCCCACCGCGGTGCAGGTAGTCCTTCGCCTCGGTGGGCGGGTCCACGTTGACCACCAGGTCCAGCCCGTCGACGTGGATGCCCCGGGCCGCCACGTCGGTGGCGACCAGCGCGGTCACCTGCCCCGTGCGGAACTGCTCCAGGATCCGGGTGCGCTGCGGCTGCGACTTGCCGCCGTGCAGCGCGGCAGCGCGTACGCCCTTGGCCAACAGTTGGCGGGCGACCCGGTCGGCGCGGTGCTTGGTGCCCATGAACAGGATGGTGCGGCCCTCGCGGGCGGCGATCCAGGTCAGCGCGGCCGGCTTGTCCACCGCGTCGACGTGCAGCACGTGGTGGGTCATCGCGGTCACCGTGGCGGTGCCCGGGTCGACCGAGTGCGAGACCGGGTCGGTGAGGAAGCGACGGACCAACTTGTCCACGCCGCCGTCCAGGGTGGCCGAGAAGAGCATCCGCTGCCCGTCCGGGGCGACCTGCTCCAGCAGCTTCGTCACCTGCGGCAGGAAGCCCATGTCGGCCATCTGGTCGGCCTCGTCGAGCACGGTGATCGCGACCTGGTCCAGCCGGGCGTCGCCGCGGTTGATGAGGTCGTGCAGCCGCCCGGGGGTGGCCACGACCAGCTCGGCGCCCGCGCGCAGGGCGTCCGCCTGGCGTTGCAGCGACAGGCCGCCGACGACGGTCGCGCAGCGCAGGCCGACGGCCCGGGCGTACGGGTCGAGCGCGGTGGTGACCTGCTGGGCCAGCTCCCGGGTCGGCACCAGCACCAGGGCCAGCGGCCGTCCCGGGCGGGCCCGGCGGCCGGCGGTGCGGGACAGCAGGGGAAGCCCGAAGGCGAGCGTCTTGCCGGAGCCGGTGCGGCCCCGGCCGAGCACGTCCCGGCCGGCGAGCGAGTCCGGCAGCGTCGCCGACTGGATCGGGAACGGCTCGGTGATGCCCTGGGCGGCCAGCTCGGCGAGCAGCGCCGGGGCCAGCCCGGTATGGGCGAACGACGGTACGACAGTGGTCATGCGGAAGCCTTCCTCGACGCGGCACGTGTCGAGGGAGGGCGCCGGAGGCGGCGCTGTCACCGGCGGACCAGGCCGCGGGTGACTCACAAGCACGAACCGAAAGGGGTACGGGCCCCGGCCCGCCGCCGTTCGCCGCCTGCTCACGCAGGTCGACGGTGCGGCGGACCGGTCCCGTCACCGCGCCCGGAGGGCGCGGTGGGTGTTACCTGGAAGATCCGAAGATCAGAGCGGGCGGATGTTCTCCGCCTGCGGGCCCTTCTGGCCCTGGGTCACCTCGAACTCGACCCGCTGGTTCTCGTCCAGGCTCCGGTAGCCGGAGGACTGGATCGCCGAGAAGTGGGCGAAGACGTCGGCGCCGCCGCCGTCCGGGGTGATGAAGCCGAAGCCCTTGTCAGCGTTGAACCACTTGACGGTGCCAATAGCCATTTTTGTTTCGTCTCCTTGACGGAACGTCGAACCCGCACTTGTTGCGGGCTCGAAGAGGAGCGCGCCACGCGGAACTGCCTGGCTCGCTTGTCGCTTCTGGTCGCCCCGCCCGGAGAACTCCGGACACAACAAAGAGCGCCTGGGCCACAATCCTCCAGGCGCACACAGAGTCTCTGGGAACCATAACTGCAACGCGATCAACCTATCACGGATTCGCCGGATGGCCCACCGTCTGCCGGATTTTCCGGCACCGAGGTGATCAGCGCGGTGAGCCCGTCGGCGTCGAGCAGGTCGGCCGGGCGCACGGTGACGCCGTCGCGCACGTAGTGGAACGCCGCGCCGACCCGCTCCACCGGCACCCCGGCCAGCTCCGCCCAGGCCAGCCGGTAGACCGCGAGCTGCACCGCGGCCACCTCGGCGGCGGGGCCGGCAGGCTGCCGGCCGGTCTTCCAGTCGACCACGTCGAACCGCCCGCCGGGGCGGGCGAAGACCGCGTCCATCCGGCCCCGCACCACCACCCCGGCGATCACCGTGGCGAACGGCACCTCCACCTCGACCGGCACCCGGTCGGCCCACTCGCTGGCCAGGAAGCGCTCCTGGAGCTCGGCCAGCGCCTCGTCGGGCGCGGCGTCGGCATCGGCCGCGCCCGGCAACTCGTCCAGGTCGAGCAGCCGGTCGGCGCCGAACCGCTGCTCCAACCAGGTGTGGAAGGCGGTGCCCCGGCGGGCGTACGGGCTCGGCTCGGTGGGGACCGGCCGGCGCAGGGCCCGGGCCAGCGCCGCCGGATCCCGGCGCAGCACCACCAGCTGGGTCACCGAGAGCTGCCCCGGCAGCGCCACCTCGACCGCGCCGCCCTGCCGGGTCAGCTCGGCCCGCTCGGCGAGCAGCAGGTCGGCCTCCCGCCGCCACCGCGCCACGTCCGGGTCGCCGGCCGGCGGCTCGGCTGCCGCCCCGGCGGCGTCGTCGCCGGCGGCCCGGCGTTCCGGGCCCGCCCCGTCGCCGGGTTCCGGGCCGGCCGCGCCCCGCTCGCCGGCCGGCGGGCGGCCCGCCGCGTCGCCGTCGGCGAGAAAGCGGCGGACCAGGACGGCCGCCTCGGCCAGCGCCGGGCGGCGGGCGCCGAGCGGGTCGGCCGGCCACTCGGCGCGGAGCACCACCTCGGTGGTCGGGTTGACCGCGTCGCCCGGCGGCTCCGGCGCCCACTCGTCGACCAGGTGCCCCGCGCGGCCGTCCAGGCAGGCGTCGTGCACCTCCCGCAGCAGCACCGACGGGCCGCGCGGCCGCTTGGTCCCCTCCCCCCACCAGTGGCCGGAGCAGAGCAGCAGCCGGCGGGGCCGGGTCACCGCCACGTACGCCAGCCGGCGCTCCTCCCGCTCGTCGTGCGCCCGCCAGGCGTCGGTGAAGTCCTCCAGCGCCCGGGCCACTCCGCGCTGGTCCTCGGTGCCGCCCAGGCCCAGCTCGGGCAGCCCGTCGGCATCGCCGCGCAGCGGGAACGGCAGCACGCCGAGCCCGCCCAGCCAGTGGTCGGAGTTGCGCACCGGCCCCGGCCACACGCCCCGGCTCAGCCCGGCCACCGCGACCACGTCCCACTCCAGGCCCTTCGCGGCGTGCGCGGTGAGGATCTGCACCGCCCCCTCGACCACCTCCACCTCGCCCGGGCTGAGGCCGCGCTCCTCGTCCTCGGCGGCGGCGAGGTAGGCCAGGAAGCCCGACAGGGTGGCGCCCGGCGTCTCGCCGCCGAACCGGGCGGCGACGTCGCCGAGCGCGTCCAGGTGGCCCCGGGCCAGGCCGGCGTCCCCGGCGCCGTCCCGGCCGGCGCGTACGGCCACCTCCACGTCCAGGCCGATCGTGCGCTCGATGTCCGCGATCAGCTCCGGCAGAGACTGGTCCAGCCGGTAGCGCAGCAGCCCCAGCTCCCGGGCGTACGCGCGTAGCCGGGCGTAGCCCTCCGCCGAGTACGCCTGCGCCGGGCCGAGGTCGGCCAGCGCCTCGACCAGGGTCGCCTCGTCGAGCAGGTCGGGGGTGATCTCCGGGCCGCCGTCGTCGGCGAGCTTCCGCCGGGCGGCGGCGATGCCCTTCGCCCGGCGGTGCAGGGCCACCAGGTCACGTGGGCCGATCCGCCAGCGCGCCCCGGTCAGCAGCCGCAGCAGGGCCGCCCCGTCCGTCGGGTCCGCCAGCACCCGCAGCGTGCACACCACGTCCCGCACCTCGGGGGTGTCCAGCAGGCCGCCCAGGCCGACCACCTCGACGGGCAGCCCGCGCTCGCGCAGCGCCGACTCGATCGCGGGGATCTGGCTGCGCAGCCGCACGAGCACGGCCGTCGTCGGCCGCAGCGGCACCGGGATGTGCTCGGGCAGCGCGCCGGGCATGGCAGCCGCCCCGCGCCAGGCGTGCAGCACGCTGTCGGCGATCCAGTCGGCCTCGTCGGCGTACGTCGGGAGCAGGGCGCAGTGGACGGTGCCGCCGGCGGCTCCGCGGGCGCTGCGGTGCGGCACCGGGTCCTTGACGCTCATGGCGGCGCGCAGCTCCGGCACCCGGGCGCCGGCGGCCCGCAGCGGGGTGGCCAGGGCGTTGGCGACGCCGAGGATCTCGGGGCGGTTGCGCCAGCTCGTGGTGAGGCCGAGCACCTCGGCCGGCGCGCCGTCGGCGCGGGCGAACTCCGTGGGGAAGCGGTCCAGGGTGCCGGCGCTCGCCCCCCGCCAGCCGTAGATCGACTGGCACGGGTCACCGACCGCGGTCACCGGGTGCCCGCCGCCGAACAGCGCGTTGAGCAGCACCACCTGGGCGTGGCTGGTGTCCTGGTACTCGTCCAGCAGCACCACCCGGAAGCGGTCCCGCTCGATCTCGCCGACCCCGGGGTGGTCCCGGGCCACCCGGGCCGCCCGGGCGAGCTGGTCGGCGAAGTCCATCGCCTCGAAGTCCTCCTTGCGCCGGGCGTACGCGCGCACCAGCGGGAGCAGCTTCAGCCGGGTCTGCTGGAGGGCCAGGGCCCTGCGCACGTCGGCGTAGACCCGGCCGGGGCGGGCCTGCACCTCGGCGAAGAACCGGCCCGTCCAGGCGGCCAGCTCGTCCGGGTCGACCAGGTGCTCGTCCAGCTCGCCGGCGAGCGCCAGCACGGCGTCGGTGACCGTGCTCGGCATCCGGTCCACCTCGGACATGTCGCCGTCGTAGTTGCGCACCAGCAGGTCGACGAGCTGCCAGCGGGACGCCTCGGTGAGCAGCCGGGTGGACGGCTCGTAGCCGGCCCGCAGCCCGTGCTCGGTGACGATCCGGCCCGCGTACGAGTGGTAGGTGGAGACGGTCGGCTCCCCCACCAGCGGGTCGTCGAGCGGGTCCCGCCCCCGCCGCCCGAGCCGCCGCACCAACTGGTCGAGCCGCGTACGCACCCGGTGCGCCAGCTCGCCGGCGGCCTTGCGGGTGAAGGTGAGCCCGAGCACCTGCTCCGGCCGCACGTGCGAGTTGGCGACCAACCAGACCACCCGGGCCGCCATCGTCTCGGTCTTGCCCGAGCCCGCGCCCGCGACCACCAGCAGGGGCTCCACGGGCGCGGCGATGATGGCCGCCTGCTCCCGGGTGGGCGCCGGCAGCCGCAGCAGCTTCGCCAGCTCCACCGGCGTGTACCGGGGGCCGGCGTCGGCGACCCGGGGCGTCGGTGTCGCCGTGCCGAACAGGGCGGGCTGGGTCACCGCTCCGCCTCAGTTCGCGACTGCGGGGCTCGCAAGCTCACTCCTCACACTCACGGTGCCGTCCTGGTTCGCGACTGCGGGGCTCGCAACCGCATACTCAGGCTCACGGTTGGTCGGGGCGGCGGTCGGTCGGGGGCTCGACCACCTGGCGGCCCTGCCCGGACACCGGGCAGCTCGACCGCACCGGGCAGACCCGGCACTTCGAGTTGGCGACGGCGGCGAACGTGGCGGCGGCCATCGTATCGGCGGTGCGCCGCACCAGCGCGGTCGCCCAGCCGGCCTCCGGGCCCTCCCCGGCCGGCGGCTGGCTCTGCTCCTTCGCGTCCTTCGCCCCGGTGCCGAGCTGCACCAGCGCCGCCCCGCCGGACTCCTCGCCGAACTCGACGAACGCTCCCGCCTCGACCGCCGCCTGGTACGCGCCGAGCTGCGGGTGCTCGGCCAGGTCGTGCGCGGTGACCGCGGTGGACTTCCCGGTCTTCAGGTCGATCACGACCAGCCGGCCGTCGGCGTCGACCTCCAGCCGGTCCACCCGGCCGACCAGCTCGACGGGCCGGTGCGGGTCGTCGAGGCGCACCGCGAACTCGTGCTCGATCGCGAGCAGCCGGCGAGGGTTGGCCGCCAGCCAGCGCAGCAGCTTGTCGACCATCCCCTCGGCGCGGGCCCGCTCGGGCCCGACCATCCAGCGGGCGGCCAGCTCGATCGCGTCGAACCGGGCGGCGACGTAGTCCAGCAGGGCGCCCCGGTCGACGCTCGCGTCCTCGGCGAGCATCGCGGCGGCGTGCACCAGGTTGCCGACCCCCTGGGCGGCGCTGGCCGGAGCGCTGCCGCCGTGCCGCTCCAGCAGCCAGCGCAGGCTGCACCGCAGCGCGCTCTCCATGCCCGACGGGGTGACCCGGACCGGCTCCCCCTCGTCGACGAGCGGGCGGTCGTCGGAGAGCTGCCGCAGCCCCCACCAGTCGTCCGGGTGCGCACCGGCGACCCCGGCGGCCGCGAGGCGGGCCAGCTCGGCCGCCGCCGCCTGCCGCCGGGCGTAGGGCGCGTCCGGGTCGCTGACCGCCGTACGCAGCTCCGCCACCAGCGCCGGCAGGGTGAGCGCGCGGGGCGGCCGGCTCACCGGCAGCGTCCTCGGCCGGTCCGGTTCCTCCTCGCCCGTCACCACTGGGCCGTCGCCCGCCCCCGGCGGGACCGGCCCCGCGGCGCCCGGCCCGGCCTGCGTCGACCCGGCCTGCGTCGACCCGGCCTGCGTCGGCCCCGCCGGGTCCGGCCGGCCGGGCGGGGGGCCGTCGTCCGGCGCGGGCGGGTCGGTCGGGCCCAGCTCGTAGAGGAAGCGGCTCGGCTGTTCCTCGTGGTCGTCGCCGCCGACGGCGGCGGAGGCGACCGCGCTGACCAGCAGCCGGCGCCGGGCCCGGGTGACCGCCACGTGGAACAGCCGCCGCTCCTCGTCCAGCAGCGCCGAGGTCTGCCCGACCAGGGTGGCCACCGTGCCGGCGCCGGCCGCCCGGCCGGCGAGCACGTCGACCAGCCGCTCGGAGCCGAGCAGGCTGCCGCGCAGCCGCAGGTCGGGCCAGACGCCCTCCTGCACCCCGGCGACCGCCACCAGGTCCCACTCCAGCCCCTTCGCGGCGTGCGCGGTGAGCAGCCGGACCGCCTCACCCCGGTCGGCGGTGGGGGCGATCGTGTCGGCCGGCAGGTCCTGGCCGAGGACGTGGTCGAGAAAGACCTCGGTGCGCGCGCCGGGCAGCCGGTCCGTGAACCGGGCCGCCGCGTCGAAGAGCACCATCACGGCGTCGAGGTCCCGGTCGGCAGCCTCGGCGCGCCGGCGCCGGGCCACGTCCCCCTCGCCGGCCACCGTCTGGCCCCGGCCGATCGCGGCGGACCACAGCTCGGCCAGCCCGCTGGCCCGCCAGACCGCCCACAGCACGTCCTCCGCGGTGGCGCCGGGCCGGGCGGCGGTCTCCCGGGCGACGGCCAGCAGGCCGGCCACCGTCTGCGCCGGCTCGGCCCAGCGCCGCTCGATCCCGGCCAGCTCGGCCGGGTCGCGCAGCGCCTCGACGATCAGCTCGCCCGAGGGCCGGCGGTCGCCGGCGGCCAGCGCCAGGGCCCGCAGCCCCTGCCGCAGCCGCCGCTCGGCCAGCGGGTCGGCGCCGCCGAGCGGCGAGTGCAGCAGGGCGACCGCGGCCTCCTCGTCGAGCCGCTCGGGCTCCAGCGCGCAGCGCAACAGGAGCAGCAGCGGCGCGACCGCCGGTTGCAGGTGCAGTGGCAGGTCCTCGCCGTGCACCACGGTGGGCACCCCGGCGGCGTGCAGCGCGCGTTGCAGCGAGGGCAGCTGCCGCCCGGTGGAGCGCACCAGCACGGCCATCTCCGACCACGGCACGCCGCCGAGCAGGTGCGCCTCGCGCAGGGCATGGGCCAGCCAGGCCGCCTCGCTGGTGGCCGAGCGGAAGGTGCGCACCTCCACCGAGCCGGGCGGCGCGTCGGGCAGCGGGTGCGGCCTGCGGTGCGCCGCCGGGCCGCGCAGCCGCCGCGCCAGCCGACCGGACGCGGCGAGCAGCCGGGGGCCGGCCCGGTAGGAGGTGGTCAGCACCACCTGCGCCGCGGGCGCACCGGAGGCGGTGCGGAAGCGGTGCGGGAACGTGGTCACCACGGCGGGGTCCGCGCCGCGGAAGGCGTACGTGGACGAATCAGGGTCGGCGAACGCGACGAGGGACTTGCCGCCGCCGGCCACCGTCGCGAGCAGTTCCTGCTGGGCGGGATCGGTGTCGGCCAGCTCGTCGACGTAGACGTACGCCAGCCGGCGTCGCTCGGCCGCGAGCAGCTCGGGGTCGTCGAGCAGCATCCCGGTGGCGGCCCGGACCAGCTCGGCCGGGTCGTACGCGACGGAGCCGCGGTTGCTGACGTCGCGCAGGGCGAGCACGGCCACGTACTCCCGGAGGAAGCGTGCGGCGGCGGGCCAGTCGGCGCGGCCGAGCTTCTCGCCCAGCCGCGCCAGCTCGACGGGGCCGACCCCGCGCTCGGCGGCGCGCATCAGCAGGTCGCGTAGCTGTGCCGCGAAGGCCCGGGTGCGCAGCGCGGGGCGCAGGTCCTCCGGCCAGCCGACCGGGTCGTCGCCCGGTTCCTCGCCGACCACGTCGAGCAGCTCGCGGATGATCAGATCCTGCTCGGGGCCGGTGAGCAGCCGGGGGGACGGCTCTCCCCGCTCGGCCGCGGCCCGGCGCAGCAGCCCGAAGGCGTACGCCGGGAAGGTGCGCACCAGCGGCTCGCGCAGCACGCGGTGCCCGCCCCGGGCGGCCCGGGCCTCGATCCGCTGGCGCAGCGCGGTGGCGCCCCGGCGGCCGAAGGTGAGCACCAGGATCCGCTCCGGGTCGACGCCCTCGGCCACCCGCGCGGCGACCGCCTCGACCAGGGTGCTGGTCTTGCCCGTGCCGGGGCCGCCGAGCACCAGCATCGGCCCGTCGGTGTGCGCGACGATCTCGGCCTGGCGCGGGTCGGTCAGCCGCGCCGTCCCCCGGTGCGCGTCACCGCCGGCCGGCCCACCTGGCCGCCCGTCCCCCCGGGCCGGCCCACCGGACCGGTGGCCCCCCGGGGCCGCCTCGGCGGGCCGGCGCACCAGCCGGTACGCCTGCATCCCCCCATCCCACCACGCCGGTACGACACCCCCGCCCCGCCCCGCCACCCCGCCCCGCCTCCTTTCCTTCCGCGATCTTGCACTTTCGGCCCCGACGAACGCATACGAAAGGGGCACAACAGGGGCCACAAGTGCAAGATCGCGGCGGGACAGGGGAGGGTGGGGTGTGTCAGGTTAGGCGGAGTTCGAGGGTGTCCAGGGCGGCGGGGACCGTGTCGGTCAGGGTGAGCAGGTCCAGGCCGGCGGGCTTGAGGAAGGTCTGGTCGGCCAGGGCGCGCAGCCAGTCGAGCATCGGGCGGTAGAAGCCGTCGGTGTCGACCAGCACCATCGGCTTGGCGTGCAGGGCGAGCGTCGCCGTCGTCCAGACCTCGAACAGCTCGTCGAGGGTGCCGAGGCCGCCGGGCAGCGTGAGGAACGCGTCCGACTTGTCGATCATCAAAGTCTTGCGACTGGCCATCGAGTCGGTCACGAGCAGCTCGTCCGACGCCAGGTCGGCGACCTCCAGGTCGACCAGCGACTGCGGGATCACCCCGATCGTCCGCCCGCCGGCGGCCCGCGCGCCGTCCGCCAACGCGCCCATCATGCCGACGCACCCGCCCCCGCTGACCAGCGTGTGCCCGCGCCGGGCGATCTCCGCGCCCGTCTCGGCCGCGAGGTCCAGCCAGCGGCGGTCGAGCGTACGGGAGGAGGCGCAGAACACGCAGATCGCCGCCACGCCTCAGCGCTCCCCGCTCGCGTCGCCCGCCCGGCGCGGCCCGGCCGACGCGGCCCCGGCCGACGCACCGCCACCCGAAGCAGCGCCACCCGAAGCAGCGCCGCGCGACGGGGCGTCGCCGGGCACGTCGGCGCCGCCGGTCGACCCGGCGCCGTTCGCCGCCCCGGCCGCGGCGGCAGCCTGCTGTTCGGCGGCGGCGACGGCGACGGCCTCATCGCGGACCGCGTCCTGCTCGACGGAGAGGGCGGCCTCGGCCTCCACGATGTGCCGGACCGCCGCGTCGACGTCGTCGGTCACGCAGATCAGTTCCAGGTCGATCGACCCGATCTTGCCGTCGGCGGCCATGGTGTCGCGCAGCCAGTCGAGCAGGCCACGCCAGTAGTCGGCGCCCATCAATACCACGGGGAACCGGGTGACCTTGCCCGTCTGCACCAGGGTGAGCGCCTCGAAGAGCTCGTCCATGGTGCCGAACCCGCCGGGCAGCACGACGAACGCCTGCGCGTACTTGACGAACATCGTCTTGCGGGCGAAGAAGTAGCGGAAGTCGATGGCCAGGTCGACCCAGTCGTTGAGGCCCTGCTCGAAGGGAAGCTCGATGCCGAGCCCGACGGAGAGCCCGCCCGCCTCGCTGGCACCCCGGTTGGCCGCCTCCATCACGCCCGGCCCGCCGCCGGTGATCACCGCGTAGCCGGCCCGGGCCAGGGCCCCGCCCAGCGCCTCGGCCAGCCGGCACTCCGGACTCTCGGGCCGGCTGCGGGCGGAGCCGAAGACGCTCACCGCCGGGGGCAGGTCGGCGAGGGTGTCGAAGCCCTCCACGAACTCGGAGAGGATGCGCAGGGCCCGCCAGGCGTCCTTGGTCTTCCAGTCGCCGCGCCCCCGCGAGTCGAGCAGGCGCTGGTCTGCGGTGCTGTTCGTGATCGCCTGCCGACGCAGCGTCACGGCGCCCCGGTGCCGTTCCCGTCCCGGCTCGCGGCCGGCCTCCCGCCCGTTGCTCTGACCCATGGGAGCAACCGTAGTGGAGCGACACCCGTCGGGTGCGCGGGGCGACGAGCCCGGAAATTAGTTCCGGATCATGGGCAACTAATTCGGTCGCCCGCACGTCTTACTATTCACATACCGGGTATGCCCCGGCGCGCGCCTTCGGGGGAGGAGCCAGCGTGATCAGCAACAGCGAGATGATCCGGATCCGGCGACAGATGCAGCGCCGGATCCGCGACGTGGTGGCCGAGCGCCGCCGCGCCCGCCTGATGGAGCCGTCCGCCGCCGACCAGGGCGGCCCGGCCGACGCCCGGCCCACCGCCGACGCGTCCGCCGCCGTCTGACCACACCGCCGTCCGACCGCACCGCCGCCGTCTGACCGCACCGCCGCCGTCCGACCGCACCGACGACACACGACCGGGAGGTTCGCGTCACCGGGCACCGCCCAGTGACGCGGGCCTCCCGGTCGCGCACGGGGCGACCACCGGGGCGGGCGGCCGGCAGACGCCAGGACGACCGCCCAGGAGTCCGTCAGGCGGGGGCGAGCCAGCGGTGCAACGTGGCAGCGCCGTCCCGGATCTTGCTGATCTCGACGTGCTCGTCCGGGTGGTGGGCCAGGTTCGGGTCGCCGGGGCCGAAGTTCAGGGCCGGGATGCCCATCGCCGCGAACCGGGCCACGTCCGTCCAGCCCAGCTTGCCGATCGGCGCGGCGCCGACCGCCGCGAGGAACTCCCGGGCCGGGGCCGCCTCCAGCCCGGGCGGGGCGCCGGCGGCCGAGTCGGTGACCCGCACGTCGAAGCCGGCGAAGACTTCCCGCAGGTGCGCCTCGGCCTCGGCCGGCGTACGGTCCGGCGCGAACCGGTAGTTGACCTCGACCTCGCACCGGTCCGGCACCACGTTGCCGGCCACGCCGCCGTTGATGCGGACCGCGTTCATCCCCTCCCGGTAGTCACAGCCGTCGATGGTGACGCGCCGCGCCTCGTACCGGGTCAGCCGGTCGAGCACCTCGCCCGCCGCGTGGATCGCATTCACCCCGTGCCACGAGCGGGCCGAGTGGGCGCGTACGCCGGTGGTGGTGACCACGCACCGCATGGTGCCCTGGCAGCCGGCCTCGACGATCCCGTACGTCGGCTCCAGCAGCACCGCGAAGTCCGCCTCCAGCCACTCCGGGTGCGCCTCGGCGACGAGGAAGAGGCCGTTGTACTTCGACTCGATCTCCTCGGCCTCGTAGAAGAAGTACGTCACGTCGTAGCGCGGGTCCGGCAGCGTCACCGCCAGGTGCAGCGCGTACGCCACCCCGGACTTCATGTCGGAGGTGCCGCAGCCGTACATCAGGTCGCCGCGCATGCTCGACGGGAAGTTGTTGTTCAGCGGCACCGTGTCCAGGTGGCCGGCGAGCACGATCCGCTGGTCCCGGCCCAGGTCGGTCCGCGCCATCACCGTGTTGCCGTGCCGGTAGGTGGTCAGGTGCGGCACGCCCCGCAGCACCTCCTCCACGCAGTCGGCGATGGCCTTCTCGTCGAGGGACACGGACTCTATGTCGACCAACGCACGGGTCAGGGCCACCGGATCGGCCAGGACCTCGGGGGTCAGCGGGTTCTCCATGGTTCGCACGGTACCGTCAGGTCGGGTGAGCGCGAGGAGCGAGCGCTCCCCGGGCGGCCGGCGTGGGACACGGCCGCGCGGGGGCGAGGGGAACCCGCGACCCGCAGTCACGAACGAGAGGTGAATCAGTGACGTCCGAATCCGCCTGGGGCATCGGCCTGGCCACCGTGACCGCTGACGACCAGGTGCTCGACACCTGGTACCCGACCGGCAAGCTGGGGCTCGGCGAGCTGCCGCTGGTCGCCGGCGAGGACGAGGCGGACGTGCTGGACCTGCCGCCGGGGGCGGTCGGCGACCGGGCGCTGCCCGGGCTGCGTACCGTCCAGGTGGTCACCGTGATCGGCTCGCTGGACGACCCGATCAAGGACGCCGCCGACGCGTACCTGCGGCTGCACCTGCTCTCGCACCGCCTGGTGCGTCCCAACGAGCTGAACCTCGACGGCATCTTCGGCAAGCTGGCGAACGTCGCGTGGACCTCCGCCGGGCCGTGCCCGCCGGAGCGGGTGGACGAGCTGCGGGTCGTCGAGCGGGCGGCGGGCCGCCACCTGGCCGTCTACGGGGTGGACAAGTTCCCCCGGATGACCGACTACGTGGTGCCCTCCGGGGTCCGGATCGCCGACGCCGACCGGGTGCGGCTCGGCGCGCACCTGGCCGCCGGCACCACCGTCATGCACGAGGGATTCGTGAACTTCAACGCCGGCACGCTCGGCACCTCGATGGTGGAGGGGCGGATCGTGCAGGGCGTGCTGGTCGGCGACGGCTCCGACATCGGCGGGGGTGCCTCCATCATGGGCACCCTCTCGGGCGGCGGCACCGAGAAGGTGCGCATCGGCGAGCGGAGCCTGATCGGCGCGAACGCCGGCGTCGGGATCTCCCTCGGCGACGACTGCGTGGTCGAGGCCGGGTGCTACATCACCGCCGCGTCGAAGATCACGCTGCCGGACGGCCGGGTGGTCAAGGCCCTTGAGCTCTCCGGCGTGGACGGGCTGCTGTTCTGGCGCAACTCGGTCACCGGGGCGCTGGAGGCGAAGCAGCGCACCGGCCGGGGCATCGAGCTGAACGCCGCCCTGCACGCCAACGACTGACGGCCGCCCCTCCGGGTCCGCGGCCGGCCGCGGACCCGGAGGGGGTACGCCTCACCGCAGGCGGTACGCCTGGATGACGCGCTGGGTGACCGTGTTGCCGGCGGTGTCCCGGGCGGTGGCCCGCAGCGAGACGTGTCCGGCGCCGACCGGGTGCTCGACGATGGCCGTCCAGCCGTCCCCGCCGGGCCGGACCCGGGCCGGCTGCCAGGTCTTCCCGCCGTCGTAGGAGACGTCGACGGTCAACGCGGCCACCCGGGCCGACGGTGCGCCCGGCTGCCGCTGCACAAGCACCGGGATGGCGAAGGTGCGCCCGGCCGGGGCCGCGTGGTCCTGGTCGAGCCGGGGCGCGAAGCGGATCGCCGACACCGGCAGTGCGGCCGGGTCGTCCCCGGCGACGTGCCGGGACCGGAACGTCCACGTCGCCGCGACCTCGGTGGCGAGGTCGGTGAAGCTCCGCTTCGACAGCACCTCCAGCCGGTAGTCCGCCGCGCCGGGCGGCACCTCGAACCGGCCGTACGCCGGTTCCGGGGTCTCCCCGACCAGCTCGCCGTCGCGGTAGAGGGCGGTGCGGGCGGTGTCGGCGACGGAGCCGCCGGGGTGCCCCTCGGCGTCACCGTGCAACGGTACGCCGACCTCGATGTGGTCGCCCTGGCGGGTGATCGCGGCCCCCGGGAGGGACGGCCCGTACGGCGCGCCGTTCCAGCTCTCCCGGTAGTGCCGGCCGGCCCGCAGGCTCCGCTCCTCGGAGACGAGCACGGCCTTGACGTCGGTCCAGCCGTCCTCGGTCGGCACCCCGAAGTTCAGCTCGGAGGACCAGCGCACGCCCCGCGTGTTGTAGTGCTCGACCCGCTGCCCCGGCGTCGCGGTGGGCAGGACGACCGCCCAGCCGCCGACGTCGGGCTCCAGGTGCGGGAAGACCATCCGCTCGGTCACCAGCCCGGACGGTGCGGCCCGGAACCGGTGGGTGACGGTCGCCAGGTCCTTCGCCCGATAGTCCCGGACGAAGCCGGTCGGCATCCGGCCGGGCGTCGCCTCGCTGAGGGCGTAGAGGTAGGGGCTGCTGGCGGCCTCCCGGTCGGCCCACTGGCTGCTGATCGTGGCGACGAAGCGCTCCCCGGACACCGACCGGCCGAGACCGGCGCTGAAGAGACCGTCGAAGTCGGAGGCCAGCAGGCCGAAGCCGTAGCTGCCCTCGTCGAGGAGGAAGTTCGCGCCGGTGTCGACCAGCACCGGGGTGGCCGCGCCCTGCGGGACGCTCATCCGGACCGGCCTGCCCTGCCGGGCGTCCACGGTGACCCGGGTGTCCCCGGCGACCACCAGCTCCGGCTGGACGATCTGCGTGACCCCGGCGAACTGCTCGCCGTCCAGCTCGAACACGAGGCTGTTCAGGCCGTACCGGCCCTTCGGCAGCCGCAGCTCGGCGGTGCCGTCCGGGTCGTACACGTCGTACGTGGCGAATCCGTCCAGCGAGACCAGCGTGGTGCCGTGCTCGCCGACGGCCGCGCCGTCCCGGCCCAGGTGGCGGACCGTCACGTTGTAGCTCTCCACCTCCCGGTGCACGGCCAGCGGGGTGACCGCCACCGTGTCGCCGGAGCGGGCGACGACCCGGCCGGTGTAGTGGCCGTCCGGCCCGTCGACCCGGGTGTCGGCGGTGACGGTGGCGCTCGCCGTGCCGCCGGCCGGCACGCTGACCCGCTCGGCGTCGAGCGCGAACATGCCGGCCGGGGCCGGCTCGCCGTCCGGGCGGCTCACCTCGACGGCCAGGTCCAGGGTGACCGCGGCCGGGCCGTCGTTGCGCCAGGTCACCGTGCGGGTGATCGGGGTGTCGTCGTGGTGGGGCCAGAGCGCCCGGCCGAAGGAGACGCTCGGCGGGTCGCTGGTCACCGTCTGGCCGATCGCGCGGGCCACGTCGACCCGCCCGGCCCCCTGCTGGTACGCGGTCAGCTCCGGGCGGGGTTTCGCCGAGGCCATCAGGGTGGCCTTGAGCCGGCCGGCGGTCCAGTCGGTGTGCTGCTGGGCCAGCAGCGCCACCGCGCCGGTGACGTGCGGGGCGGCCATCGACGTGCCGGACAGGGCGACGTACCCGTCCCCGGCCGGCTCGCCGATCACCCCGTCCCGGCTGCGCGCCGCGACGATCCCCACGCCGGGGGCGGTGAGGTCCGGCTTGAGCCCGTCGTCGCCGACCCGGGGGCCACGGCTGGAGAAGTTGGCGAGGCTGTCGTCCCGTTCGACGGCACCCACCGAGAGGGCGGCGTCGGCGGTGCTGGGGGAACTGACCGGGGCGAAGGTGCCGTCGTTGCCGGCGCTGATCACGAAGAGGGCGCCGGTCTGCGCGGTGAGCGCGTTGACGGCCTCCTCCAGCGGGTCGATCTCCGGGGTGTCGAAGCCACCGAGACTCAGGTTGACCACGTCGGCCCGCTGCTCGACCGTGGCCCACTGCATGCCGGCGAGGATCGCCGACTCGGGGCAGCCGTACGTCTCGCAGACCTTGCCGTCGAGCAGCGTCGCGTCGGGGGCCACGCCCCGGTGCCGGCCACCGGAGGCGGCGCCGCTGCCGGCGATGATCGAGGCGACGTGGGTGCCGTGCCCGACCACGTCGCCGGACGCGGCCTCCTCGGTGAAGTTGTGCGCCTGCGCCACCCGGCCGGCCAGGTCCGGGTGGGTGGCGTCCAGCCCGGTGTCCAGCACCGCCACCCGCACGCCCCGGCCGGTGAGACCGGCCTGGTGGGCGGCCGGCGCGCCGATCTGCGGCACGCTGCGGTCGAGGGTGATCCGCCGCCGGCCGTCGAGCCAGATCCGGTCGACACCCCCCGCCGCGCCGACCCGAGCCCCGGCGGCGGTGACCGCCGCCCACACCTGGCCGGCCCGGTCCTTGGCCGCCGTCGCGGCGACCCCGCGGACGGCGGGCAACTCGCGGGTGACGGTCACCCCGGCCGGCGCCGCCACACGCCGGGCGGCGCCCGACCCGCCGGTGATCAGCACCGGCAGGTCGTCGCGGCGGGCGTCGTCGTAGCCGGCCTCGATCAGCCCGGTGACGTCGAACAGCCGCCGGTCGACCCGCCCCGCCTGGATCGGCGCCACCGCGTCCTGCGGCACGACGCTGAGCCGGCCCTGCTCGCGGCGGGTCAGGAAGCGGATCCTCTCGCGCCCCGGCCCGGGACGCACGCTCGCCCCGGCGCCGGTCACGGTGACCCGGTCCCCGGTGATCAGGGTGACGGTGGTGGGACGGCTGCCCGGCTGCGGCGCCGGGGCTGCGGCACCGGGGCCGGCGGTCGGGTCAGGACGGGCGGCGGGGCCGACGGGCGCCTGGGCCACGGCCATTCCCGGAGTGCCGAGCACCAGGCCGAGCACGAGACCGAGACCGGCCAGTTTTCTTGTTCGCTGCAACGGATCCTCCTCGTCGGGCGTTACTACCTGTGGAGAGACGCGCATTGACGGTCATCATATTTACATACCGGGTATGCAAAATGAAGACGCGAAGATGACGAACCAACCAACGGACGTGCCCGCCCTCCGGGAAGATCGACCGGTGACCTCCATGAAGGAACGCATGCTGGCCGGCGAGCCGTACATCGCCAACGAGCCGGAGATCGTCGCCGACCTGGACCGCGCCGCGCGGCTGATGGAACGCTTCAACACCAGTCCCGCAGCCGACCCCGAGGGCCGGCTCGCGGCCCTGCGCGACCTGCTCGGCGAGGTGGGCGAGGAGGCCTGGGTGCGGCCACCCTTCCACTGCGACTACGGCTGGCAGATCCGGATCGGGCCGCGCAGCTTCGTCAACTTCAACGCGGTCTTCCTCGACGTCGCCCCGATCACCATCGGCGCCGACGTCCAGATCGGACCGAACGTGCAACTGCTCACCCCCACCCACCCCGTCGAGCCCGGGCCGCGCCGCGACAAGTGGGAGGCGGCCAAGCCGATCACCATCGGCGACAACGTCTGGCTCGGCGGCGGCGCGATCGTGCTCGCCGGTGTCACCGTCGGGGAGAACACCGTCGTCGGCGCGGGTGCCGTCGTGACGAAGGACCTGCCGGCCAACGTCGTCGCGTTGGGTAATCCGGCTCGCGTCGTACGCCAGCTCGACTGACCCCCGATCAAGCCCACCACCTGCACAAACGTCCATCCGCGACTGGCGCGGACAACCCGTCCACGGCACTGTGGGTGGTGACGTCGTCACCAGGAGGCGGGGATGATCGGTCGGGTGCTCGAACTGCGCGTGCACGGGGTCTCCAACACGCCCCCGGGCCAGATCCTCGGCCTGCGGCCCGCGCCGGGGGCCGACCCGCCCCCGCCGTGGCGCGTCGCGGGCGACCCGGTCACCGGCTTCTACCGCTCCCCCGCCGCCGGGCCGGACGACCCGATCGTCGTCGAGGCGTACAGCTGGGGGCAGTTGACCTCCGGCGGGCGGACCGCGCGTGACGTGGAACGGGCGCTGTGGACGCTGCTGCTGCCCTTCACCCTGGCCAACGTCGCGCTGCACGCCCGGCCGGGCATCCCGGCGGACCCGGACGACGAACGCCCGGCCGGCAGGTCGGGGGTCACCGCCTGGTTGATCCGGCTGTTCTGCCTGAGCCTCACCGGCACGCTCGCGCTCACCTTCACCGGTGTCGGCGTCGACCTCGTGGGCTGGCAGTGCGTCGATGAGGACTGCCTGCGCCGGATCCCCGGCCCCTGGGAGTTCCTCGGGCAGGGCTGGTGGAGCGAGGACGCGCGGCCCCTCGCCGTCGGCCTGCTCGCACCGCTCGGCGTGCTGGCCCTGCTCGGGCTGGTGAGCTGGCGGACCTACCAGTACGAGGCGCAGATGCCGGCCGAGCCGGTCCCCCTCACCGGCGCCCGGCCGCCCGACGGGACCCCGACGGGCGAGCCCGGGCAGCCCGTGCCGGAGCCACCGGCGCCCGAGCCGCCACCCGGCCCGCTGGGCAACCCGCTCCAGCACCCCACCTTCTGGGACGGGGAGGGGCAGCTCCGCCGCGCGGCCGTGCTGCACCTCTGCACCGGCGCCGTCGTGGCCGCCGCCGTACCGCTCGGCGCGGTCCTCGCGATGGACCCGCCCCACGGCGCCCGGGCCGCCGTCGCCTGGCCCACCGTGGCCGCGCTCGCCGCCGCCGTGCTGATCGCGGTCGTGGCGCTCGCGCGGCCCTGGCTGACCCGGCGCGCCGGCCGCACCCCGCTCGGCCGCTGGAGCGTGGCGGTCGCCGTGCTCACCGGCGCCGGGCTGGCGGGCACCCTGCTGATCCTGCTGCTGCCCGACGGGCCCGCGGGCACCCCGCTGGCCGACCTGCGCCAGGTTCCCGGCTGCGGCCGGCAGCCCGCCGCGCCACCGTGCCCGGCCGACCGGTCGCTGCCCGGCGTCGACCGGGTCGTCGCCTGGCTCGGCACCGGGCAACTGCTGCTGCTGATCGCGATCGGGTCGGTGAGCCGGTCGGGGCGGCGGGCACTCGCCGCGCCGGCGGCGGCCGCCCTGCTGCTCGCCCTCGGCGTCGCCTGGATCGCGGGCCGACTGCCCGGGATCCCGCCCGCGCCTCCGCCGTTGGAGGTCTGGATGCTCGCCGTCGGGGTCGTCGCGCTCGCCGCGACCGGCCTGCTGCTGCCGCGCGTGCCGACGCCGGCCGAGCGGCAGCCGCCGGAGCCCCACACCGACCTGGCCTGGGGCGGCCGGGCCCCGGCGCTCATCGCCGGCTTCGGCTGGGTGCTTTGCGTCTCCTACTGCGCCGGCCTGCTCTACTGGGTCACCGGCCGGCTCGGCGGCGGCGCGACGGCCGACGCGGTCTCCCCCGTGACGCCCCCGGTCCCGGTGACCTGGGCCGGGCTCGCGTTCGCCGTCGCCCTGCTCACGCTCGTCGCCACGGCCGCCCGGGCCGGCCTGATCTTCCTCCGCCTGCGCCGCCACGAGTACGCGGAGCTGGTGCCCGCCGGTCACCGGCTCTCCGGCCACGACCTGCGGCGCTGCCGGCAGGCGAGCGCCTGGCGGGCGCTGCACCGCCTGGTCGGCGAGCACGCGGTGCGACTGGTCGGCCGCTACGCCGCCGCGTCCGGGGTGCTGGTCACCCTCGGCTACGCCGCCGCGCTCTCCGGCGGCCGGCCCCACCCCACGGCGGCGACCGGCGGCGCCGCCGTGGTCGAGTGGATCTCCGGCGTGGGCGACCGGATGCTCGGCTGGCTGCCGGTGCTCGTCGGCGCGGTGGGTCTGCTGGTCTACCGGAACGACCTCGTCCGCCGCTCGGTCGGCGTGCTCTGGGACGTCGGCACCTTCTGGCCCCGGGCCGCGCACCCGCTCGCCCCGCCCAGCTACGCCGAGCGGGCCGTGCCCGAGTTGCAGACCCGTACGGCCGGGCTGCTGGCGCTGGACGAGCACGACCCCCGGGCCGTGGACGGGATCATCCTCTCCGGGCACAGCCAGGGCACGGTGATCTGCGCCGCGGTGATCCTCCAGCTTCCCGCCCGGTCGCGGCGGCGGATCTGGTACTTCTCCTACGGCTGCCAGCTCACCCGGCTCTACGGGCGCGTCTTCCCGGCGTACTTCGGGCCCGACCGGCTGCCGGTGCTGGCCGACGCGCTCACGCCGCCCGGTGGGCGCAGCCGCTGGACCAACTTCTGGCGGGCCACCGACCCCCTCGGCTGGCAGGTGACGGCGGGGGAACGCGAGGTCGCCGTACGCGACCCGGAGGCGCTGCACCCCAGCGACGGGGAGGTGGCCGACCCGCCGATCCGCAACCACAGCGGCTATCCGGAGGCGGCCGAGTTCCAGCGGGAGCGCTCGCGGGTGGCGCGGCTGCTGCGGCGGGGCGTGCCAGCGCCCCGGCGCGGCGCCGGCTGACCCCGGCCGGTGGCGGTGGGCGGGGCGCGGGTCAGGCCGGCGGCGGCTCGTCGAGCCGGACGACCAGGTCGGCGGCGTGCGCGGTGCCCGCCACCAGGGCGGCGTTGGCCTCGTCGCTGCCCGTCGCCCACGCCCGGGCCTGCTCCGCCGACCGCCCGTACGCCTGGTGCCGGGCCGTCAGCCGGCGCAGCCGCAGCTCGACGTCCAGGTCGAGGAACCACGCCTCGTGCAGCAACGACCGCACCTCGTCCCAGGGCGGCGCGCCCAGCAGCAGGTAGTTGCCCTCGGTGACCACCAGCCGCACCGACGGCGGCACCTCGATCGCCCCGGCCACCGGCTCCTCCAGGTCCCGCCGGAACGCCGGCGCGTAGACGGCGGTCGGCTCCAGCCGGCGCAGTCGCCGCAGCATCGAGACATAGCCGTTGGCGTCGAACGTGTCGACGGCGCCCTTGCGCTCGGCCCGGCCCAACCGGTGCAGCTCGGCCTGGGCCAGGTGGAAGCCGTCCATCGGCACCAGCCGGGCGGCGGGGCCGACCGCCTCGACGATCCGCTCCGCCAGCGTGGACTTGCCCGCGCCGGGCGCCCCGGCGATGCCGAGCAGCTGACGCGGGCCGGCGTCGGCGAGGGCGCGCGCCCGCGCGACCAACTCGTCGACCCCGACGACCCGGGCGGCCGTCATCAGCCGAGAACCGGCTCGCTGATCGCGAACCGCGCCTGCACCGCCGCCTGCGCGGTCTGCGGCTGCGGGTCGAGCTCCAGCTCCGGCGGCCCGCCCTCGACGCCGCCGCCCATCCCGTACGCCATCCGGCTCATCATGGGCCGCTCCGCCGCGCCCACGTCAGCCAGCTCGATCAGGGCGGTCACCCGGGCGCCGAGCGCCTCCGCGTATTCGCGGGCGCGCAACAGCGCGTCGGCGATCGCGGCGTGCCGGGCCTCCCGGTGGGCCGGGCTGTCCGGCCGCAGCGACCACCACGGCCCGGCCACCTCGACCTGGTCCTGGTCGGCCAGGCGCAGCATCAGGTCGCCGAGCGCGGTGAAGTCGCTGACCGTCACGGTGGTCGCCACGCTGCCGTGGTACGCGACCACGCGCTCGCCGGAGCGCCGGGTCTCCGGCCGGACCCGCAGCTCGCCGGTCTCCCGCCGGTCGATCGCGGGGCCGTAGCCGTCGAGCAGCACCCGGACGGCGGCGGCCCGCTCGGCCAGTCGGGTCAGGGTGGCCTCCCGGTCCCGGTCGCGGGCCGTGGCGGTCACCGTGAACCGGGCGATCTCGGGAGGGACCTCCCGGTACGCCTCGCCGCGCACCGCCACCACCGGCCCGTCCACCATGCCCTCACCCTAACCGCGCTCCCGCCCGCCCGCCCGCCACGCGCGGGAAGCGACGCGCGCGACGACCGGCCGACGTGCCGCGGCGCGCCGACCGTCCTCGGCGCCGGTTCGCGGGTGCAGGAGACCCTGCGGGCCGCCCGGTCAGGCGGGGTCGGCGGATGCCGGGAGGTGGCCGGTGTAGGCGACGGTGCCGGGGCCGACGCGGCAGCCGGTGAGGTGCCCGCCCGCCTCGCCCAGCGCCAGCAGGTACGCGAGCTCGTCGGCGTGGTCCCCGCTCGTCGGGAACTCCCGCCGGGACGCGTGCAGGTCCCGGTCGAGCAGGGCCGTCCGCAGGTCGCGGGCCTGCCGGTAGCCCTCGACGAGCGCGTCCAGGTCGTCGCCGACCAATGCCGCCGACAACTCGTCCAGGTAGGCGCGCACCCGGTCGAGCTGCCGGACGACCTGCTCGCGGTTGTGGAACAACATGTCCGCGGTCCGCTTCGCGGGCGTACCGGCGATCCGGGTGCCGTCCCGGAAGCTGCCCGCGGCGAGCCCGAGCACGGCGTCCCGGACGTCCGACCGGGCCACCGCCCCGGCGAGGCTGCCGGCCAGCAGGTGGGGGACGTGGGACGACAGGGCCACCACCGCGTCGTGCACGGATGGGGACATCGGCACCACCCGGGCCGCGAAGACGTCCACGACGAGGCCGGCCAGGAGCCGGAACGCGTCGATGCCCTCCGGCTCCGGGCAGAGCACCCAGGCCGCCCCCTCGAACAGCGCCGGCACGGCGGCGGTCAGCCCGAACCGCTCCGTGCCGGCCATCGGGTGCCCGGGGACGAACCGGCCGGTCAGGCCGCGCTCGACGGCGAAGGCCGCCAACCCGCCCTTGGTGCTGCCCACGTCGGTGACCACGCAGCCCTCGGGCGTGTGGGCGGCGACGGTGACCAGGGCGTCCGGCAGGGTCGGCAGCGGCCCGCAGAGGAACACCAGGTCACGGTCGCGCACCGCCTCGACCAGTTCGTCGGGGAAGGCGATCCCCCGCCGGCGCCCCTCCGCCCGGGTGGCCTCGTCGGGATCCCAGCCGGCGACGTCCACGCCCGCCTCGTGCAGCCGCACCAGGATCGACCCGCCGATGAGGCCGGTGCCCACCACGGCGGCCCGCAACGGCCCGCCGGGTCTCTCACGCATCAGGCACCTCGGCGTTTCGGTCGGTACATGTCGAGGACGCCGGCCGTGCTCAGCCGCGCAGCCGGCCGGCGACCGCCGCCACGTGCGCGTCGGACGCGGTCAGCGCCACCCGGACGTGCTGCCGGCCGGCCGGGCCGTAGAGGGTGCCGGCGGCGGCCAGGATGCCCCGGCGGGCCAGCCAGTCGACCGTCTCCCAGCCGTCCTCACCCCGGGTCAGCCAGAGGTAGAGGCCCGCCTCGGAGTGCTCGACGGTGAAGCCGGCCCCGGTGAACGCGGCGTGCAGGATCTCCCGCCGGGCCCGGTAGCGCTCCCGCTGCTCGTCGGCGTGCCGCTCGTCGCGCAGCGCGGCCACCATCGCGGCCTGCACGGGCGCGGGCACGATCATGCCGGCGTGCTTGCGGACCTTGAGCAGTTCCGCCACGAGCGCCGGGTCACCGGCGACGAACCCGGCCCGGTAGCCGGCCAGGTTGGACCGCTTGGAGAGCGAGTGCACCGCCAGCACGCCGTCGTACGACCCGCCGCAGACCTCGGGCGAGAGCACCGAGACCGGCTCGGCGGACCAGCCCAGGGGCAGGTAGCACTCGTCGCTGGCGACCACCGCGCCGCGCTCCCGGGCCCAGTCGACCACCTTGCGCAGGTGGGCCGCCGGCAGTACCCGCCCGGTCGGGTTGCCCGGCGAGTTGACCCAGACCAGGCGCACCCGGGGGGTCGGGCCGACCGCGGTCAGCGAGTCGGCGCGCACGACGGTGGCCCCGACGAGCCGGGCGCCGTCCTCGTACGTCGGGTAGGCGACCGACGGCACCACGACGACGTCACCGGGGCCCACCCCGAGCAGGGTGGGCAGCCAGGCGACGAGTTCCTTGGTGCCGATCGTCGGCAGCACGCCGAGGCCGTCGACGCCCGCCCCGCAGGCCCGCGCGACCCACGCGGCGATCGCCTCGCGCAGCGCCGGCGTGCCGGCGGTCAGCGGGTAGCCCGGGGCGTCCGCCGCCTCGGCGAGCGCCCGCCGGATCACCTCGGGCACCGGATCGACCGGCGTGCCCATGGAGAGGTTGATCAGGCCCTCCGGGTGCGCCGCGGCCAGCGCGGCCGCGGCGTCCAGGGTGTCCCAGGTGAACTCGGGCAGCCGCGACGAGACCGGCACGGGACGGTTCAGTGTCCCTCGCCGCGCGGCGGCTGCGCGGCGACGAAGGACGCGTCCTTCTCCACCTTGCCGATCTTCGAGGCGCCACCGGGCGAGCCCAGGTCCTCGAAGAACTCGTAGTTGGCGCCGGTGTAGTCCTTCCACTGCTCCGGGACGTCGTCCTCGTAGAAGATCGCCTCGACCGGGCAGACGGGCTCACAGGCACCACAGTCGACGCACTCGTCGGGGTGGATGTAGAGCATCCGGTTGCCCTCGTAAATGCAGTCGACCGGGCACTCCTCGATGCATGCCTTGTCGAGCACATCCACGCACGGCTCGGCGATGATGTAGGTCACCGGTCTTCTCCTCCGCAAGACACGCCGCGATCACCCGCGACGGTAAGAGCCTAGTATCTCGCCGGGGAGGGGGTCGATCGTGCTCCGACAGCAGGATGTGGGACACCGGATCGTGGTTCGCCGGATTGTGGGGATTCGCGAAGGCCGGCCCCTCTTCTCGGACGCCCTCGGCGAGCTGGTCGAGCTGAGCGAGACCCATCTCACTCTCGCCACCGCACAGGGCCGGCTCCGGGTCCCGGTGGCCGAGGTGCACCGGGCCAAGCGGGTGCCGCCGACCCGCCGGCCCACCGCCGCGGCCGTGGTCGAGCTGGAACTGGCCGCCGACGAGGCGTGGCCCGCCGCAGTCCGGGGTCGGCTCGGGGACTGGCTGCTGCGCGCGGCCGACGGCTGGACCGGCCGGGCCAACTCGGCGCTGCCGGTCGGCGACCCGGACCGGCCGCTGCCCGCCGCGCTCGACGCGGTGGAGCGCTGGTACGCCGACCTCGGCCAACCGGCGCTGGTCAACACCCCGCTGCCGCTCGCCGCCCCGGTCGGCGCCGAACTGGACGCGCGGGGCTGGGGCAGCGGCCCGCCCGTGCTGGTGCAGACCGTGCCCCTGGCGGGGCTGCCGCCGGCCGCCGCCGGGTCACCGCCGGTCGAGCTGGCCACCGCGCCGTCGGACGACTGGCTCGCCGTCGTCGCGGGCCGCAAGGGCGGCCTGCCGGACGCCGCCCGGCACGTGCTCACCGCCGTGGGCCAGGTCCGCTTCGCCCACGTGTACGCCGACGGCGCGCTGGTCGCCATCGGCCGCGGCACGGTCACCGGGTCGGGGCGCTGGCTCGGGCTCAGCCTGATCGAGGTGCGGCCCGAGGCGAGGCGGCAGGGCCTGGCGGGCCGGGTCATCCGCGCGCTCGCCGACTGGGGCGCCGCGACCGGCGCCTCGCGCGCCTTCCTCCAGGTCGAGCAGCGCAACACCCCGGCGGTGGCCCTCTACCGGGCTCTCGGCTTCACCACCCACCACACCTACCTGACCCGCACCGCCCCGCACTGACCGCGTCGCCTTCCGCCGCGTACGGGAGGCGCGCCCGGCATCCGGGCCGCGCCCTCTGGGCGGGGGCCCTGCCCCATCTGTGGGGCAGCTCGACAGGAGCCGCACAGGGCCATGCTGCCGCCACGAGCGCCAGGGCCGGTCCCGGCGCGGCCGGCGCGCGCCCGTGGACCGGAGCCGCGCGGGTCAGCGACGGACGACCTTGCGGGGCTTGGTGGCCTTCAGCTCGGCGTACCGCTTGAGGGACTGCGAGCGGTGGTCGAGGCCGAGCGCCGTGAGCAGCAGGTAGCCGAGCAGCACCCCGACGCCGGTGGCCGCGAGGTAGAGCCAGATCTGGGCGAAGAACGTGCCCGCGCCCCCGCCGAACGGGTTCTCCCCGACCAGCAGCGGCCCGACCAGCACCGTCAGCAGCAGCGCGACGCCGACCGCGGCGGCCATGTCGGACCCCCAGGCGGCGACCGGCCGACGCCTGCCCCAGAGGAAGGCGACCACGGCCAGCACCAGCCCGATCACCGCGAACATCCCGAGCGACACCCGGTCGGCGGCGGCGGTGTCGTCACCGTCGAAGCCGAACCGGATGACCAGCCGGGCGACCACGTTGACCCCGAACAGCGCGATCGCGAGTATCCCGATCGCGCGCCACCGCTCCCTCATCGCACGCCTCCCGCCGTACCGCCCGCCTCCGCGGCGGGCTTCCTGGCAGGAATGTCTACCACCGGATCCGGTGTCTCGTCAGTCCCCCGGACGGACGGGCGGCGGCGCCAGGACCTGCCGGAAGCCCATCACCGCGAAGGTCATCGCGCCGGCCACGATCATCGCCAGGCCGACCCAGTTGTCGCCGGCGACGAGCAGGTCCCCCTCGGTGGTGCGGACCGCCGCGACCGCCATCAGGACGAACCAGGGCAGCGCGGGCAGCGCCACCGCCCAGCGACGGCCGACCGCCTCGTGGGCGAACCAGCTCAGCGCGATGTTGGCGGCGACGGCGAGGACCACCGAGAGGCCGATCAGCTGCCCGCCGACCCGGAGCGTGGCGAGCAGCAGCTCCAGCACACCGGTCAGCACCCCGCCGAGGACGGCGACCAGCCCGCCGGCCACCCGCAGGGCCAGGTCGAGCAGCAGCCGGGACCGGCCGGGCGGCGGTGGCGGGGCGCTCTCCTCGGGGACGACCGACATCGGCGCGGCGGGCGGTGTCACCGGAGGCCGGCCGCCCCGACCGGGGACCGGTCCGGGCCGTCGGCGACATCGAGCCCGGCGAAGAGGTCGTCCTCCCAGCCGTACGGCCCGCTGCCCGGGCCCTTCCCGCCCACCGCGAGGGTGTAGTACTCCACGCCCATGAACTCGCTGCCGAAGTTGCCGGCGATCGAGTAGAGCCAGGAGGTGTCGGGGATCTGGGTGGCGTGCGCGCGCATCGCCGCCTCCTTGGCGGCATGCTGGTCGGTGGCGTCGATCCGCGCCGCGATCTGCGCGTCGGGCGTGCAGAACGGCAGCTCGGTGGCCTGGTCGATGCCGGCGAAGGGGTTGTCCGACGAGTCGGCGAAGTGCTCCATGCCGGCTTCCAGGACGCTCTGCGGCATGGCCGTCCAGTAGACCTTGGCCGGGGCGAGGCCCTCGGCGCGGGCCAGCTCGACGGCGCGCATCGTCACCCGGTGCGCCTGGATGTGGTCGGGGTGCCCGTAGAAGCCGTTGCCGTCGTACGTGACGACGACCTGCGGGCGTACCTCCCGCATGATCTCCACCAGGTGGCCGGCGGCCTCGTCGAGGTCGGCCTGCCAGAAGGCCCGGGGGTGCTCGTTGGTGGCGAGCCCCATCATGCCCGAGTCGCGGTAGCGGCCGGCGCCGCCGAGGAAGCGGTGGTCGGTGACGCCGAGCGCGGCGCACGCGGCGTTCAGCTCGGCGATCCGCCACCCGCCGAGCTGGTCGGCCTCGGCGGCGGCGAGCTGGGCCAGCGCCGGCACGTGGATCTCGCCCTCCTCGCCGAGCGTGCAGGTCACCAGGGTGACGTGGGCACCGGCGGCGGCGTAGTGCGCCATCGTCGAGCCGGTGCCGATGGACTCGTCGTCGGGGTGCGCGTGGACCAGCAGGAGGCGGCGGTCGGGCAGCGTCGTCACGGTGGTCACTCTATCCGGCGGTTCTCCTCCGCCGGCCGTGACGCGTCCACGCAGGTCGGCCACATCACCCCCGGCGCCGCTCTACGATCTGGCCTGTGGACTTTCCGGAGCTGGCCGCCCGCACCCGCCGGTTCAGCCGCGGAGCGCCGCGCGCGGTCGCCGTGGCCGACGACGGCTCCCGGGTGGTCTTCCTGCGCTCGGCCGGCCCGGAGGACCCGGCCGACGCGCTCTGGCTGCTGGACGTGGCGACCGGCGAGGAACGGCTGGTCGCCGACCCGGCGGCGCTGCTCGGGGCGGACGTCGACGTCGACGCGCTCAGCCCGGGCGAGCGCGCGCTGCGCGAGCGGCTGCGGCTGAGCGCCTCCGGCATCGGCTCGTACGCGCTGGACGCCGCCGGCCGGGTGGCGGTCTTCGCGCTGGCCGGGCGGCTGTTCCGGGCCGACCTGGTGCACGGTGACGTGGTCGAGGTGGCCACCGTCGGCCCGGTGCTCGACCCGCGGCCCGACCCGACCGGGCAGCGCCTGGCGTACGTGACCGACGCCGCCGAGGGGGTCCGCCGGGGTCAGCTGCGGGTGGTCGAGCACGACGGCACGGACACCCTGCTGGCCGGCGAGGACTCCGGGGTGACCTGGGGGTTGGCCGAGCACATCGCGGCCGAGGAGTTCGACCGGTTCCGCGGCTACTGGTGGGCGCCCGACGGGCGCTCCGTGCTGGCCGCCCGGGTGGACGAGTCCCGGCTGGACCGCTGGCACCTGCACGACCCGGCCGACCCGGCGAGCCCGCCGACCACGGTCGCGTACCCCCGGGCGGGCGGCCCGAACGCCGAGGTCAGCCTGCACCTGCTCGACCTCGACGACGGCTGGGTCGACGTGCACTGGGACCGGGAGACCTACCCGTACCTGACCGCGGTGCACTGGGCCGACGGCGGGCCGCTGATCACCGTGCTGCGCCGTTCCCAGCAGCACGGCCTGGTGCTCGCGGTCGACCCGCGTACCGGCGAGACGCAGGTGCACGCCGAGCTGGCCGACCCGCGCTGGGTGGAGCCGATCCCCGGCACCCCGGCGCACCTGCCGGACGGCCGGGTGCTGGTCGGCGGGGAACTGGCCCACGACGGGTACGACGCCCGCTGCCTCTTCGCCGACGGCACCCTGCTCACCCCGCCGTCGCTCTACGTGCGGCGGGTGGTGGGGCGGCTGCCCGGCGGCACCGGCCCGGCCGACCTGCTGGTGGAGGCGAGCGACGGGGAGCCGAGCGAGCGGCACCTGTTCCGGGTACGCACCACGATCGGCGGCGGCGTCGACGCCCGCCGGATCACCACCGACCCGGGCTGGCACACCGCCGCCGTCGGCGGGAACGTCCTGGTGGTGGGCAGCGCCTCGCTCGACCACCCGGGCACCCGGTGGACGGTGTGGCAGGGCGAGCGCGAGGTGGGCGTGCTGCGTTCGCTCGCCGCGACCCCGCCGTATTCTCCGCTGCCGCTGCTGGAGCGGGTCACCGACCGGCGGCTGCCGACGGCGGTGCTCTACCCGGACAACTACGTCACCGGGCGGCGGCTGCCGGTGCTGCTGGACGTCTACGGCGGGCCGGGGCACCAGGAGGTGCTGGCCGCCCGCTCGGCCTGGCTGGAGCGCCAGTGGTGGGCCGACGCCGGCTTCGCGGTGGTCACCGTCGACAACCGCGGCACCCCGGGCGTGGCCCCCTCCTTCGAGAAGGCGATCCACCGGCGGGTGGCCGACGTCGTGCTGCTCGACCAGGTGGACGCACTCACCGCGTTGGCTGGCAAGCACCCCGACCTCGATCTCGGCCGGGTGGCCGTGCGCGGCTGGTCGTTCGGCGGCTGGCTGGCGGGGCTGGCGGTGCTGCGGCACCCGGAGCTGTTCCGGTGCGGCATCGTCGGGGCGCCGGTCACCGACTGGGCGCTGTACGACACCGCGTACACGGAGCGCTACCTTGGCCTGCCGGACGACGGCACGGACATCTACGCGCACCACTCGCTGGTGGAGCTGGCCGGCGAGCCGGTGACCGATCCGGAGTCGGCCCGGCCGCTGCTGCTGGTGCACGGCCTGGTCGACGACAACGTGGTGGCCGCGCACACCCTGCGCCTTTCGGCGGCGCTGCTGGCGACCGGCCGGCCGCACTCGGTGCTCCCGCTGACCGGGGCCACCCACATGGCCGCCGGCGGCACCGCGGAACGCCTGCTCAGGCTGGAGCTGGACTTCGTCCGCCGGCACCTGTAAGGAAGGGCACCTTGTTAACGCCTGCGGTAGAGGAAGGGGCCCTTCCTAACACGACGGGCGGCGCGGGGCGGATGCGCGGAGGCCCCGGTCGACGACGTTGTCGACCGGGGCCCGTCCGTGCGGTTGGTGCCTGAGGGTTACTTCTTGACGTACGCGTTCACGAAGGCCGGGTAGCCGAAGACGCTGGAGACGAAGACCCCGCCGGCCTTGGAGCCGTGCACGAGGTAGGCCACGTCGACGTAGAGCGGCACGACCGGGGCGTGCTCCTTCATGATCCGCTCGTCGAGCTTGGCCCACTCCGGGCCCTGCTCGCCCGGCGGCAGGGCCAGGATCCGGTCGAACTCGGCGTTGATCGCCGGGTCGTTGAAGTACGCGCTGTTGCTGTTGCCCTCGGCCTTGATGGTGCGGCCGTCGTAGAGCACCGGCAGGATCGAGGCGCCGCTCGGCCAGTCCGCCGCCCAGTTACCGATGTACAGGTCCCAGGGGTTGTCCTTCTTCTTGACCTCGTCGAGCTTCGAGTCGTCCGGGATGTTACGGACCGTGATCTTGAAGCCGGCCCGCTCCAGGTTGCCCTTGAGCTGGGTGGCCATCTGCTGCTCGGTCGTGTTGTCCGCGACGCCCAGGACCAGCTCCGGCGTCTGGCCGCCGAGCAACTCCTTGGCCTTGTCGACGTTGCCGTTGGCGCCGGCCGGGTACGCGTCGAACGCCTTGTAGCCGATCGTCGACGACGGCATCAGCGTGGTCATCGGGGAGGCGACGGTCTGCCCGCCGACGGACTTGATCAGGCCCTCGCGGTCGATGGCGTAGTTCAGCGCCTGGCGGACCTTCAGGTCCTTCACCCGCTGGTTGTTGATGACGAGCTGGTTGGAGCTCGGCGTCGGGGAGAGGATGGTCCGCTCCTTGAGCGCCGGGTCGTTGGCGACCTTGGCGACCAGCGAGGCGGGCACGTAGTTGAAGGCGACGGCGCTCTGGTCGGCGCCGTTGTCGGCGATCACCCGGTTGTTCGCGGCGTCGGCCGTCGCGCCGAAGCTCCAGACGAACTGGTCCGGGTACTGGTGCCGCACCGGGTCGGTGTTCGGGTCCCAGTGCGGGTTGCGGTCCAGGGTGATCTGCACGCCGACCTGGTTCTTGGCGATCTTGTAGGGACCGGACGAGAACGGCTGGTGGTCCAGGTTGACGCCGGTGTCCTTGTCGGCCGGCAGCGGCGCGGTGGTCGGCAGCGAGACCGCGAACGGCAGGTCACAGCGGGGCTTGGCGAACTCGAAGCGCAGGGTCTTCGCGTCCGGGGTGCTCAGGCCCGGGGGCAGCGAGGTCTTGTTCTTCTTGAAGTCCCACTTGGTGTCGAACTGCGGGCTGTCGGCCAGCCACTCCTGGATGTAGGTGGGGCCGCCCGACAGGTCCGGGTCGAAGGAGCGGGCGATGCCGTACGCGATCTCCTTGGAGGTGATCGGGCGGCCGTCCTCGAACTTGACCCCGTCCTTGATCTTGAATTCCCAGACCTTGCAGTCGTTGTTGACGTTGGTGCCCGGCGTCTCGGCCAGGTCGCCGACGAGGACCAGGCTGCCCTTGCCGTCGTCCTTCCACGTGGTCAGGTAACGGGAGAACAGCGGCGACGTCATCAGGCCGGCGAACGAGTACGTCCGCTGCGGGTCCAGGTGGGAGATGGGGGTCTCCCGGATGATCGTGAAGGTGCCGCCCTTCTGGGCGCCCGGCACCTCGGCCGCCGGGCCCTTGGAGTCCTTCGGGTCCGTCGCGATGACCCCGGTCTGCTGCCGGTTGGTGTCCACCGTGGTGCCCTCGCCCGTGTTCTCCGAGCACGCACCCAATGCCACAACCAGAGCGATCGCGCCGCCTGCGGCGGCCGCCACGCGTGGTCGCATCTCCTACCTCCTCCACCCAGGTGCCGCCGGGCGTGAACGCCGACGTCCCGAGGATCGTAAAGAAGAAAACCTACGAGTTGTGTAACAGTTGTCGATAAATTTCACCGCCATCCGACCGGCGGACACCCGGGGCGGGCACGCCGGCCGGGACGGGCGGTTCACCCGAGCCGTACGCGGGGGTCGATGGCGGCGTAGAGCAGGTCGACCAGCACGTTGGCGAGCACCACGAAGACCGCCGAGATGAGCACGGTCGCCATGATGGTGGGCAGGTCGCCGGCGCGCACCGCCTCGACGGCGGTCCGCCCCAGCCCCTGGATGCCGAAGGTGGTCTCGGTGATCACCGTGCCGCCCAGCGCCGCCCC
This sequence comes from Micromonospora sp. NPDC048063, assembly GCF_043202855.1. Taxonomy (NCBI): domain Bacteria; kingdom Bacillati; phylum Actinomycetota; class Actinomycetes; order Micromonosporales; family Micromonosporaceae; genus Micromonospora; species Micromonospora sp. NPDC048063. The sequence continues at coordinate 316,337 of NZ_JBIDBG010000002.1, read as the reverse complement.
GACGTCCAGGCCGGCGATGGTGACCACCGGGGTGATCGCGGCGCGCAGCGCGTGCCGCCCGTACACCTTCGGTTTCGCCAGGCCCTTCGCCCGCGCGGTGCGCACGAAGTCCTCGGAGAGCGTCTCCAGCATCTGCGCCCTCGACAGCCGGGCGTAGATGGCGGAGAAGAGGAAGGCCAGCGCGACCCAGGAGAGCACCAGGCCGCTGGCCCACTTCAGGGGATTGTCGAAAATCGACGTGTAGCTCGGCACGGGCAGCAGGCGCAGGTTGTAGACGAAGACCAGCAGCAGCACCGCGCCGACGAAGTAGAGCTGCAGCGAGGCACCGGTCAGCGAGAAGCCGATCGCGGCCCGGTCGAGCCAGGTGCCCCGGCGCAGCGCCGAGACCATGCCGAGGCCGACGCCGAGCAGCAGCCAGAGGATCGCCGCCGGGATCACGATGCTCAGCGTCACCGGCAGCACCCGGGCGATGGTGTCCAGCACCGCCTCGTTGTTGACGTACGACCAGCCCAGGCAGGGCGCGTCGCACCGGCCGCCCTGGGCGCTGCCCAGGTCCCGCCCGGTGAAGATGCCCTTCATGTAGCCGGCGTACTGGGTGATCAGCGGGTCGCGCAGGCCCAACTCCTCGCGGACCCGCTCCAGCCGCTCGGGGTTGCAGTTCTTCGGGCACATGCCGCTGACCGGGTCGCGGGGCAGCGCGAAGAACATCAGGAAGGTCAGCACGCTCACCGCGAACAGGGTGAGCACCGCGGAGAAGATCCGCTTGATCAGGAAGCGCGCCATCGGAAACCCCTACCGGGACGACTTCGGGTCGAGCGCGTCGCGCAGCGCGTCGCCGAAGAGGTTGAACGCGAACACGAGCGCGAAGATCGTGATGCCGGGGAAGAAGACGAACGCCGGGTCGGTCTGGAGGTAGTCCAGGCTCTGGTAGATCATCCGACCGAAGCTCGGCGTCTCCTCGGTCAGCCCGACCCCGATGAACGACAGCGCGGCCTCGCTGGTGATGAACTGCGGCACCGCCAACGAGAACGACACCAGGATCGGCGCCCAGATGTTCGGCAGCAGTTGCCGGAAGAGCATGTGCGCCAGCCCGGCGCCGCTGGCCTTGGCGGCCTCCACGAACTCCCGCTCGCGCAGCGCGATCACCTGGCCGCGGACCAGCCGGGCGGTGCCGGTCCAGCCGAAGATCGCGAAGACGGCGATCAGCACCCCGACCCCGAAGGCGGGCGAGACCGCGTCCCGCTCGCCGTAGAAGCGCAGCGTCAGGGTCGGGGTCAGGGCCAACGCGATGATCAGGAACGGCATGGCCAGGGTCAGGTCGGTGATCCAGTTGATCACCGCGTCGAGCCAGCCGCCGAGGTAGCCGGCGAGCGCGCCGAGCGCGATGCCGATGGCCGCCGTGATCACCGCCGCCGCGAAGGCGATCAGCAGCGAGGTACGCAGGCCGTACACCAGCCGGATGAAGATGTCCCGGCCGAGGTTGGGCTCCAGCCCGAAGAAGTGGTCCCCCGACACGCCACCGGCGTAGCCCAGCGGCATGCCGAAGCCGTCCAGCTTGGCCTGGAACTGGTCGCGCGGGCTGATCCCGTAGAACGCCTCGATCAGCGGCGCGGCGAGCGCCACCAGCACGAAGAAGACCAGCATCGCCCCGCTGGCCATCGCCGTCCGGTCGCGGCGCAGCCGGAGCATGGCGAGTTGGCCGGGCGACCGGCCGACGAAGCCCTTCTCCTTCGGCGCGTCGGCGCCGCCACCCGAGTCGATCTCGGCCAGCGCCACGCCCTCCACCGGGGACATGCTCATCTCGACACCTCCTCGACGCCCGCACCCGTGCCCGCCGGCTCGCCGCCCACGCCGTCCGCCGGCTCGCCGCCCGCGCCGTCCGCCGGCTCGCCGCCCGCGCCGTCCGCCGGCTCGCCGCCCACACCGTCCGCCGGCCCGGCGGCCGACGTCGCCGGCTGCCCGGCCGGGGCGGCCTCGACGGGCCCCCGCTCCGGGAAGTGGCAGGCCGCGGCCTGGCTTCCGCCGTCGCGGGGCACCAGCGCCGGCTCCTCGGTGGCGCAGATGTCCTGCGCCTTCCAGCAACGGGTGCGGAACCGGCAGCCCGACGGCGGGTTGAGCGGGGTGGGCACGTCGCCGGCCAGCCGGATCCGGCCGGCCGGGCCGAGCTTGGTGACGTCCGGGATCGCCGAGAGCAGCGCCCGGGTGTACGGGTGCTGCGGGCGCTCGTAGATGTCGTCCCGGTCGCCGATCTCGACGATCTTGCCGAGGTACATGACGGCGACCCGCTGGCAGAAGTGCCGCACCACGGCCAGGTCGTGCGCGATGAAGACGAACGCCAGGCCCAGGTCGCGCTGCAGGTCGCGGAGCAGGTTGACCACCTGCGCCTGGATCGACACGTCCAGGGCGGAGACCGGCTCGTCGGCGACGATCAGCTTCGGCCGCAGCGCCAGGGCGCGGGCGATGCCGATGCGCTGGCGCTGGCCGCCGGAGAACTCGTGCGGGTACCGGTTGTAGTGCTCCGGGTTCAGCCCGACCAGCTCCAGCAGCTCCTGCACGCGGGCCTTGATCCCGCCCGGCGGGTCGATCCCGTTGACCTGCAACGGCATCGCGACGATCCGGCCGACGGTGTGCCGGGGGTTCAGCGAGGCGTACGGGTCCTGGAAGATGATCTGAAGGTCCTGCCGCAGCGGGCGCAGCTCACGCCGGCCGGCGTGGGTGATGTCCCGCCCGGCGAACTCGATGCTCCCCGCGCTGGGCTCCAGCAGGCGGACCAGCATCCGGCCGGTCGTCGTCTTGCCGCAGCCGGACTCCCCCACCAGACCGAGCGTCTCGCCCGGGCGCACGTCGAAGTCCAGCCCGTCCACGGCCCGCACCAGGCCCGTGCTCCGCAGCCCGCTGCGCACCGGGAAGTGCTTGGCCAGCCCGCGCACCCGCAGCAGCGGCTCGACCGTCTCCACACTCATCGGGCAACCCCCACGTGGGCGATGTCCTCCGCGTACAACCGGGTCCGGTCGTCGGCGGAGAGGTGACAGGCCACCAGGTGGCCGGGCGCGCCCGCCGGGCGCAGCTCCGGGACCTCGGTGCGCGAGCGGTCGCCGTTGCGGTCGGCGTACCGGCAGCGCGGGTGGAAGGCGCAGCCGGGCGGGAGGTTGATCAGGCTGGGCGGGTTGCCCTTGATCGGCACCAGGTCCGCGTCCGCGTCGCCGTGCAGGGAGGGCACGCTGGAGAGCAGGCCCCAGGTGTACGGGTGCTGCGGCCGGCGGAGCACCTGCTCGACGCTGCCGTGCTCGACGGCCCGCCCGCCGTACATGACCAGCACCTCGTCGGCGACCTGGCTGACCACACCCAGGTCGTGCGTGATCATGATGATCGCGGAGTGGAACTCGGCCTGGAGGTCGGCCAGCAGGTCGAGGATCTGCGCCTGCACGGTCACGTCCAGGGCGGTGGTCGGTTCGTCGGCGATCAGCAGGTCCGGGTCGTTGACCAGCGCCATGGCGATCATCGCCCGCTGCCGCATGCCGCCGGAGAACTCGTGCGGGTACTGGTCGAAGCGGCGGGCCGGCTGCGGGATGCCGACCCGGCCCAGCATGTCCACCGCGCGCTGGCGGGCCTCGCGCTTGCCGGCCTTCGGGTGGTGCACCCGGTACGCCTCGGCGATCTGCCTGCCCACCGTGAAGTACGGGTGCAGCGCGGACAGCGGGTCCTGGAAGATCATCGCCATGTCCCGGCCGCGCAGCCGGCGTACCTCCTCCTCCGGCAGGCCGACCAGTTGGCGCCCGCCGACGGAGATCTCCCCGGTGATGGTGGTCCGCTTGGCGTTGTGCAGGCCGAGGATGGCCAGCGAGGTGACGCTCTTGCCCGAGCCCGACTCGCCGACGATGCCGAGCGTGCGCCCCCGCTCCACCGCGAAGGACACCCCGTCGACCGCGCGCACCACGCCGTCCTCGGTGTCGAAGCGGACCCGCAGGTCGCTCACCCGCAGGTACGGATCCTGGCCGGAGCGCTGCTCCGGCACGCTGGGGCGGCCCGGTTCCCCGGACGACGCCGACTCCGGACTGCCCACGACCGCCTCCCTCAGTGACGAAGAGAACCTACAGGAAATCACTGAGGGTGAAAATAAGCTACATAACCGAGGGCTGTCAGCGGGCCACAGCGTAACGACTCTGCAACGGGCTCCGACACCCCCACCAGCACATCCACCGCCACAACTGAAACATCCGACGCACCTCAGGTGCGACCATGGCTGCGTCAGTCACGGGAGGATCCCGTCGATGAGGTGGAGGTGACCATGACCGCGGCGGTGTTCGGCCACGACGGCCCGTGGACCGAAGAGGAGTACCTCGCCCTCGGCGGGACGCAGGACCGCGTCGAGCTCTTCGACTGGAGCCTTCACGTGACCCCAGGACCCACCCCTCTTCACCAGAACATCTCCGGCGAGTTGCGCGCCGCGCTCCGGGCACCGGTCCGGGCAGCCGGCCTACGCGTGCTGGAAGCGGTGAACGTCCGGCTCCGGCCGGGACGCATCCCGATACCCGACCTTGTGATCACCAACGACGTCGATCTCCGCGTGCTCGTCATCGACGCCCGCGATGTGCGGCTGGTGTGCGAGATCATCTCACCGAGCAACGCCGCTACCGACAAGGTGCTCAAGATGCACTACTACGCGGCGGCCGGCATCGAGTGGTACCTCCTCGTGGAGCAGGAGAACCTGACCATGCACCTGTACCAGCGGCAGGGCGCCCACTACGTCGAGCGGTCGGTGACCAAGGCCGGCGACGAGCTGGAGCTGACCGAGCCCGTACGGGTCACGATCCGGCCGGAGGACCTGCTCGCCTGACGGATGTCGGTGGGCTCGCCTAGGGTCGGGCGCATGAGCGAGCGCCAGCGAGCGAATCATCAACGCAACCCGGTGGTGCCGTCGTGACCGAGTTCGACGCGGCGGCCGCCGCGGTGCAGGCCGCGCTCGACGCGGGAGCCCGATACGCCGACGCCCGGGTGATGCACCGCCGCTACGAGTCCATGTCGGCCCGCAACGGCGACATCGAGGAGCTGACCCAGGACGAGAGCATCGGGCTGGGCGTCCGCGCGCTGGTCGGGTCGAGCTGGGGCTTCCACGCCGTACCGGAGCTGTCCGACGCCGCCGCCCGCGAGGCCGGCCGGCGCGCCGCGCGGATCGCCACGGCGAGCGCGCGGGTCCCGGGGCCGCCGATCGACCTGGTGCCGGCCGCGGCGGTGACCGCGAGCTGGGCGTCCCCCTGCGTGGTGGACCCGCTCGGCGTGCCGCTCTCCGACAAGGGCGACCTGCTGGTCGGTGCCACGCGGACGATGGCGGAGCACGGCGCCGACGTGGCCGAGGGCCTCTACCAGGTCTGGGACACGGCCAAGTGGTTCGTCTCCAGCGAGGGGCACCGGATCGACCAGCGGATCCGGGAGTGCGGCGGCGGCATCTCCGCCACCGTCGTCGGTGACGGGGAGACCCAGCGCCGCTCCTACCCGAGCTACCGAGGCCAATACGGCACCACCGGCTGGGAGCTGGTCACCTCGCTCGACCTGGCCGCGCAGGCGGCGCGGATCGCCGAGGAGGCCCGGGCGCTGCTCACCGCGCCGCCCTGCCCCGCCGGCGAGACCGACCTCATCCTCGGCGGCGAGCAACTCGCCCTGCAGATCCACGAGTCGGTCGGGCACGCCATCGAGCTGGACCGGATCCTCGGCTGGGAGGCCGCCTTCGCCGGCACCTCCTGGTTGGACCTGGCCCAGCTCGGCTCGCTGCGCTACGGCTCCGAGCTGATGAACGTCACCATCGACCCCACCATCCCCGGCGCGCTCGGCAGCTTCGGCTTCGACGACGAGGGCTCCCCGGCCGTCAAGCGCGACGCGGTGCGCGAGGGGCGTTGGGTGGGCGTGCTCGCCGGCCGGGACTCGGCCGCCGTCGCCGGCCTGGACCACGGCGGCAGCGTACGCGCCGACGGCTGGGCCCGGCTGCCGATGGTGCGGATGACCAACGTGGGCCTGGAGCCCGGCCCGCACACCCTGGAGGAGATCGTCGCCGCCACCGACGACGGGGTGCTGATGGACGTCAACCGCTCCTGGTCGATCGACGACAAGCGGCTCAACTTCCAGTTCGGCTGCGAGATCGGCTGGGAGGTGAAGAAGGGCCGGCGTGGGCGGATGCTGCGCAACCCCACCTACACCGGCATCGGTCCCCTCTTCTGGCGTTCGATGGACATGCTCTCCTCGGAGACCGTCGCCTGGGGCACGCCCAACTGCGGCAAGGGCCAACCCGGCCAGGTGGGCCACACCGGCCACCCGGCCGCGCCGGCCCGCTTCCGCAACGTCCGGGTAGGAGTTCGTGCGTGAGCGCGAGGAATGAGCGAGCGCAGCGAGCGAGTCCCGCAGTCGCGAACGAAGAGGGTGCAGCATGAGTGAGCTGGAGATGGCCGGTCAGGTGGTGGAGCTGGTCCGCCGGCTCGGCGGGCCCGACGCGCAGGCCGAGGCGGTGGTCACCCGGGCCGACCTGGCGCTGACCCGGTTCGCCAACTCGTTCATCCACCAGAACGTGGCCGAGTCCGGTGTCGAGGTCCGGCTGCGGCTGCACGTCGGCGGGCGCACGGCCGCCGGCAGCGGCAGCGTGGTCACCGCCGACGGGCTGCGCGCGCTGGTCGAGCGCACCCTCGCCGCGGCGCGGCTCTGTCCGCCCGACCCGGCCTGGCCGGGCCTCGCCCCGCCGGCGCCGGCGCCGACTGCCGCGACCTTCGACGAGGCCACCGCGTACGCCGAGCCGGACGAGCGGGCCGAGCTGGTGCGCGCGTTCGTGGCGGCGGCCGGCGGGCTGGAGGCGGCCGGCTACTGCCGCACGGCGCACCGTTCCTCCGCGTTCGCCAATTCGGCCGGCCACTCGGCGTGGGGCCGTGCCGCCGAGGCGGCGATGGACGGCATCGCCCGCACCGGCGGCTCCGACGGCGTGGCCCGGTTCTGCGCCGACCGGCTGGCCGATATCGACGGCGCCGCGCTCGGCGCCCGGGCCGCGGCCAAGGCGCGCGCCGCGGCCGACCCGGTCGAGTTGCCGCCCGGCCGCTACGAGGTGGTGCTGGAGCCGGCCGCCGTCGCCGACCTGCTCCAGAATCTCTCCTGGTTCGGCTTCAACGGCAAGCGGTACGCCGAGCGGCAGTCCTTCGCCGAGCCGGGGGCGGCCCAGTTCGACCCGGCGGTCACCCTGGTCGACGACCCGCTCGGCGGCTCCGGGCTGCCGTTCGACGTCGAGGGCACGCCCCGGCGAGCCGTGACCCTGGTCGAGGCGGGCACCACCCGGACGGTGGCGCACGACCGGCGCACCGCCGTCGAGGTCGGCGCGGCCTCGACCGGGCACGCGCTGGCCGGCGCCGCGACGTGGGGCCCGATGCCCCGCAACCTGCGCCTGCACGCGGCCGGGCCGACGGGTGCCGGGGCCACCGGCGGCGCGCCGGCGGCGACGTCGGGCGCCGGCACGGCGGGCGCGGGCGGCGGCGTGGCGGGTGCGGTGGTCGACGGGGACACCGCCGGGATGGTCGGTCGGGTGCGGCGGGGGCTGCTGGTCAGCGACCTCTGGTACACCCGGGTGCTCGATCCGAAGAGCCTGGTCGTCACGGGCCTGACCCGCAACGGCGTCTGGCTGGTGGAGGACGGCGTGGTGACCCGGGCGGTCCGCGACCTGCGCTTCACCGAGTCCTACCCCCGAGCCCTCGGTCCCGGCGCGGTGCTCGGCGTCGGCAGCCGGGCGGTACGCCAGCCGGACCGGACGGACGGCGTCTGGTGGGAGGCCCCACCGCTGCGGCTGGCCTCCTGGAACTTCACGGGCGGCGCCTCCGGCTGACCCCGCGGCCCGCTCACAGACCGGAGCCCGGCGGCCCGCTCCACGACGGAGTCGGGGCCGGCGACGCTTCCGGGTGAGTCGCGTGCGTACGACGGACAGGCGACCGGTGAGGTTCTTAACATCCGGACATCGATCATCGTTCGGGGCTTTCCACCGGCCGGGACACACGGGACACTGCCTTGCGCGGACGGCCCGCAAAGATCGGCGTAACGTGTGTCACTTAGCTGCGCCGTATCGCCGGCGCGGTCGTTGGTGTGCGCATGACGTGGCAAGCGGGTGCGGGTTCGCCGGTCCGCGTGCCGACCGGAAACTGATCCGCCCGCGCGTGCGGGCCCCGTCAGGGAGACGACTCGAATGACATCAACGGCAACGAGGCCGCGGGGGGCGCGGGCGCGCGCCGCCATCGCGGCGAAGACGTTGCGTACCGATCGCTGGTGGCTCGCCCCGCTGCTCACCGTGATCGGGCTCGGCGCTTGGGTCGCGTACGCGACGGTCCGGGTCTTCATGCACGACTACTACTGGGTCGACGCGTACCACTACCTGACCCCGTTCTACTCCCCCTGCGTCACCGAACGGTGCGTCGAGGGCTCCTCGCACTTCGGCAGCTTCCTGCCCGGCTGGTGGATCATCCCGGACGCCGCGCTGACCCTGCCGTTCCTGCTGCTGTTCCGCCTCACCTGCTACTACTACCGCAAGGCGTACTACCGGTCGTTCTGGCTGTCGCCGCCCGCGTGCGCGGTGCCGGACGGGCACCAGTCCTACGGCGGCGAGACCCGGTTCCCGCTGCTCGGCCAGAACCTGCACCGCTACTTCTTCTACGCCGCCGCCGTCATCTCGCTGATCAACACCTGGGACGCGATCCTGGCCTTCCACTCGCCGAAGGGCTTCGGGTTCGGTCTGGGCAACATCATCCTGCTCGGCAACGTGGTCATGCTGTGGGCGTACACGATCTCCTGCCACTCCTGCCGGCACATCATCGGCGGGCGGCTCAAGCACTTCTCCAAGCACCCGGTGCGCTACCGGGCCTGGACCTTCATCTCCGCCCTGAACGTCCGGCACATGCAGCTCGCCTGGATCACCCTCGGCACCCTGGCCCTGACGGACTTCTACGTCATGGCGGTCGCTGCGGGCTGGTTCAACGACCTGCGGTTCATCAACTAGAGGGCCCCCTGACATGACCAATCCTCACCACCACACGAGCTCTACCACGCGAATCGAACGACACCACTACGACGTCGTCGTGATCGGGGCCGGCGGCGCCGGCCTGCGCGCGGCGATCGAGGCCCGGCTCGCCGGCAAGAAGACCGCGATCATCTCGAAGTCGCTCTTCGGCAAGGCGCACACGGTGATGGCCGAGGGCGGCGCCGCCGCCGCGATGGGCAACGTGAACAGCCGGGACAACTGGCAGGTGCACTTCCGCGACACCATGCGCGGCGGCAAGTTCCTCAACAACTTCCGGATGGCCGAGCTGCACGCGAAGGAGTCGCCGCAGCGGATCTGGGAGCTGGAGACGTACGGCGCGCTCTTCGACCGCACCAAGGACGGGAAGATCTCGCAGCGCAACTTCGGCGGCCACGAGTACCCGCGCCTGGCGCACGTCGGCGACCGGACCGGCCTGGAGCTGATCCGCACCCTCCAGCAGAAGATCGTCTCCCTCCAGCAGGAGGACAAGCGGGAGCACGGCTCGTACGACGCCCGGATCAAGGTCTTCGCCGAGACCACCATCACCGAGTTGCTGCTCGACGGCGACCGGGTCGCCGGCGCGTTCGGCTACTACCGGGAGTCCGGCGAGTTCGTCCTCTTCGAGGCGCCGGCCGTGGTGCTGGCGACCGGCGGCGTCGGCCGCTCCTACAAGGTCACCTCGAACTCGTGGGAGTACACGGGGGACGGGCACGCGCTGGCCCTGCGCGCCGGCGCGACGCTGATCAACATGGAGTTCCTCCAGTTCCACCCGACCGGCATGGTCTGGCCGGTGTCGGTGAAGGGGATCCTGGTCACCGAGTCGGTGCGCGGCGACGGCGGCGTGCTGAAGAACTCCGACGGCAAGCGGTTCATGTTCGACTACGTCCCCGACGTCTTCCGCAAGCAGTACGCGGACAACGAGGCCGAGGCGGATCGCTGGTACAAGGACCCGGACAACAACCGGCGCCCGCCGGAGCTGCTGCCCCGCGACGAGGTGGCCCGGGCGATCAACAGCGAGGTCAAGGCCGGCCGGGGCACCCCCGCCGGCGGCGTCTACCTGGACATCGCCTCCCGGCTGCCGGCCGAGGAGATCAGGCGCCGGCTGCCGTCGATGTACCACCAGTTCAAGGAACTGGCCGACGTCGACATCACCAAGGAGCCGATGGAGGTCGGGCCGACCTGCCACTACGTGATGGGCGGCGTGGAGGTGGACCCGGACTCGGGCGCCGCGTACGGCACCGTGCGGGGGCTCTTCGCCGCGGGTGAGGTCTCCGGCGGCATGCACGGCTCCAACCGGCTCGGCGGCAACTCGCTGTCCGACCTGCTGGTCTTCGGCAAGCGCGCGGGCGGCCACGCCGCCACGTACGCCGACAGCCTGCCGGCCCGCCCGAAGGTCCACGTCGCGGCGGTGGAGGCCGCGGTGGAGACCGCGCTGGCACCGTTGCAGCGGGGCACCGGCGAGAGCCCGTACACCCTCCAGCAGGACCTCCAGGCGGTGATGGGCGACCTCGTCGGGATCATCCGGCGCGAGGGCGAGCTGGCCGACGCGCTGAGCCGGCTGGCGGAGCTGCGCGAGCGGGTGGCCAAGGTCAGCGCGAGCGGCGGCCGCCGCTACAACCCGGGCTGGCACCTGGCGCTGGACCTGCGCAACATGCTGGTGGTCTCGGAGTGCACCGCGAAGGCGGCGCTGGAGCGGCAGGAGTCGCGCGGCGGTCACACCCGGGAGGACTACCCGGCGATGGATCCGATGTGGCGCCGGGTCAACCTGGTCTGCTCGCTGGACGGCGACACCGTGCGCCTGGAGCGCAAGCCGCTGCCGAAGATGCGCGCGGAGCTGATCGGCCTCTTCGACCGCGCGGAGCTGGCCAAGTACCTCACGGACGAGGAGCTCGCCGAGTTCGACGCCCTCGTCGCCGACGCCGAGGCCGAGGAGGCGGGCAAGTAATGGCGGAGCAGAAGTCCCCCGGGGCCGGCAAGCCCGGCGCCAAGCGCCAGTTCCGCATCTGGCGCGGCGACGAGAACGGCGGCGACCTGCAGGACTACATGGTCGAGGTGAACGAGGGCGAGGTGGTCCTCGACGTCATCCACCGGCTCCAGGCCACCGACGCCCCGGATCTGGCCTGCCGGTGGAACTGCAAGGCCGGCAAGTGCGGCTCCTGCTCGATGGAGATCAACGGCAAGCCGCGGCTGAGCTGCATGACCCGGATGTCCACCTTCGCGGAGGACGAGACGGTCACGGTCACCCCACTGCGCACCTTCCCGATCATCCGGGACCTGGTCACCGACGTCTCGTTCAACTACGAGAAGGCGCGGGAGACCCCGGCGTTCGCGCCGCCGGCCGACCTGGCCCCGGGCGAGTACCGGATGCAGCAGGTCGACGTGGAGCGCTCGCAGGAGTTCCGCAAGTGCATCGAGTGCTTCCTGTGCCAGAACGTCTGCCACGTGATCCGGGACCACGAGGAGAACAAGCAGGCGTTCTCCGGGCCGCGGTTCTTCATCCGGGCCGCGGAGCTGGACATGCACCCGCTCGACGCGAGGACCGACCGCAAGGAGTACGCGCAGGCCGAACAGGGCCTCGGATTCTGCAACATCACCAAGTGCTGCACCGAGGTCTGCCCGGAGCACATCAAGATCACGGACAACGGGATCATCCCCATGAAGGAGCGGGTCGTCGACCGCAGGTACGATCCCCTCGTGTGGCTTGGTAGCAAGATCTTCCGGAGGGGTCAGGTGCCTCAGACCATCGTGACCAGCGGGCACGCCAGCGGTGCGGTGCACGGCAGCGCGGCCCACGGGGGCGTGCACTCGCACGCGGGCGGCTCGCACGACCCGCAGTCCGAGGTGCAGGCGCAGCGCGGCGTCAACTGGCACCGCGAGGTGCCGAAGCCGACGGCGCCGGCCGTGGACACCCACGGCAGGCTTCCGCTGACGGAGCTCACCTTCGACCGGGCGGCGGCGCCGTCGCCGTTCGGCGAGGACGTGACCTTCCCGCTGCCGCCGGAGCACCTGAACTTCGCCCACCCGGAGCAGGACAAGCACTGAGGGCGTCGACGATGACGGGGGCCGCGGCTGTTGCCGCCGGCCCCCGTCCCGTTTCCGCCCGGGTGTCCGCTTCGGCTCAGCCGGGCACGAGGATCGGGCGGAGGGCGGCGACGATGGGAGCGTCGGCCGGCAGCCAGGTGACGCTGTCCAACTCGTCGGCGGAGAGCCAGCGCAGTGCCGAGTGCTCCAGCGCCTGCGGCTGGTCGCCGTGCAGCAGGCGGGCCGCGTACACCTTGAGCACGGAGCGGCCGTGCGCCATCCGGACGTTGCGGCCGACCCGGTCGCCGATTTCCACGCGTACGGCGAGTTCCTCGGCGCACTCGCGGACGAGCGCGGCGGTCTCGCTCTCGCCCGGCTCCACCTTGCCGCCGGGGAACTCCCACATGCCCGCCACCTCTGGCGGGGCGGCCCGGGCGCAGGCGAGCACCCTGCCGTTCCTGATGATCGCCGCCCCGACGACGACCCTCAGGTCCCGTCGTTCGGCCTGCCCGCCGCCGTTAGCCCGTTCGGTCCGCACGGGCGTCCAGCGTGCCAGATCAATCGGCGGTTTGGGTAGCGTGGCCGACCGTCAGGGCAGGAGAAGACGGAAGTGTGGGCGTGGACACACCCACCGTGCGACGACAGACTAGAGGGCACCGACAAGACACGGGACGGCGACGATTTGGCCACAAGCCGGCAACGGCGCCTGGGAGGTGCGGTGATGCGCGTGCTGTTCAACGGCCGGGCGAAGCACGACTACCTCAGCGACGCCCTCACCCTGCTCACCGGTTGGACCCGGGAGGGTGAGCAGATCCGACGGACCCTCGTGATCGACGACACGCAGCACGCGGCCCTCACCGAGCGGGTGAAGGTGGTCGCCGACGCACTGCACCTGCGGCCCGAGATCAGCCGCCGCGCCGACCACACGCACATCAAGGTCGGGCACGGCAACGCCCCGCTGACCGAGCGCGAGGTGCTGCTGGCCGCGCGCATCGAGGACGCGTACCGCGCTGTCACCCAGCCCTGACCTACGCGCCGGCTACGCGGCGTCCTGGGGGTACCAGCGCAGCTCGACGGAGTTGCCGTCCGGGTCCCGCACGTAGAGGGAGGTGGCGCTGCCGCGCGCGCCGAACCGGCCCACCGGTCCCGCCAGGACTGTGAACACCCCCGCGTCGACGGCGTGCTGCCAGTCCAGCGGCTCCACCACCAGGCAGAAGTGGTCGACGTTGGATTCGCCCCGGTCCCGACGGACGAGGTCGATGATGGTTTCCGGGCTGACTCGTACCGACGGGAACGGGACCTTGCCCGCCCGCCACTCGTCGACCCGCACCGGGGCCAGGCCCAGCACGTCGCAGTAGAAGCCCAACGCCCGCTCGACGTCGGAGACGTTGAGCACCAGGTGGTCGAAGCCCGTGACCCGCACGGCGCTCACGCGGCGTACGCCTTCACCGGGCAGACGGGTCGCCGGCCCGGCCGGTCGCCGAGGCCCCAGACCGGGTGGCCGTGCCACACCGCCCCGGTCGCGCCCGGCAGCGCCGCCTCGATGACGGGGAGGAGCTTCTCGCCGATCTCCCGCAGCGGGGCGTCGAGGCCCGCCAGGTAGTCGGTCACTGTCGTCGTTTCCATGCCCCCACGATGCGCCGACCGGCCCGGCCGACCAAGACGCGATCACACTACGATCGTTGAGCCGGATTCAACGACGGGACACCGACGTGCTGGAACGCCACGAGCTGGAGACCTTCCTGACGCTCGCCGAGGAGTTGCACTTCGGCCGGACGGCCGAACGCCTGCGGGTGACGACCGGGCGGATCAGCCACGTGGTCAAGAAGCTGGAACGTCGCATCGGCGCCCCGCTGTTCGCCCGCACCAGCCGGGTCGTGCAGCTCACCCCCATCGGCCGGCAGCTCGCCGACGACCTGGCGCCGCTGGTCGTCGGCATGGACGAGGCGGTACGCCGGGCCGTCGAGGCGGGGCGGGGCGTCACCGGGCGGCTGCGGGTCGCCTTCCTCGGCGAGTGGACCGCCCCGGTGCTGCTCAAGGCCGTCGCCCTGTTCGCGCAGCGCCACCCGGACTGCCAGGTCGAGGTGCACGAGGTCCAGCTCTTCAACTCGCGGCCGAGCCTGGTGGACGGCTCGATCGACATCCTGATGGCCGCGTACCCGTTCGACGGGATGGCCTGCGGGCCGGCGCTGCTGGAGGAGGAGCGGGTGCTCGCGGTGCCGGCGGGGCACCCGCTGGCCCGGCAGGAGTCCGTCTCCCTGGAGGTGCTCGGCGACCACCCGGTGGTGCAGTACCCGGCGGTGACCTCGGTGGAGTTCAAGCGCGACCGCACGCCCGAGCACACCCCGTCGGGGCGGCCGGTGCCGAAGGGGCCGGCCGGCAACACCTTCTCGGAGATGCTGACGTTGGTCGCGATGGGGCGGGGCGTGCTGCCCGTGGGCGAGCACACCCGGCGCTACTACCCCCGCCCCGACGTGGCGTACGTGCCGATCCGCGACGCGCCCCCGATCCGGCGCGGCCTGGTCTGGCGCGAGAGCAACACCACGGCCCGGGTCCGCGAGTTCGTCCGGGCCGCGACCGACGCGAACGGACGCTGACCCGCGCCACGTTCGGCGGATGCCGGTCGTTCCGCAACGAAGTCGCCCGCACCCAGCACCGGATGGCATGATCGGTGTCGATGCGGCACGGCGAGTTCCACCATCCGCGGCTGGTCCGGGTCTACGACGCCGAGTGCCTCTGGTCGCGCGATGACGACTGGTTTCTGGCCCGGGTCTGCGAGACGCCCGCCGCCCGGGTGCTCGACCTGGGCTGCGGCACCGGGCGGCTCGCCCTCGGCATGGCCGCCGCCGGCCACACCGTCACCGGCGTCGACCCGGCCGGCCCCTCGCTGGCCGCCGCCCGCTCCAAGCGGGGCGCGGACCGGGTGACCTGGATCGAGGGCACCTCGGCGCTGCTGCCGGACCGGTCGTACGACGTGGCGGTGCTGACCAGCCACGTGGCGCAGTTCGTCGTGGACGACGCCGAGTGGGCGCGTACCCTCGCCGACCTGGCCCGGGCGTTGGTGCCCGGCGGTTGGTTGGCGTTCGACTCGCGCGATCCGGCGGACCGGCGGTGGGAACGCTGGAACCCGGTCGACTCGCGGCGGCGCATCACCCTGCCGGGCGGCGAGATGGTGCGGGCGTGGACGGAGGTAACCGCCGTCGACGGCGGCACGGTCGCCTTCACCCACCACTACCTGTTCGGTGACGGCGAGGAGCTGCTCAGCTCGGCCACCCTGCGCTTCCGCACCGAGGACGAGCTGCGCGGGTCGCTGCGGGCCGCCGGGCTCGCAGTCGAGCGGATCCACGGCGGCTGGGGCGGAGAGCCGGTGGGCCGGGGCGACGGCGAGTTCCTCGTCCTGGCGCGCCGAGAGTGATCTTGGGCTGGCACGCCCGGCCTACCGTGAGGTCATGGCCAACGCGACGTACGACCGCAAGGAGCAGTTCCAGCAGATCCAGAGCGGCCTGCTCCAGGGGGAACAGATCATCGCCGTCTACGACGCCGTCGGCACGGGCACGGGCTTCATCGGCCTGACCGACCGGCGCGTGATCATCCAGGACCGCTCCTTCGTCGGCAAGCGGTACGCCATCACCAGCATCCCGTACTCGAAGATCACGAGCGTCAGCGTGGTCAGCAACAAGTCCTGGGGCGGCTCGTTCTTCTCCACCGGCGCGATCGCGATCCACGTCGGCACGCACACCTACGAGGTGGAGTTCCGTGGCGCCCAGAAGAGCCACCACGTGCACAACGTGATCTTGCACCACATCAGCTGAGCTGGCCGGCGCACTCGAGCAGGGCGCGACACTCCGCCTCGGCAGCCCGGCGGAACAGCGTGGCGGCCCGGTCACGAACGCCCTGCCTGTGCTGGCCGCCGATCAGGTCGAGCCGGCCCGCCCCGCCGGCGGCTGACCGCAGGCGACAACGGGGCCTGTCCCGCTACTCCCGCGAGTGGAACACCATGGCTGCCAACGCACCTGTCTGACACCCATGGTGTTCCACTCGTCCCGTCTGGACGACGGGTGGCGGCCGGGGGCGCCGACGCCACCGGGGCGTCGAGCTTTCGCCCGTCGCACCTCCTCGTCACCCCGAGGGACGGCGGCACCACAGCGGTCCGCGCCGTTCCCGACCAGGGACCGTCCACAGCCGTACCACGCCACGCCGGGCTGAAGGCTGCTGGTGGCGGCCGACTGGCTCGCCCTCGCCGCGTTGATCTTCCGCCGACTGACCGAGCGCGGTCGCGGGTCGATCGAGCCCGGCGGATGGCATTCAGTCCGAGCGCCGCCAGACCTGTCGGGGCGCGTAGCCCTCGCGCCGCAGCCAGTGTTCGGTGTACACGATGCGGTCCGCCTCCACCACCACCAGCGTGTCGCGGGGCGGCTCGGTCAGCGACCGGCCCCGCTCGACGTGCTCGTTCTCCCACCGGAACGCCGACCAGTAGTGCGCCCGGTCCGGATCGTCGGGGCTGAGCACCCGGGCCGAGCCGAACACCTGGGCGCCACGGCTGCTGGCCAGTCCCACCAGCGGCGCGAAGATGCCGACCGACACCCGGGGGTCGGCCGCGATGTTGCGCATCTTCGGCGACGCCGGGGCGGCAGTGAACAGCACCGCGAAGCCGAGCGGGTAGTACCGCACCGGCGTGGCGAGTGGCCCGTCCGGCCCGACGGTG
Source organism: Micromonospora sp. NPDC048063 (assembly GCF_043202855.1). Lineage (NCBI taxonomy): Bacteria > Bacillati > Actinomycetota > Actinomycetes > Micromonosporales > Micromonosporaceae > Micromonospora > Micromonospora sp. NPDC048063. The sequence continues at coordinate 299,580 of NZ_JBIDBG010000002.1, read as the reverse complement.
GCGAGCACGCACATGTTCTGCGACGAGAGCAGGTTGAGGATGCGCTCGGCCAGGCGTTCGCGCGGCAGCCGCCCGGTGGGGGTCGGCCCGGACAGCCACGGGTTCGTCGACACCACAGGCCTCACTGCTGGTCGAGCAGGAACGGCACGTCCGGGCAGGTCAGGCACACGAAGATGCGCAGCGCGCCATAGCGGCCGACGACCACGCCGGTCGGCTCGTACGGGTCGTCGTCGTCCGGTGCGCCGTCCGCTCGGGTCGGGCGCCACCGGTCGGCTCCGTGCTCCGAGGAGTCGATGACGAGGGCCAGCGTGGTGGGACCGGCGCAGCGGGGGCACGGCGTCGGGCTCAGGTCCGTGAGGCTCCACCGGGCGTACCCGCCGACCTTCCAACCGGGTGCCATGAAGGTGTCGAGGTACTCCTCGTCCTCGTCCGCCTCGGCAAGCGCCCGCAGCTCCGCCGGCAACTCCTCGATGTACGGGTACTCGACGATCTGCTCCGGGTGCAGCCGGCACGGCTGGGGCACGTACCCTTCCGTCCCGGTCTCACCGCGCGGCGGCTCCGTCAGCGTGGCGGTGACGTCCGCCTCCCGCCGCCACCGCAGCTCCACGATCGGCCCCCACGGCGGCGTGTCGTGCTCGAACGGGCACCACAGCACCTGCAACAGGTCCGCCCCGCCGGGCCGGGGCAGGTCGGGGACGTCCGCCGCGCGCAGTTGCGCCAGCGCCACCATCGGGTTCGGCCGGGGGTGGGGTCGCGGCCCGTACCGGTAGCCCACCGTCGGGCCGCCGTTCACCGAGCCCCAACCGCTGAAACCCGGGCCGACCAGCCGCGCTAGCTCCTCGTGCAGCTCGATCTCGCCGTCGGCCAGCACGTGCGCCACCGTACGGCGGCTCTCCGCCTCGCGCATCCGGGCCAACAGCTCCGCCGGGATCGGCACCTCCTCCTGCACCATGCACGGGGTGGCGCAGGTGGGCCAGGGCTCGTCGGCCGGCCACAGCAGCGGCCCTCCGACGTGGCTCTCGGTGGCCGTGACCGCCCCGCGACGGGGGTGCAGCCTGGTGGCCGTGCGGCCGAGCTTCTCCAGCCCGGGGTAGCGGGCGAGCACGTCGGGCGCCAACGGCGGAGTGATCATGGCGAGATGGTAGGGCTCACCGCACCCACCGCCGACGCCGGACCACCGGTCACAGTGGACCTCCGGTGCAGCCGCCATCCCGCCGCCGTCCAGCACACCCCCCAGAGCAGGAAGAACGGCGACCACAGCAGCAGGTCCCACCGTGCCAGTTCGCGAGCCAGCACGGCGTGTTCGGCCGGCGGCGGGCGGACTCCGGTCAACAGCAGCGCGTCACCGACGAAGCCGAACCCCAGCACCCCGATCGACCGGGCGACCATGAAGACTCCCAGCGTCCCGGCGATCGCGAGCAGCAGGCGGCGCGGGAGGGCCGCCCGCCAGGGCCGCAGCATCGCCAGCGCGACCACGACGCCGACCACGGCGGCGGTGGCCAGCACCCAGTGGCTCGCCACGAACAGCGGGTCTCGCGCGAGCAGCCGCTCCCGCAGCTCCGGGGGCAGCGGGTCCTTGTCGGCCAGCGCGTTGGCCCCCAGCGCCTGCGCGAGTTTCATCGAGCCGTAGGCCGCGGCGCAGGCCGCCGCCCCGTACGCGCCCCAGCGCGCGCGATCAGGCCGCGACACGCTTCGTCGCCGTCGCGTAGGACCGAATCGTCTCCAGGAGCAGCCCGATCACGACGAGCCCGAGGATCGCGTGGTACCACTGCCAGCCCACACCGATGCCGACGAAGCCGTCCACGACCATGATCATCGCGCCGGCCCCGACGGCCAGCAGCATGCCGGCGAGCGCCAGCAGCATCATCGTCCTCGGCACCCGGCGCCCCAGCGTCGTCACCGTGGCGACGGCGAGGCACGCGGCCAACAACCCGGTAGCGGTCGCCGACCACTGCGCGGTGGCCACGCCCATGACGTCGCGGGCGTAGCTCTCGTGCTCGGCGGCGGACACGACCGGACCACCCGGGAACCCGAGCCGGGACTGCGCGGCGAAGACGGCCTTTCCCGCGGCGTACCCGAGGAACAGCACCGCCAGGGAATACGCCGGCCATCGCCGGGCGCGAACGTGATTGACCATGGATACGACGGTATTGGCGGTGGCCCCCCGCCCCCTCCCGTCGATGAGGGAACCTCCTCCCCCACGCGAGGGACAGCGGCTACCGGTCGCGTGGCCGGAGGCCGCGCAGCGCCGTGTCCACCACCTGGTCGGCGTATTCGGGGTCGCTGACCTGAGCCATCGCCGGGAGGGCTGAGGCCGGCGGTCAGGCGGGCTTGACCTGGGCGAGCTGCACGAGGAGCTGGACCACGCCGTACGCCTCGACGACGTCCCGGCCGGTGAACCGGACCGTCCGCGCTCCGGGGGCACGCGTGACCCCCGGTATCAGCGTCGCCGTGTCCACGGTGGCAGGGCTGTAAAGATCCACCTCGATGGTCACCGGCCCGGTAATCGTCCAGGGCGGCACCTCTGCGCGTCCGGCCATGGCAGCGGCCGCCCCCTTCCGGAGCCGGTCCCGGGCGACCTTCGGGTGCAGCACCTCGGCGGCTGCCTGGCCCAGCGCCCGCTTGACGGCGACGGTCGACGTGCCGGGCACCAGCTCCCGCACCTCGGCGCAGGCGGCCTCATCGCCGCTGAGCAGGACGACCGGCACGCCGTGGTGGCCGGCCAGCGCGGCGTTGAGACCGATCTCGCCCACCTCCCGGCCGTCGAGCCGCACGGCCAGGACGGCGTCACTGATCGTGTGGGCGAGCACGGCGGGGCCGCCGCCCGCGCGGGCGTGATAGCCGACGAACAGCACCGCGTCGACGCCGTCGCCGATTCCCGCCAACATCCCCAGTGGACGCGGTCGACCGCGGATCAGCCGGGCGCGGTGGTCAAGATCCTCTGGCAGCAGGTTGCGGAACGGTCCGTGCGCGTCCGCGACGACGACGTCCGCCGACGGATCGGCCTCCAGCACGCCGGCGACGACGGCGTTGACGTCGGCGGTCATCAGCGCCCGGCCGCGCTCGTAGTCGTACCGCTCGGGATTCGTCTCCCACGGGATGGACGATGCCCGAGACACCCTCCATGTCGGCTGATATCAGGACCCTCGGCATCCCACACCCTAGCGCGACTCCCCGACGCGCCCCGAGTTGCGGCACAATCTGCTCGCCGGACCGGGTGACCGACCGGACCCCCGTTCCGCTGACCTGCACCGACGGGGTCAGCGCCGGCCCATGCCCACCGTCCGGGCGAGCCCTTCCGACCTGCTTGCCCATGATCGATGTGATTGATAATCTTCACTGCGGGATTCGCGAACCCCTTCGCTGGCCTTGACCACAATCGACGGGGAAATAGCATGATCAAGAATTTGACGAAGAGGGCCCTTGCTGTGGCGATGGTCAGCGGTGGCTTGGGCGCCACGGTTCTCGCCGCGCCCGCCTACGCCGATAATGCGCCCTACTGTGTAGAGCGTTACATCTCAGGCTCCACCGCCACGACCCAGACGGCCAAAATAGTCAACCGCTGCAGCTACGCGGTGTGGGCGAAGGTTGTCTGGGACTGGGGCACCGACGGACCCTGCCTGTATCACACTTCGGGCTCGAGTTCGACGCACACTGTTGCGATCCTGCCTCGGGTCTTCGCGGGTGCCGATTCTTGCTGAAGGCCGACCGCAAGCGCGTCGACATCATCCCCGGATGAGCTCTGCCGCACCCCGGCCATCGTCCACTGCCGCCTGATGGTCTCGACGCTGGAGCCCACACCCCGTGCCTCGGTGCGGGGTGTGGGCTCGACCGCCGACACCACCCGCTCCTGCCCACACCGCTGTCGGCTCCCGACGGGTCGACAGCAGGCTGACCCGGGCCACAGGAGAGCGGCCGACAAGCCGATCCAGCACCTCTGTCCCGCTGCCCCCAGATGGTGGCGGCTGCCATCCGCGAGCGTTCCGGGTAGTTCCCGCCGGCCGCCTGCTCGCCGTACGGCCACCTGATGCCGGACTCGGAGGAGCGCACCCGCCGGGCGGTCGATGAAGCGTGGGGCTGCGCCCCCGGTGTGCCCCAGAGCGCGGGCACACCCCTCCTGACCTGCGGGAACGGGCCGGTTTCAGACGTTGAAGCGGAACTCCACGACGTCGCCGTCCTGCATCACGTACTCCTTGCCCTCGATGCGGACCTTGCCCGCCGCCTTGGCCGCCGCCATCGATCCGGCGGCGACCAGGTCGGCGTAGGAGACCACCTCGGCCTTGATGAAGCCGCGCTGGAAGTCGGAGTGGATGACGCCCGCGGCCTCCGGCGCGGTCGCGCCGACCGGGACGGTCCAGGCCCGCGCCTCCTTGGGGCCGGCGGTGAGGTACGTCTGGAGCCCGAGCGTGCGGAAGCCGACCCGGACGAGCTGGTCCAGGCCCGGCTCCTGCTGACCGATCGACTCCAGCAGCTCGCGGGCCTCCTCCTCGGGCAGGTCCACCAGCTCGGACTCGATCTTGGCGTCCATGAAGACGGCCTCGGCCGGGGCGACCAGGGCGCGCAGTTCGTCGAGGAACTCGGCGTTGCCCAGCTCGGCCTCGTCGACGTTGAAGACGTACAGGAAGGGCTTCGTGGTGAGCAGGTGCAGCTCGCGCAGGTGCTCCAGCTCGATGCCCGCGTCCTTGGCACCCGCGTAGAGGGTGACGCCGGTGTCGAGCAGCTCGACGGCCTTCTTGGCGGCGGTCACCGCGGCGGCCCGGTCCTTGCGGAGCTTGGCCTCCTTCTCCAGCCGCGGCACCGCCTTCTCCAGGGTCTGGAGGTCGGCGAGGATCAGCTCGGTGTTGATCGTCTCGATGTCGTCGGCCGGGGAGACCTTGCCGTCGACGTGCACCACGTTCGGGTCGGAGAAGGCCCGCACCACCTGGCAGATCGCCGAGGCGTCGCGGATGTTCGCCAGGAACGCGTTGCCCCGGCCCTGCCCCTTGGAGGCGCCGCGCACCAGGCCGGCGATGTCGACGAACGACACGGGGGCGGGCAGCACCTTCTGCGAGCTGAAGATCTCGGCGAGCTTGTGCAGCCGCTCGTCCGGCAGCCCGACAACGCCGACGTTGGGCTCGATGGTGGCGAACGGGTAGTTCGCCGCGAGCACGTCGTTCTTGGTCAGCGCGTTGAACAGGGTGCTCTTGCCGACGTTGGGCAGGCCGACGATGCCGATGGTGAGACTCACGACGAGCCAGCTTACGCCGTTCGCCGCCGCCCTTGGACAGGCAGGTTCCACACCGGCGGAAAACGGCCGCCGGAGATCGCCCGACCGTTGTTACGGTGCCACGGTTGCGCGCGAGCGACCCCAAGGAGGCGGGATGAGCCGGCTGCCGGAGCTGTACGTCGCGGTCGACGTGGAGGCGGACGGGCCGATCCCGGGCCGTACAGCATGATCTCGCTCGGCATGGCCGTCGCCGGCCGCCCGGAGCTGGCCTTCTACACGGAGCTGAAGCCGATCTCCGACGAGTTCGTGCCGGCCGCGCTCGCCGTCTCCGGGCTGGACCGGGACCGGCTGCTCCGGGAGGCGCCCCCGGCCGAGGAGGCGATGGGCGCCGCCGCGAGATGGGTCAACGGGCTGCGCGAGATCGGCCGCCCGGTGTTCCTCGCCGCCCCCGCCGTCTGGGACGGCATGTTCGTGCACTGGTACTTCACCCGGTTCGTCGGGCACAGCCCGTTCGGCGCCACCGGTTCCGGTGTCGACCTGCGCAGCTACTGGATGGGGCTGACCGGCTGCGAGTGGGTGCGTACCCGCAAGGGCACGATCAAGCACGAGCTGGGCCTGACCGACGTGCCGCACACCCACCACGCCGGGGAGGACGCCGCCGAGCTGGCCCAGGTCTTCGACGCGGTCCTGCGTCGCCGCGGCCGGGAGCGGTAGGAGTCAGCCGAGCAGGCGCGGCCCGATCGGGGTCTCCCGCACGCTGCCGTCCGGGCCGCGGCTGACCTCGTACGCGCAGACACCCGGACGGTCCGCGACCGCCTCGACCAGCCGCTCGCCCCGGTAGAGCAGGCCGGTGCCGTCGTCGGTGCAGTGCGCGGTCGGCAGCGTGCCGTCGCCGACCAGCCGGTGCATCAGTGGCCGGCGCTGCTCCTCGCTGTCGTAGTGCACGCCGTTGCCGTAGGGCAGCCAGCCCAGCCCGTCGGTGAAGCCGCGCAGGGTGGTGCCGAAGCTGTCGGTGGCGCCGCCGGCGTGCCAGCAGATCGAGCCGGCGGAGACGCCGCCCAGCACGACGCCGGCCTCCCAGCACTCCCGCAGGATCTCGCCGAGGCCGTGCACCCGCCACACCGCGCAGAGGTTCGCGACGCTGCCGCCGCCCACCCAGACCACGTCCTGGCCGAGCAGGTGAGCGCGGATGTCGTCGACGTTCGGCATCGGGAAGAGCGCCAGGTGCGTCATCCGGAACCGGCTGCCGGCGAACGCCTCGTAGACCCGGGCCAGCGTGGTCGGCTGGTCGCCCTCGGCCTGGTTGAGGAAACAGAGCCTCGGCTCGGGCCCGGCCCCGGCCAGCTCGGCGGCGAGGTCGAAGACGGGGTTGACCCGCCGGGCCCCGCCCTCGCGGCGGGGAGCGTAGATGCCCATGCTGGTGGCGAGGATGGTCGGTTCGCTGGCGGGCACGGTCGTCCTTCCGTCGGTGTCGGCACCGCCCATCCTGCCGCGCCGTCAGTCGGTCGCGCGGGCCGGGCTGCGGACGGTCGGTCGCGCGGGCCGGGCTGCCGCGCCGCCGGTCAGTCGCGGGGGCCGGGCTGGCGCGGGACGACCGCCTCGATCCGCAGGGCGCCCGGGGCCAGTGCCCCGGCGGCGGCGAGCGGCAGGGTGAAGCGGGCGTCGGCGGCGGGACCGGCCGCGTACGACTCGCGGAGCATCCAGCGCACCTCGTCGGCCGTCCAGCCCAGCCCGGACCGGCCGGCGATCTCCCGAACCAGGCGCAGCGCCACCCGGGTGTCGTCGTCGTAGAAGCGCATGCACCAGTGGTGCACCCACATGCCCAGCGCGCGGAGCCCGTCGGCGTCCAGCGAACGCACCAGCCGACCGCAGGCGGTGTCGCCGAACGCCCGCCCCGGGTCACCGGCCCGGTCCCGCTCGATCGCGCCGACGGCGGACGGGGCGACCGCGCGCATCCGGTCGTAGAAGCCCTGCACCACCGCGTCGTCCAGCGGGGGGTGCCCGTCCCGTGTCGACGCCGCTTCCCGACCCGCCACGCTCGCCATTGCCGCACCCCTTCTTGAGTTGGTGGCCCGGACGGTACCGACCACAACCGACACTTTCCGCGCCGGACGTCCCGTTCCCACCCGCACGGCCGCGTCCGATTTCCGCGAGCCGAGGGCGCCGAGCAGGGGCATCATCGGTGACGTGGAATTGGACTTCGAGCGGTGCTACCGGGCCGTCGACAGCCGCGACCAGCGGTTCGACGGCTGGTTCTACACCGGCGTGACCTCGACCGGGATCTACTGCCGGCCGTCCTGCCCCGCGATGACGCCGAAGCGGCAGAACGTCCGGTTCTTCCCCTCGGCCGCGGCGGCCCAGGGCGCCGGGCTGCGCGCCTGCCGGCGGTGCCGGCCGGACGCCGCCCCCGGCTCCCCGCACTGGGACGTCCGGGCGGACGTGGTCGGCCGGGCGATGCGGCTCATCGCCGACGGGGTGGTCGACCGGGACGGTATCCCGGGGCTGGCCGCCCGGCTCGGCTACACCGAGCGGCACCTGCACCGGATGCTGCGGGCGGAGATGGGCGCCGGCCCCCTCGCCCTGGCCCGGGCGCAGCGCGCGCAGACCGCCCGCACCCTGATCGAGACCACCGGCCTGGGCATGGCGGAGATCGCGTTCGCCGCCGGGTTCGGCAGCGTCCGGCAGTTCAACGACACGGTCCGCGAGGTGTACGGGACGGCCCCGTCCGAGCTGCGTACCGCCCGGGGCCGGTGCGCCGCGCCGGGCGGGGCGGGCACCATCACGCTGCGGCTCGCGTACCGCCCGCCGCTGCACGCGGGGGCGCTGCTGGACTTCCTCGCGCTGCGCGCGCTGCCCGGCGTCGAGGAGGTGCGCGACGGGACGTACCGCCGGGGCCTGCGGCTGCCGCACGGCCCGGGCGAGGCGACCCTGACCCCGGCGGACGGGCACGTGACCGCGACGCTGCGGTTGACCGACATGCGCGACCTGGCCCCGGCGGTGGCCCGCTGCCGCCGCCTGCTCGACCTCGACGCCGACCCGGTCGCCGTCGACGGCACCCTCGCCGCCGACCCGGCCCTGGCCGGGGCGGTCGCCGCCGAGCCGGGCATCCGCCTCCCCCGCTCGGTCGACGGCTTCGAGATGGCCCTGCGCGCGATCGTCGGCCAGCAGGTCTCCGTCCGCTCGGCCCGCACCACCCTCACCCGCCTGCTGGACCACCTCCGCCCGCCCGTCCCCGACCCTTCCGACGGCGGGGAGGGGCCTGGGCCGTGGCTGGCCGGCTTCCCCACCGCCGAGGAGGTGCTTGGGGCGCCGGACGAGGTGTTCGGGATGCCGGCGGGGCGGCGGGCGACGATCCGTGCCCTGGCCGGGGCCGTCGCCGACGGGTCGCTGGACCTGGCGTCCGGCGGGGACCGGGAGGAGACCGTCCGGCGGCTGCTGGCGCTGCCCGGGATCGGCCCCTGGACCGCCGGTTACGTCGCGATGCGCGCCCTCGGCGACCCGGACGTCCTCCTCCCCACCGACCTCGCGGTACGCCGGGGCGCCGCCGCCCTCGGCCTGCCCGACGACCCGAAGACCCTCGACGCGTACGCCGACCGCTGGCGCCCCTGGCGCTCGTACGCGGTGATCCGACTCTGGAGAGCAGCATGAGCATGAACGACAGCACCGTCGTCGACACCCCCGCCGGGCCGCTCAGCATCGTGGCCGGCCCGGACGGGGCGGTCCGGGCGGCGGGCTTCACCGGCGAACCCGAGCACCTGCTCCCCCTGATGCACCCGACGCTGCGGGCGCCGCTGCGGCGCCGGGCCGACCTCGGCCCGGTCACCGCCGCCGTCGCGGCCTACCTGGACGGCGAGCTGACCGCGATCGACACCGTGCCGGTGGAGCAGCACACCGGCGGCGTGTTCATGGCGCACGCCTGGCAGGTGCTGCGCGAGGTGAAGCCGGGTGACCCGGTGACCTACACCGGGTTCGCAGGGCTGGCCGGCCGCCCCGCGGCCGTACGCGCCGCCGCGGCGGCCTGCGCCCGCAACGCGGTCGCCCTGTTCGTCCCCTGCCACCGGGTGCTGCGCACCGACGGGACGCTCGGCGGCTACCGCTGGGGGCTGGACGTGAAGAAGTGGCTTCTCGGACACGAGCGGCCGTGACGGGAAGCTGACAGCGGCGCCATTCACATTTGCCGCTACCGTCGGGTAGTGCCTGCGGACGGCGACGGCGACCCGGCTCCCCGGGGGGTCGAGGCCGGCCCGCATCCGCTGCGCAACCTCTGGCGGCTGCGCCACTACCTGCGCCCCCACGCGGCCGAGTTCGGCTGGCTGCTGCTGGCCGGTCTCGCCGCCACCGGGGCGGGCATCGCCGTACCGCTGGTCACGCAGCGGGTGGTGGACGGCCCGGTCGCGCGGCAGGACCCGGCGGGGCTGTTCCGGCTGGCCGGGCTGGCGCTGCTGCTCGGCCTGGTCGAGGCGCTGCTGATCTTCATCCGGCGCTGGGTGCAGTCGTCGTCCTCGATGCGGATCGAGGCGGCGATCCGCGCCGACGTCTACGCCCACCTGCAGCGGCTGCCGGCCAGCTTCCACGACCGGTGGCAGTCCGGCCAGCTCCTGTCCCGGATCACCAGCGACCTCTCGGTGCTGCGCCGGTTCCTCTCCTTCGGCCTGTTCTTCCTGGTCCTCAACCTGGTGACCTACCTGGCCGTGGTGGCGCTGCTGATCCGGCTGCACCCCGCGCTGGGGCTGCTGGTGGCGGCGAGCGCGGTGCCGCTGTTCCTGATCACCCGGCGCTTCGCCCGGCGCTACCACGCCGCCTCCCGCCGGATGCAGGACCAGCAGGGCGACGTGGCCACGCTGGTCGAGGAAACCGCGCAGGGGCTGCGCACGATGAAGGCGTACGGGCGGGGGCGGGAACTGGCCTCCCGCTTCGCGGCCGGCGCCCAGGCGCTGCACGACACCGGGGTCGACAAGGGCTGGCTGCTGGCCCGCACCTCCGCCCTGCTCGACCTGGTGCCGAACCTGACCCTGGGCGTGGTGCTGGTGGCCGGCGCGGCGGCCGCCGCCGGAGGCGTGCTGACCATCGGCGAACTGGTCGCGTTCGTCAGCCTCCAGCTGATGCTGATCTGGCCGGTGCAGTCGCTGGGCTGGATCGTCGCCAACGGCCAGGAGGCGGCGACCGCCGCCGACCGGGTGCTGGAGGTGCTGGACAGCCCGCCCGCCATCGTGGACGCCCCGGGCGCGGTCGCCCTGCGCCGCGGCGAGGTGCACGGCCGACTGCGCTTCGAGCGGGTCTCGTTCCGCTACCCGGGCACCGGGGCGCCGGTGCTACGGGAGGTCGACCTGACCGTCGAGCCGGGCGAGACCGTGGCGCTGGTCGGGGCGACCGGCTGCGGCAAGAGCACACTGCTCTCCCTGGTGCCCCGGCTGCACGACGTGACCGGTGGCCGGATCACCCTGGACGGGCACGACCTGCGCGACCTGCGACTGTCCTCGCTGCGCCGGCTGGTCGGGGTGGCCTTCGAGGAGCCGACGCTGTTCTCCATGTCGGTGTGGGAAAACCTCACCCTGGGCCGGCCGGAGGCCGGGGAGGACGAGGTCCGGGCCGCCCTCGCGCTGGCCCAGGCGGACTTCGCGTACGAGCTGCCGTGGGGGCTGGCCACCCGGGTGGGCGAGCAGGGGCTGTCGCTCTCCGGCGGGCAACGCCAGCGGCTGGCCCTGGCCCGGGCGGTGCTCGGCCGGCCGGCGCTGCTCGTGCTGGACGACCCGCTCTCCGCGCTCGACGTGCACACCGAGGCCCTTGTAGAGGCCGCGTTGAAGCGGGTGCTGCGCAACACGACCGCGCTGCTGGTGGTCCACCGGCCCTCCACCATCGCCCTCGCCGACCGGGTGGCGCTGCTGGAGGAGGGCCGGATCACCGCCGTCGGGCGGCACTCCGAACTGCTCGCCGACGTGCCGGCGTACCGCGCGGTGCTCTCCGCCGAGCCGGCCCCGGCGCCGCCCGACGGTCGCGGCCTGGTGCGGTCGTGACCGGCGAGGCCGCCCACCCGGGCGGGGCGGACCTCACCCGGTGGCGCGGCGTCGCCACCGACCCCGACGCCGACCGCAGCCACGCCGAGGACACCGCGCCGGAGGCGGTGGCCCGGCTCCGGGCCCGCAGCCGGGTACTGCTGCGCGACCTGCTGCGCCCGCACCGGCGCCGGCTCGGGCTGGCCGTCGCGCTGCTGCTCGGCCAGAACGCCGCCGCGATGGCCGGGCCGTACCTCGTCATGCTCGGCATCGACCGGGCCATCGCGCCGCTGCGGGCCGGCGAGCCCGGCCCGCTGCTGGCCGTCGCCGCCGCGTTCGCCGCCGCCACCGTCGTCGAGTACGCCGCCCGCCGGGGGTTCCTCACCCTCTCCGCGCGGATCGGCCAGGCCATCCTGCTCGACCTCCGCCAGCGGGTGTACGGCCACTTCCTGCGCCTGTCGGTGGCGTTCCACGAGCGGTACACCTCCGGCCGGATGGTCTCCCGGCTCACCAGCGACCTGGACTCGATCGGCGAACTGGTCGGCGGCGGCATCGACGGCCTGGTGCTGGCGGTGCTGTCGATCCTGTCGGTGGCCGGCATCCTGCTCTGGCTGGACCCGCCGCTGGCCGCGGTGACCCTGCTCGCGTTCCCGTTCCTGTTCTGGCTGTCCCGCTGGTTCGCGCGGGCGTCGGCGGACGCGTGGCGGCGCACCCGGGAGACCGTGGCGCTGGTCATCGTCCACTTCGTGGAGTCGATGCGGGGCATCCGGGCGGTGCAGGCGTTCCGCCGGGAGCCGCGCAACCAGCGGATCTTCGCGGCGGTCAACGACGACTACCGGGTGGCGAGCCGGCACGCGTTCCGGCTGATGGCGACGTACTCGCCGGGGATCAAGGTGATCGGCAACGTGACCGTGGCGGTGGTGCTCTGCTACGGCGGTTGGCGGGTGCTCGGCGGGGCGACCGGGATCGGGGTGTTGGCCGCGTTCCTGCTCTATCTGCGGCGGTTCTTCGAGCCGATGCAGGAGCTGAGCCAGTTCTACAACTCGTTGCAGTCGGCCACGGCGGCCCTGGAGAAACTGGCCGGGGTGCTCGACGAGCGGCCCTCGGTGGCCGAGCCGGCCCGGCCCGTGCCGCTGCCCGCCGGACCGGGGCGCGGGGCGGTCGCCTTCCGCGCGGTCACCTTCGGCTACCGGCCGGACGCGCCCATCCTCGCCGGGCTCGACCTCGCCGTCCCGGCCGGGCAGACCGTGGCGCTGATCGGGCCGACCGGCGCCGGCAAGTCGACCGTCGCCAAGCTGCTCGCCCGGTTCCACGACCCGCTCGCCGGCACGGTCAGCCTGGACGGCGTCGACCTGCGCGAGGTCGCCGACGCAGAGCTGCGCCGCGCGGTGGTGCTGGTGACCCAGGAGACCCATCTCTTCGGCGGCACGGTCGCGGAGAACATCCGGTTCGGCCGTCCCGGCGCCGACGACGCCGCCGTGGAGGCCGCCGCGCGGGCGATCGGCGCGCACGACTTCATCGCGGCCCTCCCCGAGGGGTACGCCACGCAGGTGCACCGGCGCGGCGGCCGGCTCTCCGCCGGGCAACGGCAGCTCGTCGCGTTCGCCCGGGCGTTCCTGGCCGACCCGATGGTGCTGGTCCTGGACGAGGCGACCTCCTCGCTGGACGTGCCGACCGAGCGGCTGGTGCAGCGCGCCCTCGGCACCGTCCTGCGCGACCGCACCGCCCTGGTGATCGCGCACCGGCTCTCCACGGTGGAGACGGCTGACCGGGTGCTGGTGCTCGACGGCGGCCGGATCGTCGAGGACGGCCCGCCCGGCCGGCTCGCCGCCGCCGGCGGCCGCTACGCCGCCCTGCACCGGCAGTGGCGCGACTCGCTGGTGTGAGCCACGGTCCGTGTGGCGCCCCCGCCGCCCCCGGTCGGCGGGCCCCACGAAGATCACCGGTGCCACTAGACTCACCGCGCCGAGCGGAGCGTCCACCGGGTGGTCGTCCCGACGGCGGCGACGGGGGAGGTTGCGAGTGCGGTTCGGACGACGGGTGCTGGTGGCCGGGGTGGTCGTCGCCTGCGCGCTGGGGGCGGCGGCGGTCGCCGGGATCCCGTTCGGCGACGCCGGCCGGACGCCGGCCACGCCCACCGCGCAGGAATCCCCGGCGTCGCCGGGCGACGACGCCGCCCCGACGGGCGCGCCGGCCCGCGCCGACAGCGGACTCGGCAACCGCCCCGGAGGCGGTGCCACGCCGGGCGCGGCGGCGGCCCTCCGGGGCCGCCCGGCCGCCGAGGTCGCCGCCGACAGCCCCGCCTCGGTCTCCTACCTGCGCGACCGCTACCGGGTCGACGCCGGCGAGGCGGCCCGGCGGCTCGCCCTCCAGGAGCTGTCCGCGCCGCTGGCCGCCCGGCTCGCCACGGAGTTCCCCGCCGCGTACGGCGGGATGTGGCTGGACCAGGCCGCCGGCGGCGTGCTGACCGTCGCCGCCACCGGCGTCGAACCGGTCCGGGCGGCGCTGACCGGCATGCCGGACGCGGCGCACGTCCGGGTGGTGCCGGTGCGTCACCCGCTGCGGCAGCTCACCGAGGCGGCGACCCGGCTGGCCACCGCGCTCGACGCCACGGCCGGCGCCGACGTGGTGGTGGACGAGCGGACCAACGAGGTCGTCGTGCTGACCGGCGACCGGATCGCCGCCGACGATCCCCGGCTGGCCGACGCGCTGCGCGCCGCCGGGGTGCCGGCCCGCGCGCAGGCCCGGGTCGCCGACACCGTGGTGCAGAAGGCCTGCGACCCGCGCGACTGCGCGCGGGCGCCGATGCGCGGCGGCATCCGGCTGGACGTGCCGCGCGACGACGGCACCGTGGGCGGCTGCACGACGGGCTTCAACGTGCTCGTCGGGCTGCGCGACCCGTACGTGCTGACGGCGGGGCACTGCGTCGTCGGGGGGCGGCACCAACTGGTGGACCGCACCTGGCACCAGTTCCTCGGCCCGAAGGTGCCGATGACTGTCGAGTCGTCGAGGTCGGGGCTGGCCGAGAACGCCTACCCGTACGACTACGCGATCATGCCGTACCAGCCGGGCGCGATCGGGCGGTGGGCGTACCCGGCGGGGGCCACGCAGGTGCCCAGCCTGGTCAACTACTGGTGCGTGCCGGACAACCCCCGGTGCGCCACCGGGGGCAGCCGCGACGTGGCGATCACCGGGCACGTGCCGTGGAGCGCCATCCAGCCCGGCTGGGTGGTCTGCGCCACCGGGGCGGCGTACACGCCGAAGGCCGGCGAGCAGTACGTCGACTCGGGCGCCGGGGCCGGCTACGTGCCCGGCACCCGCTGCGGGGAGATCATCGGCAAGACCAGCGGCGGCATCGACGTGCGCATCTGCGCCCGCCCGGGCGACAGCGGCGGCCCGCTCTTCACCGAGGCCGACGGCAAGGCGCTGGGCATCCTGTCGCACGGCGACCCGGGGCAGGGCACGTGCACCAACCCGGACGAGCGCAACTCGTACGCCCCGGTCTCCACGATCCTCGACCGGGCGAACGCCCGCACCTACGGGGGCCTGCGGATCCGGCTGGCCACCAAGGGCCCGCTGAGCGGCCCGGTCCCCCGCTGACCCGGCCGGCGGCCCGGTGACCGGGCCGCCGGCACCGGGCCGATCGACCGTCGCGCCGGCGGCTCACCAGCGGTCGACGTGCAGGACCTCGTCCAGGGGCTGCCGCCGCGCCGGCCGGAAGCCCTCCCCGGTGTGGAACGCGGTGGGGATCAGCGCGGCCTGTCGCACGGTCGCGGGCAGCCCGAGCAGCTCGGCGACCTCCGCCTCGTACGCCAGGTGCAGCGTGGTCCAGGCGGTGCCGAGGCCGCGCGCCCGGGCGGCGAGCATGTAGCTCCACGCGGCCGGCAGGACCGACCCCCAGAGCCCGGCCTGGTTGCCGGCCGGCAGCTCGCCGGAGTCCACCTGGATGCACGGGACGAGCAGCACCGGCACCTGCCCCATCCGGTCGGCGAGCCAGGCCACGCTCTCCCCCACCCGGCGCTGCGCCTCGGCCCGCTCCGGGTCGTCGGCGAAGAGCCGGGCGGCCGAGCGCTCCGAGGCGAGGTAGCCGTGCGCCGCGCGCTGGTAGATCCGGCCGATCAGGTCCCGCTTCGCCGGGTCGGTCACCACGATCCACTGCCAGCCCTGCCGGTTCGACCCGGACGGCGCCTGGAGGGCGATCTCCAGGCACTCGCGGACCAGTTCCATCGGCACGGGCCGGGTGAGGTCCAGCCGCCTGCGGACCGAGCGGGTGGTGGTGAGCAGCTCGTCGGGGCTCAGCGGGAGTGTCGGCACGACATCCATCGTGGCACGCCGGTTAACCCGTGGTCCGGCCGTTGGCCGGTGCCTACCATCGACGGATGACTGATACGGCGAGGACGGCCCGCGCCGGCGTCCCCGAGCGTCCGACCCTGGACGGGCTCGAGGAGACCTGGGCGCGCCGCTGGCAGGAGGAAGGCACGTACGCGTTCGACCGCTCGAAGGAGCGCTCGGACGTGTACGCGATCGACACCCCGCCGCCGACCGTATCCGGCGAGCTGCACATGGGCCACGTCTTCTCGTACACGCACACCGACATCGTGGCCCGGTTCCAGCGGATGCGCGGGCGGGCGGTGTTCTACCCGATGGGCTGGGACGACAACGGCCTGCCGACCGAGCGCCGGGTGCAGAACGTCCACGGCGTGCGCTGCGACCCGACGCTGCCGTACGACCCGTCGTGGGTGCCGCCGGCCGCCCCCGTCGACGACGCCGCCCGCCGGGACCCGACGCCAGTCTCCCGGCGCAACTTCATCGAGCTGTGCGAGCGGCTGACGGTCGCCGACGAGCAGGTCTTCGAGGCGCTGTGGCGGCGGCTCGGGCTGTCCGTGGACTGGACGCTGACGTACACGACGATCGGGCGGGTGGCCCGGGCGACCTCGCAGCGGGCGTTCCTGCGCAACCTGGCCCGGGGCGAGGCGTACCAGGCGGAGGCCCCGACACTGTGGGACGTCGGGTTCGCCACCGCCGTCGCCCAGGCGGAGCTGGAGGACCGGGAGCGGCCCGGGGCGTACCACCGGCTGCGGTTCGCCGGGCCGGCCGGGCGCGAGGTGCTGATCGACACCACCCGGCCGGAGCTGCTGCCGGCCTGCGTGGCGCTGGTCTGCCACCCCGGCGACGAGCGGTACGCGGACCTGGTCGGCGGCACCGCGCGTACGCCGGTCTTCGGGGTCGAGGTGCCGGTGCGGGCGCACCCGCTGGCGGACCCGGCCAAGGGCACCGGCATCGCGATGGTCTGCACGTTCGGCGACCTGACCGACGTGACCTGGTGGCGGGAGCTGCGGCTGGACACCCGGGTGGTGATCGGCCGGGACGGCCGGCTGCTGCCGGAGGCGCCCGCCGGGGTGCCGACGCAGCCCTACGCGGCGCTGGCCGGGCAGACCGTCAACGGTGCCCGGCGGACGCTGGTGCAGCTGCTCGCCGACGGCGGCGACCTGGTCGGCGAGCCGCGCCCGATCACCCACCCGGTGAAGTTCTACGAGCGCGGCGACCGGCCGCTGGAGATCGTCTCGACCCGGCAGTGGTATCTGCGCAACGGCGGCCGGGACGCCGCCCTGCGCGAGGAACTGCTGGCCCGGGGCGGGGAGCTGCGCTGGGTGCCGGAGCACATGCGGCACCGCTACGAGCACTGGGTGGGCGGCCTGACCGGTGACTGGCTGGTCAGCCGGCAGCGCTTCTTCGGCGTGCCGGTGCCGGTGTGGTACCGGCTCGACGACGCTGGCGAGCCGGACTACACCCACCCTCTCACGCCGGACGAGTCCGCGCTGCCGGTCGACCCGTCCAGCGACGCCCCGCCCGGGTTCGAGGAGTCCCGGCGCGGCCGGCCGGGTGGCTTCGTCGGCGACCCGGACGTGCTCGACACCTGGGCCACCTCGTCGCTGACCCAGCAGATCGTGGGCGGCTGGGAGACCGACCCGGACCTGTTCGCGCGGGTCTTCCCGATGGACCTGCGCCCGCAGGGGCAGGAGATCATCCGTACCTGGCTCTTCTCCACCGTGGTCCGCTCGCACCTGGAGCACGGGGTGCTGCCCTGGCGGGACGCGGTGCTCTCCGGCTGGATCCTGGACCCGGACCGCAAGAAGATGTCCAAGTCCAAGGGGAACGTGGTCACCCCGATGGCGTTGCTGGAGCAGCACGGCTCCGACGCGGTGCGGTACTGGGCGGCGAACGGCAAGCCGGGCATGGACCTCGCCTTCGACCCGGCCCAGATCAAGGTCGGCCGGCGGCTGGCCACCAAGCTGCTCAACGCGTCGAGGTTCGCCCTCGGGCTGGGCGCCGCCGACGCGTTGCGCGCCCCGGCGACCGAGCCGCTGGACCGCGCCATGCTCGCCGAACTGTCCGGCGTGGTCGCCGCCGCGACCGCCGCGTTGGAGGCGTACGACCACACGGCGGCGTTGCAGGCGGCCGAGTCGTTCTTCTGGCGGTTCTGCGACGACTACATCGAGCTGGTGAAGGAGCGCGCCTACGGCTCCGGGCCGGGGGCGGACTCGGCCCGGGCGGCACTGGCCACCGCGCTCTCGGTGCAGCTGCGGCTGTTCGCCCCGGTGCTGCCGTACGCGACCGAGGAGGTCTGGTCCTGGTGGCGCTACGGCTCGGTGCACCGCGCGCCCTGGCCGACCACGTACGAGGTGGGCCGGGCGATCGAGGGCGCCGGCGAGCCGGAGCTGCTGCGGCTGGCCGGGGACGCGCTCAGCCAGGTGCGCCGGGCCAAGTCGGAGCGGAAACTGTCGATGCGGGCGGAGGTGCCGCTGGCCGAGGCGCTCGGCCCGGCGGCCCTGCTGGACCAGCTCACCGTGATCGCCGACGACCTCCGCGCCGCCGGCCGGATCACGAAACTGGACCTGCTCCCCGACCGCACCACCGAGCTGGTGATCGCCTGCGCCTTCTGAGCGCGGCCCCGCCGCGCCCGACGGGGCGCGGCGGGGTCACCAGCCGCGCAGCAGGCGCAGGCCGAGGAGGAAGGCGACGACGGCGGGGCCGACCAGCAGGGTGATCGCCTGGAGTCGGTACGGCATCCGGTGCCGGGTCAGCTCGACGGCGTTGCCCAGCACGATCACCCCGGCCAGCATCAGGAACGCGCCCCACATCGGGGCCGTCCCCACGTCGACCAGGCCGACGCGGGTCAGTTGCAGCGCCCCGCCGAGCAGCAGGGCGCCGGCCAGCGCCAGCAGGGCGACCGCCCGGTGCAACCCCCGGGCCAGCGGGTGGACCGGCCGCCAGTGGTAGGTGCCGGCGACCGCCAGGCACGGCAGGATGACCATCAGCGGCCAGCCCCTGCCGAAGGCGCCGAACATCAGCAGCGCCCCGACCGCGAACACCAGCGTGCCGAGGCAGGCGATCACGTAGCCGGCGAAGGCGCGCCCGCCGCCCCGGGCCAGCAGCGGCCCGCCGACGGCGGCGATCAGTGCCCCGGGGATCAGTACGAACCCCGCCCACCAGTGGAAGTGGCCGCTGGCCTGGGCGGCCGTGGTGGTCGCCGCCGCCGCGAGCCCGGCGACCGCCAGGCTGACCAGCCAGTGCCGGCCGGCACCGGGGTAGGAATCGCGCGACATGACCAGACCCGCTTCCGCACTCACTTCCACAGCCTCGCCGGGTGGCGCGGCCCGGTCCATCCGGCCAGCCCTACCATCGGGGGTCGGGCCGCCCGGACGGCCGTCACGCGGGGGTCAGCTCGTCTCGCCGGCCACGCTGAACGAGCGGAGCCGGTCGATCGCCAGCACCGTGAAGCCCACGCTGATCAGCACGGTCATCACCGCCGCCACCGGCACCGAGACGCTGGTCTCCAGCAGCCCGGTGGGGGCCAGCCGATCGGCGAGGGCGATCACGTACTGCTGGATGGAGAGGACCTTGGTGCCGCTGACGAAGTTGCCGAGCAGCCCCTCCCAGATGAGCACGTAGACCAGGCCGAGCAGCACGGGCCGCCGGGTGAGCAGGCTCAGCGCCACGAACAGCGCCGAGTACGCCAGCGCCCCGACCGCCGCGGCGGCGGCGAGCGCCAGGCCGAGGCGTACGGAATGGGCGAGCACGCCCGCGACGTAGAGCGGCACCGCGACGGTGACCGCCGTGACGCCGGTCGCCACCGCCAGCTTCGGCAGCACGATCTGCCAGCGCGGCAGCGGCTTGGTCAGGATGTGCACGACCGTGCCGTCGTCGATCTCGGCCCCCAGCACGCCGGTGCCGACGATCAACGCGACCACCGGCAGCACCACGGCCAGGCCGAGGCCGACCAGCACCGGCGGGCCCCACTCGCCCGGGTCCACCCCGAGCGAGCGGGAGAGCACGGCGAGCAGCACCAGTACCGCCGGAAGCGGCACCAGCAGGAGGAACCGGCGACGCCCGAACAGCCCCCGCGCGGTGATCCAGGAAACGGTAGACATGCTCAGGCCTCCACCAGGTAGGAGAAGACGCTCTCCAGGGACTCGTCCTCGGGCACCAGTTGCCGCACCCGGATGCCCTTCGCCAGGGCGATCTTCGGCAGCGCGCGGGTGAACGCGCCGTAGTCGCCGGCCCGCACGGTCAGCCCCGCGCGGCCCAACTCCACCCCGGTCACCGACGCCTCCGCCATCAGCGCCACGGCGAGCGCCCGGTCGTCGGTGGAGTGGACGGCGAAGACGTGCGGCCGGTTGGTCATCAGCCGGCGGATGGTGCGGAAGTCGCCGGAGGCGGCGAGCCGGCCGGCGACCATCACCTGGACGGTGCCGGAGACCTGCTCGACCTCCTCCAGGATGTGCGAGCTGAACAGGATCGTCCGGCCGGCGTCGCCGAGGCGGTGCAGCAGCTCCATCATGTGCAGCCGCTGACGCGGGTCCATCCCGTTGAACGGCTCGTCCAGCAGCAGCACCTGCGGCTCGTGCACGAGCGCGGCGGCCACCCGGGCGCGCTGCCGCATGCCCTTGGAGTACGTGCCGATCCGGCGGTCCTGCGCCCCCTCCATCTCCACCAGGGCGATCGCCCGGCGGGCCGCCGCCGCCGGGTCCGGCAGCCGGTGCAGCTTCGCGCTCGCCAGCACGAACTCGTACGCGCTGAGGAAGGTGTGCACCGCCTCCCGCTCGCTCACCAGGCCCAACCGGCGGTAGACCTCCGGGTTGCGCCAGGTGGGCCGGCCGTCCAGGGTCACCGCGCCGCGCGACGGGGCCAGGAAGCCGGCCATCATGTGCAGCAGGGTGGTCTTGCCCGCGCCGTTCGGGCCGAGCAGCCCGGTGACGCCGGGCCCGAGGGTCATGCTGACGTCGTTGACCGCCACCACGTTGCCGTACCAGCGGGAGACGCCGGCGAGGTCCAGGGTGCTGGCGGCGGTCGCGGCCCCCGCCGCGGGCTCGGCGCTCGTCGTGGTCATCGGGCGGCCACCTTCCGGTATCGCAGCAGCAGCAGGGCGACGCAGCCGGCCACGAGCAGCACGGCGGCGGCCGCGTAGACCGGGCCGAAGTCGCCGATCATGAGCCCCTCCTGTCCCTTGGGGAGCAGGTCGCCGAGGGCCCAGTCGCCGACGCCCCGCACCAGCGTGGACGGCGAGGCGAGGAAGGCCAGCTCGTTGACCGTCCGGGACGGCATGATCGACAGGGTGCCGACGACCGGGGTGGTCATCAGGAACACCGCCACGATCCCGCCGGCCGCGAACGCCCGCTTGCCGGTCAGCGACGCGACGAGCAGGCCGACCGAGGCGAAGACCACCGCCCAGAGCCCGGCGTAGAGCAGGCCCGGCAGCAGGTCCAGCAGCTCGTTCCAGACCCCGCGCATGCCGTCGTCGGTGGTGAAGGCGGCGCCCAGGAACATCACCAGCTGCGGGCCGCCGAGCAGCAGCCAGAGCGCGGTCACCAGCGCCAGCAGCTTGGCCAGCGGGTAGTCCGACCGGGGCAGCGGCCGGGAGAAGTAGAGCGGCAGCACCCCGCTGCGCAGGTCCCGGGAGACCAGCTCGGGGGCGACCACCGCGACGAAGAAGATGACGAGCCAGCTCATGTTGTCGGCGAACTGGGCGTACGTCATCACCGCCTCGCCGATCTGGCTGCGCACCGCGGTGAGGCCCGCGGCCACCACGGTGACGATGCCGACCACCAGCCAGGGGAAGATCTTGGCCTTGGCGCTGCGCCCGAACCCGAACGCCGTACGCAGCCCGTGCAGGTAGAGCGCGCCGAAGACCTGCCGGCGTCCCAGGCGGGGGCCGGTGTAGCGCTGGTAGCCGATGTCGTGGATGACACCGGTGGGTTCAGGCATGGCTGGGCTCCCTCGTGGCGAAGAGCTCGGCGACCCGGTGCCGGCGCTGGTCGAGCCGGTGCAGCGGCAGGTCCAGCTCGGCGACCGCGCCGAGGATGAGGTCGTAGGTGGCGTCGTCGGCGAGCTCGACGAGCAGCAGCCGCCCGTCCCGGCGTACCGGCAGGCGCAGCGCGGCGAGCCGGGCGGCCAACTCCTCGGTGCCCTCGCTGACCTCGACGGCGAGCACGTCGGTGGCCGACGTCATGGCGGAGATGTGGTCGGCCCGCAGCAGCCGCCCGCCGTCGATGGCGACCAGCGTGTCGCAGATCCGCTCCACCTCGCCGAGCAGGTGCGAGCAGACCAGCACGGAGATGCCGAACTCGGTGCCGATCCGGTGCACCAGGGCCAGCATGGCGTCCCGGCCGGCCGGGTCGAGGCCGTTGGTCGGCTCGTCGAGCAGCAGCAGGTCGGGATCGTGCACCAGGGCCTGGGCGAGCTTCACCCGCTGCTTCATGCCGGTGGAGTAGCCGCCGACCGGGCGGTAGCGCTCCTCGTAGAGCCCGACGTGCCGCAGCGCCTCGGAGGCCCGCTCGCGGGCGACCGTACGCGGCAGCCCGCTGATCCGGCCGAGGTGGGTGACCAGCTCGGCGGCCGAGAGGTCCGGCGGCAGGGCGTCGTGCTCGGGCATGTAGCCGACCCGGGCGCGGACCCCGGCGGAGTCGGTGGTCGGGTCGAGCCCGAGCACCCGGACCCGCCCGCTGGTCGGGGCGAGGAGGCCGAGCAGGATCTTGATCAGCGTGGACTTGCCGGCGCCGTTCGCGCCGACCAGTCCGATGATCCCCGGCTCGACCGCGACGGTCAGGTCGGCCAGCGCGGTGACCCCACCCCCGTACGTCTTGGTCAGCGACTCGGTCGCGATCAGTGTCACGACGTCCAGCGTAGGAGGCCGACGCCCCTGCTGGGAGCGGCACGCCCCCGGCGCTCCCCTGATCCTCGCGGCCCGAGCCCCCTAGGGTCCGGTCCCCGTGACCGGGAACCTCACGGAAATCCGCCCGCAACCTCGACGGCCGGTGATGCGTCCACTCTAGAGCGGGGTCACCGCTGGCCGGGACGGACCGGGGTCCGCCGGCGACCGACACACGGGGAGGATCATGACCGGCGAAACGCCGTTGCCCAAGGTGAGCGTGGTGGTTCCCACGCACGACAGCGGGCCGCACATCGAGAAACTCGTGGCCTCGCTGCTGCGCCAGTCGCTGCCTGCGACGGAGTTCGAGGCGGTCTTCGTCGACGACGGCTCGACCGACGACACGCCCGAGCGGCTCGAGAAGATCGCCGCCGAGCACCCGCACTTCCGGGTGCTGCGCATCGAGAACTCGGGCTGGCCGTCCCGGCCGCGCAACCTCGGCGTCGCGCACGCCCGGGGCGAGTACGTGTTGTTCGCCGACGACGACGACTGGCTCGGCGACGAGGCGCTCGAACGGATGTACGGCTGCGCGCGGGCCCACGACTCCGACGTGGTGGTCGGCCGGATGGCCGGGCACGGGCGCGGCGTGCCGCGCGAGCTGTTCCGGCGGAACCGGTTCGACGCCACGCTCGCCAACTCGCCGCTGATCGACAGCCTCACCTGCCACAAGATGTTCCGCCGCGCCTTCCTCGACGAGCACGGGCTGCGGTTCCCGGAGGGGCCGCCGCGGCGCCTGGAGGACCACCGGATGGTGGTCCGGTCGTACCTCCTGTCGAGGCGGACGTGCGTGCTGTCGGACTACACCTGCTACCACCACGCCCGCCGCGGCGACGCCGGGAACGTCACGGCCAGCCGGCTGGACCCGGCGGAGTACTACGCCAGCCTGCGGGAGGCGCTCGACATCGTCGACGCGCACACCGAGCCGGGGCCGCTGCGCGACCGGCTGCACCGGCGATGGCTGCGCAACGAGATGCTCAACCGGGTACGCGGCCGGCGGATGCTCGACGCCCCCGAGGAGTGGCTCGCGCAGGTCGTCCGGGAGATCCAGGGGGTGATCCGGGAGCGGTTCGCGCCCGAGGTCGCCGCCGGCCTGCCCCCGCTGCAACGGGTGCTGGCGCACCTCGCCGAGCAGGGCCGGGTCGCGGACCTGCGCCGGCTGGCCGAGTGGGAGACGGGCGTCCGCGCCGTCGGCGCCGTCGACCGCATCGAGCGGGCCGGCAGGACGCTGACCGTCGACGTCTCCGCCCGGCTGGTGTCCGCCGGGCGGCCGCTCGCCTTCGCCGAGGACGGCGGCCGGGACCTGCTGGTGCTCCCGGTCGACGGGCTGGACCGGGAGCTGCGCGACCTCACCGGGGCGCTCGGCCGCAGCAGGCTGGACGTCGTCGCCCGCCGCGGGCAGACCAGCGAGGAGGTTTTCCTGCCGGTGTCGTTCGCCACGGAGCGGGTGCCCGCCGGCGACGGCACCGCGCACGTCGTGCACCGGGCCACCGCCACGATCGACTTCACCGCCCTCAACGGGGGCCGCACCGCGGGCACCTGGTCGCTGAAGGCCCGGGTCACCAGCGCCGGCTGGACCGAGGACGCCCGCCTGCCGCTGCTGCTGCGCTGCGCCGCCGACGGCGCCGCCCCGGTGGTGGAGGACGAGCGGGCGCTCTGGCACCGGCTGCGCCGGGCCGTGCGGCGCCGGATCAGGCGGCGCTGACCGGCCGGGGCAGCTTGAGGCCGGCTCGGGCGGGTCGGCAGGACATCGACCGGTGACAGGACGGCACTGGCCCGACAGACTGTCCACATGCTCACGCGACTGCTCCGCACACCGTTGACCTGGGTCGTGGCCGTCGTCCTCGTCGCCGGGTCGGCGTTCGGCCTCTACTGGTTCCAGCCCTGGAAACTGGTCACCGACGACGAGGTCGACGAGACGCTCTCGACCGTGGAGGCGGCACCGGGCCCGACGGCTCCCACCACCGGCGCCACGGCCTCCCCCACCGGGCCGGTCCTGATCAGCCGGGGCGAGTTCGTGACCCACGAGCACGACACCTCGGGCACCGCCCGGATCGTCCGTACCCCTGACGGGCGGCACCGGCTGGAACTGGTCGGGCTGGCCACCTCCAACGGCCCGGACCTGCGGGTCTGGCTCACCGACCAACCGGTGCGGACCGGCACCGCCGGCTGGCGGGTCTTCGACGACGGCCGGTGGGTCGAACTGGGCCGGCTCAAGGGCAACAGGGGCGACCAGGGGTACGACATCCCGGCCGAGGTCGACCTGACCGGCGTGACCAGCGTCTCGATCTGGTGCAAGCGGTTCGCCGTCTCGTTCGGCGCGGCACCGCTGGCTCCGCTCCGCTGATCCGCCGGCCGCCGGCCGCCGGCGCGGCGCGGCGTGGCGTGGCGTGGAGTGGCGCTCTCGACCGATCGCCGACAGGCTGAGAAACTGTGTGCCGGTCAGCGGGTTGGGGGATGGATGAGCAACGGCTGGGTGGTGCCCGACGAGGTGCTCCGGGACGCGCCGGCGTACACGCCGCGCCCCGGCGAGCTCGCCGACCTGGAGCTGCTGCTGACCGGGGCGTACGCCCCGCTGACCGGCTTCATGACCCGCGCCGACCTGGTCTCGGTGAGCCGCCGGGGCCGGCTCGCCGACGGCACCCCGTGGCCAGTGCCGGTGACGCTCCAGGTGCCCTCGGCGCTCGCCCAGGGCCTGGACCCGCGCGACGAGGCGCGCCGCACCCTGGTGCTGACCGACGGCGAGGGCGCGCCGGTCGCGGTGCTGGAGGTCGCCGACGCCTGGCAGGTCCGCGACGGGGTGGCGGGTGTCGGGGGCACGGTCCGCCGGCTCGGCGACGGCGGTCACGGCCCGTTCCAGCGGCTGCGCCGCACCCCCGAGGAGGTACGCGCGCTGCTGCCGCCCGGCCGGGTGCTCGGGGTGGTCGCCGACCGCCCGTTGCACCGGCCGCAGCTCGCCCAGATCGCCCACGCCGCCCGCACCCTCGGCGCCCACCTGCTGGTGATGATCCCCGTCGGCGAGGACGGCGTCGGTGGGCTGCCCCCGGAGGCGCTGGTGCGCGGCATCTTCGCCGCCCGGGACCGGATGCCGCCGGCCACGCTGGTCGCCGTGCCACTCAGCCGGCGCCGCGACGAGATCAGCGACGCGCTGCTGCGGGCCCGGGTGTCGGCGGCGTACGGGGTGACGCACCTGCTCTCCACCGGTGAGATGCTCTCGGGCGCGGGCCTGCGGGTGCTGGTGCCGCGCGAGCTGGCCTACGACAACCGCGACGGGCAGTGGCGCTGGCGGGAGGACATCCCGCCGCGCAACCGGCGCCTGGCCCTGACGCAGGCGGAGATCGACGACCTGCTGGACCGGGGCTTCCCGCTGCCCGAGTGGCACACCCCGCCGGCGGTGGCGAGGGAGCTGGCCCGGGCCCGTCCGCCCCGACGGCACCGGGGCCTGGTGGTCTTCCTGACGGGGCTCTCCGGCTCCGGCAAGTCGACGATCGCGCGCGGCCTCGCCGACGCGCTGCGCGAGCAGGGCGACCGGACGATCACACTGCTCGACGGCGACGTGGTGCGCCGGGAGCTCTCCGCCGGCCTGGGCTTCGGCAAGGCCGACCGCGACCTCAACGTGCGGCGGATCGGCTGGGTGGCCGCCGAGATCGCCCGGCACCGCGGTGTCGGCATCTGCTGCCCGATCGCCCCGTACGCACAGGCGCGCGCGACCGCCCGGGAGATGGCCCTGGCCGCCGGGGCCGGTTTCCTGCTGGTGCACGTCGCGACCCCGCTGGAGGTCTGCGAGCAGCGCGACCGCAAGGGCCTGTACGCCCGGGCCCGGGCGGGCCTGCTCACCGGGATGACCGGCATCGACGACCCCTACGAGGAGCCGACCGACGCGGACCTGGTGGTCGACACCAGTGACCTGACGGTCGACGAGGCGGTCCAGGCCGTCCTGCACCACCTGACCGAGACGGGCTGGGTGGAACCCCGGCTCCAGTCCATCTGAGCCGCCCCCGTTTCCTTCCGTTGATCCGCCCCTGTTCCTTCCGTGGGTCATTCCTCCGCGCTAGTGTTCGTCTTTGTTCGAACACGTTTGACCGCGTGAGGGCGCGGGGAGCACGGAGGTGCGACGGATGCTGGCTCAGCAGCGCCAGGCGGCCATCCTGGACCGGGTACGCGCCACGGGCGGGGTGCGGGTCACCGACCTGGCCGTCGAGTTCGGCGTCTCCGACATGACCATCCGGCGCGACCTGGAGGCGCTGCACGAGCGTGGCCTGCTGGCCAAGGTGCACGGCGGCGCCACGGTCGCCGGCCCCGGCTCGACCGACGAGCCGGGGTTCCGGGCCAAGTCGGTGCGGCAGCTGGCGGAGAAGGCGGCCATCGCGGGGCGGGCCGCGGAACTGGTCCGGCCGGGCGCGGCGATCGCCCTGTCCGCCGGCACCACCACCGCCGAGCTGGCCCGCCGGCTGGTCGACGTGCCGGGCCTGACCGTGGTCACCAACTCGCTGCCGGTGGCCGAGATCCTGCACGTCGGGGGCCGCCCGGACCAGACCGTGGTGCTCACCGGCGGGGTGCGTACGCCCTCCGACGCCCTGGTCGGGCCGCTGGCCGTCGGCGCGATCCGGTCGCTGCACCTGGACCTGCTCTTCCTCGGGGTGCACGGGATCAGCGAGCGGGCCGGGTTCACCACGCCCAACCTGATGGAGGCGGAGACCGACCGGGCGCTGGTGGCCGCCGCCGACCGGCTGGTGGTGCTCGCCGACCACACCAAGTGGGGCACGGTCGGCATCTCCGCCATCGTCGAGCTCTCCGCCGCCCACGTGCTGGTCACCGACGACCGGTTGCCTCCCGAGGCGCGGCGGTCGCTCGGCGACCGGGTGGGCGAACTGGTGGTCGTGCCGGCGGCGGACGGGGCGCGGGCGGCCACGCCGACGGGGGTGGCGCGATGAAACGCACCGCGATCGAGCTGGCCGACGGCCGCGAACTGATCTACTTCGACGAGCGGGACGACGTCGTCCGCGACCAGCCGGACCGGCGCGAGCTGCCGCCGCCGCCGCCCGCGTCGCAGCTGCGCCACGACCCGCTGACCGACGAGTGGGTGGCGGTCGCCGTGCACCGGCAGACCCGCACCTTCCTCCCGCCGGCCGACCAGTGCCCGCTCTGCCCCACCACCGCCGGTCGGCTCAGCGAGATCCCCGCCCCCGACTACGACGTCGCCGTCTTCGAGAACCGGTTCCCCTCGCTGAGCGGCCGGGTGGCCGACGAGCCGGCCGAGATCACGCCGTTCACCCCGGTCCGGCCCGGCCGGGGCCGTTGCGAGGTGGTCTGCTTCACCGACGACCACAACGCCTCCTTCGCCGGCCTGCCGCCGCGCCGGGTGCGTACCGTGCTGGACGCGCTCGCCGACCGGACCGCCGTGCTGAGCGAGCTGCCCGGCGTGGAGCAGGTCTTCCCGTTCGAGAACCGGGGCGTGGAGATCGGGGTGACGCTGCACCACCCGCACGGTCAGGTCTACGCGTACCCCTTCGTGACGCCACGCACCCGGGCGATGCTGGCCGCCGCCCGCCGGCACGCCGACCGCACCGGCGGGCGCAACCTCTACGCCGACGTGCTCGCCGCCGAACGGGCCGCGGGCGACCGGGTGGTCGCCGCCAACGAACACTGGACCGCGTACGTCCCGGCGGCGGCGCGCTGGCCGTTCGAGGTGCACGTGGCCCCGCACCGGCCGGTGCCGGACATCCCGGCGCTCGACGACGCCGAGCGGGACGCCTTCGGCCCGCTCTACCTCGACGTGCTGCGCCGCTTCGACGGGCTGTTCGACCTGCCGATGCCCTACATCGCCGCCTGGCACCAGGCCCCGGTACGCGTCGACCGCGAGCTGGGCCACCTGCACCTGCAGCTGTTCAGCATCCGGCGGGCCCGGGACAAGCTGAAGTACCTGGCCGGCTCGGAGTCCGGCATGGGCGTCTTCATCAACGACATCGCCCCGGAACGCGCCGCCGAACTCCTGCGCACCGTTCGAAAGGAGGGGCACCTTCCTAACGCCCACGGTAGAGGAAGGGCCCCTTCCTAACGTCTGGTGGCACCAGCGCGTCAGGCAAAAGGTGGTGCAGACAGGGCGCGGGGGGCCCGGGACAGGGCCCCCCGCAGGGAAGGGACGGCTGGCTGTGCGCGACAGCCGGGAAGGTTGGCTGATCGGCACGCTTGCCGCGAGGCGACCGCGGTCAACCTTCCTGGACGCGACTGGCATCTCGTCCACCCAGGTCAACGAGGCGCGCCGAAGCAGGTGACGCCAGCGGCGTGTCACCCCCGACACGCCGCCGCCCCGAATGCCCAGGGCCCCGGATGTCGCTGGCCACGGCGTCGTCGGCAGCGGAAACTCGGCGGTGAGCGGGGCTCGGTGTGGCCCCGGACAGGTCGTCACCACCGTCGTCGTACGGTTGCCTTCCGGCCGGTCACCAGGCTCGCCGCCGGAACGTCGTCGGTCACGACCGCGCCGGCGGCGACCACGGCGTCACGGCCGATGCTGACGCCGGGAAGGATCGTGGCACCGGCGCCGATCCACACGTTCTCCGCCACATCGATGGGCCCGCCGCTCAGCCACCCCCGTCGCTCCGCAGGATCGACCGGATGACCGACGGTGATGAACGTGGCCCTTGGTCCGACCATCACGCGCTCGCCGAGCCGGATGCCGGCGTAGTCCAGGAACGTGCAGTTCTGGTTGATGAACACGCGCTCCGCGAGGTCCAGGTGAAGGCCGTGGTCCGTGTAGAAGGGCGGATAGATCGTGACTCTCCTCGACAGCGGCCTGCCGAAGATCTGTTCGAACAGTTCCGCCCTGCCCGCTTCGTCGTCGAAGGGCAGGACGTTCAGGCGGGAGGTGAGTTCGGTGACCCGCAGGACCCTCTCGGCCATGGCCTGGAACTCGGCGCCGTGGATGCGCATGAGACGGTCGCTGGACATGCAGGATCCTTTCTGGTGTACCGGTGACCGGACAGGACTCACCGGGCGCGCTGGTGACGCGACGACTGCTGCCAGCAGCCGATCGGGTCATCCTTGTCGGGGCCGGGACCTGCGAGCATCTGCGCTGCCGCTGTCGCCGCTGCGTGACGTCGTCGCCCAGGACGGGCGCCAGACCGTCCCAGGGAGCGCGGGCAGGGCTCGGAGGTGGGTGATGACTCCCCGGAGCCCCGGATGTGGATTCGTTCTGGGGAGGATGAGAGAGATCGGGTACGCGAGGGTCGGACCCACGACAGGGATGCGGCGTAGGTCGTGGTTCGTCGGCCAGACGTACCGGTCGCGTGCCCCCACGAGAGTGGCCACGTCCGCGGAGGCCGCGAGGGTGTCCAGGAGCACTTCGTCGCCGAAGTGCGGGCCTGCCGCGTCGATGCGCAGGTCGAATTCGGTGGTGAGCTGATCGTAGAAATCCGCCCATTCGCTTCGGGGCGCGATCCCCGGCACCCATATCCGGTGCCTGCGCAACTGTGGTGGCGTCAGTCTTCGCGCGGAGGCGAGCGGATGCCCCGGGCCGACGAGAAGTTCCAGCGGAGAGTCGAACGCGTGGATCATCTGCACGTCGGGCGGCAGTGCGTCCAGGGCGGTGACGGAACGGAACGAGGCGTCGACGTCGCCCGCTTCGACGGCGGCGACCGCCACGCGTGGGTCGTCGACCCGGAGGGTCACCACGTCGAGATTGATTTCGGGATGCGACCGCCAGTAGTCGTGCAGAACGACGGCCTGCGCGCTTCGCAGGCCGAGAACGTCGATCCGAAGGGCCCGGAAGCCCGGCCTGACCGCGGTGATGGCGCGCTCGACACCCGCGACGATGCTCCGCGCGTGGGGGAGAAACGCCCGACCGTCGAGCGTCAGCTCGACCCCTCGGGCGGTACGTGTCAACAGACGGACTTCCAGCTCGCGCTCCAGGGCGGCGATTCGCTTGGAGACTGCCTGCTGCGTGACGCCCAGTTCCTCGGCCGCGCGCTGCAACTGTCCGAGCTCGGCCGCCCGGACGAACGATCGCAACGCCTCGGTGTCCACCGGTTCACCCTAGGCGCGCACAACTGATCGTTGTGGCTCGCCGTGGGCCGGTTGTTCGACCAGGCTCCGGCGTGACGAGCCCCCGACCCGACTCACTCCCGACCCCGCCCCCTTCCTGTGCGAGGAATCGGGAAGGCGGGGAGAGGGCTCCGGGAGGAAGGGCAGGAGCCCGCCGGCGGGTGCCGGCGGGCTCCTGTCGGCGGCAGCACCACAACGGTGCCGCCAAGGGGCGCCTGGAGGATCAGGCGGAGAGCTTGCGCGCCAGGTTCTCGTCCAGGGCGTTCATGAACTCGTCGGTGGTCAGCCACGGGGCGTCCCGCGAGATGAGCAGCGCGAGGTCCTTGGTCATCTGGCCGCCCTCGACGGTGTCGATGATGACCTGCTCCAGGGTGTTGGCGAACTCGGTGACCGCCGGGGTGCCGTCCAGCTTGCCCCGGTGGGCCAGGCCCCGGGTCCAGGCGTAGATGGAGGCGATCGGGTTGGTCGAGGTCTTCTCGCCCTTCTGGTACTGCCGGTAGTGCCGGGTGACGGTGCCGTGTGCGGCCTCGGCCTCGACCGTACGGCCGTCCGGGGTCATCAGCACCGACGTCATCAGGCCCAGCGAGCCGAAGCCCTGCGCGACGGTGTCGGACTGCACGTCACCGTCGTAGTTCTTGCAGGCCCAGACGAAGCCGCCCTCCCACTTCAGCGCGGCGGCGACCATGTCGTCGATCAGCCGGTGCTCGTAGCTGATGCCGGCGGCCTCGAACTCGGCCTTGAACTCGTTCTCGAACACCTCGGCGAAGATGTCCTTGAACCGGCCGTCGTACGCCTTGAGGATGGTGTTCTTCGTCGACAGGTAGACCGGGTAGCCGCGGTCCAGGCCGTAGCGCATCGAGGCGCGGGCGAAGTCCCGGATCGACTCGTCGAAGTTGTACATGCCCATGGCGACGCCGCCGCCGGGGAAGTTGGCGACCTCCATCTCCACGGGCGCGGAGCCGTCGGTCGGGGTGTAGGTGATGGTCACCGTGCCCGGGCCGGGGACGACGAAGTCGGTGGCCTTGTACTGGTCGCCGTGGGCGTGCCGGCCGATGATGATCGGCTTGGTCCAGCCGGGGACCAGCCGCGGCACGTTGGACATGATGATCGGCTCGCGGAAGACGACGCCGCCGAGGATGTTGCGGATGGTGCCGTTCGGCGACCGCCACATCTTCTTCAGGCCGAACTCCTCGACCCGGGCCTCGTCGGGGGTGATGGTCGCGCACTTGACGCCGACGCCGTGCTGCTTGATGGCGTTGGCGGCGTCCACGGTGACCTGGTCGTCGGTCTCGTCGCGGTACTGAATCGACAGGTCGTAGTAGTGCAGGTCGACGTCGAGGTAGGGCAGGATCAGCTGCTCCCGGATCTGCTTCCAGATGATCCGGGTCATCTCGTCGCCGTCGAGCTCCACGACCGGGTTGTTTACCTTGATCTTCGCCATCGGCCGGCGCTCCTCTCGGGGGACTCGTGCTCAAGCAGTACGAGCGTACTGGAAACTGGCTTGCAGCCCCCAGCCGGCCTCGGTCGGCCGGAAAAACGGGGTGGCACGGCACGGGACCGCGCTGGCACCATCGCCCGATGCCACCGCGCCGCACCCTCGGGTCTATCACGGTCACCGCGCTCACCGACGGCGAGGGGCCGTTCTTCCAGCCCCGCGCCGAGGCGTTCCCGGACGCCACGCCGGAACACTGGCGCGCGGCCGACCGGCGGGACCCGGCCACGGTGACCGCCGACGGGCGGTGGTGGCTGCCGTTCCGCAGCTTCGCGATCCGCGCCGGGGACGGCCCGGTGACCCTGGTCGACGCCGGGATCGGCCCGGCCGGCGCCCCCGCGTCGAGCTGGGCGCCGGTGCCCGGGCGGCTGCCGGCCGAACTCGCCGCCGCCGGCATCGACCCGGCCGACGTGCGCACGGTGGTGCTCACCCACCTGCACACCGACCACATCGGCTGGGCGGTCACCGGTTCGCCGGGCACGCCATACTTCCCGAACGCCGACTACGTGCTCCAACGGGCCGAGCTGGCCGCCGTGGAGAGCATCAACCCCGGGCTGCCGGCCGGGCTGGTCGCGCCGTTACGCGCCGCCGGCCAGCTCCGGGTGGTCGACGGCGAGGTGCGGCTCGATCCGACGGTACGGCTGCTGCCGACGCCGGGGCACACGCCCGGACACCAGTCGGTGCTGCTGGAGGTCGACGACGAGCGGCTGCTGGTCACCGGCGACCTGCTGGTGCACGCCGTGCAACTGGTCGCCCCGGAGCTGGCGTACGCCCACGAGGAGGACGCCGCGGCGGCCTGCGCGTCGCGGGTGGCGCTGCTGCGCGACCTGGCCGCGCGCGGCCCCGCGGTGCTCGCCACCCCGCACCTCGGCGAGGCGTTCGTGGCGCTGTAGGGGCGCGACGACGAGGGGGCACGCCGGCGGACCGGCGTGCCCCCTCGTCGCGTGACGGATCACATGTTGGCGACGTCGGCCTGCTTGGCGCGGACGGCCTCGGCGGCCTCCTTCAGGCTGGCCAGCTCGTCGGCGTCCAGGTCGGTCTCGACGACCCGCTTGACGCCCTCGGCCCCGATCTCCGCCTCGACGCCCAGGTAGATGCCGGAGATGCCGTACTCGCCGTCGACCCAGGCGCAGACCGGCATGACCTCGCCGGAGTCCTCCGCGACGGCCTTGGCCATGCGGGCGGCGGCGGCGGACGGGGCGTAGTACGCCGAGCCGGTCTTGAGCAGCGCGACCACCTCGGCGCCGCCGTTGCGGGTCTTGACGACCAGCTCCTCGATCTGCTCGGCCGGCATCGCGTCGCGCAGCGGCTTGCCGTTCACCGTGCTCTTCGACGGCACCGGCACCATCGTGTCGCCGTGCGAGCCGAGGGTCAGGGTCTTCACCGACTTCACCGGTACGCTCAGCGCCTCGGCGACGAAGTTGGTGAACCGGGCGGTGTCCAGCATGCCGGCCTGGCCGAGCACCCGGTTCTTCGGGAACTGGGTGGCGAGCTGGGCCAGCGCGGTCATCTCGTCCAGCGGGTTGGACACGACGATGACGACGGCGTTCGGGGCGTACTTGGCGACGTTCTCGGAGACCTGGCGGACGATCTTCGCGTTCGTCTCCAGCAGGTCCATCCGGCTCATGCCCGGCTTGCGCGGCAGGCCGGCGGTGATCACCACGACGTCCGAGCCCTCGATCGCCTCGTAGCCCTCGCCGTTCGGGCCCGTGGTCACGCCGACGACCTTGGTCTCGAAGCCCTCGACCGCGCGCGACTGGTTGAGGTCCAGGGCGAGACCCGCGGGCTTGCCCTCCACGATGTCGGTGATCACGACGGTGTCGAAGACGTCGTACTCGGCCAGGCGCTGCGCGGTGGTGGAGCCGTAGAAGCCGGCCCCGACGACAGTGACCTTCTTACCCATGGTCGTCCCACTCCCTGCTACCAGTCGGTTTTCCGGACCGTATCAGTCATCCTGGCACCGATCCGGTCAGGGGCGGACGGTTATGACCCCGATGGGCCGTACGCGCGGGCGCAGTCGCCCCCGCAGGTGTAAGGAAGGGACCCTTCCTCTACCTCAGGCGTTAGGAAGGTGCCCTTCCTTACACCTCAGTCGCGTTCGGCGCGCTCGACGACGTTGGTCAGCAGCATCGCGCGGGTCATCGGGCCGACGCCGCCCGGCATCGGCACCAGCTTGCCGGCCACCTCGGCCGTCTCCGGGGCGACGTCGCCGGTGTAGCGGCCCTTGCCGTCCGGGCCGATCACCCGGGTGATGCCCACGTCGACCACCACCGCGCCCGGCGTGACCATGTCGGCGGTGAGCAGGCCCGGCACCCCGGCGGCCACGATGACGATGTCGGCGGCGCGGGTGTGCGCGGCGAGGTCGAGGGTGCCGGTGTGGCACAGCGTCACGGTGGCGTTCTCGCTGCGCCGGGTCAGCAGCAGGCCGAGCGGGCGGCCGACCGTGTTGCCCCGGCCGACCACGGCGACCTTCGCCCCACGCAGCGCCACGTCGTGCCGGCGGAGCAGCTCGACGATGCCGCGCGGGGTGCAGGGCAGCGGGCCCTCGTAGCCGAGGACGAGCCGGCCGAGGTTGACCGGGTGCAGGCCGTCGGCGTCCTTGTCGGGGTCGATCAGCTCCAGCACCCGCTGGGTGTCGAGGTGACCCGGCAGCGGCAGCTGGACGATGTAGCCGTGGCAGGCCGGGTCGGCGTTGAGCTCGGCGAGCACCGCGTCGACCTGCTCCTGGGTGGCGTCGGCCGGCAGCTCCCGGCGGATCGAGGCGATGCCCACCTCGGCGCAGTCGCGGTGCTTGCCGTTGACGTACGCCTGGGACCCGGGGTCGGCGCCGACCAGGACGGTGCCCAGCCCGGGAGTGATGCCGCGTTCCGCCAGTGCCTTGACCCGTGTCCGCAGCTCGTCCTTGATCTGGGCCGCGGTCGCCTTGCCGTCCAGAAGCGTCGCCGTCACGCCCAGATCGTCTCACGGTCGAAGCCCGGTGATCCGACGACCTGCGCCAGCCAGCCGGCCGATCACGAAGAGTGACGTGCATTTCATCACTGTGAGTTACTGCGCGTGGGTTCGGTCACAGCCGCATCCGGACGCCGCGACCGCGACGGGGACGGCGCCGGACAGCAGGGACGGGGCGGCGCGGGAGGGCCGAGAGGCGGCGGCGACAGCCACCCGCCTCACGACAGCCCGCAGGTGAGGCGACATTTGTCGACCCGACGGCTATAGCAGGAGAGATCGGCCGCCGCAAGGCCCCGGGGCCCGCTCCGTTATCGCTTCGCAACGCGCTCGTTGTCGAACGCCAACCCGCGACCTACCGTTGCCCAACGTTGCGTAGCGTAAACCCAGCGCCGGGTCTGACTGCGCAGCGTGAGGAGATGAGGAGGCTACATGCGCGTGCGCAGGCTCGCTACCTGGACCGCCCTCCCGCTCGCGGTGACCCTGGGCCTGGTGGCCTGCGGCTCGGGCGGCGACGGCGGATCCGGCGAGAGCAACCCCGACGCGGCCGTGCGGATCGAGATCGCCGAACCGCAGCACCTGGTGCCGACCAACACCAATGAGACGAGCGGCTCACAGGTGCTCAGTGCCCTGTTCAGCCCGCTGGTCGACTACGACGAGGCCAACAAGCCGTACGAGGTGGCGGCCGAGTCGGTGACGTCCGAGGACAACACGACCTGGACGGTCAAGCTCAAGGACGGCTACACCTTCCACAACGGCGAGAAGGTCACCGCCGACAACTACCTCGACGCCTGGAACTACGGCGCCTACGCGCCGAACGGGCAGAACTCGAGCTACTTCTTCGAGAAGATCGCCGGCTACGAGGACCTGCAGGGCGAGACGCCGAAGGCCAAGACGCTGACCGGCCTGAAGAAGGTCGACGACCTGACCTTCACCGTCACGCTCTCCGAGCCGTACAGCGAGTTCAAGACCATGCTCGGCTACACCGCCTTCTACCCGATGCCGAAGGCCGCGTTCTCCGCGCCCGGCGTGCTGGCCGAGGGGTACGAGCAGGCGCCGGTGGGCCAGGGCCCGTTCAGGATGAAGGGGACCTGGCAGCACGACGCCAAGGTCGAGGTCGAGAAGTACGACGCCTTCCCCGGCGAGAAGCCGAAGGTGGCCGGCGTCGAGTTCCGGATCTACCAGCAGCCGACCGCCGCGTACGCGGACGTGCTGTCGGACAACCTGGACGTCATCAAGACCATCCCGACCGAGAACCTGTCGACGGCCGGCACCGACCTCGGTGACCGGTTCAAGCAGAGCCCGGCCTCGTCGCTCCAGGTGCTGGCGTTCCCGACGTTCCAGAAGGAATTCAGCAACCCGGACGTGCGCAAGGCCATCTCGATGGCGATCGACCGGGACGAGATCACCAAGTCGATCTTCAAGGACTCGCAGCAGCCCGCCCGCTCGTTCGTCTCGCCGGTCGTCGCGGGCTACCGCGACAACACCATCGGCGAGGCCGGCGAGTTCGACCCGGCCAAGGCCAAGGCGCTGTACCAGGCCGCGGGCGGCCCGGCGAAGATCGAGCTGTCCTACAACGGCGACGGCGGCCACAAGGACTGGATCGACGCGACCTGCAACCAGCTCAAGGCCAACCTGGGCGTGGACTGCGTGGGCAACGCCGAGCCGAAGTTCGCGGACCTGCTGACCAAGCTCAAGGCCAAGCAGCCGGTCGGCCTGTTCCGGATGGGCTGGGTCATGGACTACCCGTCCATGGAGAACTACCTGGGCCCGCTGTACAGCAGCAACGGCTCGTCGAACTACTACGGCTACAGCAACCCGGCGTTCGACAAGCTGCTCGCCGAGGGCGCCAGCGCCGCGAACGAGGACGAGGCGGTCAAGAAGTACCAGGCGGCGGAGGACCTGCTCGCCAAGGACCTGCCGGTCATCCCGCTGCGGTACGGCCAGAACAACTTCGGCCACTCGACCAAGGTCAAGAACGTGGAGATGGACCTCTTCGACCGGGTCGACCTGCTGAAGATCGAGGCCGTCAAGTAACAGCGCGGCACGACGGGTCGGGTCACCGACGGACGGTGACCCGACCCGCCATCCTCTTCACCCCTTTTCAGAGAGACTGCCAAGTATGTTCCGCTTCATCCTGAGGCGTCTGCTCCAGATGGTCCTCGCGTTCTTCGGGACCACGCTGATCGTCTACGCGCTGATGTTCGCCGGCCAGGGCGACCCCATCCAGGCGCTGGCCGGGGAGCGCCCGGTCACGGCCGCGCAGCGGGCATACCTGACGGAGAAGTTCCACCTCGACCAGACCGGGGTCGGCGGCTTCTTCTACCGCTACTTCGACTACATCAAGAACCTCCTGCAGGGCGACCTCGGGCAGTCGCTCACCGGGCGCTCGATCGGCGACATCCTCGCCGCCGCCTGGCCCGTCACGGTCAAGCTGGCGCTGATCGCCATGGCCGTCACCATCGTCTTCGGGGTCACCGCGGGTGTCCTCGCCGGCATCCGGCGGGCCAGCATCTTCGACAACTCGACGCTGCTGCTGACCCTGCTGGTGCTCGGCATCCCCACGATCGTGCTCGCCCCCCTCGCCCAGTACCTGCTCGGCGTCAAGTGGCAGCTCTTCCCGCCCACCGCCGGCGCCGACCCCGACCTGTACGCGCTGCTGCTGCCCGGCATCGTGCTCGGCTCCCTCTCGCTGGCCACCGCGCTGCGGCTGACCCGGACCTCGGTGGCGGAGAACCTGCGCGCCGACTACGTCCGGACCGCCCGCTCGAAGGGGCTGGCCAGGCGGCGCATCGTCAGCGTCCACGTGCTGCGCAACTCCCTCATCCCGGTGGTCACCTTCCTCGGCGTCGAACTGGGCAACCTGATGAGCGGCGCGATCATCACCGAGGGCGTGTTCAACATCCCCGGTGTCGGCTTCAACCTCTTCC
Organism: Micromonospora sp. NPDC048063; assembly: GCF_043202855.1. Taxonomy (NCBI): domain Bacteria; kingdom Bacillati; phylum Actinomycetota; class Actinomycetes; order Micromonosporales; family Micromonosporaceae; genus Micromonospora; species Micromonospora sp. NPDC048063. The sequence continues at coordinate 261,767 of NZ_JBIDBG010000002.1, read as the reverse complement.
GCGGCATCCGCACCGAGGACGGCCCACTGGTGGTGGGCATCGTCAGCGTGCTCGTCGTGGTCTATCTCGTCTCCAACCTGGTGGTGGACGTCCTGTACGCCGTACTCGACCCGAGGATCCGCTATGAGTGAGCGCAGCGAACGAATCATCAACGCGGCGTTCCGTGCCGGCGCCGAGCGCAGCGAGGTGCTGGCATGAGTGACTTCGAGACTGTCGCTGCTTCGGAGAACCAGGCCGCGCGGCGGGGGCCGTCGGGCGAGCCGGGCGCGCCGGGTCAGGCGGGCGTACCGCAGAAGCCGCGCAGCCTGGCCGGCGACGCCTGGCGCGACCTGCGCCGCAACCCGATCTTCTGGATCAGCCTCGCCCTGGTGGTGCTGGTCGCCGCCATGGCCGCCGTGCCCGGCCTGTTCACCACGAACGACCCCCGCGACTGCGTGCTGGCCCGCCAGCACGCCGGCCCGTCCGGCGGGGCGATCTTCGGGTACGACTTCCAGGGCTGCGACACGTACTCCCGGGCGGTCTACGGCGCCCGCGCGTCGCTGCTGGTCGGTGCCCTCTCCGCGCTGCTCACCGGCCTGATCGCGCTCGTCGTCGGGATGGTCGCCGGCTACTTCGGCCGCTGGGTCGACGCGGTGCTCTCCCGGGTGATCGACATCGTGCTCGGCATCCCGCTGCTGCTCGCCGCGATCGTGCTGCTGAAGCGGGTGAACAGCGACAGCTCCGCGGTCCGGATCGGCGCGGTGATCTTCGTGCTGGCGATCCTCGGCTGGACCACCGCGGCCCGCGTCGTCCGCTCCTCGGTGATCACCGCGAAGGAGCAGGACTACGTGGCGGCGGCCCGGATGCTCGGCGCCGGCGACGGCCGGATCATGCTGCGGCACATCCTGCCGAACGCGCTCGCCCCGGCGATCGTGGTGCTGACCATCGCGCTCGGCTCGTTCATCGCCGCCGAGGCGACGCTCTCCTTCCTCGGCATCGGCCTGAAGGCGCCGACGATCTCCTGGGGCATCGACATCGACGCCGGCCGGGTGCACATGCGGGAGTCGGCCACCCCGCTGGTCGTCCCCTCGACGTTCCTCGCGCTGACCGTGCTGGCGTTCATCATGCTCGGCGACGCGATCCGCGACGCGTTCGACCCGAAACTGCGGTGACGGATGCGAACGAGCGCAGCGAGCCCCGCAGTCGCGAGCGAAAGGCAGGAACCCGTGCGAGCGCGAGGAGTGAGCGCAGCGAGCCCCGCAGTCGCGAGCGAAAGGCAGGCACCGTGAGCCAGTCCGCTGTCCGGCCGACGCCGGCCTCCCCGACACCCGAGGGCGGGCACCTGTTGGACGTACGGGACCTGCACGTCGAGTTCCGCACCGGCGAGGGCGTGGCCAAGGTGATCAACGGGGTCTCGTACCACCTCGACCCCGGCGAGACGCTCGCCGTGCTCGGCGAGTCCGGCTCCGGCAAGTCGGTCACGGCGCAGGCGATCATGGGCATCCTCGACACTCCCCCGGCGCTGATCCGCTCCGGTCAGATCCTCTACCAGGGTCGGGACCTGCTGAAGCTGTCGGAGGAGCAGCGCCGGCAGGTGCGGGGCAAGGAGATCGCGATGATCTTCCAGGACGCCCTCTCCGCGCTGAACCCCGTCTTCCCGGTGGGCTGGCAGATCGGCGAGACGCTGCGCCAACGCGAGGGCATGTCCAAGGCGGACGCCCGCCGGCGGGCCGTCGAGCTGATGGACCTGGTGAAGATCCCGGCCGCCGCCAACCGGCTCGGGGACTACCCGCACCAGTTCTCCGGCGGCATGCGCCAGCGCGTCATGATCGCGATGGCGCTGGCCATGAACCCGAAGGTGCTGATCGCCGACGAGCCGACCACGGCGCTGGACGTCACCGTGCAGGCCCAGATCATGGACCTGCTGGCCGACCTGCGTCGCGATCTCGACATGGCGATGATCCTGATCACCCACGACCTCGGCGTGGTCGCCGGCGTCGCGGACCGGATCGCCGTCATGTACGCCGGCCGGATCGTCGAGCACGCCGACGTCCGCTCGCTGTACCGGGCGCCGGCCCACCCGTACACGAAGGGGCTGCTGGAGTCGATCCCGCGGATGGACGTGCGGGGTCAGCAGCTCTCCACCATCAAGGGGCTGCCGCCCAACCTGATGCGGATCCCGTCCGGCTGCCCCTTCCACCCCCGGTGCCCGTACGTGCAGCAGGTCTGCGTGGACGTGGTGCCGCACGACCTGGTCCTCGGCGACGGCCGGACCAGCGCGTGCCACTTCGCGCAGGAGGTCCGTGATGACAGCGCCCGCTAGCCCGACCAAGGTCCGGGGCGAGACGATCCTCGCCGTCGACAACCTCGTCAAGCACTTCCCGATCCGCCAGGGCGTGCTGTTCCAGAAGCAGGTCGGCGCGGTCAAGGCCGTCGACGGGGTCAGCTTCGAGCTGCGCCGCGGCGAGACGCTCGGGGTGGTCGGCGAGTCCGGCTGCGGCAAGTCCACCCTGGCCCGGCTGCTGATGCGGCTGGAGACGCCGACCGCGGGCCGGGCCACCCTGGAGGGCCGGGACCTGTTCAAGGCCTCCGGCGCCGAACTGCGCCGGCTGCGGCGCAACATGCAGATGGTCATGCAGGACCCGTACACCTCGCTGAACCCACGGATGACGGTCGGCGACATCATCGGCGAGCCGTTCGAGATCCACCCCGACGCGGCGCCGAAGGGCAGCCGGCGGCAGCGGGTGCAGGAACTGCTCGACGTGGTCGGCCTCAACCCGGAGCACATCAACCGGTACCCGCACCAGTTCTCCGGCGGTCAGCGGCAGCGCATCGGCATCGCCCGGGCGCTCGCCCTGCGGCCCGAGATCATCGTCTGCGACGAGCCCGTCTCCGCGCTCGACGTGTCCATCCAGGCGCAGGTGATCAACCTGCTGGAGCAGCTCCAGGACGAGTTCGGCCTGTCGTACGTCTTCATCGCCCACGACCTGTCGGTGGTCCGGCACATCTCCGACCGGGTCGCGGTGATGTACCTCGGGAAGATCGTGGAGATCGGCACCGAGGACGAGATCTACGAGCGGGCCACCCACCCGTACACGCAGGCGCTGCTGTCGGCGGTGCCGGTGCCGGACCCGGACGCCCGCGACCGGCGCACCATGATCCGGCTCACCGGGGACGTGCCGAGCCCGGCCGACCCGCCGAGCGGCTGCCATTTCCGCACCCGCTGCTGGAAGGCCCAGGAGGTCTGCGCCCGCGAGGAGCCGCACACGGTGCTCCGCGCCGCGGACCCGCACCCCTCGGCGTGCCACTTCGCCGAACTCCGCCCCACCCCCTGACCCACCCCGCCCCCGCCGCCGCGATCTTGCACTTTGTGCCCGCGAATCGCGTGCTTCGTCCCGTATGCCGGGGCACAAAGTGCAAGATCGCCGGGAAGCGAGGGGGTGAGGGGCGGGGGAGGTAGAGGGCTGGGGGGTCAGTGGAAGAAGTGGCGGGTGGCGGTGAAGTACATGGTGACGCCGGCCTGCTTGGCAGCGGCGATCACCTCCTCGTCACGGATCGAGCCGCCCGGCTGGACGATCGCTCGGACGCCCGCGTCGATGAGGATCTTCGGACCGTCGGCGAACGGGAAGAACGCGTCGGAGGCGCAGACCGCGCCGCGGGCGCGTTCCGCCCCGGCCCGGCTGACCGCGAGCTGCGCCGAGTCGACCCGGTTGACCTGGCCCATCCCGACGCCGACGGTCGCCCCGTCCTTCGCCAGCAGGATCGCGTTGCTCTTCACCGCGCGCACCGCCCGCCAGGCGAAGGCCAGGTCACGCAGGGTCGCCTCGTCGGCCGCCTCGCCCGCGGCCAGTCGCCAGTTGGCCGGGTCGTCGCCGTCGGCGTCGATCCGGTCCGCCATCTGCACCAGCACGCCCCCGGTGACCTGCCGCCACTCGGCCGGCAGCGGGTCGAAGGCCGGCGCGCGCAGCAGCCGGATGTTCTTCTTGCCCTGGAGAACCTCCACGGCGCCCTCGTCGAAACCGGGCGCCACCAGCACCTCGGTGAAGATCTCCGAGACCTGCCGGGCCAGCTCGACCGAGACCGGCCGGTTGACCGCGATCACCCCGCCGTACGCGGACACCGGGTCGCAGGCGTGCGCCTTGCGGTGCGCGTCGGCCACGTCGGCGCCGACGGCGATGCCGCACGGGTTGGCGTGCTTGATGATCGCCACCGCCGGCTGGTCGGCGAAGTCGTTGGCCGCCCGCCACGCGGCGTCCGCGTCGACGTAGTTGTTGTACGACATCTCCTTGCCGTGCAGCTGCTCCGCCTCGGCGAGCCCGGCGGGGCTGGACGGGTCGACGTAGAGGGCCGCCGCCTGGTGCGGGTTCTCGCCGTAGCGCAGCACCGCCGAGCGGCGCAGCGCCAGCCCGGCGAAGCCCGGCCAGCCGTCCTGCTCGGGCGCCAGCACGGCGGCGCACCACTCGGCCACCGCCACGTCGTACTCGGCGATGACCGCGAACGCCTGGGCGGCCAGCACGCGGCGCTGGGCCAGGGTGAAGCCGCCCTCGTCGAGCGCGGCGAGCAGGGCCGGGTACGCGGCCGGGTCGGTCACCACGGCGACCGAGGCGTGGTTCTTGGCAGCCGCCCGGACCATCGCCGGCCCGCCGATGTCGATCTGCTCGACGCACTCCTCGACGCCCGCGCCGGAGGCGACCGTGGCCTGGAACGGGTAGAGGTTGGAGACCAGCAGGTCGATCCCCGCGATGCCGTGCTCGTCGAGCTGGGCGGCGTGCGAGTCCTTGCGCAGGTCGGCGAGGAGCCCGCCGTGCACCTTCGGGTGCAGCGTCTTGACCCGGCCGTCGAGGATCTCCGGGAAGCCGGTCACCGCCTCCACCGGGGTCACCGGCACTCCGGCTTCGGCGATGGTCGAGGCCGTGCTGCCGGTCGAGACGATCTCCACCCCGGCCGCGTGCAGCGCCCGGGCCAGCTCGACCAGGCCGGTCTTGTCGTAGACGCTGACCAGCGCCCGCCTGATCGGGCGGCGTTCGTCCTGAGTGGAACTCACGGGACCGTGACCTTTCTTCCGGTGATCGTCCAACCTTCGCGGACCAGGCGGCCCACCTGCTCGACGAGCTGGTGCCGCTCGGCGTCCTTGATGCGCTCGGTGAGCGTCTCCACGTCGTCGTCGTCGCGCACCGGCACGGCGACCTGCGCGACGATCGGGCCGGTGTCCATTCCGGCGTCGACGAAGAACAACGTCGCCCCGGTGACCTTCACGCCGTAGGCGAGGGCGTCGCGCGGACCGTGGATGCCGGGGAACGCCGGCAGCAGCGTGTTGTGCGTGTTCAGGTAGCGGTCGCCGAAGGCGGCCAGGAAGCGCGGGCCGACCAGCTTGAGGAAGCCGGCGGAGATGACCAGGTCGGGCCGGTACTCGGCGACGCGGGCGGTCAGCGCGGCGTCCCAGTCCTCGCGGGTGGAATGGTCGGCGACCCGCTCGACGAAGGTCGGCACACCCGCCGCGGCGGCCCGGTCCAGCCCGGCGATGCCGTCGCGGTCGGCCCCGACGGCGACCACCCGGGCCCCGTACGCCGGATCGGCGCAGGCGTCGAGCAGGGCCTGGAGGTTGCTCCCGGAGCCGGAGACGAGGACGACGATGCGGGCGGCGGACGCGGGCTCGGTCACCTGACCAGCCTATCGGGCAGGCCGACGGTTCCATCCGCTGGGCAGCGCGACATTCACCGACGACGTGATTGGGCAGAACCGGGTACGCTGCCGGTCGCTCGGGACCGGCGCACGCGTCCGGCCCGCACCCGTCAGTGATCCGGCACCCCAGGGGTGTCGAGTGGAATGAGGAGTACGCCGAGATGCAGCCCGGATACCAGCCGCAGCAGCAACCGCCGGTCAACAACAACATGGCGATGTCGATCGTCGCCATCTTCCTCTTCTGGCCGCTGGCCATCCCGGCCATCATCAACGCCTCGAAGGTGAACACCCTGCTGCAGCAGGGCGACTACGCCGGGGCCCAGGCCGCGGCCGCCGAGTCGAAGAAGTGGTCCAAGTGGGCGCTGATCGTCGGCATCAGCTGGTACGTGATCGTTCTGGTGTGCTGCCTGCTCGGTGGCCTCGCCGGATTGGCTGGCGGCGGCAGCTCGGCCAGCACCTACTGACAGAACTGCGAGGAGTTCGCATGCAGCCCGGTTACCCCGGTCAGGATCCCTACGGTCAGCAGCCGCACCAGGACCCGACCGCGCCGCACCACGACCCGTACGCCCCGCCGGCGGCGGCGCCGTACGGTCAGCAGCCCACCTCCGGGCAGCCGAACGACCCGTACGCCGCACCGCAGAACCCCTACGGCCAGCCGCCCACCTCGGGCCAGCCCTACGGCCAGCCGCCCACCTCCGGCCAGCCGTACGGGCAGCCGCCGACCTCCGGCCAGCCCTACGGGCAGCCGCCGACCTCCGGCCAGCCGTACGGCCAGCCGCCGACCTCCGGCCAGCCGTACGGGCAGCAGCCGTACCAGGATCCGTACGCCCAGCAGGCGTACCCGCCGCCGCCCATGTACCCGAACGCCGGGTTCGCCGGCAAGGGGCCGGGGCAGCAGCAGAACACCCTCGGCCTGGTGTCGATGATCCTCGGCATCGCGTCGATCCCGCTGGTCTGCTGCTATCTCGGCATCCCGCTGGGCATCGCCGCCGGGGTGACCGGCTGGATGGGCAAGCAGAAGGCCGCCCAGGGGCTGGCCGACAACCAGGGTCAGGCCCTCGCCGGCCTGATCTGCGGCGCCATCGGCGCCGCGCTGGGCCTGCTCCAGATCGCCCTGTTGATCTTCGGGGTCACCTATCAGCCCTGACCGGCACGGCACGAAAGGGGCGTCCCGGCTCGGCCGGGGCGCCCCTTCCGCGTACCGGCGGGCCTCAACGGGCGCGGGGCGGGTCGGCGGGGCGGGAGAGCGCCCGGGTTGCGGCGGCGCCCAGCAGCGCGCCCACCGCGATGACCGCGGTCGCCACGCCGGCCACCTGCCAGGCGACGGGCCCCACCTCGGCCAGCCGGCCGCCACCCAGCGACCCGGCGGAGGCCGCCGCGGCGGCGCCCAGCAGCACGCCGGCCACCGGCCCGGCGAGCGCCGCCGGCCCGAGCAGCGGGCCCCAACGCAGCGGCGTCCGGTCGTCGGCGGCGAGCCGGAGCAGCCGGCGGGCCAGCAGCCAGCCCGCCGCCATCCCGGCGAGGACCGGCACCGCGAGCAGGGCCGCCCCGATGCCGTCGACCGGGCCGCGCGGCAGCCCCGCCAGCAGCGGGACGGCCGGCAGCGCGCCGACGGACACCTCGCTGGTGCGGACCGCCGTGTCCGTGCCGACGGCGAAACCCGGCCCGAGCAGGTAGCTGACCGACCAGATGGTGGCGTTGGGCGCGTAGGCGAGGCTGACCAGGGTGATCCCGGCCTGCCCGGCGACCCCGGTGCGATAGGCCCCGATGAGGTCGGCGGCGTCACCGCCTCCGGTGGCCACGGCGAGCCCCGCCGCCCCGCCGCCCGCGGCGAGCAGCAGCAGCCCGGCGACCAGCCCGGTGCGGATCCCGTCACGCAGCGGCTCCGGGGACCGCGCGGCCAGCAGGCCGGCGACGCGGGTCGTCCGGACCGAGCCGACCAGGGCGGCGAGCGTGCCCAGCACCGCGAGGGTGACCCCGGCGCGGACCGGTGACGCCCCGGGGCCGCCCGCACCGGCCAGCACCGCCGCGAGCACGCCGATCAGCGCGTACGCGATGCCGACCGCGCCGGCCGCGACGAGCGCCTGCCGGGGCGACCCCCCACCGCGCGCGCCGATCGCCCGGCTGGTGTGCACGCCGGCCCGGGTCAGTCGCCAGACCACCAACGCGGTCAGCGCCAGCGGGGCCAGCCCGAGCGGGCCGGCGCCGGTGTCGAGCGGGACGCCGTGCCCGAGCAGCCAGCCGGCCAGCCCGGCGCGGAGCGCGCCCGGCACGGAGGCAGCGTCCTCGCTGAGCTGGAACAGCCAGAGCACGACCACCACCGGCAGCCACGAGGTGAGCGCCGCCCAGCCGGCGGCGACCGCCGCGGCGACGGCCAGCGGGGCGCGGCTGCGAGGGGGCTCGCCGCTGCGCGGCGCGGGCACCCGCCGGCCCCGCCCGGCGGGCGCGGCCGGCCGGGCGTCGGTGCCGGCCTCGACGCCGGGGCGGCTCGGCTGATCAGGGGTGACGGAGGACATCGGGTCTACTCTGGCATGCCGCGCGCGTGGTGGCAGTCCGATACCGCCCCCGAGCGACGGCGAGTTCCGTGATCCACCGTCTCCCGCCCCCGATCCGGTCTAGCCTCGGCCCAGGGACGCGACCGAAGTCGCGGCACCGACGCCCGGAGGGAAGCCGTGAACGCTCCGTACCCGCCGCCCCCGCCGCCACCGCCCGCGGCCGGCCAGGACCGCACCACGCTCTGGGGCGTGCTCGGCATCATCCTCGGCCTGCTCTGCTGCGGCATCCTGGGGATCGTCTTCGGCTACCTGTCGATCCGGGACGCCAAGCGCTTCGGCCAGTCGCCGGTGCTCGGCTGGCTGGCGATCGCGTTCGGCGTGCTCAACATCATCGGCAGCGGCATCCTCTGGGCCGGCGGCAACTACCCGCTCTACAACGACTGAGGGCCGACCGCGAACGGTCGGCCCCCTGGTCGTACGCCAGCCTGGATCAGCCGGCGGACATGATCTCCCGCATCAGCTTGGCGGTCTCGGTCGGCGTCTTGCCGACCTTGACGCCGACGGCCTCCAGCGCGCTCTTCTTGGCCTCGGCCGTGCCGGCGGAGCCGGAGATGATCGCGCCGGCGTGCCCCATGGTCTTGCCGGGAGGCGCGGTGAAGCCGGCGATGTAGCCGACCACCGGCTTGGTCACGTTCGCCTTGATGAACTCGGCGGCCCGCTCCTCGGCGTCGCCGCCGATCTCACCGATCATGACGATCGCGTCGGTGTCCGGGTCGGCCTCGAACGCGGCCAGCGCGTCGATGTGGGTGGTGCCGATGATCGGGTCACCGCCGATGCCGACGCAGGTCGAGAAGCCGATGTCGCGCAGCTCGTACATCATCTGGTAGGTCAGGGTGCCGCTCTTGCTGACCAGGCCGATGCGGCCGGTGCCGGTGATGTCGGCCGGGATGATCCCGGCGTTGGAGGCGCCCGGCGAGGCGATGCCCGGGCAGTTCGGCCCGATGATCCGGGTCCGCTCGCCCTTGGCCACGTTGTACGCCCAGAACGCGGCGGTGTCGTGCACCGGCACGCCCTCGGTGATCACCACGGCCAGGTCGATCCCGGCGTCGATCGCCTCGACGACCGCGCCCTTGGTGAACTGCGGCGGAACGAAGATCACGGTCACGTCGGCACCGGTCTGCGCCATCGCGTCCGCGGCGCTGGCGAAGACCGGCAGCTCGGTGCCGTCGAAGTCGACGGTCTGGCCCGCCTTGCGCGGGTTGACGCCACCGACGACGTTGGTGCCCGCGGCGAGCATCCGCCGGGTGTGCTTGGAACCCTCGGAACCGGTCATCCCCTGGACGATGACCTTCGAGTCCTTGGTCAGCCAGATAGCCATTGTCAGACCCCCGCAGCCGCCAGCTCGGCGGCCCGCTCGGCCGCGCCATCCATCGTGTCCACCCGCTGGACCAGCGGGTTGTTCGCGCCGTCGAGGATCGCCCGGCCGGCCTCGGCGTTGTTGCCGTCGAGGCGGACGACCAGCGGCTTGGTGACCTTCTCGCCGCGCTGCTCGAGCAGGGCCAGCGCCTGCACGATGCCGTTGGCGACCTCGTCGCAGGCGGTGATGCCGCCGAAGACGTTGACGAAGACGCTCTTCACCGACGGGTCGGACAGGACGATCTCCAGCCCGTTCGCCATCACCGCGGCGCTCGCGCCGCCGCCGATGTCGAGGAAGTTGGCCGGCTTGACGCCGCCGTGCCGCTCGCCGGCGTACGCGACCACGTCGAGGGTCGACATGACCAGGCCCGCGCCGTTGCCGATGATGCCGACCTCACCGTCGAGCTTGACGTAGTTGAGGTCCTTCTCCTTGGCGGCCTGCTCCAGCGGGTCCACCGCGGCCTGGTCGACGAGCGCCTCGTGGTCCGGGTGCCGGAAGCCGGCGTTCTCGTCCAGGGTGATCTTGGCGTCGAGCAGCAGCAGCTTGCCCTCGCCGGTCTTGGCCAGCGGGTTCACCTCGACCAGCGTGGCGTCCTCGGCGACGAAGGCCTTCCAGAGGCCCACGGCGACCTCGACGACCTGGTCGGCGACCTCGGCCGGGAAGCCGGCGGCGGCGACGATCTCGCGCGCCTTCGCCTCGTCGACGCCGGTGTTGGCGTCGATCGGGGCCTTGACGACCTTCTCCGGGGTGTCGGCGGCGACCTGCTCGATGTCCATGCCGCCCGCGACGCTGGCGATGCAGAGGAAGGTGCGGTTCGCCCGGTCGAGCAGGTAGGAGAAGTAGTACTCCTCGGCCACGTCCGCGGTCACGGTGATCATGACCTTGTGGACCGTGTGACCCTTGATGTCCATGCCGAGGATGTCGGTGGCCCGGGCCACCGTCTCATCCGCGCCCTCGGCCAGCTTCACGCCACCGGCCTTGCCCCGGCCGCCGACCTTCACCTGCGCCTTGACGACCACCCGACCGCCGAGGCGTTCGGCGATCGCGCGGGCCTCCTCCGGGGTCGTGGCGACGCCGCCGGCGAGCACGGGCAAGCCGTGCCGCTCGAACAGGTCCCGCCCCTGGTACTCGTACAGGTCCACGTTTGCGCGTCCCGTCCCGTCTCCGCGGCGCGCCGTCGCGCCGCCACCAGCGTTATGGAAAACAGTTTGACGCCTGTCATCAGTTGAAACAGGCCATTGGGCGCAGCCTAGCGAGGTGGACACCGGCCGCAACCGAGCGGGTGCGCGGTGTGCGGTAATGCACAGCCGGCGGCGTCGCGCGGCCTTTCCGCGACTTCGGCCCCCGACGTCAGCCGTCCGGACGATGTTGTCCGGGCTGCGTAACCCCTCCGCGGGGGCGTCGTTGAGTCAGGTGTCGGAGCGCTGATGCAGCGCGGCGACGGGAGACGGCCGATGCCCTGTCGGTCGAGGGGTGGCGGCGGGGCATCGTGCATAGAGGGGCCGGACGTGTGAGGGGTGCGTCCGGCCCCTCCCCCTGTCCGACGTCAGCCGTCGACCGGCCCGAGTCGTCCGTGACCCGTCGACCGCCTGAGTCCGCGAACAGCGCATCCTCGCCCTCTGGCGGGATGCCGACCGACAGTCAGGCGACCGGCTGCGCGACGTTCTCCCGGACCCACTCCACGATCGAGGCGGTGGTGGCGCCCGGCGTGAAGATCTTGGCAACGCCAAGCTTCTGCAACTCGGGGATGTCCGCGTCGGGAATGATGCCGCCGCCGAAGACGACGATGTCGCGGGCGTCCCGCTCGCCGAGCAGCTCCACCACCCGCCGGAAGAGCGTCATGTGCGCCCCGGACAGCACGGAGAGGCCGACCGCGTCGGCGTCCTCCTGGATCGCGGTCTCCACGATCTGCTCCGGGGTCTGGTGCAGGCCGGTGTAGATGACCTCCATACCGGCGTCCCGGAGGGCACGCGCGACGACCTTGGCGCCACGGTCGTGGCCGTCCAGGCCCGGCTTGGCGACGACGACCCGAACACGAGAGCTCATCTGCGCATCCCTTTCACCGGCTCCGCGGCTTCACCTGAACGAACGGTAACCCGCCCCGCCCGGCCCGGGAAATCCGGGCGGCGAAGCGCACGGCACACCGGCCGGCGACACCCGGGGAGGCTGCCGCCGCAGACGGTACGCCTGCCGTAGATGATCACCGCCGTCAAGCCGGACGACTCCGCCGTTCGGTCACGCTGCGCGACGAACGGGCAGTTACGGGGGCGCCGTTCGACGGGAACGAGGCATGACAATCACGGACGCAAAGGGACAGAACGCAGTAGCAATTCGGCGCTTCGGCTTGTGACGGGCCTGGTGGTTGGCTAACGTGTCCACGGTTGTCATCAGGTCCACGGACGGGTGACGACGCGGCCAGCCGACGTTCATCGGAGCTTCACGAGCGTCGAGGAAGCCGCATCGGATCCCCGACAACGGAGGGTGTGCGTGCGCCAGCGCCTGTCGTCTGAGCCCGATCGATATCGCGGTCGCCGCCGCGTACCCACCCCCCCGCGTAGCCGCTACGCCGCCGTCGTCACCACCGCGTTCGTCGGGGCCGGCATCGTCGCTCTCGGCGCGGGAGCCATGCCGGACGCCAAGAGCGTCAGCCCGTCGGTCCTCGACGAGCTCAAGGCCGCCTCGACCGTCAACCAGGACGCCGCGGCCCGCGCCGACTCCGCCGACCGCGCCTCTCGCGACAGCGACCGCGCCGGGGCCAAGGAGACCGCCGAGACCGAGGTCTGTCGGCTCCCCCTCCAGGACTACGAGTTCAACACCCCCTACGGCATGCGCTGGGGCAAGCTGCACACCGGCATCGACCTGGTCGCCGCCGAGGGCACGCCCTACGTCGCCATCCACGCCGGCACGGTCACGAAGGCCGGTTGGTTCGGCGGCTACGGCTACACCGTGATCGTCCAGCACGCCGACGGCAGCGAGGCGATCTACGGCCACTCCTCCGCGCTGAGCGTGCAGGAGGGGCAGCAGGTCAAGGCGGGCGACCAGCTCGGCCTGGTCGGCAACACCGGCCACTCCTACGGCTCCCACCTGCACCTGGAGGTGCATGTCAAGGGCGAGCCGCTCGACCCGGTGCCGTGGCTCCAGGAGCGCAACGTGGACATCAAGCTACAAACCGAGGCATTCTAACGGCGAAGTAGCCGCCTCCTGACGCCACGTACCGACCGTTGACCGCCCGGATCTGTCGATCCGGGCGGTTTTTCGTCGGCCGGCGACAGGCGAAAGTCTACCGGGTCACAGGCGCGGGTGTGACCGGCGCCACGGCCGACCATGATCACTTATCGCTATCAAAGCCCCAAATTGGGAGTTAACGGACGGCACCGGCCACCGTCGCTCCGTCCCGACCCGATCCCCCTACCCGCTGCCGACCCCGCCGACACCAGTATTTCGAGGTCAAGTGCCCCCTCGATCAGCGAAGGTCCGCCGTGCAGGAAGACATTCAGAACGAGAACACCCCCGACGCCCCCGCCCGGCACCGGCTGCGGGCCGGCGGCCGCACCCGAGTGATCGTCGCCGCGGCGGCCCTGGTCGGCCTCGGTCTCGGCGGCGCCGCCTTCGCGGCCACCGGCAACGACGAGCCCTCCGTCCCGGCCGCCGTCTCCCTCGACGCGCAGGCCCGCGCCGAGGCTGCCGACCGCGCCGACCGGTCCGCGCGCGAGTCGGCCGCCCCGGCCAGCCCGACGCCGAGCCCCACGACGGCCAGCCCGTCGGCGAAGCCCAGCCCGAAGGCGACCACCGCCAAGCCGACGCCGAAGAAGACCAGCAAGCCGAAGCCGAGCTGGGTCGTCCCGATGAAGGGCGCCGCGATCACCTCCTGCTACGGCCCGCGCTGGGGCACCCTGCACGCCGGCATCGACTTCGCGCTGCCCGCCGGCACCCCGGTCCGCGCCGCCTTCGGCGGCACGGTCACCAAGGCCGGCGACGTCGGCGACGGGTACGGCATCTCCGTCGTCGTCGACCACGGCAACGGCTACCTGACCCACTACGCCCACCTCAGCACCGCCAAGGTGGGCGTGGGCGACAAGGTGGGCGCCGGCGAGACCATCGGCCTGGAGGGCTCCACCGGCGACTCGACCGGGCCGCACCTGCACTTCGAGGTCCACCAGGGCCAGATGTGGAACCAGATCGACCCGGCGCCGTTCCTGCGCGCCCGGGGCATCGACGTGGCCTGCTGACCCGTACCCGACCGGGACGGCCCGGTCCGGCGCGCCGCCGGGCCGGGCCGTGGCCGTCTCAGAGCTTGTCGATCGGCGCGTGCCGCAGCACCAGCCACATCGTCTGGTCGCCGAAGTCGATCTGCGCCCGGGCGCCCGGGCCGTGCCCCTCCACCGCGAGCACCCGCCCCAGGCCGTAGCGCTGGTGGTTGACCCGGTCGCCGGCGGACACCTTCGGCCCCTGCGGCAGCTCGCTCGCCGTGGTCAGCCGGCTGGCGTCGACGCCGAGCCGCTTCGCCAACTGGGCGGCCTTGGGGGTGCCGCCGTTGAAGCCGCCGCGCCCGCCGGGCACACGGTCCGCGCGGCCCCCGACGCCACCGCCCCCGCCGGCCCACGAGGTGTACGACCCCTCGGTGCGCTCCCAGCGGACCAGCTCCGGCGGCAGCTCCTCCAGGAACCGGGACGGCGGGTTGTAGGACGGCTGCCCCCACGCCGAGCGGGTCACCGCCCGGGAGAGGTAGAGGCGCTGGCGGGCCCGGGTGATGCCCACGTACGCCAGCCGGCGCTCCTCCTCCAGCTCCCGGGTGTCGCCGAGCGAGCGCAGATGCGGGAAGACGCCGTCCTCCAGGCCGGTCAGGAAGACGACCGGGAACTCCAGCCCCTTGGCGGTGTGCAGCGTCATCAGGGTGACCACACCCTGGTGGTCCGGGTCGTCGGTCGGCACCTGGTCGGCGTCGGCGACCAGCGCGACCTGCTCCAGGAAGCCGGCCACGGTGGCCCGCTCCCCCTCCTCGCCGGTCGCCTCGATCCGCTCCGTGTACTCCCGGGCGACGCTGACCAACTCCTGGAGGTTGTCGACCCGACCGGCGTCCTGCGGGTCGAGGCTCTCCTCCAGCTCGGTGAGGTAACCCGAGCGGGTCAGCAGCGCCTCCAGCACCTCCTCCGGGGTGCCGGTCTCGGCCAGCTCGCGGGCGCCGTCGAGCAGGTCGACGAAGTCCGCGATGCCGTTGGCCGCCCGGGTGGAGATGCCCGGCGCGTCCTTCGCCCGCCGCAGCGCCGCGCCGAAGGAGATCCGGTCCCGGCTGGACAGGGCCTCCACGCACGCCTCGGCGCGGTCGCCGATGCCCCGTCGGGGGGTGTTGAGGATCCGGCGGAGGCTGACCGTGTCGTCGTCGTTGACCACCGCGCGCAGGTAGGCCAGCGCGTCGCGGACCTCCTTGCGCTCGTAGAAGCGCACCCCGCCGACCACCTTGTAGGGCAGGCCGACCCGGATGAACACCTCCTCGAAGACCCGGGACTGGGCGTTGGTGCGGTAGAAGACGGCCACGTCACCGGGGCGGGTCTCGTCGGCGTCGACCAGCCGGTCGATCTCCCGGGCCACCCAGTCGGCCTCGGCGTGCTCGGTGTCCGCCACGTAGCCGACGATCCGCTCGCCGGCGCCCGCCTCGCTCCACAGCCGCTTCGGCTTGCGCGAGGTGTTGCGGTCGATCACGGCGTTGGCGGCGTTGAGAATGGTCTGGGTCGAGCGGTAGTTCTGCTCCAGCAGGATCGTGCGGGCGTCGCTGAAGTCGCGCTCGAACTCCAGGATGTTGCGGATCGTCGCGCCGCGGAACGCGTAGATGGACTGGTCGGCGTCGCCGACCACGCACAGCTCCGCCGGCTCGACCCCCTCCGTGCCCGAGACCAGCTCCTTGATCAGCACGTACTGGGCGTGGTTGGTGTCCTGGTATTCGTCGACCAGCACGTGCCGGAACCGTCGGCGGTAGCTCTCCGCGACGTGCGGGTGGGACTGGAGCAGGTGCACCGTCGTCATGATCAGGTCGTCGAAGTCGAGCGCGTGCGCCTCGCGCAGCCGCCGCTGGTAGAGCGTGTAGGCCTCCGCCAGCGCCCGCTCGTTGGGGCCCTTGGCGCGGCCGGCGAACTCCTCCGGGTCGACCAGCTCGTTCTTCAGGTTGGAGACCTGGGCGGCGAGCCCGCGCGCCGGGTAGCGCTTCGGGTCGAGGTCGAGCTCCCGGGCGACCATCTGCATCAGCCGGCGGGAGTCGTCCGCGTCGTAGATCGAGAAGGTCGACTTCAGCCCGGCGTGCTCGTGCTCGGCGCGCAGGATGCGCACGCACGCGGAGTGGAACGTCGACACCCACATCAGCCGGGCACGCGGGCCGACGAGGTGCGCGACGCGCTCCTTCATCTCGCCGGCGGCCTTGTTGGTGAAGGTGATCGCGATGATCTCGCCGGGGTGCACGTCCCGGGCGGCCAGCAGGTAGGCGATCCGGTGGGTGAGCACCCGGGTCTTGCCCGAACCGGCGCCGGCCACGATCAGCAGCGGCGAGCCGGCGTGGGTGACGGCGTCGCGCTGCGGCCCGTTGAGGCCCTCGACCAGGGCCTGCGGGTCGAGGCGGGCGGCGGCGGACCCCGGCCGGTGCGGCGGGGTCGGGGCAGGCGCCGGCGCGGGCGGGGACACGGGGATGTCGAAGAGAGGATGCATCGCACGGCGAGTCTATGCCGCCGGCCGGACACTTCCCCGCCGCGTGGACCCCGGCGCGACCGAGCCGTCATCGGCGGACCGGCCGCGCCGAGGGCCCGGACCCGCCCGAGCGACCGCCCGAGCGACCGGGCGGGCCGATCCGGCGCGGCGGGCCAGGCGGATCCGGCAGGGCGGCCAGGAGGATCCGGCGGGGCGGGCCAGGCGGACCCGGCGGGGCGGGCCAGGTTGAGACGAAGATGTCACCCTGTCCCATCTGGTGCCGCCGGCCCGGGTACAGAACGATGACGGTGAAATCCGGCTCCTTCCCCCGCACACGACTGGGAGAACGACCATGACTCAGCCGCGTTCGCGCGGTCGGGCGGCGCTGCGTCACCTCGCCGCGCCCGCCCTCGCGTTGGCCGTCGTCGCCACGCTGCCCACCGCTTCCCGGCCCGCCCCGGCCCCCGCCGACGACCCGTGGGCCGCCCTCGCCCCCGTCTCGGTCTCCTACGCCACCCCCACGGGCGGGGAGGTCAAGGGCAACTTCCTCAGCTACAACGACTTCCACGGCGCCATCGACCCGCCCGGCGGCAACGGCGCGGTGGTCAACGGCACCCCGGCCGGCGGGGTGGAGTACCTCGCCACCTGGCTGAAGCGGCTGCGCGCCGAGGCCGCCGCCGAGGGGCGGGTCACCACCACCGTCGGGGCCGGCGACCTGATCGGCGCCACCCCGCTGGTCAGCGCCGCCTTCCACGACGAGCCGACCATCGAGCTGATGGACGAGATCGGGCTGGAGGTCAGCTCGGTCGGCAACCACGAGTTCGACGAGGGCGTCGACGAGCTGATCCGGATCAACAAGGGCGGCTGCCACCCGGTCGACGGCTGCCAGGACGGGGACGGCTTCGCCGGCGCGAAGTTCACGTACCTCGCCGCCAACACCGTCAGCAGGAAGACCGGGCTGCCGATCCTGCCCCCGGTCGACGTGAAGTTCGTCGGCGGCGTGCCGGTCGGCTTCGTCGGCGTGACCCTGGAGGGCACCCCGGACATCGTCAACCCGGCCGGCATCGCCTCGGTGCGGTTCACCGACGAGGTGGCGACCGCCAACAAGTGGGGCGGGCTGCTCAAGCTCTTCGGCGTCAAGGCGATGGTGCTGCTGGTGCACGAGGGCGGCGCGCAGTCGCCGCCGCCGGCCACCCCGGGCGTCTCGGACTGCGCGAACTTCTCGGGCCCGATCGTGGACATCGTCCGCGGCCTGCGGCCGGAGTTCGGGCTGGTCGTCTCCGGCCACACGCACCGCTTCTACTCCTGCTCCCTGCCGAACTCCTCCGGCGCGCAGAGCGTCGTCACCAGCGCCGGCAACAACGGCCAGCTGATCACCGACGTGGACTACTCGCTGGACCGGCGCACCGGCCGGTTCACCGGCATCTCCGCCCGCAACGTGGTCGTCGAGAACGGCGTCCGCAACCCGGACGGCACCTGGCAGCAGAGCGCGCCGGGCACGTACGTGCGCAACCCCGACCTGGTGGACCCGGCCGCCAAGGCGCTGGCCGACAAGTACCGGACGGCCGTGGCGCCCATCGCCAACCGGGTGGTGGGACGGGTGTCGGCCGACGTCGTCCGCGACGCCCGCCCCAACGGCGAGAGCCCGCTCGGTGACGTGATCGCCGACGCGCAGCTCGCGTACACCCGGTCGGCCGGGGCGCAGATCGCGCTGATGAACCCGGGCGGCATCCGGGCGTCGCTGCCGTACGCCGCCTCCGCCGGCGGCGAGGCGCCGGGTGAGATCACGTACGGCGAGGCGTTCACCGTCCAGCCGTTCAACAACCTGGTGGTCACCCAGACCCTCACCGGCGCCCAGCTACGCAACGTGCTGGAGCAGCAGTTCGTCGGCTTCAACGGGCAGACCACCCAGCGCATCCTCCAGGTCTCCGCCGGGCTGACCTACTCCTACGACACCACCGCCCCGGCGGGCTCGCGGGTGAGCGCCCTGGCGCTCGACGGCGTGCCGGTCGACCCGGCGGCCAGCTACCGGGTCACCACGAACGACTTCCTGGCCAACGGCGGGGACGGCTTCACCGAGCTGCGCGCCGGCACCGGCCGCACCACGGCCCCCGGCTTCGACGTCGACGCGCTGATCGCGTACCTGGGTGCCGGCGAGCCGGTCGCCCCCGGGCCGGCCGACCGCATCACCCGCCTCGGCTGACCGGGCACGGTCCCGGCGTCGCCGACGGCGCCGGGACCGTGCCGCCGGCCACGTGTCCGGCCGAATCCTTGCGCGCGCCGGCCCTGGGTCGGCATACTCGACGACGTGTTCGGGCAGCGCTTCTACTTTTACTACGGCACCGGGAGTCCGGCAGCCGTGGGTCGCGCCTGATCAACAGACCTACGAAAAGCCCCGGGCTCCTGGAGCCCGGGGCTTTTCCGTCCCGGGATCCGGGCACCCGGCACCTGACGACGAGGGGTACCCGATGATGACAGACGTGGTGGAGTCCAACGGCAGCCTGACGCGGCCCGGGGCGGGCCGGCCCGACCCGGGGGCATCCGGCCAGGTCGACGCGGCGGGCGGCGCCGACGACGCGAAGCCGGAGGCGCGCACCGGCACCGCGGAGCCGGGCGCGGCCGCCCGGATCGTGGAGATCCGGGAACGGATCGACGAGATCGACCGGGCGCTCATCGAGCTGTGGCAGGAGCGGGCCCGCCTCTCTCAGGAGGTCGGGGCGACCCGGATGGCCTCCGGCGGCACCCGGCTCGTGCTCTCCCGGGAACGGGAGATCCTGGAGCGTTTCCGAGTCGCCCTCGGCGCCGACGGCACGCAGCTCGCGCTGCTGCTGCTCCGCGCCGGCCGCGGCCCCCTGTGAGGCGTACGGGGGCGGCGCGGCGGGCGGGCCGTGCGGCGCGGTGGTCGCGTCCTGGCCGCCGGCCGCCGCGCCCGCCCCGGAAACGACGGGACCGCCTGCCGTCGTCGCGGTGACGTCGGCAGGCGGTCCCGTGGGTGTCACACCTCGTGCGTCTGCACGATCTCCCGCTTCTCGGCGAAGTGGCAGGCGCTCGGGTGGTCCGAGCCCGACCGGATCTCCAGCAGCGGGACCTGCTCGGCGCAGACGTCCTGCGCCTTCCAGCAGCGGGTCCGGAACCGGCAGCCCGAGGGCGGGCTGACCGGCGACGGCACGTCACCGGTGAGGCGGATGATCGCCTTGTTCTCGCGGACGGTCGGGTCCGGCACCGGCACCGCCGACAGCAGCGCCTGGGTGTACGGGTGGGTCGGCCGCTCGTAGATCTCGTCCTCGGTGCCGATCTCCACGATCTTCCCGAGGTACATCACCGCGACCCGGTCCGACAGGTGCCGGACCACCGACAGGTCGTGCGCGATGAACACGTACGACAGGCCGAACTCGCCCTGGAGCTGCTCCAGCAGGTTCATCACCTGCGCCTGGATCGACACGTCCAGGGCCGACACCGGCTCGTCGCAGACGATGATCTCGGGCCGCAGGGCGAGCGCCCGGGCGATGCCGATGCGCTGCCGCTGACCGCCGGAGAACTGGTGCGGGTACCGGTTGATGTGCTCCGGGTTCAGGCCCACCAGGTCGAGCAGTTCCTTCACCTTGCCCCGGCGGCTGCCCTTCGGCGCCACCTCCGGGTGGATCTCGAACGGCTCGCCGATGAGGTCGCCGACCGTCATCCGCGGGTTCAGCGAGGTGTACGGGTCCTGCATCACCAGCTGGATCTGCCGGCGCAGCCGCCGCAGCGCCCCGCCGGAGAGCTTGGAGATGTCCTGGCCCTTGTAGAGCACGCTGCCGGAGGTCGGCCGCTCCAGGTTCATCAGGACCCGGGCCAGGGTCGACTTGCCGCAGCCGGACTCGCCGACCACACCCAGGGTCTCGCCGGCCCTGAGGTCGAAGGAGACCCCGTCCACCGCCTTGACCTGGCCGATGGTCTTCTTGAAGACCACACCCCTGGTCACCGGGTAGTGCTTGACCAGGTCACGGACCTCGAGGATCTTCTCAGTCACGGTTCACCAGCTCCTCGGCGAAGTGGCAGGCGCTGGCCCGGCCGGCACCCACCTGCAGCAGCGGCGGGATCTTCTCCCGGCAGACCGGCTGCGCCATGGGGCAGCGCGGGTTGAACGGGCAGCCCGGCGGGATGTTCATCAGGTTCGGCGGGAGGCCCTTGATGGTCCGGAGCTGCTGCCCCTTCTCGTCCAGCCGGGGAATCGAGTTGATCAGACCGATCGTGTACGGGTGCGCCGGCTTGGCGTACAGGTCGTACACGTTGGCTTCCTCGACGATGCGCCCCGCGTACATGACCGCGATCCGGTCCGCGACGTCGGCGACCACACCGAGGTCGTGGGTGATCAGGATCATGCCCATCTGCCGCTCCCGCTGGAGCTCGGCGAGCAGGTCCATGATCTGGGCCTGCACCGTCACGTCCAGCGCGGTGGTCG
Organism: Micromonospora sp. NPDC048063; assembly: GCF_043202855.1. Taxonomy (NCBI): domain Bacteria; kingdom Bacillati; phylum Actinomycetota; class Actinomycetes; order Micromonosporales; family Micromonosporaceae; genus Micromonospora; species Micromonospora sp. NPDC048063. The sequence goes on along the minus strand of NZ_JBIDBG010000002.1, from coordinate 241,081 downwards.
GCTCGTCCGCGATCAGCACCTCCGGGTCCAGGGCCAGCGACATCGCGATCATGGCGCGCTGCCGCATGCCACCCGAGAACTGGTGCGGGTAGTTGCTGAACCGGCCCTTGGCGTTCGGGATCTTGACCTGGTCGAGCATCTCGATCGCGCGCTTCTTGGCGTCGGCACGGCTCATGCCGCGCCGCACCCGGAACTGCTCGGCGATCTGGAAGCCGACGGTGAAAACCGGGTTGAGCGCGGAGAGCGCGTCCTGGAAGATCATGGCGATCCCCTCACCGCGGATGCGGCGACGCTCCTCGAAGGACATCTTCAGCATGTCCTTGCCGTGGAAGCGGACCTGGCCGCCGGTGACGAAACCGGGCGGCGTGTCCAGGATGCCCATGATGGTCTGCGCGGTGACGCTCTTGCCGGAGCCGGATTCGCCGAGCACGGCGAGGGTCTCCCCCGCGTCGACGTGGTACGTGACCCCGTTGATGACCTTCGCGACGCCGTCCCGGGTGCGGAACTCCACGCGGAGGTCGTCGACCTCGAGCAGACGGCCGGAGGGGCGACCGGAGGTACCCGCCGCGGACTGCTCGGACACGAGAATGTCGGACAACTGAATCGCCCCTAGCGGAGTTTCGGATCGAGGGCCTCGCGGACCGTCTCACCGAGCACCACGAAGCTCAGCACGGCGGTGACGAGGAAGGCGGCCGGGAAGAAGAGCAGGTACGGCGCGACCCGGATGAGGGACTGGGCCTCGTTGATCATGATGCCCCAGGAGACCACCGGGCTCTTCAGGCCGACGCCCAGGAAGGAGAGCGTCGCCTCGGCGCCGATGAACGAACCGACCAGGATCGTCCCGTAGACCAGCAGCGGCGCGAGGCTGTTCGGCAGCAGGTGCTTGAGGATGATCCGGCCGGTGCCGGCACCCAGCGCCCGGGCGGCGACGATGTAGTCGGCCTCCTTGGTGGCCAGCACCGAGGAGCGCATCAGCCGCATCACGACCGGCCAGCCCAGCACGACCAGGGACATGCTCACCAGGGCCATGATCTCGGCCTTGCTGTTGCTCGTGCCCGACCCGTTGAAGGTGGTCAGGATGACGATGGCGCCCAGCACGAAGGGCAGGCCGAAGAAGACGTCGGCGACGCGGGAGAGCAGGGCGTCCACCCAGCCGCCCCGGTAGCCGGCCATGATGCCCATCGCGCCACCGATCAGCAGCACGCCGAGCACCGAGAGCACGGAGACCACGATGGAGGCGCGGGCGCCGTAGATCACCCGGGCGTAGACGTCGCGCCCCTGGAAGTCGTAGCCGAACCAGGCTTCCGACGACGGGCCGACGAGGCTGTTCTTCAGGTCGCCGTTCGCCGGGTCACCGGAGCTGAACAGCGACGGGAAGGCGGTCATCACCAGGAAGATGACGATGAACGTCGCGGAGATCCAGAACAGCGGCTTGCGACGCAGGATGAGCCAGGCGTCGCCGAGCAGGCCGCGCGGCTTCTCCTTGCGGGCGTTCTCCGGCTGGCCCGCGTTGGTGGGCGCGCCCAGCTCGGTCGGCGCGGTGGCCGGGGGCGTACTGACGATCGACGCGGCACTGGGGTCGCTCATGCCGGCACCTCGCTCCGCTCGACCCGGGCGTGGGTGCCCGGGCACGCTGCAATGACCAGGTTTCGTTCGCTGCGCTCACTCATAGCGGATCCTCGGGTCCAGGGCGGCGTAGAGCAGGTCCACCACGAGGTTCATGACCAGGTAGACCAGCACCAGGACCACCACGATGGAGACAACCGTAGCGCTCTCCTTGGTGACGATCGCGCGGAAGACCTGGCGACCGATCCCGTTGATCTGGAAGATGCCCTCGGTCACGATCGCGCCGCCCATCAGGGCACCGAGGTCGGTGCCGAGCAGGGTGACCACCGGGATGAGGGAGTTGCGCAGCAGGTGCACCCCGACCACCCGCCGCATCGGCAGGCCCTTGGCGATCGCGGTGCGGACGTAGTCGGCGCGCCGGTTCTCCGCGATGCTCGTCCGGGCGACCCGGGCGATGTACGCCATCGAGGCGCTACCCAGCACGAAGCCGGGCACGATCAGCTCCGAGATGCGCATCTCGCTGGAGACGGTGGGCTTGATGACGCCCCACTGCACGCCGAGCACCCACTGGAGCACGAAGCCGATGACGAAGATCGGTAGCGCGATCAGGAAGAGGCTGGAGACCAGGACCAGGTTGTCCAGGAAGCCGTTACGGCGCAGGCCGGTCAGCACACCCGCGGTGAGGCCGATGACCGCCTCGATGACGAGGGCCACCAGGGCCAGCTTCAAGGTGTTCGGGTACGACGTGGCGATGATGTCGCCGATCTCCCGGCCGCCGAACGTCTGCCCGAAGTCGCCCCGGAACAGGTTCTGCATGTAGTTGCCGTACTGCACCCAAATGGACTGATCCAGCTTGAACTTCTCGGTCATCATGTTGACGTAGGCGTCCGGGCAGGCGCGTTCGCCGCACTTGCCGGCGAATGGGTCGCCGGGCACCGACCAGACCAGCCAGTAGATCAGGAACGTCGTTCCGATGAAGACCGGGATGAGTTGGAGCAGCCGTCTCAACAGATAACGGCCCATGGGGTGGTCCTCCAGACAGGGGGCGCGTCGGACGGCCGACACGGGGATGACGGACGTGGCGAGGGACTGTTGTAACACTCCCTCACGGAACGGCCCGGGTCGGGCCCACCGGTAGGTGAGCCCGACCCGGGGTCAGACCGTTCGGATCAGAGCTCGACCGAGGTGAGGTCCAGCTCGCCGACGTTGGTCAGCTCGAGCTTCTTGATCTTCTCCGAGTGACCGGACTGCTGGCCGCCGAAGTAGATCGGGACCGTGGGAACGTCCTGGTCGATGATGGCGACCGCCTGAGCGAACTTCTCGTGCGCGGCCTCCAGGCTCGGCGCGGAGCTGGCCTCCTTGGCCAGGGCGTCGACCTGCGGGTTGCTGTACAGACCGTCGTTCGAGGAGCCACCCTTCACGTAGAGCGGGTTGACCCAGTTCTCGACGTCCGGGTAGTCCTGCTGCCAGCCGGCGCGGTACATGCCCTTCATCTTGTGGGCGTTGATGTTCTGACGGAACACCGCGAAGGTCGGCATGCCCTCGGCGCGGGCGTTGATGCCCAGGTTGGTCTTGACCTGCTGCGCGACGGCCTCCATCCACTCCTTGTGGCTGGCGTCGGCGTTGTAGTACATGACCAGCTCGCCGGTGAAGCCGCCGGCCTCGGCCAGGAGCTTCTTGGCCTCGTCGACGTTGAACTGGCAGGCGGTGCAGTTACCCGGCTTGGCGCCCGGGGTCAGCGGGTTGGCCCAGCTGTCGGCCGGCTTCCGGTTGCCGAAGAAGATCTTGTCGCTGATCTCCTGGCGGTTGATCGACATCGAGATCGCCTTGCGCAGCTTGGCGTTCTGGAAGCGCTTGTCGTAGATCGGGAAGGCGATGATGCCGGTCGACGGGGTGGTCGAGGAGATCGCCCGGTCGGTCAGGTCCTGCTTCCACTTGTCGCCCGCGAGCGAGGAGACCGGAACCTGCTGCATGAAGTCGATGTTGCCGGCGAGCAGGTCGTTGTAGGCCGCCGTGTCATCCTGGTAGATCTTGAGGGTGACGTCCTTGATCTTCATCTTGTCGCGCAGCGTGTAGTCGTCGAAGCGCGTCAGCTTGATCTGGACGTCGTCTTCCCACGACACGAACTTGACCGGGCCGTTACCGATCGGCTTCTTGCCGAACGCCTCGGCGCCCTGGGTGAAGAACGCGTCCGGCAGCGGCATGAAGGTGCTGTAGCCGAGCTTGGTCGGGAACACGGCGGTCGGCGCGGCGAGGGTGACCTCGAAGGTCCAGTCGTCGACGACCTTCAGGCCGGACATCTCCTTGGCCTTGGGCTCGGGGGCCTTCTGCGGGCCCTCGGCGCCGTCCGGGTCCTCGGTGTTGACGTCCCCGAAGCCCTGGATGTCGGCGAAGAAGCTGCCGTTCTGCGCGCCGTTCGGCGAGTAGGCGCCCCAGTTCCAGGCGTCCACGAAGTTCTTGGCCTTGACGACGGTGCCGTCGTGGAACTTCGTGTCCTTCTTGATCTTGATGGTGTAGACCTTGGAGTCGGTCGTCTCGATCGACTCGGCGAGAGCGTTGCGCGGAGCGCTGCCGTCGTTCGGGTACTCGACCAGACCGGTCCACATCCAGTCGATGATCTTGCCGCCACCGGTCTCGGTGGTGTTCGACGGGACCAGGCCGTTCTCCGGCTGGGTGCCCTCGATGGTGATCGCGCCGTCGGCGCTGGCGCCGGCGTCGCCGCCGTCGCTGTCGCTGCTCGAGCAACCGGACGCGACGAGCGCGAACGCCGCGCCCAGCGCGACCGCGCTGCTTGCCCGCTTCGAGACTCTCATTCCGAGGGGCCTCCTCTTTCTAACCTGGTTCCGTCGTGGGTTTCACGCACGCAAGGGGGTGACACGTCCGCCGGCCCGCAGCGCGGGACGCCGGTTTCACCGCAGTGAAACGGGACAAGATGTTGTACCGATCCGCCGGGCCGCCCCGCCCGCCGGGCTCGGCACCGCGCACGCGAGACCACCACGGAACACCGTTCACAGACGGCGGCCGTGGTCGTCAGGCCGTACGGAGTGCCTCACTCGAGGGGTGAGGTGCTGCCACTGTGACACTTACCGGCCCGTTCCGTGAAGGTGCCGTTATCAAGCCGTTAGTTGCTTGCCACGTTGCCGATACTTGAAAAAAGATCATGATCGGTGCCGGTCGTACTGCTCTGAGCAGGAAAGACACGGTTCTGCGGGATCGACACCCCGGGCGTACGCTCGACGCTTGTGAGCTTCCCCGCGTCCGCACCCGCACTTTCGGACGTCGTCCGGGCGCTGGCAGTTTTTGCCCATCCGGACGATATCGACTTCGGCTGTGCGGGCACAACGGCCAACTGGGTGGAGGAGGGCATCGACGTCGCGTACCTGATCGTCACCCGGGGCGAGGCGGGCGGGTGCGACGGCACCGGGCGCGGGTCGGTGACCCGGCTGCGGGAGGAGGAGCAGCGGGCGGCGGCCGCCGCGGTCGGCGTACGGCAGGTGGAGTTCCTCGACGGGTACGTCGACGGCGCCCTCGCCCCGACGCTCGACCTGCGCCGGGACGTCACCGCGGCGATCCGCCGGCACCGGCCCGACCGGGTGCTGACCAGCTCGCCGCTGCGCCGATGGGAACACCTCGCCGGGCCGGGCCACCCCGACCACCTCGCCGTGGGCGAGGCCACGACCTGCGCGGTCTACCCGGACGCGCGCAACCCGTGCGCCCACCCCGAGCTGCTGGCCGAGGGGCTCCAGCCGTGGGTGGTCCGGGAGATCTGGTACGCCGGCGGCCCGGCGCCGGACCACACCGTCGACGTCACCGGGCAGTACGCGCGCAAGGTCGCCGCGATGCGCGCGCACCGCTCGCAGACCGCGCGGATGGACGTGGAGACCTGGGTTCGGGACCAGCTCACCACGGCGGCCGACGAGGCCGGGCTGCCGGCCGGCCGGCTGGCCGAGGCGTTCACCGTGCTGCGTACCGGGTGACCTGACCGCCGGACGGGTCCGGCCCCGGCACCGCGCGGAGCGGGTGCCGGGGCCGGAGCCGCGGAACGGACGTCGGTCAGGCCGTGAAGCGCAGCTTGCGGCGGCGGACCACCAGCACGGTGACCGCACCCGCAGCCAGCAGCGCCACACCGGCCGCGATCGCGGCGGCGATCGGGGAGCCGGTCAGCGGCAGGTCCCCGCCGTTGCTGGCGGGGGAGGTCGACGGGGCCGGGCTCTCGACCGGGGCGCTCGGCGACGGCGACTCCGCCGGGACGCTCGGCGAGGGCGACTCGGCCGGCGCGCTCGGCGACGGCGACTCGGTCGGGGCCGCGGCGAAGGTGGCCTGGGCCTTGGCGGTCACGGTCTCACCGGTGCTGCCACCGAGGATCAGCTTCTGCGCGGCCTTCTCGCCGGTGAAGAGGAAGACCCGGCCGAAGGAGACCGAGCCCTTGGCGGAGACGGTCGCCTCGACCTCGCCCGCGCCGTCCGCGGTCAGCCAGAACTGCCCACCGTTGGTGATCGTGGTGACCGGCTTGCCCTCGGCGTCGACCGCCGAGCCGCCGCTGACCGCGACGGCGATGTCGCCGGCCGGGCCCTTGACCGTGAACGGGCCGGCCTTGTCGCCGACCGTGGCCTTGGCGCTGGCCGGGTCGACGCTCAGCTCGGCCTTCGGCTCGGGCTGGTCGGTGGCGTTGGCGACGAGGTGGTCGTGGACCTTCTTGACCACGTCGTACTGCTGCTTGCCGAGCAGGCCCTTGTCCTTGACCCAGTCACCGAGCGTGATCCCGTCACTGAAGTGCCAGATGGCGGTCTGGGTGCCGAAGTAGAGCAGCTTCTTGGCGTCGGCCTTCTCCGGGACGGTGGCGCCGGCGGCGGCCAGCAGCGTCGCCGAGTCGGCGTTCGGGTAGCCGTGGGTGAGCACCCACTGCACCTTGCCGAGGTTCTTCACCTGGGACTCGTCCCAGGTGCCCTCCTTGTACCTGCCGTCGATCGCCACATTGGTGTGGTAGTCGATGCAGAAGGCCGGGACGAGCTTCCCGTCGATCTTCAGCGCCAGCGCGCCGGCGCTCTTCGGCTTTCCGTCGAGCAGCAGCTTGACACTGACGCCCACCGACTTGGCCACGCCGGTCGTCTCGGCGGCGGCGGCCGGCGCGGCGAAGCCGAGCGCCAGCGCACCACCGGCGACGGTCGCCAGGGCGATCCGCGCCCAGCGCCGTCCTCGTTGTCCGAACATCAGATTCGCGTACCTCTCCCCAGGGGTGACCCGCCGAACGGCGGGTGAGCGAAGCCGCCGTTCCCGCGGGTTCGCACCACCCGCACGCGAGAACGCGACGGGGCATTATGGGACGGGAATTGATCGTTTGTCAGCCCCTGCCGGCCAGATTCGTCGCTTCCGCCCGAAATGGTGGGGAAAAGAGGTGGATCACACGAGCCGACGGTCGGCCGCCCAGCGGGACAACTCGTACCTGTTGGACATCTGGAGCTTGCGCAGCACGTTCGACACGTGCGTCTCGACCGTCTTGATCGAGATGTAGAGCTCCTTGGCGATCTCCTTGTAGGCGTACCCCCGGGCGAGCAGCCGCAGCACCTCGCGCTCGCGGTTGGTGAGCTGGTCCAGCTCCGGATCGGCCACCGGCGCGTCCGGACGGGCCGCGAACGCGTCCAGCACGAACCCCGCCAGCCGGGGGCTGAACACGGCGTCGCCGTCGGCCACCCGGCGGATCGCGGCGGCCAACTCCTCCGGGGAGATCGTCTTGGTGACGTAGCCCCGCGCGCCGGCCCGGATCAGCCCGATCACGTCCTCCGCCGCGTCCGAGACGCTCAATGCCAAGAACTTGACCTGCGGATGGGTACGCCGCATCGCCTCCAGCACCGCGCGACCGCCGCCGTCCGGCATGTGCACGTCGAGCAGCACCACGTCGGGCAGCGTGGCGGCGATCCGGGTGACCGCCTCGCCGACCGTGCTCGCCTCCCCCACCACCTCGACGTGCGCGCCCAGCTCGGCGCGGACCCCCGCGCGGAACATGGCGTGGTCGTCGACGAGGAAGACCCGCAGCCGCTCCGCGCCGGCACCCGCTCCCTCGACCGGTTCCATCGACTGCTCGGTCATCACTTGTCCCTTTCCGCCGTGGACGAGTCCCGGGAGATCGGCAGGATCAACCGGACCTCGGTCCCCTCCCCCGGCCCGGACCGGATCTCCGCCCGGCCGCCGTGCCGCTTCATCCGCCCGATGATCGAGCCCCGGACGCCGTGCCGGTGATCCTCCACCGTATCCGGGTCGAAGCCCTTCCCCCGGTCCCGGACGAAGACACTGACCTGGTCCGGCTCGACCTCGGCGTACAGCGAGACCGTCTGCACCCCGGCGTGCCGGGCGGCGTTCACCAGCGCCTCGCGCCCGGCCGCGACCAGCGCGCCGACCCGCTCGTCGGTCTCCCGGTCGCCGACCACCACCGCCTCGACGGTGATCGCGAAGGTGTCCTCGACCTCGGCGGCGGCCTGCTCCAGCGCGGCGGCGAAGCGCTCGGTCGGCGATCCGGTGGGCTTGTAGAGCCAGTTGCGCAGGGAGCGTTCCTGCCCACGGGCGAGTCGCTGGACCGTCTTCACGTCGGCCGCGTTGCGCTGGATCAGGGCCAGGGTGTGCAGCACCTGGTCGTGCACCATCGCGGCCAGCTCGGCCCGCTCCTGCTCGCGGATGCGCCCCTCGCGCTCCGAGCGGAGCTGGTTGAACGTCCGCCACAGCACCGGCGCGGCCACCACCCCGACCCCGGCGAGCCCGACCAGGGCGAAGATCACGCCGTTGAGCACCGCGTCGAAGTTCTGCGCCGGGGAGTAGACCGCGGCGACGCCGATGATGCCGACCGCGACCAGCACCCCGCCGCCGATGAACCGGAGCACGAAGGCCCGCCGGTCGCTCTCCTCCACCACCGCGCCCAGCCACGGCACCGGCATGGAGTCACCCCACTGTCGCCGCCGCTCCGGGGCCGACTGGTGCCAGATCACCCCGGCGCCGACCGCGATGATCGCGACGAGCCACCCGGCGGTGCCCGCCGCGCCGACCGAGTCGAAGACCACCATCTGCGCCAGCAGCACGCCGAGGCCGATCGCCACGAACGGCAGCAGCTGGGCGACGTCCCGGCGGGGCGGTGCGGCGGTGTCGCCGGGCCGCAGCGGCACGACCGCCCAGAAGGCCGCGTAGAGCAGCAGGCCGAGACCGCTCAACCCGAGCAGCACCATGAAGGCGACCCGCACCCGGCGCACCGAGATGCCCAGGTGGTCGGCGATGCCGGCGGCCACCCCGGCGGCCATCCGGTGCTCGGGGGCGCGGTAGAGGCGAGGTGGCTGGGTCACGGCGTCGATCGGAGGCTCCCTGGTCACGACGGGCACGGGGCGGGCGACCGTCCGCTGCCGGCGCCGGTTCGATCGTCACACGCTGCGCCGCCACCCGACCACGGGGACGCCCCCGACATTCCGGCCGCCGGGATCTCAGGGTGGGGTCAGGGTCAGGTCCTGAGGCCGTCCGGGCGGTCGGGGCAGCAGGATCGAGGGCATGACCGAGGAAGCTGCCCAGTCCCCCCGTCCCGGGGCGGCACAGCCCGGTGGACCGCCGCCCGCCGCGACGCCCGCCGACGGGACCGCGTCCACCGCCTCCGGGGCGCCGCCGCCGGTGGCCGCGCCGGGCGCCGTCGGGTGGACGCCGCCGCCCGGCGCCGGGCCGGGCGTGGATCCGGGCGCCGGGCCGCAGCCGCCGTCCGGCGGCGTCGGCTTCACCTCCCGGTACGGGCTGGTCCGCCCCCGCGACGGCCGCTACCTGGCCGGCGTCTGCGCGGCGATCGGCCGGGCCACCAACACCGACCCGGTGCTCTGGCGGGTGCTCCTCGCCGTGCTCGGCTTCTTCGGCGGCATCGGCATCCTGGTCTACGTCACCGCCTGGCTGATCATCCCCGGCGAGGGGGACAGCGCCTCCCCCGTGGAGTCGATGCTCGGTCGGGGCCGCTCCAGCATGTCCCCGATCACCGTGATCGTGCTCAGCATCCTGGTCGCGGTCAGCTTCGGCTACATCGTCACCGACGCGTTCCGGGCGGTGCTGCTCGGCGCCACGATCCTGATCGGCGGGGCGCTGATGCTCAACCGGGACAACCGGGGCACCGGGGCCACGCCGGCCGGTACGGTCCCGCCCGCGCCGGCCGCCCCGCCCGGCCCGGTGCCGCCGGTCAGCTATCCCGCGCCGGCCGCGTACCAGGCCCCGCCGAGCGTGGCCGTGGCCCCCGGCGGGACCCCGGCCCCGGCCGCGCACGCCACTGGTTTCCCGGTCGCCGGCCAGCCGGCCGAGCCGACCGCCGAGCTGCCCGCCTGGCCGCCGGCCGCCCCGCCCGCGCCGGCCGTCCCGCCCGCGCCCGCCCCCTTCTCCGCGGGTACGCCGGCCGCGCCCACGTCGGGCTGGCCCGCCGCGACCTCGGGGGGCGCACCGGCCCGCCCCGCGCCCCTGCCGCCGGGCTACCGGCCCCCGTTCGCCCCGCACGGCCCGTACGCCGGCCAGGCGGGCGTCCCGCCGCTGCCACCGCCGCCGCCGCGACCGGCGAAGCCACCGAAGCGCCCGCGTGAGCGCTCCCCGCTCGGCGCGGTAACCTTCTCGCTGATCTTCCTCGCCCTCGGCGTGGTCGCCGTCGTCGACCTGCTGGACGTCTTCGACGTCGGGGCGTCGGCGTACTTCGCCGCCACCCTGGCCACCATCGGGCTCGGCCTGCTGGTCGGCACCTGGTTCGGGCGGGCCCGGTGGCTGATCGCGCTCGGCGTGGTGGCCGCCGCCGCCCTCGGGGTGGCCACCGTGGCCGAGTCCTACGACCGGGTCCGGGGCGTCGACGGCAACGTGACCTGGGCCCCCACCGACCACCGCGACCTCGCCGTCCGCTACGAGAACAGCTTCGGCGACGCGACCCTCGACCTGCGGGCGGTCGACTTCGACAAGAAGAACACCGAGATCGCGGTCTCCGTCAACTTCGGCGAGTGCACCGTGGTGGTGCCGCCGAACGTCGACGTCACCACGGTGACCGACGTCAACGCCGGAGACGCGGTCGTCTTCGGCAAGCGCTCCGGCGGGCTGGACGGCCCGCTCCGGGAAACGACCGACCTGGGCGCCGACGGCGCCGGCGGCGGCACGCTGCGCCTCTACGTCCACGTGAACGCCGGCAACCTGGAGGTGACCCGGTGAAGGCCCACCGCACCGACATCGTGTCGTTCGCCTTCGGGCTGATCTTCGTCGGGCTCGCCGCGTGGTGGCTGCTCGCCAAGCTGCTCGGGCTCGCCCTGCCACCCGTCGGCTGGTTCCTGGCCGGCGCGCTGATCGTGATCGGTCTCCTGGGCCTGGTGGGCGCGCTGCGCTCCGGGCGCTCCGCCACGACCGGCAAGGACGCGGCCCCCACCCCGGACGGCGTCGGGCCCACCTCCGCCCAGCCGGCCGCCGAACCCGCCGGTGACGAGCCGGACCGGCACACCGCCGACGTCGACCCGACCCGGTGGGACCTCGACCGGCCGGCCCCGGCCGACGAGCCGGCGGCATGGGGCACCGGGCGGTCCGACTGGGGCCAGCGGTCCGAATGGGGCGGGCCGTCCGAGTGGGAGGTGTCCGCGCCGATGTCGGGCGCGCCGACGGCCGGCCCACGGACCGGGGACGACGCCGACGAGTCGCCCACCGAGGCGGTCACCGACGCCCGCGCGGACGCGGTCGAGGACCGGCCCGCCGACGAGGACGACCGGCCGGGCCCGGTCGGCGGCGTGCCGTCCGGCGAGGAGCGCCCGCGCGGCTGACCACAGCGGTGCGGCCCGCCTCCGCAGCCGCCTATGCTGGCCGGTGGAGATCTCGCCTCCGCCGGCCGGCCCGCGCCGACCTGGCCGCCGAGCCGGCCGGACCGCGCCGCCGTGGCGGTCCCGCCGCGATTCCCGTCTCTACCCCGTCAGGAGCCCGTCCGACATGACGCAGTCCCCCGCCGTGCGCCCCGCCGGCCGCTCCGGTCCGGTCCGCATCGGCGAGCGAGCCGCCCGTACCCTCGTCGCCGAGCTGGCCCGGATGAACGACCCGAAGGCCGCCCTGCTGGTCGGCGCGACGCCGGAGTCCGCGGTGCTGGCCGCGGCGATCGACGCGCTGCTGCCCGGCGACACCCTCACGCTGGTGCCCGCCGGGTCGACCAGCCCCGGGGCGTTGCGGGAGCACGTCACCGCCCAGGGCCGCTGGGTCGCCGACCGGGTCCGCGTGGTCGACACGCTCACCGAGGCCGAGCCCGCCGCGGTGGTCATCGCCGGGGAGCCGTTCACCGGCACGGCCGACGAGACCCGCGGCACCGTCGAGGGCCTGACGAAGTACCTCACCGACGGTGCGGTGCTGAGCGTGGCGACGACCGCCACGCCGGGACGCACGGCGGGCGCGGCGGCGGAGCTGGACCGGCAGGGCGCGCTGTACGGCGTCGGCGCCGACCTGGTGCTGCGCAACAACCCGCCGCTGCGGGTGTACCGGCTCCGCTTCACCCCGGCCGACGCCGCCTCGGCGGCGTCGCTCGCCCCGGCGCACCGCCCGTCGAGCGTGCCGCTGACCCGCGGCATGCACATCGACTCCAACGGGGTGGCTGCCGCCGGCATCACGCTCGGCCTGGCCGCGCTGGCCCGGCTCGCCCGGCCGAAGTCGAAGCTCTGGCTGCTCCCCGCCCTGGCCGCCGCGCCGGTGGCCGCCTTCTTCCGGGACCCGGAGCGCGACGTGCCGGAGGACCCGTCGGCGGTGGTCGCCGCGGCCGACGGCCAGGTGCTGTCGGTCCAGCGGCTGCACGACGAGCGCTTCGGCGAGGGCGAGTGGCTGCGGGTCGCGGTCTTCCTCTCGGTGCTGGACGTGCACGTCAACCGCGCCCCGGTCGCCGGCAAGGTGGTCGACTACTTCGTCGCCGACGGCGGCTTCGCCAACGCGATGAAGCCGGCGGCGGAGCACAACGTCGCCGCGTACACGGTGCTGGACACCGCGCACGGCACGGTGGTCGTGGCGCAGCGCACCGGCCTGATCGCCCGGCGGATCGTGCAGCGGGCACCGATCGGCGCGCTGCTGGCCAGGGGCGAGCGGTTCGGGCTGATCCGGTTCGGCTCGCGCACCGACGTCTACCTGCCGGCCGACGCCGCCGAGCCGCTCGTCGGGCCCGGCGACAAGGTGGTCGGCGGCTCCACCGTCATCGCCCGCTGGCGCTGACCCGGCGGGCACGGGCAGACACGAAAGGGGCGCCGCGGGATCGCGGCGCCCCTTTCGGCGTACGTGGGGGGTCAGGCGGTGCGACGCTGGCGGAGCCAGAGCACCGGGCCGCTGACCAGGTAACCGACCACGATCAGGGCGAAGGTGAGCCGGATGTCGACCAGCGCGCCGATCACCGGGGCCAGCCACACCCACGGCGGCAGCTTGACCAGGCGGGCCAGCTTCGCGTACGGGAAGCTGGAGACCATGGCGAAGGCGAGCAGCGCCACGCCGGCGACCTGGACCGTGCCCGGCACCGGCAGCCCGATGGCGACGGTGAGGGCGAGGACGGCGGCCGCCATCGTGGTGGGCACGCCGCAGAAGAACCGGCCGTCCTTCGGCGAGACGTTGAACCGGGCGAGCCGGATGGCCGCGCACGCCGCGACGAGGGCGCAGGCCACCGCCGCCGCCGCGGTGGACACCGACCCGGCCAGCGAGGCGTAGACCACCACGGGGGCGGCCAGGCCGAACGAGCACATGTCGGCCAGCGAGTCCATCTGCGCGCCGAACGGGCTGGCCACGCCGAACTTGCGGGCGAGCGCGCCGTCGAGGCCGTCGAACACCACGCAGGCGATCAGGCACAGCGCGGCCACCCGCACCTCACCCTGCATGGCGAGGAAGATCGCCAGCATGCCGAGCATCAGGCTGCTGAGCGTGCAGGCGTTGACCACCGCGAACTTCATCCGGCGGGCGACCGTCCGCTCGCCGGGGAGCAGCGGGATCGCCATCGCCGGCTCGTCGACCGGGGCCGCCGGCGGAAGGGCGGGGCTGACCGGGGCGATCGACGCGACGTCGCCGCGCTCGAACCTGTTCAGACCGTAGCGGCGGCGCGGCCGGTCGGCGTACCGGTGCTCGGGCAGCGACAGGTCGGTGGCACCACGCAGGTCGCCGTCGCGGCGGCCCACCCGGACCAGCAGCACCTGCCGGGCGAACGTGCTGCTGCGGCGCAAGGGGCCCGCCCAGCGACGCCCTGCGGGGCGCGGACTGTCAGTGGTACGACGCCGGCGCCATGGGGCTCTCGGCACGTTTCCTCCATCACCGGATCGGCTGACCGCCACGGGGGCGGGTGTCCGGCTGTCTCGTGCCGGACCTTTCTGGCCCGGCAGCCATTTTGCGGAGTACACCATCGCATAGGGGAACGGGGATTGGCGATAGCTGCCGGCGGTACTTATATCTCCCTTAAACCGCGCGAACCGCCTCTTATTCCCAACCCGGGCTCCATCGCCCATTTCCTCCACCAACCCCACATCGAATGTACCGGACGCCCTCGCCACCGGCTCGGCGAGCGACCGCCGCCTGCCCCGATGTCCGATTACGGACCGTCATCGATGTCACAGCCGGCCGGGCGTACCGGGCGCGGGCCGGCGACCGTCGTCAGCGGGACAGCCGGCCCAGCGCCAGGGCGGCGATCTCGGTGAGCCGCAGCCCGGCGAGCTGCTCCGGGGTGAACCAGGCGGCCCGGGCGGTCGAGCCCCCGGCCAGCTCCGTCACCCGCGGCTCGGTCGGCGCGTCGACCGCCACCCGGTAGACCACCCGGATGCCGTGCCAGTCCAGCGGGCGCCCCTCCGGGCCCAGCGCGGCCGGGTTGTGGAGGTTGTCGACACCGACCAGCTCGACCACCCGGCCGAGCTGACCGGACTCCTCGACCAGCTCGCGCAGCAGGGCGGCGACCGGCTGCTCCCCGTGGTCGGTGCCGCCGCCGGGCAGGTGCCACCGGCCGGCCCCCGGGTAGCCGTCGGCGATCATGGCGAGCAGCACCCGCCCGGCCGGGTCGGTCACCAGCCCGTACGCCCCGAAGCGCTGCCGCCGGTCGGCCGACGGCGCGCCCTCGCGGGGCAGCGCCCGGGGCAGGCCGGCCGGCAGGGGCGTGACGGGGAGGCCGAGCACCTCGGCGGTGAACGGCATCAGCGGCACCGCCGCCGCCTCGTCGGGGGCGAACCAGGCCAGCTCGTCGCTGCCGCCGGCCGGCTCCGGCCGCGGTTCGCCGCCACGCAGCGTGACGTCGAAGACGAGGCGGTCGGTGTGCACCGCGACGCCGGAGTCATGGAACGTGGCCACGTCGGCGAGCACGGCCCGGAGCCCGGTCACCTCCACGGTGAGGCCGGTCTCCTCGGCGAACTCACGGACCACGGCGTGCGCGGGATCCTCCGCGTGCTCCAGCCCGCCGCCCGGCAGCTGCCAGACACCGGGGAACGGGCACGAGGCCGAACCCCGGGCCAGCAGCACCCGACCGTCGGCGCCCCGACACACCCCGTACGCCCCGACCCGCCGCCGTTCCTCCACCCGCCCGCACTCCCGCCCGCGCCGACCCGCTCCGTCGATCATGAGGTTAGCGGCAGCGGAGCCGACGTGCCGCCCGGTCAACCTCGTGATCGGCGGACGGGTGGGAGAAGGGGGCGCGCGGGTCAGGCCAGGCGGGCGGCCTGGACGGCCTCGGCGGTGACCTCGGTCAGGCGGTCGGTGGGGAGGGCGCCCAGCTCCTCGCGGGCGAACCAGCGGGCCTCGCAGGTGGAGCCGCCGACGTCGGCGACGGTGGGCGGGGCCGGCTTGTCGACCACGACCCGGTAGAACGCGCGGACGCCGTGCCAGTCGATCGGGTAACCCTCCGGGCCCAGGGACGCGGCGTCCCGGTGGCTGGCCACGCCGAGCAGCTCGACGAGGCGGCCGGTCTGCCCGGTCTCCTCGACCAGTTCCCGGATCAGGGCCGCGCCGGGCTGCTCGCCGTAGTCCGTGCCGCCGCCGGGCAGGTGCCAGCAGCCCGCGCCCGGGTAGCCGTCGGAGACCCGGGTGAGCAGCACCCGCCCGTCCGGGTCGGTCACCACGGCGTACGCGGCGAAGCGCTGGGCCCGGTGCAGCCCGTCCGGACCGGGCACGGCGTAGAACGAGGGGAACTCCGGCGGCTCCTCCGGGACGATGTCGGCGGACGAGGCGGGCACCCCGAGGGCGCGCGCCGTGAACGACCGCAGCGGCAGCTCGCGGGCCTCCTCCGGGGTGCACCAGCGGGCCAGGTCGGTCGGCCGGTCGACCCGGTCGGTGAGGGTCCCGCCCCGGACGGAGACGTGGTAGATCAGGCGGTCGGTGTGGATGGTGATGCCCCGGTCGGGCAGCGCCCGCATGTCGGCCAGCACGTCGTGCAGGCCGTCGACGGTGACGGAGAGGCCGGTCTCGGCGGCGGTCTCGCGGACGACGGTGTGGTTCGGGTCCTCACCGTGATCGACCGCCCCGCCGGGCAGCGACCAGGTGCCGGGAGTGCCGGAGCGCTCCGATGCGCGGACCAGCAACACTCGGCCGACTGAATCAGCACAAACTGCGTATGCCGCGATCCTGCGGAGCGGCTCCAGCATGGTGGTCACGGGGCCAAATTCTCCCCCGCCCCGGTTACCTGCATCGAAAAGAGTCAGATTCCTGACTCAATGCTCGCGCCTCAGGGGCAGGTCAGGGTAAGGCTCCGGGCGGTCACCGAGGTCGGCCGGGTCGGCCGCGCGGATGGTGGAGGCATGACTTCCACCGCCTCTTCCCAGCCCCCGTACAAGCAGCTCCGCCGCCCCGTCACGGACCGGATGGTCGCCGGGGTGGCCAGCGGCCTCGGCCGCTACTTCGCCGTCGACCCCACCCTCGTCCGGGTGGTCTTCGCGGTCGCCGGCCTGCTCACCGCCGGGGTCGCGTTGCTCGCGTACCCGATCATGTGGTTCCTGATGCCCGAGGAGCCGGCCGACGCCCCCGCCTGGCCGCACCCGGCGCAGGCCGCGCCGCCCACGGCGACGCAGCCGACCGCCACGCAGCCGACCGTGGCGCAGCCCACGCCGCCGACCTACCCGCCGGCGGCGTGAGGCCGGATCACTCCCACTCGATGGTGCCCGGCGGCTTGCTGGTGACGTCGAGCACCACCCGGTTGACCTCGGCGACCTCGTTGGTGATCCGGGTGGAGATCCGGGCGATCACCTCGTACGGCAGCCGGGACCAGTCGGCGGTCATCGCGTCCTCGCTGGAGACCGGCCGCAGCACCACGGGATGCCCGTAGCTGCGGCCGTCGCCCTGCACCCCGACGCTGCGCACGTCGGCCAGGAGCACCACCGGGAACTGCCAGACGCCCCGGTCCAGCCCGGCGGCGGTCAGCTCCTCGCGGGCGATCAGGTCGGCCTGGCGGAGCAGGTCGAGACGCTCCCGGTCGACCGCGCCGATGATCCGGATCGCCAGGCCGGGACCCGGGAACGGGTGCCGCCAGACCATCGCCTCCGGCAGCCCGAGCTGGAGACCGAGCGCCCGGACCTCGTCCTTGAACAGCGTGCGCAGCGGCTCGACCAGGCTGAACTTCAGGTCCTCCGGCAGGCCGCCGACGTTGTGGTGGCTCTTGATGTTGGCGGTGCCGGTGCCGCCGCCGGACTCGACCACGTCCGGGTAGAGGGTGCCCTGGACGAGGAACTCCACGTCGCCGTGGGCGGCGATCTCCCGCGCGGCGGCCTCGAACACCCGGATGAACTCCCGGCCGATGATCTTGCGCTTCTGCTCCGGGTCGGTCACCCCCGCCAGCGCGCCCAGGAACCGGTCGGCGGCGTCGACCACCTTCAGCTTGATGCCGGTGGCGGCGACGTAGTCCTTCTCCACCTGCTCCGCCTCGCCCGCGCGCAGCAGGCCGTGGTCGACGAAGACGCAGGTGAGCTGGTCGCCGACGGCCCGGTGCACCAGCGCGGCGGCGACGGCCGAGTCGACCCCGCCGCTCAGGCCGCAGATGACCTCCTTGTCGCCCACCTGCTCGCGGATCCGGGCGACCTGCTCGTCGATGATGTTCTCGGGCGTCCAGGTCGGCGCGATGCCGGCGATGTCGTAGAGGAAGCGGCGCAGCATCTCCTGGCCGTGCGCGGTGTGCCCGACCTCCGGGTGGAACTGCACGCCGGCCCGGCGGCCGGCCAGGTCCTCGAACGCGGCGACCGGCGCGCCCGCCGACTCGGCAGTCACCGCGAAGCCCGCCGGGGCCTCGGTGACGCAGTCGCCGTGGCTCATCCACACCGGCAGGTCGTCCGGCAACTCGCGGAGCAGCACGCCGGCCTCCGGGCGGGCGCGCAGCGGGGTGCCGCCGTACTCGCGGTTGCCGGTGCGGGCCACCGTGCCGCCGAGGGCCTGGGCCATCGCCTGGAAGCCGTAGCAGATGCCGAAGACCGGCACCCCGGAGTCGAACATGCCGGCGTCGATCTGCGGGGCGTCCGGCGCGTAGACGCTGGACGGACCACCGGAGAGGATGATCGCGGCCGGGTCCTTCGCCAGCATCTCGGCGACGGGCATCGAGTGGGGCACGATCTCGGAGTAGACGTTGGCCTCGCGCACCCGGCGCGCGATGAGCTGGGCGTACTGGGCTCCGAAGTCCACCACGAGGACGGGGCGAGGCGTGCTCATGTGCAGAAAGCCTACCCACCGTCACGCCCGCGCCCACGACGGCCCGCCACACGTCACCCCCGCCGCGCGTGATCTTGCACTTTCGCCCGGACATGCGGCCCGAAAGCCGCACAACGGGGGCCGAAAGTGCACGATCGCGGGAGATCAGGGGCGGAGGGCGCCGGGGGCGTGCGGAGGCACCGCCGGGTGGCGCGGGGGCACCGGGTCCATCCGGGCGTACGGGGAGCCCAGGGGCGGGCGGGGGTCTTCCTCGCCCTTGTTGGGCCAGAAGGACATGGCGCGTTCCGCCTGGGCGGTGATGGTCAGCGACGGGTTCACCCCGAGGTTCGCCGAGACCGCCGCGCCGTCGACCACGTGCAGCCCCGGGTGGCCGAAGACCCGGTGCCACGGGTCGACCACGCCGTCGGCCGGGGTGGCGCCGATCACCGCCCCGCCGAGGATGTGCGCGGTCATCGGGATGTCGAACGGCTCGGTCAGCGCCCCGCCGGGCGTGCCGCCGATCTCCTCGGCGAGCAGCCGGGCCGCCCGGTTGCCCGCGGGGATCCACGTCGGGTTGGGCACGCCGTGCCCCGGCCCGGAGACCAGGCGCCGCCCCAGCGGGCCGCGCCGCAACCGGGTGGTCAGCGAGTTGTCCGCCGACTGCATGACCAGGGCGATCACCGTCCGCTCCGACCAGTCGCGCACCGACAGCAGCCGGGCCGCCGGGCCGGGCTGGCGCAGCAGCGTGCCCAGCCAGCGACGCACCCGGTGCGGGCCGCCGTCGACCAGCAGCGACTGGAGCAGCCCCATCGCGTTCGAGCCCCGCCCGTAGCGGACCGGCTCGACGTGGGTCTGCGGGTCGGGGTGGAACGAGCTGGTGATCGCCACCCCCTCGGTGAAGTCGAGCCCGTCGGCGCGGGCCCGCCGGCGGGACACCGAGGCGCCGAGGATCGCCTCCGAGTTGGTCCGGGTCAGCTCGCCGAGGCGGGGCGAGAGCGCGGGCAGCGCACCCTCGGCCCGCATCGCGTGCAGCAGCCGCTGCGTGCCGAGGGCGCCGGCCGCGAAGACGACCTGGTCGGCGTGGACCACCTGCCGCCGGGCGCGCGGCCAGGCCCCGGTGCGCACGGTGTGCACCGCGTACCCGCCGCCGTCGACCGGGCGCACGGCGGTCACCGTGGTCAGCGGGTGCACCCGGGCGCCGAGCCGCTCGGCCAGCCAGAGGTAGTTCTTGACCAGGGTGTTCTTCGCGCCGTACCGGCAGCCCGTCATGCACGCGCCGCAGTGCGTGCAGCCGGTGCGCTCCGGGCCGGCGCCGCCGAAGTAGGGGTCGGCGACCCGCTGACCGGGCCGACCGATGTGCACGCCGACCGGGGTGGCGCGGAAGGTGTGCCCGACCCCCATCCGCTCGGCCACCGCCCGCATCGCCCGGTCCGCAGGAGTGACGACGGGGTACGCGGTGACGCCGAGCATCCGCTTCGCCTGGTCGTAGTGGCGGGCCAACTCGTCGCGCCAGTCGGTGATGCCCCGCCACTGCGGGTCGGCGTAGAAGGCGTCCAGCGGCTCGTAGAGGGTGTTCGCGTAGACCAGCGAGCCGCCGCCCACCCCGGCCCCGGAGAGCACCAGCACCCCACCGCCGGCCTTCCGGTCGGCCGCCCGCAGCAGGGTGATCCGCTGGAGGCCGTAGCAGCCGAGGCGGGGCGCCCAGAGGAAACGGCGCAGCCGCCAGGAGGTCTGCGGGAACTCGTCGTCGGCGAAGCGACGCCCGGCCTCCAGCACACCGACCGCATAGCCCTTCTCGGCCAGCCGGAGCGCGGTGACGCTGCCGCCGAAGCCGGACCCGATGACGACCACGTCGTACCGCATGCACGCATCATTACCGCTGAGTAGCCATCGCGCCAGCACGGGTTTCCGCGCGATCATGCTCCGGTCCGTCGATCCGGGGACGCCCACCCGAACCCGGGCCCGGACTCCGAACGTTGTCTCACACGGGGGTGTCGCATGGCTCAGGGGACAGGGGCGCAGCGCCCGAGGTGGGTGCTGGGGCTCGCCGCCCTCGCGGCGGCGGTGCTGGTGGCCGCCGGCGTGCTGGTGGTCACCCGCCTCGTCGGCGACGACGGGTCACGGCGGACCGGCCCGACCGCCGCCACGCCGACCGCGAGCGCCACGCCGCGCGCGGATCCCACCCCGAGCCCCACGGCGCCGCCCGGCGCCGGCATCACCGGCCCGCTCAACCTCCTGCTGGTCGGGGTGGACACCCGGGTCAGCGTGCCCGGCTGGGAGCCGCACGGCGACGCCGTGCTGGTGGTCCACGTGCCGAAGGGGCTCGACCGGGCGTACCTCTTCTCCCTCCCCCGCGACCTGCTGGTCGACATCCCGGCCTTCCCGAAGGCCGGCTACGGCGGCGGGAAGACCAAGCTCACCCACGCGATGAGCTACGGCAGCCGGGTGCCGGGCAAGCCCAAGGAGCCGAGCACCGCCCAGGGGTTCGAGCTGCTGCGCAGCACGGTCAGCGGCTACACCGGGCTGCGCATCGATGCCGGCGCGGTGCTCACCTTCAACGGCTTCGACAAGCTGGTGGACACCCTCGGCGGGGTGGACCTCTACGTCGACCAGCGGGTGGTCTCGCTGCACCGCCGCCCGGACGGCCGGCACCGGGAGCCCGCCCCGGGCGGCGGCGGCTACGTCGGGCCGCAGATGGTCTACGAGAAGGGCGAGCGGCACCTCACCGGCTGGCAGGCGCTGGACTACGCCCGGCAGCGCTACATCACCGGCGGCGACTACGCCCGGCAGCGCCACCAGCAGCAGTTGGTCAAGGCGCTGGTGACCAAGATCCTCGACGAGGACCTGGCCCGGCAGCCGGAGCGCGTCCAGCAGGTGGTGGACGCGCTCGGCGACACGCTGGTCTACGCGGGCGGGCCGCGGATCGTGGACGTCGCGTACGCCCTCGGCGGGCTGTCGCCGGACCGGTTCGTGCTGGTCGGCCTGCCCGGCGAGGGGGTGGGCCAGGGCAGCGCCTACCGGGGCGAGCAGCTTGAGCCGACCGGCCGGAAGTTCCTCACCGAGCTGCGCGCCGGCCGGGCGGACGCGTACCTCGCCGCCCACCCGGAGCTGCGCGTCAAGGGCTGACCGCCGTCACAGCGGCTCGGGCCGGGCGGGGCGCCCGGTGCCGCGCAGCCAGTCGTCGAAGAGGTCGTCGAGCTTCTTGCCCGAGACCCGCTCGGCCAGCGCGACGAACTCGGCCGTGGTGGCGTTGGCGTCCCGCTTCTGCGCCGCCCACGTCCGCAGGATCTCGAAGAACGCCTTGTCGCCGACGGCCACCCGCAGCGCGTGCACGGTCATCCCGCCGCGCTGGTAGACCGACTCGCTGAACAGGTTCGCCACCCCCGGCTCGCCGGGCGGCGTCCGCCAGACCTGGTCGGACGACCCGGCGTACCGGTCGTCGAACGCCTGCTGGGCGGTGCGCCCGCCGTCGTGCTCGGCCCAGAGCCACTCGGCGTACGTGGCGAGCCCCTCGTTGAGCCAGATGTCCTGCCACCTCGCCAGCGACACGCTGTTGCCGAACCACTGGTGGGCCAGCTCGTGCGCGACCACCCCGGTGTTCTCGCCGCCCCGGAAGAAGCCCGCCGAGTAGACCGGGCGGCTCTGCGTCTCCAGGGCGTACCGGATCCGGGCGTCGGAGATCACCACGCCGCCGTACGCCCCGAACGGGTACGGCCCGAAGACGCTCTCCAGATAGTCGGCCACCTCGACCGTGTCGGCGATCGACCGGTCCGCCGCGCCCTCCGGCAGGTCGGTGGTGACCGCGTGGAACACCGGCCGTCCCTTGTGCTCGCCCTCCGTGATCCGGAACTTTCCGATCACGACGGTGCTGAGGTAGCTCGCCATCGGGCTGCGCTCCGCCCACTTCCAGGTGGTCCAGTCGCCGGCCGTGCTCCTCCCCGCCGGCACGCCGTTGCTGACCGCCGTCAGTCCCTTCGGGACGGTGATCTCGAAGTCGTAGGTGGCCTTGTCCGAGGGGTGGTCGTTGACCGGGAACCAGGTGCTCGCCGACTCGGGCTGGCCGAGCGCGATGGCGCCGTCGTCGGTGTGCAGGAAGCCCCCGACACCGAGGGTCTCGTTGCGCAGCGGCTCCGGCTCGCCCTCGTACGCGATCTCGGCGACGAAGCCGTTGCCCGCGATCAGGCCGCTGGCCGGCGTGACCACCAGCTCGTCGTCCCTGCGGCTGTGCTTCGCCGGGGCGCCGTCCACCGTCACCGACCGCACCGCCAGCCCGGCCAGGTCCAGGTTGAACGCCGACAGGTCCTTCGTCGCCGCCGCCTGGAGCGTGGTGGTGCCGGTGAGCCGGTCCTGCTCCGGGTGGTAGCGGACCTTGACCGTGTAGCGGCTGACGTCGTACCCGCCGTTGCCGTAGGTCGGGAAATATTCGTCGCCGACGCCGGCCGCCCCGGGCTTGAACTGGCGGGCCGCGCTCGGCGACGCGGCGTCCGTGGCCGGGGCCGGGGCCGGTTCGTCGGCCGACCCGCA
Source organism: Micromonospora sp. NPDC048063 (assembly GCF_043202855.1). NCBI lineage: Bacteria > Bacillati > Actinomycetota > Actinomycetes > Micromonosporales > Micromonosporaceae > Micromonospora > Micromonospora sp. NPDC048063. The sequence continues at coordinate 218,383 of NZ_JBIDBG010000002.1, read as the reverse complement.
CCCGGCCAACCCGAGCGCCCCGGTCAGCAGCAGGCCGGTGCCCGCGCGCAGAAGCCTCCGCGACAGCGTCATCGCCTCGTCCCTTCCCCTGTGCCGCCGGCTGCCCCGCCGGCGACCCGGTGCCGGACCCGCGCCCGGCCGGTCCGGCGGCAGCCTACCGAGCGGCCCTGAGAGCCGCGTCAGGGCAGGGCGGGGGCGGAGTCGCCGACGAGCCAGGCGTCGAAGAGCTGGCGCAGGGACTTCCCGGAGACCCGTTCGGCCAGGATGACCAGGTCCTCGGTGGTGGCGTTGCCGCCCCGCCGCTCGGCCGTCCAGGTGCGCAGGATGCGGAAGAACGCGTCGTCGCCGACCGTGCGGCGCAGCGCGTGCACGGTGAGCGCCCCGCGCTTGTAGACGGCCGTGCCGAACAGCCCCGACCGTCCGGGGTCGACGACCGGGCGGGACCAGTCGGTGGCGGCGTACTCCAGTTCGAAGGTGCGCTGCGCGGTGCGACCGCCGTCGTGCTCCTCCCACAGCCACTCCGCGTAGCTGGCGAAGCCCTCGTTGAGCCAGATGTCGCTCCACCGGGTCAGCGTCACGCTGTTGCCGAACCACTGGTGGGCCAGCTCGTGCGCGACCACCCCCGGGTTGGGGCGGCCGTTGCGGAAGAAGCCGGGCCCGTAGACCGGCCGGGACTGGGTCTCCAGCGCGTAGCCGACCCGGTCGTCGGTGACCACGACCCCACCGTAGGCGTCGAACGGGTACGGCCCGAACCGGCTGGCCAGGAAGTCGGCGATCTCGCCGGTACGGGCGAGCGAGGCGTCCTCGGGGCCGGTGGCCGGCAGACGCGCCGGCACGGCGGTGACCATCGGCTTGCCGGCGTGCGTGCCGGTCTGCACCCGGTAGGCGCCGATCACCAGCGTGGTGAGATAGCTGGCCATCGGGGCCCGCTCGGCCCACCGCCAGGTGGTCCAGCCGTCGGCGCTGGTCCTTTCCCCCGGCACCCCGTTGCTCAGCGCGGCCAGCCCGTCCGGGACGGTCACCTCGATGTCGTACGTGGCCTTGTCCGACGGGTGGTCGTTGACCGGGAACCAGGTGGCCGCCGACCAGGGCTGCCCGAGCGCGATGGCGCCGTCGGCGGTGTGCAGGAACCCGCCGGTGCCGAGCTGCCCGTCGGCCTTCGCGGTCGGCACGCCCGAGTAGTCCACCTCGACCGCGAACTGCCGGCCCTGCGGAAGCCCGTGGCGCGGGGTCACCACCAGCTCGTCGCCGTCGCGCCGGTGCTCGGCGCGGGCGCCGCCCATCGTGACCGCGGCGACGTCGAGGCCGGCGAGGTCGAGGGTGAACCGGGACAGCCCGTGCACCGCCGTCGCCACGACCTTCGCCCGCCCGGTCAACCGGTCGTTCGCCGGGTCGTACCGGACCGCCAGGCGGTAGTGCGAGACGTCGTACCCGCCGTTGCCGGCGCCCGGCACGTACGGGTCGGCGAGGTCGACGCTGCCCGGGCGCAGGCCGTCGCGCCCGCCCCGCCGGTCGGCGGCATCGGTGGTGCAGGCGACCAGCAGCGCGAGCGCCGCCGCCACGGCGACGAGCGTCGGGCGGATCCGGTCAGGAGTACGACGCACCGGCCGAGCCTATCGGCGCGACCGGTGCGTGCGGTGCTTCTTCGTGCGGTCAGCGGTCGAGGACCAGGCCGACCTTCTGGAACTCCTTGAGGTCGCGGTAGCCGCACTTGGCCATCGCCCGGCGCAGCCCGCCGAAGAGGTTGAGCTGGCCGTCCGGCTCGTCCGCCGGGCCGAAGAGCAGCTGCTCCATCGACCCCAGCGGCTCGCCGGCCACCTCGAACGCGCCCCGGGGCAGCGACGGGTGGCTGGCGGCGGAGTGCCACCAGGCGCCGCCGGCCGGCGCCTCCGCGCAGAGCGACAGCGGCTCGCCGAGCATCACCGCGTCCGCGCCGCAGCCGAGGGCCTTCGCGATGTCGCCCGAGGTCTGGATGTCGCCGTCGGCGATCAGGTGCACGTACCGGCCGCCGGTCTCGTCGAGGTAGTCCCGGCGGGCCGCGGCGGCGTCGGCGATCGCGGTCGCCATCGGCACCCGGATGCCGAGCACGGAGTCCGTGGTCGACCAGTCGTCGCCGCCGATGCCGACGATCACGCCGGCCGCGCCGGTGCGCATCAGGTGCAGCGCCGTCTTGTAGTCCGTGCAGCCGCCGACGATGACCGGGAGGTCCAGGTCGGCGATGAACTCCTTGAGGTTCAGCGGCTCCTCGGTGGTGGAGACGTGCTCGGCCGAGACGATGGTGCCCTGGATGACCAGGATGTCCACGCCGGCGTCGAGGATCACCGGGGCCAGCGCCAGGGTGTGCTGCGGGCTGACCCGGACGGCCACCGTCCCGCCGCCGGCGCGCAGCTCACGGACCCGCTCGGCGATCAGGTCGGGGCGGATCGGCTCCGCGTACACCTCCTGGAGCCGCTTGGTGGCACGGGCGTCCTCGCCCAGCGCGGACAGCTCCTCCAGGACCTTCGTCGGGTTCTCGTAGCGGGTCCACAGGCCCTCGACGTTGAGCACGCCGAGACCGCCGAGCTGGCCGAGCCGGACGGCGGACGCCGGGCTCATCGTCGCGTCGGAGGGGTGCCCGACGCAGGGGATGCCGAACTGGTACGCGTCGAGCTGCCAGGCGGTGGAGACGTCGTCGACGTCCCGCGTCCGGCGGCTCGGCACGATGGCGATGTCGTCCAGGTGGTAGCCGCGCTGCGCGGTCTTGCCCAGCCCGATCTCGACCACGTCACGCATGGGGGACTCCAGTTGTCACAGGGGGATGGTCAGCGGGAGTGGTAGTTGGGCGCCTCGACCGTCATCTGGATGTCGTGCGGGTGGCTCTCCTTGAGCCCGGCCGCCGTGATCCGGATGAGCTGACCGCGGCGGTGCAGCTCGGGGATGCTCTCCGCGCCGACGTACCCCATCGCGGCGCGCAGCCCGCCGATGAGCTGGTGGGCGACGGCGGACAGCGGGCCGCGGTAGGGCACCTGGCCCTCGACGCCCTCGGGGACCAGCTTGTCCTCGGCGAGCACGTCCTGCTGGAAGTAGCGGTCCTTCGAGTAGGACTTGGCCTGCCCGCGGGACTGCATCGCGCCGAGCGAGCCCATGCCCCGGTACGCCTTGTACTGCTTGCCGTTGATGAAGATCAGCTCGCCGGGGCTCTCCTCGCAGCCGGCCAGCAGGCTGCCGAGCATCACCGTGTCGGCGCCCGCGACCAGCGCCTTGGCGATGTCGCCCGAGTACTGGATGCCGCCGTCGCCGATCACGGGGACGCCGGCCGGCCGCGCGGCGCGGGCGGCCTCCATGATCGCGGTGATCTGCGGTACGCCGACCCCGGCGACGATCCGGGTGGTGCAGATGGCACCCGGGCCGACCCCGACCTTCACGCCGTCGGCGCCCGCGTCGACCAGCGCCTTCGCGCCGGCGTACGTGGCGACGTTGCCGCCCACGATGTCGATCGTGACGTCCTTCTTGAGCTGGCGGACCATGTCCAGCACCGCCCGCTGGTGGCCGTGCGCGGTGTCCACGATCAGCACGTCGACGCCCGCGTCGACCAGCGCCCGCGCCCGCTTGTACGCGTCGTCGCCCACCCCGACGGCGGCGGCGACCCGCAGCCGGCCGGCGTCGTCCTTGGTGGCGTTCGGGTACTGCTCGCTCTTGGTGAAGTCCTTGACCGTGATCAGCCCGCGCAGCCGACCCGACTCGTCGACGATCGGCAGCTTCTCGACCTTGTGCTGGCGCAGCAGGCCCAGGGCGTCGTCCTTGCTCACCCCGACCGGGGCGGTGACCAGCGGGGTGCGGGTCATGATCTCGCGGACCGGGGTGGCCGGGTCGGAGACGAAGCGCATGTCGCGGTTGGTGACGATGCCGACCAGCTGGCCCTCGCCGTCCACCACGGGCACGCCGGAGATGCGGTAGCGCCCGCAGAGCGCGTCGACGTCCCGCAGGGTGTCGTTGGGGCTGGCGGTCACCGGGTTGGTGATCATGCCGGACTCGGAGCGCTTGACCAGGTCGACCTGGAGGGCCTGGTCCTCCAGGGAGAGGTTGCGGTGCAGCACGCCGATGCCGCCCTGGCGGGCCATCGCGATCGCCATCCGCGCCTCGGTCACCGTGTCCATCGCGCTGGAGAGCAGCGGGACGCTCAGGTTGATGTTGCGGGTCAGCTTCGTCACCGTGTTGACCCGGCTGGGCACCACGTCCGACTCGCCCGGCTGGAGCAGCACGTCGTCGAAGGTCAGGCCGAGCGGGACCACCCGGGCCGAGCCGGCGGGCAACTCCGGCAGGTGGCCGCCCAGTTCGCCGCTGTCGGCGGCGGTCGGCAGATCGGTGCTGGGCGAAATTTCCACTATTGCTCCCCTGAGCTGCTCGGACGGGCTTCAGCGAGGTGGCGCGGGCGGGCGCCGGCGCACGCCGGGTGACTGCGCGTCGTCCCATCGTACCCACTGACCTGGGCTGCCCCCGCCGGTGGCGGCGCAGGTCACCGACGGCCCGGGGGCGGACGCGGCCCCGGCGTTGGGTCTACGGTGAGGGGGTGCACGACGAGCCCATCGACCCCTTCAACGGCGACCCGGCCGACCCGGCCGCCGGTCTGCACGATCCGGGCGACGACGCCCCGCTCGACCCGCTGACCGACGTCGAGCGGCAGGACGTGCTGGAGGACCTCGCCGACCTGGAGATCTACCAGGCGCTGCTGGCACCGATCGGGGTGCGCGGGCTGGTCATCGAGTGCGAGGACTGCCGGGAGCCGCACTACTTCGACTGGGACCTGCTCCGGGGCAACCTGCGTCACCTGCTCAGCTCCGGGCGGCCCCGGGTGCACGAGCCGGCCTACGACCCCGACCCGGACCACTACGTCACCTGGGACTACGCCCGGGGCTACGCGGACGGCGTGCACGACACCCTGACCGAGGGCTCGGACGAGGAGCACGGCACGGAGAGCTGAGGCACGGCCGCCGCCGTGGGGGCACCGGCCGTCGGCCACCCCCGGCAGTTCACCGGCCCGGCGCCGCGCGCTCGGCACCGAGCGGCAGCCGGCGGCCGCGCTCGCCAGCCCATCGGCCAGGCGCGCCGGGCTCAGGCCACCAGCCCGGCATCCCGGGCTCAGGCCACCAGCCTGGCATTCCGGGCTCAGGCCACCAGCCCGGCGCGGAAACCGGCGGCCACGGCGTGCGCGCGGTCCCGGGCGCCGAGCTTGCGGAACAGCCGGCGGGCGTGGGTCTTCACCGTGTCCTCCGAGACGAACAGCTCGCGGCCGATCTCGGCGTTGCTCTTGCCCTCCGCCATGCCGAGCAGCACCTGGAGCTCGCGCTCGGTCAGCCCGATCTGGGACCGGCCGCCGCGCGCGCCGGACGCGCCCCGCTGCCCCGCGGGCACCGCCTCCGCCGGCTCACCGGCCGGGTCGGCCGGGTCGGCGGGGTCGTCGCCGCGTTGCGCCGGCACCACGGTCGGCGCCCCGCCCGCGCCGTCTGCGGACGGGGCCGACCAGGCGGGGCCGGGGTCGGCCGGCGGCCGGCCGGCCGGGGTGGCGCGGGCGGGCCCGCCGACCGCCGCGGTGTCCCGCGCCGGGTCGGTGACCCGGCTCCGGGTCGCCCGGCCGGGGGCGACGAGCAGCAGCAGGGCCTTGGCGACCGCGCTGGTCAGGTCGTGGTCCGCGCCCTGGATCAGGCCCCGGGCGCCGGCGCTGATGGTGGCGGCGGCCGCCTCCGACTCCTCGGTGCCGAGCAGCAGCACCGAGGCCTGCGGCGCGCGGGCGAGCACCCGGCGCACGAAGCCCGCGCTGTCCGGCCGGGTGAGGGCCGTGTCCGCCAGCACCACGTCGGCCGGACGCTCGGCCAGACGCAACATCACCTCGGGATCGGAGACAGCGGTCCGCACGACGGCGGACAGCCCGAGCCGGGCCGCCGCGGACGTCAGATGCTGCGCCGCAAGCGGTGTCCGAACGCACACGAGAACCGTACGCACAGTGGTCTCCTCTCCGCCCACGAGCAGACCATGACCGAGTCCGGTCGCGAGGAGGTTCCCGGCAATCCTCCGAACTTTTCCGACAAGTAGGGCATATGCCGCTAGTTGCCCAAGGTTTTCGATCACAGAAGTGTGAGCCGGGGAAGGCTCGGGTAGGGAGCATCCAGGCCGGAAACGGCGCGCCTGCGCGGACCGCCGCCCGGACGCCGGTTCACATGGATCTCCGCGGTGCCGCGCGGGAGGAGGGGTGCTGATGTCGAACGTACGTAGACTGCCCGGACCCATCGTCGATCTCTGGGACTGGCAGCGGCTCGGTGCCTGCCGGGGCCGGGACAGCGCACAGTTCTTCCACCCCGACGGCGAGCGCGGCTCGTCGCGCCTGCGCCGCGAGTCCGGCGCCAAGGCCGTCTGCCGCACCTGCCCCGTCCGGGCCGAGTGCGCCGCGCACGCCCTCACCGTTCGGGAGCCGTACGGCGTGTGGGGCGGCTTCAGCGAGTCGGAGCGGCTGCGGCTGCTCGCCGTCGGCTGGGAGGACCTGGCCGACCGCCGGCAGACCCGGGTCGACATCGCCCGCCTGGAGGCTCGCCTGGGCCGGCCGCACAAGTCGACCGTCCCGGCCCAGCGCAAGATCGCCTGAGCCCGGCCACCCGAGGACCACACCGACGCCGCGCCCCCGCCCGGGGCGCGGCGTCGCGCCGTCCCCGGTCCACGACGGCGCGCCGCCCCCGAAAGGCGTCGGGGCGCACCGTCACGCGGACGGTGCGCCCCGACTAGGCGTACGGCGAGGGTCAGAAGCCCGGGCCGTGCTGGTGGCCGTGACCGTGGCCGTGGCCGTGGCCACCGGCGGCGGCCGGCTCGGCCTTCTCCGGCTTCTCCACCACGAGGCTCTCCGTGGTGAGCAGCAGGCCGGCGATCGACGCGGCGTTGCTGACCGCGTTGCGGGTCACCTTCACCGGGTCGAGGATGCCGGACTTCGCCAGGTCGACGTACTCGCCGCTGGCGGCGTCGAGGCCGTGGCCCCACTCCTTGCCGACGACCTTCTGCACCACGACGTAGCCGTCGTGGCCGGCGTTCTGGGCGATCCAGCGCAGCGGCTCGACCAGCGCCTTGCGCACGATCGAGACGCCGACCTTCTCGTCACCGGTGAAGCCGAGGTCGTCGTCGAGCGCCGGCAGGATCTGCGCCAGGGCGGCGCCGCCGCCCGGGACGGTGCCCTCCTCGACCGCGGCCTTGGTCGCGGCGATCGCGTCCTCGATGCGGTGCTTGCGCTCCTTCATCTCGACCTCGGTCGCGGCACCGACCTTGATGACCGCGATGCCGCCGGACAGCTTGGCCAGCCGCTCGGCGAGCTTCTCCCGGTCCCAGTCGGAGTCGGAGGCCTCGATCTCCTTGCGGATCTGGGCCACCCGGTCCGCGACCTCGCCCGCCTGGCCGCCGCCGTCGACGATCGTGGTGTTCTCCTTGTCGACCACCACGCGGCGGGCGCTGCCGAGCACCTCCAGGCCCACCTGGTCGAGCTTGTAGCCCAGCTCCGGGGCGACCAGCTCGGCGCCGGTGAGGATCGCCATGTCCTGGAGCATCGCCTTGCGGCGATCGCCGAAGCCCGGGGCCTTGACCGCGCAGACCTTGAGGGTCTTGCGGATCGAGTTGACCACCAGGGTGGACAGCGCCTGGCCCTCGACGTCCTCGGCGATGATCAGCAGCGGCTTGCTGTTCTGGAGGACCTTCTCCAGCAGCGGCAGCAGCTCCTCGATCGCCGAGATCTTCTGGGTGGTGATCAGGATGTACGGGTCCTCCAGGACCGACTCCTGCCCCTCCACGTCGGTGACGAAGTTCGGCGAGATGAAGCCCTTGTCGAACTGGAGGCCCTCGGTGACGTCCAGCTCGGTGGTGAGCGCGGAGCCCTCCTCGACGGTGATGACACCGTCGCGGCCGACCCTCTCCATCGCCTCGGCGATCAGCTCGCCGATGGTGGCGTCCTGCGCGGAGATGGTCGCGACGTGCGCGATCGACTTCTTGTCGGCGACCTCGACCGCGCGGCCGAGCAGCGCCTCGGAGACCTTGGCGGCCGCCGCGTCGATGCCCCGCTTGAGGCCGGTCGGGTTGGCGCCGGCGGCCACGTTGCGCAGGCCCTCGCGGACCATCGCCTGGGCCAGCACGGTGGCGGTGGTGGTCCCGTCGCCGGCGACGTCGTTGGTCTTGGTCGCCACCTCCTTGACCAGCTGCGCGCCGAGGTTCTCGTACGGGTTGGTGAGCTCGATCTCCTTGGCGATGGTCACGCCGTCGTTGGTGATCGTGGGCGCACCGAATTTCTTGTCCAGGACGACGTTGCGCCCGCGCGGGCCGAGGGTCACCTTGACCGCGTCCGCGAGGGCGTTGACACCGTGCTCGAGCAGGTGCCGGGCGTCGTCCGAGAAGCTCAGGATCTTCGCCATGAATGTCCCTTCGAAGCGACGTTGCCCCGGCCCGGCGAGCCGGACCGGGGCAACGACACTGATCGGTTGCTTACTTCTCGATGACCGCGAGGACGTCGCGGGCGGAGAGCACCAGGTACTCCTCGCCGGCGTACTTGACCTCGGTGCCGCCGTACTTCGAGTAGAGGACGGTGTCGCCGACCTTGACGTCGACCGGCACGCGGTTACCCTTGTCGTCGATCCGGCCCGGGCCGACAGCGAGGACGGTGCCCTCCTGCGGCTTCTCCTTGGCGGTGTCGGGGATCACGATGCCCGACGCCGTGGTGGTCTCAGCCTCGTTCGCCTGGACCACGATCCGGTCCTCGAGCGGCTTGATCGCAACCTTGGTCGCGGTAGTCACGGGCATACCCTCCTGGGGTACTGGTTTCGTTACCGGTCGGCATGCCGACCGGCGTCAATCTGCCACATGCCACCGGGCGGGGCCGTCGTCGCGGGTGCCGGTCCGCCTGGCGTTCAGCGCCCGGGCCTGACAGCCCGGAAGCTGGCACCCTCGGGGTGAGAGTGCTAATCGCAGGTTATTCCTCGGCTAGCACTCCGTCAAGGAGAGTGCCAACCCGCCGGCCGGCGCGTCGGGCCGGGCGGCCAGAATGACCGCGTGGACCTCGACCAGTTCGCCGCCCTGCGTACGCCCGAGGGGTCGGTCGCGCTCGACGCGGCCGCGCGGGTGGCCGGCAGCGACCCGCTGGCCGCGGCGGCCGCGCTCCGCTCGGCCGGAATGCCGCCCGCGCTGGCGGCGGCCGCACTCACCCAGGCCGAGCTGCGCCGCCGGGCGGTCGGCAAGTTCGGGCCGGCGGCGGCGGGGATGTTCCTGACCCGGGCCGGGCTGGAGCAGGCCACCCGCGGCACCGTCGCGGCGCGGCGCGCGCGCCGGCTGCGCGCCGCCGGCGTGCGCACCCTGGCCGACCTCGGGTGCGGCCTCGGCGCGGACGCGCTCGCCGCCGCCCGGGCCGGCATCCGGGTGTACGGGGTGGAGGCCGACCCGGTGACCGCCGCGATGGCCGCCGCCAACGCGGAGGCGGCCGGGCTGGCCGAACTGTTCACGGTGGAGTGCGGCGACGCCACGGCGTTCGACGTCAGCCGGGTCGACGGGGTGTTCTGCGACCCGGCGCGGCGGAAGGCGGGCACCGGGCGGCGGGTCTTCGACCCGAACGCCTACTCCCCGCCCTGGGACTTCGTCGTCGGCCTGGCCGCGCGGGTGCCGTACACGGTGGTGAAGGTGGCGCCCGGGATCGACCACGCGCTGATCCCCGCGGGCGCCGAGGCGGAGTGGGTGAGCGCGGACGGCGACCTGGTCGAGGCGGCGCTGTGGTGCGGCCGGCTCGCCGAGGTCCCCCGCCGGGCCACCCTGCTGCGCGGTAAGGAAGGGCCCCCTGTTAACGCCTCCGGTAGAGGAAGGGTCCCCTCCTATCAGGTGACCGGCTCCGGCGACGCCGAGGCGCCGGTCGGGCCGGTCCGCCGCTTCCTGTACGACCCGGACCCGGCGGTGGTCCGCGCGCACCTGGTCGCGGAGCTGGCGGGTGCCCTCGACGCGACGCTGGCCGACCCGAGCATCGCCTACCTCTACGCGGACGCCCCGGCGGCGACCCCGTTCGCCCGCTGCCTGGAGGTCACCGACGTGCTGCCGTTCTCGCTCAAGCGGCTGCGGGCGCTGCTGCGGGACCGCCGGGTCGGGCGGGTGGAGATCCTCAAGCGCGGCTCCGCGCTGGAGCCGGAGAAGCTGCGGCGGGACCTGCGGCTGGCCGGCGACGAGGCGGCCAGCCTGGTGCTGACCCGGGTCGCCGGGGCGCCGACGGCGCTGGTCTGCCGGCCGGTCGGGTAGCCGGCCTTATCGGCTCGCGGGCCACCCGGGCCCGGGTTAACTTGACGGTCATGGCGGGACAGGGCACTCCGGCGACCGCGCTGCTGACGAAGCGGAAGATCGCCCACAGCACGCATCCGTACGACGTCTCCCCCGACGCGCCGAACTACGGCGCGCTGGTCGCGGCGGCGCTGGGGGTGCCGCCGGAGCGGGTGTTCAAGTCGCTGGTCGCCGAGGTCGACGGCGCGCTGACCGTGGCGGTCGTGCCGGTCACCGGCGAGCTGGACCTCAAGGCGCTCGCCGCGGCGGTCGGCGGCAAGCGGGCCGCCATGGCCGACCGGGCGGTGGCCGAACGGGTCACCGGCTACGTGCGCGGCGGGATCAGCCCGCTCGGCCAGCGCCGGCGGCTGCCCACGGTGCTCGACTCGTCGGCGCTCGACCACCCCACCGTCTACGTCTCGGCGGGCCGGCGCGGCCTCCAGCTCCAACTCGCCCCGCAGGATCTGGTCGCCCTCACCGGGGCGGCCACGGCCCCGCTGTCCGCCCGCTGAGCTGCGCCGCTCCCCGAGCCGGCGGGAGAGCGCTCCCGCGTGGGGCGACGGCCGGGTGACAGGGACGTTGCTGAATTGTTACTGCCAACAACAAACTCGCCACCTCGGCACTCTTGTGCCCACAGTGTGACGCGGAATACGTTGCCGGACACAACAAACCAGCATCATCCCCCACCCCCGAAAGGACCCTGCACATGCGCAAGGGCTTCCTCACCCTCGCCGCCGTGGGCCTGCTCGCCACCGGCGGCATGACCGCCTGCGGCGACGACTCCGGCAGCGGTGACCAGGCTGGCGGCAGCGACAAGGCCCCGAAGATCGGCGTGATCCTGCCGGACAGCAAGTCCTCCGCCCGGTGGGAGGGCGCGGACCGCAAGTTCCTGGAGGAGGCGTTCAAGGCCGCCGGCGTCGAGTACGACATCCAGAACGCCCAGGGCGACAAGAACGCGTTCCAGACCATCGCCGACCAGATGATCACCAACGGCGTGACCGCCCTGATGATCGTCAACCTGGACTCCGGCACCGGCAAGGCCGTGCTCGACAAGGCCAAGTCCCAGGGCGTGGCGACGATCGACTACGACCGGCTCACCCTGGGCGGCTCGGCCACCTACTACGTCAGCTTCGACAACGAGGCCGTCGGCAAGCTCCAGGGCGAGGGCCTCAGCAAGTGCCTCACCGACAAGGGCGCCAAGAACCCGGTCGTGGCCTACCTCAACGGCGCCCCGACCGACAACAACGCGACCCTGTTCAAGAACGGGTACGACTCGGTGCTCAAGCCGAAGTTCGACTCGAAGGAATACACCAAGGGCCCGGACCAGAACGTCCCGGAGTGGGACAACGCCCAGGCCGCCACCATCTTCGAGCAGATGCTCACCCAGACCGGCGGCAAGATCGACGGCGTGCTCGCGGCCAACGACGGCCTCGGCAACGCGGCCATCTCGGTGCTGAAGAAGAACAAGCTCAACGGCAAGGTCCCGGTGACCGGCCAGGACGCCACCCCGCAGGGCCTGCAACACATCCTCGCCGGCGACCAGTGCATGACCGTGTACAAGGCGGTCAAGCAGGAGGCCGACGCCGCCGCGGAGCTGGCCATCGCGGTGGCCAAGGGTGTGAAGAAGGACACCCCGCAGACGGTCAAGGACCCGGAGGGCGGCCGGGACGTCCCGGCGGTGCTGCTGACCCCGAAGGCGATCTACAAGGAGAACGTCAAGGACGTCATCGCCGACGGCTACGTCACCAAGGACGAGGTCTGCGCCGGGACGTACGCCAAGCTCTGCGCCGACGCCGGCATCAGCTGACCCGTACCCGATCCACGCGCACGCCGCCCGGCACGGACCCCCTGTGCCGGGCGGCGGCTCGCGCCGACGGGACCCGAGACCTCCCCTCCGTCTGAAGGAGACCCCCGTGTCCGCACCCCCCCTGCTGGAACTACGCGGGATCGACAAGAGATTCGGTCCCGTCCAGGTCCTGCGCGACGTCGCCTTCGCCGCCCACCCCGGCGAGGTGACCGCGCTGGTCGGCGACAACGGCGCCGGCAAGTCGACCCTCGTCAAGTGCATCAGCGGCATCCATCCCACCGACGCCGGCCAGTTCCTCTTCGACGGCCGGCCGGTGACCATCAACAGCCCCCGCGACGCCGCCGCGCTCGGCATCGAGGTGGTCTACCAGGACCTCGCGCTCTGCGACAACCTCGACATCGTGCAGAACATGTTCCTCGGCCGGGAGAAGCGCAACGGCATCGTGCTCGACGAGCCGACCATGGAGCAGATGGCCGCCGACACCCTCGCCGGGCTGAGCGTACGGACCGTGAAGTCGCTGCGGCAGCACGTCTCCAGCCTCTCGGGAGGCCAGCGCCAGACCGTCGCGATCGCCAAGGCCGTGCTCTGGAACAGCAGGCTCGTCATCCTCGACGAGCCGACCGCCGCGCTCGGCGTCGCGCAGACCGCCCAGGTGCTCGAACTGGTCCGCCGGCTCGCCGACAACGGCCTGGCCGTGGTGCTCATCTCGCACAACATGAACGACGTCTTCGCCGTCTCCGACCGGATCGCCGCGCTCTACCTCGGCCAGATGGTCGCCCAGGTGAAGACCACCGACATCACCCACGCGCAGGTGGTCGAGCTGATCACCGCCGGCCGCTCCGGCGGGCACGGGCTCGCCGCCGACCCGGCCAACGGCGGCAACGGCCACGGCGCGGGGCCGGCCGGCAGCAACGCAGGAGGCCTCCGATGATCACGACCGTCGTGCGGAAGGACGGCCGGGCGGCCGTCACCGCACCGCCCACCCTCCGCAGCCACGTCCGCAGCTACGTCAGCCGGGTCCGCGGCGGCGACATCGGCGCACTGCCCGCCGTGCTCGGCCTGGTCGTGCTCTGCACGGTCTTCTCGATCATGCGGCCGTCGTTCCTCACCGCCGGCAACTTCGCCAACCTGTTCACCCAGGGCGCCGCGGTCACGCTGATCGCGATGGGCCTGGTCTTCGTCCTGCTGCTCGGCGAGATCGACCTCTCCGCCGGCTTCGCCAGCGGGGTCTGCGCCGCCATCCTCGCCAACGTCGTCACCGTGCTCGGCCACCCGTGGTACGTGGCCGTGCTCGCCGCGATCGTCACCGGCGTGGTGATCGGCACCGTCCTCGGCTTCCTGGTCGCGAAGATCGGCATCCCGTCCTTCGTGGTGACCCTCGCCGGGTTCCTCGCCTTCCAGGGCATCGTGCTGATGCTGATGGAGGAGGGCACCAACATCTCCGTCCGCGACGAGGTGCTGGTGGCCATCGCCAACCGCAACCTCTCCCCCGTCCTCGGCTGGCTGCTGGCCGCCGTGGCGGTCGCCGGCTACGCGGCCGTGCAGCTGCTCCGGCACCGTACGCGGGCCTCCCGGCGGCTGGTCACCGACCCGATCGCGGTGGTGTTCGCCCGGATCGGCGGGCTGGCGCTCGTCCTCGGGGCGGCGGTCTTCATCCTCAACCTGGAGCGCAGCCGCAACGTCGTGATCAGCTCACTCAAGGGCGTGCCGATCGTGGTGCCGATCATCGCGGTGCTGCTGGTCTTCTGGACGTTCGTGCTCCAGCGCACCAGCTACGGCCGGCACGTCTACGCGGTGGGCGGCAACAAGGAGGCGGCGCGCCGGGCGGGCATCGACGTGGACCGGATCCGCATCTCGGTCTTCGTGATCTGCTCCTCGATGGCGGCCGTCGGGGGCATCGTCGCCGCCAGCCGGGCCAACTCGGTGGACCCGAACACGGGTGGCAGTAACGTACTGCTCTACGCGGTCGGCGCGGCGGTCATCGGAGGCACCAGCCTCTTCGGCGGCAAGGGCCGGGTGCTCGACGCCGTCCTGGGTGGCGCGGTCGTCGCGGTCATCGACAACGGGATGGGCCTGATGGGATACAGCTCGGGGGTGAAGTACGTGGTCACCGGCGTGGTGCTGCTGCTCGCCGCGAGCGTGGACGCGTTCTCCCGCCGGCGCTCCGCCGCCACCGGCAACCGCTGACGCGCGGCACCGGAAGTGACGACAGCGATGCGCGCAGGCCCCAGCCAGGACGAGATCCGCCGGCAGAACCTGGGCGCGTTGCTGCGGTACGTGCACGTGCACGGGGCGACCACCCGTGCGGAACTCACCACCACGCTCGGGCTCAACCGCAGCACCATCGGTGCGCTGACCGCCGACCTGGCCGGTGCCGGGCTGGTCAGCGAGGGGGCGCCGAAGGAGACCGGCCGGGCCGGGCGACCGTCGCTGGTCGTCCGGCCCGAGTCGGAGCGGGTGCACGCGTACGCGTACAGCATCGAGGTGGACCGGCTGCGGGCGGCGCGGGTCGGCCTCGGCGGCGCGGTGCTCGACCGCCGGGAGCTGGCCCGCCCCCGGGGTCTGACCGCCGCGGAGGCCGCCCCGCTGCTGGCCGGCGCGGTCAAGGAGATGCAGCAGACGGTGCCGGCGGACTCGGTCTGCGTCGGCGCGGGCGTCGCGGTCTGCGGCATGGTCCGCCGCGACGACGGCCTGGTCCGGCTGGGACCGACCACCGGCTGGGTGGACGAGCCGATCGGCGCGGCGCTCGCCGCCGAGCTGGGCTGCGAGGTGCCGGTCACGGTCGGCAACGTGGCCGACGTGGCGGCGTTCGCCGAGCACGCGCGCGGCGTGGCGGCCGGCTGCGACAACGTCATCTACCTGTACGGGGACGTGGGCGTGGGCGCCGGCATCATCGCCGGCGGGCGGCGGCTGACCGGGCACGGCGGCTACAGCGGCGAGGTCGGACACATGGTGGTCGTCCGCGACGGCCCGCCCTGCGAGTGCGGCTCGCGAGGCTGCTGGGAGACCCAGATCGGCGAGCACGGGCTGCTCCGCGCGGCCGGACGCACCGACGCGCGGGGCCGGGACGCGCTGCTGGCCGTCTTCGACGCCGCCGACCGCGGTGACGCCCGGGCGCAGACGGCGGTCCGCCAGGCCGGCGACTGGCTCGGTTTCGGGGTGGCCAACCTGGTCAACATCTTCAACCCGGAGATGGTCATCTTCGGCGGCACGATGCGGGACCTCTACCTCGCCGCCGCCGCCCAGGTGCGCAGCCGGCTCAACTCGATCGCCCTGCCGGCCTGCCTGGAGCACGTCCGGCTGCGCACCCCGAAGCTGGGCGACGACGCGGCGCTGATCGGCGCCGCCGAGCTGGCCTTCGAACGGCTGCTCGCCGACCCGCTCGACGTCGGCTGACCGGTCGGCCGGCCGCCGGCACGCCCAGGGTCACGCCAGGCCGGGAAGACGCAGCGTCACCAGGAAGGCCGAGGACCGGTTCCGTGAACTGATGGGATGCCCGGTCCGTACCACTGCCCGCTACTCGTTCGGCTCCGGTCCCAGCAGCCGGATCTCCTCGATGTCGAGGACGGCCTGCACGTCCCGGAGCACGATGTCGTCGATCTGGTTCGTGTCCCGCAACCTGGTGATCTCGCGGCGCTTGTGTTCCAGTACGGCGAGCCGCAGCCGCCGGTCGAGGTCCCGGGCCTGCTCCGCCGACCGGCCCCGGTCGGCGGAGCGGACGTCGTCGAGGTGCTGCTCGTAGTCGGCCCTGATCCGGTCGACCGCGTCCGGCCCGGCGCCGAGCCGGTCGGCGACCTCGGGCAGCGCCGCCAGGGCGGCCTCGGTGGCCCGCGTCCGGGCCAGGCGCCGTTCGTCGACGCGCCGGGTGTCGCCGACCAGGCCCGCCCACCCGACGACGGCCGGCAGCGTGGTGCCCTGGATCAGCATCGTCGTCAGGATGACGACGGCGGTCGTGAAGATGATCAGGTCACGCCCGTGGACGGGCGTGCCGGTGGGGGTCGTCACCGGCACCGCGAGGGCCGCCGCGAGGGACACCGCGCCCCGGAACCCCGCCCACCCGGCCGCCGTACGCACCCGCCAGTCGACCTGCTCGCCCGCCAGCGACGGGCGGCGGTTGGCGGCCCGGAAACCGAACGCCGCCAGGTGGATCCAGAGCATCCGCGTCGCCACGACGACGCAGGTCACCACGACCGCGATGGCCAGCGCCCGCGCCGTCGACAGGCTGGTGAGGCCGCGCAGCGCGCGCGGGATCTGCATCCCGAGGAGCACGAAGAGCCCCCCGTTGACCAGGAACGTGGCGAGGTCCCAGAAGGCGTACGCCAGCACTCGGGACCGGGCCCGGACGACCCGGGGGGCCGCGTAGGAGAGCACGAGGCCGGCGACCACCACGGCCAGCACCCCGCTGGCGTGGACGAGTTCGGCGAGGAGGAACGCGACGAACGGCGTGAGAACGCTCAGCGCGCCCTCGCGCAGCGGATCGTCGAGGCGTCGCCGGACGACGATCACCGCCCAGCCGACCAGCAGGCCGGCGACGACGCCCCCGGCCGACGCGCCGACGAACCGCTCGGCCAGCCCGAGCGCGCTCGGCTCGGTGCCCCCGACGATCAGGCCCACCGCGACGGTGAAGAGCACCAGCGCGGTGCCGTCGTTGATCAGGCTCTCCGCGTGCAGGGTGGTGAGGATGCGGCGCGGCATCCGCTTGGCCAGGCCGGAGACCGCCGCGGCGTCGGTAGGCGCGAGCACCGCGCCGAGCACCCAGGCCGCGGCCGGGTCGATGCCGAGCCGCTGCGCGACGAGCGACACGGCGACCATCGTCGCCGCCACCAGCCCCACCGCCAGCAGCGTGATCGCCAGCAGGTTGGTGCGGATCTCGCGCAGGCTGGTGGTGATGCTCTCCCGGTAGAGGATCGCCGGCAGGAACAGCAGCAGCACCACCTCGGGCTCCAGCACCACGTGCGACAGCGGCGGCAGGAGCGCCAACAGCGCGCCCGCCGTGATGAGCAGGACCGGGGGCGCCACGCTGTACCGCCCGCCGAGGGTGGTGCCGACCAGCACCGTGACGCCCAGCACCACGATGAGTTCGAGACCGCCCACGTCGCTCCCCCGTCACCCGCCGGCCGCGCCGCAGTGGCGGGCGCGCGGTCGCCTGCCATTGGCAACATCGTGGTACGGCACGCGGACGCGGCACGGCCGAACCGTCGAACGGGTGACGGACGGCGATGTCAGGAGCGGGTGGCGGACGGCGACGTCAAGACCGCGTGACCGGACGGCGACGTCGGGAGCGGGTGGCGGGCGGCGCGACGTCAGGGCCGGTGGCGGCCGGTCGGCGTCAGGAGCGGGTGCCGTGCCAGGAGCGCCAGAGGGCCGCGTAGGAACCGCCTGCGGCGACCAGCTCGTCGTGCGGGCCGATCTCGATGATCCGGCCGTCCTCGACCACCGCGACCCGGTCGGCGTCGTGCGCCGAGAAGAGGCGGTGCGCGATGGCGATCACCGTCCGGCCCTGGAGCACGGCCGCGAGGGAGCGCTCCAGATGCCGGGCGGCCCGGGGGTCGATCAGCGAGGTGGCCTCGTCCAGCACCAGCGTGTGCGGGTCGGCCAGCACCAGCCGGGCCAGCGCCAACTGCTGCGCCTGCGCGGGCGACAGCGGGTGCCCACCGGCCCCGACCACCGTGTCGAGCCCGTCCGGCAGCGCGTCGGCCCAGTCCAGCGCGTCGACGGCGGCCAGCGCCGACCGGACGGCCGCCTCGTCGGCGCCCGGCCGGACCATCGCCACGTTGTCCCGCAGCGTGCCGATGAAGACGTGGTGCTCCTGGGTGACCAGCGCGACGTGCGTCCGCAGTTCGGCCAGGGGCAGCTCGTCGAGCCGACGTCCCGCCACGGTGACCGAGCCGGAACGGGGCGCGTGCACCCCGGCGAGCAGCCGGCCGAGGGTGGACTTTCCGGCGCCCGAGGGGCCGACCATCGCCAGCTTCTCCCCCGGCTCCGGCACCAGGGTCACCCCGTGCAGCACGTCCCGCCCCGTCCGGTACGCGTACCGGACGTCCCGGGCGGCGAGCCGCCGGTCGCCCGTCGGCACGTTGACGCCGGCTCGCGTCGACGACCCGGCCGGGGACGTGGTCGGGGCGTCGGCGTCGGCCACCCCGAGCAGGCGCGCCAGCGAGGCGCCGCCGACCTGCAGCTCGTCCAGCCAGGAGAGCAGCCGGTCGACCGGGTCGATCAGTTGTTGAACGTAGAGCGTGGCGGCGGTGACCTCGCCGAGGCTCACCCAACCCTTCAGGTGGAACCAGCCGCCGATGATCAGCGTGGCGACCACCGGCACCACGTAGCCGATCTCGGTGACCGGGAAGAACACCGTGCGCAGCCGCAGGGTGTAGCGCTCGGCCGCGTACGACCGGCGGATGTCGGCGTCGGTGCGGGCCCGGCGGCGCGCCTCCTGCCGCAACGCCTCGGTGGTGCGCGAGCCCTCGACGGTCTCGCTGATCCCGTCGGTGATGTCGGAGTAGGCGGCGTTCTCCCGCAGGTAGCCGTCCGGGGCGCGGCGCAGGTACCACCGGGTGCCGGCCCACAGCAGCGGCACCGCGACCAGGCAGGGCACCGCGAGCAGCGGGTTGACCAGGAGCAGCGCGCCGACGATGAAGCAGCCGGTGACGACCGCGATCAGCGTCTCGGGCACCGCGAACCGGACCGTCCGGGACAGCGCGGAGACGTCCCGGGACGTCCGGGTGAGCAGGTCGCCCGTCCCCGCCCGCTCCACGGTGGCCAGCGGCAGCGCCAGGATCCGGTCGACGAACTCCTCGCGCAGCTCGGCCAGCACCCGCTCGCCGAGCCGCGCCGACGCCAGGTGGGCGAACCGCACCAGCACCGACTGCGCCACCACGAAGCCGGCGATCAGCAGCGCGATCCGGTCGACGGTGACGCCCGTCGTGCCCCGGGAGATCCCCTCGACCAGGTCGCCGAGCAGCCACGGCGCGACCAGGCCGGCCGCCGCGGCCAGCGCGTGCAGGCCGAGCGCCACGCCGAGCGCGCGCGGGTGCCGGCGCACCAGCGCACGGGCGTAGCGGCGCACCTGGCGCGCGTCGGCGACCGGCAGTGCGGTGGCCATCAGTCCTCCCCCCGGCTGACCGTCGCCCGGTAGCGCGGTTCGCCGTCGAGCAGTGCGGTGTGCGCCCCCTCGGCCACCACCTTGCCGTCCTCCACGAAGATCACATGGTCGGCGCGGCTCAGCACGAGCGGGCTGGTGGTGCAGACCAGGGTGGTCCGGCCGGCCCGGGCCGCGCCGAGCCGCTCGGCGATGCGGGCCTCGGTGTGCGCGTCCACGGCGCTGGTCGGCTCGACCAGCAGCAGGGTCTCCGGGTCGGCGACGAGCGCCCGGGCCAGCCGCAGCCGCTGCTGCTGGCCGCCGGAGAACTCCCGCCCCCGCTCGGCCACGGCGCTGGCCAGCCCGTCGGGCAGGGCCTCCACGATGTCCGTCGCGCTCGCCGCCGCCAGCGCCGCCGCGATCGCCGCCTCGTCGGCCCGGTCGTGCGGGTCCAGCTCCGCGCGCAGCGGGCCGGTGAACAGGTGCGCGTTGTTGTCGGCCACCAGGATCCGCTCCCGCACCGTCGCCAGCGGCAGCGCCCGCAGCGGTACGCCGTGCAGCATCGCGTCCGAGTCGACGTACCGGCCGAGGCGGTCCACGATCGCCGCCGCGTCCTCGGGCGCGGTCGCGGCGAGCGCGGTGAACCGGCCGGCCCGCAGGGTCACGCCCGACTCCACGTCGACCAACTCACCGGGGCCGTCGGGCAGCGCCGCCGGGCGGGGCGGGTCCACCAGCTCCGGGTCGAGCCGCAGCAGCCGCACCACGCGCCGGGCGGCGACGTGCCCCCGGGTCAGCTTGTCCACCGCCTCGGTGAGCTGCCGCAGCGGGCTGACCAGGAACGCGGTGTAGCCGTAGAACGCCACGAGCTGGCCGGCGCTGATCTCGCCACGCAGCGCGAACCGGGCGCCGAGCCAGGTGACCAGCACCAGAAACGCGCCGGGAAGCAGCACCTGCGCCGCCTCCAGCAGCGACTCGACCCGGGCCACCCGGAGGCCGTCGGCGCGCAGCGCCTGGGACCGCGCGCGGTAGCGGGCGGAGAGCATCGGCTCGCCGCCGACGCCACGCAGCACCCGCAGCCCGGAGACGATGTCGCCGGCCCGGGTGGTCAGCGCCCCCTCGGAGTCCCGGTAGGCCTGCTGCTGCCGGTGCAGGGGCCGGATGAGCAGCCCGACCACCGCCATCAGCAGCGGCACGCCGAGCACCACGACCAGCCCGAGCGGCAGGGAGGCGCCGAGCAGGATCACCCCGACGGTCACGATCGCGACGACGGCGCCGGTGCCCCGGGCGGTGATGTCGATCGCCGAGCCGATCTGGTTGATGTCGGCCGTGCCGATGCTCACCACCTCGCCGGCGGCCACCCGGCGCGGCAGCGCGGCGCCGAGCCGGTTCGCCGCGCCCACGGTCAACTGCACCGTCCGGTACGCCCCGGCGAGGAAGTTGTGCACCGCGCAGCGGTGCCGCAGGATCCCCGCGACCGCCTGGAGCACGCCCAGGCCCAGCAGCACCAGCCCCCAGGTGAGCAGCGCGTCCTCGTCCCCGCGGGTGAGCCCGTCGACGGCCCGGCCGACGGCCGCCGGCACCAGCGCCTGGGCGACCATCCAGACGACGCCGAGCAGGATGCCGACGGTGAACAGCACCTTGTGCCGCCCGGCCAGCCACACCAGGTAGCGGGTCGCCGAGCGGGTGTCGGGTACGCCGGGGTCACCGGCCGGTGAGAAACGCATGACCCACCGACGCTAGGCGGGCCACGGGCAGCGCCGCCAACCAATTACCGCTGCGACGTGCTTCGGCTCACGTCGAAGGGCGGCGGCGCGCCCCGATCCACGTCGGACGGCGGCGCCCGCCGGTCAGCGGTCGACCTGGGTGAAGTCCCACGAGTGTGCCGGGCGGGCGAGCAGCATCGCCGGCGGCTCCGGCAGCGGGCGGGGATTGCTGCGCCACTTGGAGATGACCACCACCCGGTGGTCCGTGGAGGAGAACACCTCGCTGGACAGGTGCATCGGGTCGTGCTCGAACTCCGGCAGCGCCGTGTCGCACACCCAGGTGATCAGGTCGGCGACGCCGTACGGCTCGGCCCGCGCCTCCCACATCCGCACGATCACGTCATCCGTCCCCGAGTTTCAGACGCTGACGGTGGTCAGCGGCATGGCCGAGTCGGCGGGCAGGTCCAGCCGGCTCGGCGCGACACCCGAGGCGACCAGGTGCGAGCCGAGGGCGGCGACCATCGCGCCGTTGTCCGTGCAGAGCTTCGGTCGAGGCACCCGGACCCGGATGCCGTCCTTGGCGGCGCGGTGCTCGGCCATCGCCCGCAGCCGCGAGTTGGCCGCCACGCCGCCGCCGATCACCAGCGTCTCGACGCCGTTGGCCCGGCAGGCGTCCAGCGCCTTGCGCACCAGCACGTCACAGACCGCCTCCTGGAAGGACGCGGCCACGTCGGCGACCGGCACCGGCTCGCCCGCCCGCTGCCGCGCCTCGACCCAGCGGGCCACCGCCGTCTTCAGTCCCGAGAAGGAGAAGTCGTAGCGGTGGGCGGCGAGGTCCTTGGCGGCGGTCAGGCCGCGCGGGAAGCCGATGGACGCCGGGTCGCCGGCCCGCGCCTCCCGGTCGATGTACGGCCCGCCGGGGAACGGCAGGCCCAGCAGCCGGGCCACCTTGTCGAACGCCTCGCCGGCCGCGTCGTCGATGGTGGCGCCGAGCGGGGTGACGCCCCGCGCCAGGTCGTCGACGAGGAGCAGGGAGGAGTGCCCGCCGGAGACCAGCAGGGCGATCGCCGGCTCGGGCAGCGGGCCGTGCTCCAGGGTGTCCACGGCGACGTGCGCGGCCAGGTGGTTGACGCCGTAGACCGGCTTCTCGGCGGCGAGCGCGTAGCCCTTGGCGGCGGCCACCCCGACCAGCAGCGCGCCGGCCAGCCCCGGGCCGGAGGTGACCGCGATCGCGTCGATGTCGGCGAGGGTCACCCCCGCCTCCTTCAGCGCCCGGTCCATGGTCGGCACGATGGCCTCCAGGTGCGCCCGGCTGGCCACCTCGGGCACCACCCCGCCGAACCGGGCGTGCTGCTCGACGCTGGAGGCGAGCGCGTCGGCCAGCAGCGTGTGCCCCCGCACGATGCCGACGCCGGTCTCGTCGCAGGACGTCTCGATGCCGAGGACCAGGGGTTCGTCAGTCATCGCCCACCTCCCGGGTGCGCCGCATGACCAGCGCGTCGGTGTTGCTCGGTTGGTAGTAGCCGCGCCGCACGCCGATCGGCTCGAAGCCGTACGCCGCGTAGAGCAGTTGGGCCGGGGCGTTGTCCGCCGCGACCTCCAGCAGGGTGCTGCGGGACCCGAGCCGGGCCGCCTCGGCGAGCAGCGCCTCCAGCAGCAGCCGGCCGACCCCGCGCCGCTGGGCGTCCCGGCGCACCGCGATGTTCTGCACCCACGCCTCGTCGGGCGGGGCCGCGGTGAGCCCGGCGTAGCCCAGCACGGCGCCGTCGTCGTCGGTGGCGACCAGGTAGAAGTGCCCGTTGGCCAGCTCGTTCCAGAACATCGCCGCCGACCACTGCTCGGCGCCGAACAGGTCCGCCTCGATCGGCAGCACCTCGTCGATGTGCCACCACCGGAACCGTTGCAGGCGCACGCCGGTCATGGCAGGACCGGCTTGCGGGCCGTCGCCGCCACGGCGTCCGGCCGGCGCAGGTAGAGCGGGGTGAGCGCCTCGCTGGGGGCGCCGGCCCGGATCCGCTCGGCGGCCAGGGTCGCCAGGACGCCGGCGTCCGGGTAGCGCGGCTCGGCCCGCACGGGCAGGCCGAGGGTGTCCGCGTACCGGTGCGCGCCGTCGCCGACCGCGACCGTGACGGCCAGGCCGCGGGCGCGCTCGGCGGCGACCGCCGGGGCCGACACCTCCGGCCCGACGATCCGCTGGCCCGCGCCGTCGTAGACCGCCCAGTAGATCTCCCGGCGCCGCGCGTCGCTCGCCGCCAGCACCGGCTCGCCGGCGGCCGCCGGGTGGCCGACGGCGTCCAGCGAGCAGACGCCGTACGTCGGCACGCCCAGCACCTGGCCCATGGTGGCGGCGGTGACCAGCCCCACCCGGAGCCCGGTGAACGGGCCGGGGCCGAGCCCGGCGACGATCGCGCCCAGGTCGGCCGGGCGGGCGTCGACGTCGGCGAGCACCGCGTCGACCTGCAGGGCGAGCAGTTCGCCGTGGGCGCGGGCGTCGACCGTGCAGCGGTGCGCCCGGGTCGCGACGCCGTCCGCCGTGACCTCCACCAGCGCCGCCGTCACCGCGGGCGTCGAGCTGTCCACCACCAGTACGAGCACGGTATGCCAGCCTAGCCGGCCCCCTCGTCGGCCCCGGCGACGCGGGTCAGCTCGGGGTACGGAACTTGCGCAGGAAGGCGGGCAGGAGCCAGGGGCGCCGCCCGCTCACGCGCACCTTGCCGGTGAGCACCGCCCGGGCCCGGCTGATCCGGCCGAACATCATCAGGTTGAGCGTGGCGGGGTCGTGGTCGACCACGGCGTCGGGCCGGGCGTCCGGCTCGGCGAACGACACCCGGCCCCGGTGCAGCAGCAGCCGGACCGGGGCCGCGTACGCCGAGCGGAACTCGACCACGACCCGGCGCTCGCTCGGCGGCGGGCCGCCGTCGATCAGCCGCCCGTAGCCGTGCCGGACCACGCCGGCCAGGAACAGCTCCAGGAAGAGCGCGGCGTGCGGGCTGGGCACCTCCCACGGCAGTCCGGTGGCGCGGGCGATGTCGTGGCCATGGATGAGCACCTCGTTGACCAGGTGTGCGCAGAGCCCGGCGAGGGGGACCTGCGCCCCGCCGAGCCACGACACCGTCTCGTCGGGGCGCCGCTCCTCGCAGTCGGCCAGGAACTGCTTCACGTCGGCCTGGAACCGGTCGAGCAGGAACTGCGGGTCGCGCTCGGTGAGGTGGCCGAGCAGCACGTCGTTGAAGCCCGCCACCGTGTCGACGCTGGTCTCGGGGAGCAGCCCGTCGAAGCCCGGCACCGGCGGGAGCGGGCGCTCCGGATCCACCAGGCAGACGTACAACCAGGCGATGGTGCCGACGTGGGCGAGCGTGTCCGCCACCGACCAGTGGGCCGTGGCCATGGCCTGCGGCGGGGCGGCGCGGACCAGATCGACGAAGCGGTCGGTCTGGTCCGCCAGGGCCGTCCGCGCCACCCGCCACCGTTCGTCGCTGACCGTCGCCGTCATCCGCCGCCTCCCGGCTCGCCGACCGCTGGAGGCAACAGGCTACAGCGCACGGTCACCGCCCGGTGACGCGCAGCTTGCGGACTTCGTCAGCCGGCCGAACGTTCCCAGTCGACCGTGGGCAGGCCCGCGTCGGCGAGGGCCTTGTTGGCCGCGCTGAACGGCCGGCTGCCCAGGAAGCCGCGCGGGTTCATCGGGCTGGGGTGCCCGGCCTCCAGCACCACGTGCTGCGGGTTGGTGACCAGCGCGGCCTTCTTGCGCGCGTAGCCGCCCCAGAGCAGGAAGACCACCCGGGAGTCCAGCGCGTCGAGCGCCCGGATGGTGGCGTCGGTGAACTCCTCCCAGCCGCGGTTCGCGTGCGAGCCGGGCGTGGCCTCGCGGACGGTGAGCACCGAGTTGAGCAGCAGGACGCCCTGCGCGGCCCAGCCGCTCAGGTTGCCGCTGCGCGGCTTCGGCACGCCGACGTCCTCGCCGAGCTCCTTGAAGACGTTGCGCAGCGACGGCGGCACGCTCACGCCCTCGCGGACGCTGAAGCTGAGCCCGTGCGCCTGCCCCGCCTTGTGGTAGGGATCCTGCCCGAGGATCAGCACCCGGCAGTCGGCCGGCGCGCAGAGCCGGTAGGCCGAGAAGAGGTCGTCGACCGGCGGGAAGACGGTGCGGGTCGCGTATTCCCCGGCGACGAACGCGGCCAGCTCGGCGGTGCGGGCCGGGTCGAGGAGCGGGGTGAGCACGGCACGCCAGTCCTCCGGCAGCAGCGCCAGCAGGTCCAGGGTGGGGGCGTCGTCGGGCATCGGCAACCTTTCGCCTGTCGAATCCGTCCCGCGCACTCTAGGCAGACGGTACGACAGCGCTCACCCGAGGGCGGCGAGCCGCTGCGCCCAGTCGCCGCCGACCGGCTCCAGCTCGACCACCCGGGTGTCGTCGTCGCGCCGGTCGACGCGCACCCGCAGGTGCGCCTCCACCAGCTGCTCGACCAGGCCCTCGCCCCACTCGACCACGGTCACCGACTCGTCCACCGAGGCGTCCAGGTCGAGGTCGTCGATCTCGGCGCGCGGATCGGCCGCGTCGCCCAGCCGGTACGCGTCGGCGTGCACCAGCGCCACCGTGCCGCCCCGGGCCGGGTCCGGCCGGTGCACCCTGGCGATCACGAAGGTGGGCGAGGTGATGTCGCCGAGCACCCCGAGCCCGGCCCCGATGCCCTGGGTCAACGCGGTCTTGCCGGCGCCCAGCGGCCCGGTGAGCAGCAGCAGGTCGCCGGCGCGCAGCAGCCCGGCCAGCCGCCGCCCGAACCCGTGGGTGTCGTCGACCGTCGGCAGCTCGACGACCTGCGTCACAGCTCCTCCAGGAAGCGCGTCAGTGCCGCGTTGACCTCGTCGGCGTGCTCCAGCATCACCACGTGCCCGCTGTCGGAGATCTTGACGAACTCGGCGTGCGGCAGCCGCCGGACGATCTCCTCCGAGTGGGTCACCGGGGTGATCATGTCCTTGTCGCCGACGACCACCAGCACGGGGGTGCCCGCCAACGCGGCGAGCGCCGGATACCGGGAGTGCGTCGCCAGCGTCCGCAGGTAGCGCGTCACCGTGTCGGCGGACGTGCGCGAGTTCATCGTCTCGACGTACGACACCAGGGCCGGGCTGGGGTGGCGGGTGCCGAAGCCGTACCTGCGGGTGAGCAGCCAGGCCACGTTGGTGGTGGACCTGCGGGCGCGGTCGATCACCGTGCCGCCGTAGCGGGTGACGTTGCCGACCATGTAGAGCACCGGCGCCCCGACCCGGCCGAGCAGGGCCGGCGCCACCAGCTTGGTCTCGGCGAGCAGGCCGCCGGAGGTGGCCATCAGCACGGTGCCCACGACCCGGTCGCCGAACAGCTCCGGGAACAGCTCGGCGAAGGCCATGATGGTCATGCCGCCCATCGAGTGGCCGACGAGCACCAGCGGCCCCTCCGGGGCGACGCGGTCGATCACCTCGCGCAGCGTCCGGCCGAGCGCGGTGAGGTCGTACTCGCCCGTCTCCAGCCGCCCGGACCGGCCGTGCC
Source organism: Micromonospora sp. NPDC048063 (assembly GCF_043202855.1). Taxonomy (NCBI): domain Bacteria; kingdom Bacillati; phylum Actinomycetota; class Actinomycetes; order Micromonosporales; family Micromonosporaceae; genus Micromonospora; species Micromonospora sp. NPDC048063. The sequence continues at coordinate 191,981 of NZ_JBIDBG010000002.1, read as the reverse complement.
CCGGCTGGTCGTACGCGACGATCCGGTGCTCACCCCGCTCGGCGAGCAGCTTGCGCTGGAAGTGGAAGGTGCCCATGTCCAGGCAGAAGCCGTGCACCAGCACCACGGTCGGGTTGCCGGGCGTCGGCCGGGTCGGCTCCACCACCTCGACGTGGATGTCGGTGCCGTCGGGCATCTCCAGCCGGAACGCCTCGTCGTACCGCTGCTCGCCGAAGACCTCGTCGGCGTACCGGTCGGTGGGGTCGGACTTGAGCTTGCGGACCAGGGCGCGTTCGGTGGCGACGCCGGCCGCGAGCCCGGCGGCGGCGACGCCGACGGCGGCCAGCGCGCCCACGGCGGCCCGGGCGTGCCCGGAGCGGGGCAGCGGAATCCGGGAACGGGACGTCACGGGCGCTCGCCGTCGTAGACGCGGGGCACCCGGCTGCTGCCGAACCGGGTGACGATCTCGTAGTTGATGGTGCCGGCCGCCTCGGCCCAGTCGTCGGCCGTGGGCTCGCCGTCGGCGCCGCTGCCGAAGAGCGTGGCCACGTCGCCGGCGGCCACCGGGTCGTCGCCGCAGTCGAGCACGAACTGGTCCATGCAGACCCGGCCCGAGATCTGCCGCCGCCGGCCGCCGAGCTGCACCGGTCCGCTGTTGGAGGTGTGCCGGGGCACCCCGTCGGCGTAGCCGAGCGGCACCACGGCCAGGTTCGCCTCCCGCTCGGTGGTGTAGGTGTGCCCGTACGAGACGCCGGAGCCGGCGGGGACGCGCTTGGCGAGCATCACCCGGGCCCGCGCGGTCATCGCCGGGCGCAGCCCGTAGCTCTCGCCGGCCACCGGGGAGAGCCCGTAGACGGCGAGCCCGGGCCGGACCAGGTCGAAGTGCGCGTCCGGTCGGGTCAGCGTGGCGGCGGAGTTGGCCAGGTGCCGGTAGCGGGGCCGCAGGCCGGCCTGCTCGGCCATGCCGATGCCCTCGTGGAAGACGGCGAGCTGGCGGTCGATGGTCGGGTGCCCGGGCGAGTCCGCGTAGACGAAGTGGCTCCACACCCCGACCACCTCGACCAGGCCGTCGGCCTGCGCCTTGGCGGCGGCGTCGAGCAGGGCCGGCCAGTCGGCGACGGTCGCGCCACCCCGGGACAGCCCGGTGTCGATCTTGAGGTGCAGCCGGGCCGGTCGCCCGGCCGCGCGGCCCGCCTCGACCATCTCGTCGAGCTGGGGCAGGCTGGCGGCGCCGAGGTCGACCCCGGCGGCGACCCCCTCGTGCAGCGGCAGCCCGGGCGCGAGGAGCCAGGCCAGCACCGGCACGGTGATCCCGGCCCGGCGCAGCGTCAGCGCCTCGTCCAGCGTGCAGACGCCCAGCCAGTCCGCCCCGGCGTCCAGCGCGGCGCGGGCCGCCGGAACCATGCCGTGGCCGTAGCCGTCGCCCTTGACCACCGCCATCAGCTCGGCGGCGGTGCCGGCCCGCAGCCGGCTCACGTTCTCGCGGATCGCGTCCAGATCCACCCGCACCTCGGCCTGCCACATGCCCCCAGCCTACTTTCCGCGCTGATCTCCCCGGCCCAGGCCGGCGGAGCCGCTGCGGTCGGCCGAGAGCGGAGCCGCTGCGATCAGCCGAGACGGGCGAGGACCGGGCGGAGGGCGTCGGCCACGTCGGGCGCGGTCACCGGCCCGCCCCGGGCCGCCTCCCGACCGGCCAGCCCGTGCAGGTACGCGGCCGAGGCCGCCGCGCGCTCCGGCGCCAGCCCGGCCGCGAGCAGCGAGCCGAGCAGCCCGGCCAGCACGTCGCCGGTGCCCCCGGTGGCCAGCGCCGGGGTGCCGGTCGGGTTGACGTACGCCCGGCCGTCCGGCGTGCCGATCACCGTGCGGTCGCCCTTGAGCAGCACCACGGCGTTCATCCAGGCGGCCAGCCGCAGCGTGGCCGCCACCCGGTCGGCGCCCGGCGTCTCCCCGCAGAGCCGGGTGAACTCGCGGTCGTGCGGGGTGACCACGATCGGGGCGTCCCGCTTGCGCAGCCGGTCGGCGAGCGAGCCGTCCACCAGCAGGGTCAGCGCGTCGGCGTCGAGCACCACGGGCACCGGGGCGGAGAGCACCGCGCGCAGTTCCCGGGCCGCCTCCTCGCCGGTGCCCAGCCCGGAGCCGCAGACCCAGGCCTGCACCCGCCCCGCGTCGGCGACCCGGCCGGCCGCGATCACCGAGGGGTGCCGGTGCAGCACGTCGGCCCGGGCGGAGCCGGCGTAGCGGACCATGCCGGTCGGGCCGGCCAGCGCCCCGGCGACCGAGAGCACCGCCGCGCCGGGGTAGGTGGCCGAGCCGGTGGCCAGGCCCACCACGCCCCGGGTGTACTTCTCCGACGCCGGGCCGAGCCGGGGCCACCAGTCCACGACGTCCGACCACTCGGTCACGCGCAGCGCGGGGCTGCCGCGCAGCCACGGCTCCAGCCCGATGTCGACCAGTTCCACCTGACCGGCGAGCGCGGCGGCCGGGCCCACCACCAACGCGGGCTTCAGCGCGCCGAACGCGACCGTCACGTCGGCGCGGACGGCGCTCGGCCGCCCGGTGGCGGTCAGCGGCACGTCCCCGGTGTCGACGGCGACGCCGCTGGGCACGTCCACCGCGACCACGGTGGCGGGGGCTCCGTCGCGCCCGCAGTGCCGCACCAGGCTGGCGGCGAGCTGGTCGGCGGTGTCCCGGAGCCCGCCCCGCCCGCCGATCCCGACGATGCCGTCCAGCACCATGTCGACCGTCGCCGGCGGCCGGTCCACGATCCTGCCGCCGGCGGCCCGCAGCACGGCCAGCCCCTCGGCGTGCGCCCGGCCGGGACTGAGCAGCAGCGCCGACACGGCCGCACCGCGACGGGCCAGGTGCGCGCCGGCCAGGAGCGTGTCGCCGCCGTTGTCGCCGGAGCCGACGAGCAGCAGCACCCGGGCGGCGTAGACCCCGCCCCGGTCGGCGAGCAGCAGCGCGCAGCGGCGGGCCAGCCCGGCGGCGGCCCGCTTCATCAGCGTCCCGGGGGGAAGGGTGGCCATCAGCGCCGCCTCCGCCGCGCGTACGTCCGCGACCCGCCACACCGGTCTCACGCCACCGCCCCCGTCCGAGCTTCCCGGCGCGCCAGGTCGGCGCGCACCGATCACCGTTCCGCGACCACCATCGCCGAGGCGATCCCGCCGTCGTGGGACAACGAGAGATGCCAGCGGTTGACCCCGCGCTCGGTGGCCGCCGCCGCGACCGTGCCGGAGACGGTCAGCCAGGGGCGGCCGTCCGGGTCCGGCACGATCTCGCAGTCGTGCCAGCTCAGCCCGGCCGGCGCGCCGAGCGCCTTGGCGACCGCCTCCTTGGCCGCGAACCGGGCGGCCAGCGACTCCGGCGAACGCGGGTTGCCGGAGCTGGTGTAGCGCTCGGCCTCCGTGAAGAGCCGGTCGGCGAGCAGCGGCGTCCGCGCCAGGGCCCGGGCGAACCGCTCGACCAGGACGACGTCGATGCCGACAGCGACGATCACGGGCTCACCCTACCGGCGCGGGCGGCCGCACATTAGCCGCCGGCTCGGGGCCGGGCAACGCCTGTGGACGACGGCTGTCCGTCCGCCGGGGCCGTCGTCCACAGGGTGCCTGCGCGGGTGTGGACGCCGCCTAGCGTTCCGGTCGTCGATGTTCCGCGAGGCACGGGGGCGAGGATGACCGAGGAGCCGATCACCGTACGACCCGACGCGCTGCGCCGGGTGGCGAGCGCGCTCGGCGACGACGCGTACCGGCTGGGGCACGGGCTGGCCGGGGTGGCCGGGCTGGTGGTGCCGGCCCCGGAGTGGGCGGCCGGGGCGGCCCTGACCGGGCTGGAGTCGGCCGTGCACGCCTGGTTCGGCGGGCTCGGCGCCCGGGTGGCCGAGACGGCCGGTGCGGTGCGGGCGGCGGCCGAGGCGTACGAGTCGGTGGACGACCGGGCGGCCGGCCGGCTCGCCGCCCTCCCCCGGTGAGCGCGCTGGCACGACCGGCGGCGGGCGGAGCCGGGTCGGCACCACCGGTGGCCGGAGCCGCGCCGGCACCACCCGCAACGGGCCGAGCCGGGCCGTCCGGGCGGCCGGCGCACCCCGCCGAGCGGGCGCCGGCCGTGGGATACCGGCAGCTCTGGGCGGCCGACCCGGGTGCCTGGCGGGCCGCCGGGTCGGCCTGGCGGGGGGTGACCGACCGGGTCGGGCGCCGGGCCGACGAGTTGTCCGCCGGGGCGGCGGCGCTGCGCGCCGACTGGTCGGGCGGCGCTGGCGGGGCCGCCGACGCCCGGCTCGTGGCGCTGCGCACCGAGCTGACCACGGTCTCCCCCGCCCTGATCGAGGCCGACCAGGTGCTGGCCGAGTTCGCGGGTCGGCTGGCGGCGGCGAAGGCCCGGCTCTCCGCCGCGGTGACGCGCGCGGACGGCGCCGGACTGCTGGTCGACCGGCAGGGGCGGGTCGCCGCCGATCCCGCCCGCGCGCCGACCTCCCCACGGTCGGGGCAGGTCGCGGCCGGGGTGGGCGCGGCGATCCGGGAGGCGCTGGCGCTGGCCGGGGCGGCCGACCGGGAGGCGGCCGACCGGCTGGACGCCCTGTCCGCCGCCGCCCGGTCGACGTGGGTCGCCCCGCCGCCACCCGGCCGGCCCCCGCCCGGCGCCACCCCGGCCGCGGTGCGGGCGTGGTGGGCGGGGCTCACCCCCGCGCAGCGGCGGTGGCTGGTGGCGCACGAGGCGGCGCTCGTCGGGCGCCTCGACGGGGTGCCGGTGGCCGCCCGCGACCAGGCCAACCGCCTGCTGCTCGGAGCACGGCGGGAGGAGTTGCTCGCCGCGCGGCGCCGGCTGCTGGAGCGGGTGCCGCGCGGGCCGGTCGAGCTGGCCGGGCTGCTGCGGGTCGAACGGGCACTGGCGGGGCTGGACGCGCTGACCGGGCGCCTGGCCGCCGGCGAGGCGCCCCGGGCGTACCTGCTGGGGCTGGACACCGCCGGCGAGGGCCGCGCGGTCGTGGCGCTGGGCAACCCGGACCGGGCGGCGCGGACGCTGACGTACGTGCCGGGGATGACCGCCGGCCTGGACGACGCGCCCGGCGAGCTGGGCCGGGCGGCGAGGGTGCTGTCCCGCTGCGCCGACCTCGCGCCGGAGGAGGAGACCGCCGCGGTGCTCTGGCTGGACTACGACGCCCCCGACTTCCTGCACGAGGCGGCCTGGCCGGGGCAGGCCCGGGACGCGGGCCCGGCGCTGCACCGGTTCCAGGATGGGCTGCGGGCGACCCACGACGGGCCTCCGGGCCGGCAGACCGTGCTGGGCCACAGCTACGGCTCGCTGGTGGTCGGCACGGCCGCCCGCGACCACGGGCTGGCCGCCGACGCGCTGGTCTTCGTCGGCTCGCCCGGGGTGGGCGTCGCGCACGCCGCCGAGCTGGGCCTGCCACCCGGGCAGGTCTGGGCGAGCACCGCGCCGGACGACGTGATCCGGCTCGCCCGGCCGCCGGACGAGCTGGCCCGGCAGGCCCTGCTCGCCGCGTCGCCGCTCGGTGGGGCCGCCCGGCTGGCCGGCTGGCCGGAACGCGAGCTGTGGTTCGGCCAGGACCCGGCCCACCCGGGCTTCGGCGGGCGCACCTTCCCGAGCGGCCGGCGCGGGCACACCGGCTACTGGGCGGCCGACAACCCGGCGCTGGACGGCATGGCCCGCGTGGTGCTCGGCCGTTGACGTGGCGGCGCCAGGCGAGACCTCGGCGACGAACGGCCCCCGGGCGCGCAGCGGGTCCCCAGGATCCCGGGATCGGCCGGCGGCGCGGCGGGCGCCCCGCCGCCGGCCGGCGTCACTCGACCGTCACCGACTTGGCCAGGTTGCGGGGCTGGTCCACGTCGTGCCCCCGGGCGGCGGCGATCTCGGCGGCGAGGACCTGCAACGGCACGGTGGTGACCAGCGGCGCGAGCAGCGTCGGCGTACGCGGCACGTAGATCAGGTGGTCGGCGTAGCGGACGACCGCCTCGTCGCCCTCCTCCGCGATCACGATGGTCCGGGCGCCGCGCGCCCGCACCTCCTGGATGTTGGAGACCACCTTGTCGTGCAGCATGCCCCGGCCGACGGGCGACGGCACGATGCAGATCACCGGGGTGCCCTTGTCGATCAGGGCGATGGGGCCGTGCTTCAGCTCGCCGGCGGCGAAGCCCTCGGCGTGCATGTACGCCAGCTCCTTGAGCTTGAGCGCGCCCTCCAGTGCCACCGGGTAGCCGACGTGCCGGCCGATGAACAGCACGGTCGGCTCGGTCTTGAGGTCGCGGGCCAGCTCGCGGACCGGCTCGATGCGGTCCAGCAGCTCGCGCAGCTTGCCCGGCATCCGGTGGAGCTGCTCGACCACGGCGGCCACCTCGTCGGCGAACTTGATCCCCCGCACCTGGGCCAGGTGCAGGCCGATCAGGTAACACGCGACGAGCTGGGTCAGGAACGCCTTGGTCGAGGCGACGGCGATCTCGGGGCCGCCGTGGGTGTAGAGGACGGCGTCGGACTCGCGGGGGATGGTGGAGCCGTTGGTGTTGCAGATGGCCAGGACGCGGGCCTTCTGTTCCTTGGCGTGCCGCAGCGCCATCAGCGTGTCCATCGTCTCGCCGGACTGCGAGATCACGACGATCAGCGTGGACCGGTCGAGAACCGGGTCGCGGTAGCGGAACTCGCTGGCCAGCTCCACCTCACAGGGGATCCGGGTCCAGTGCTCGATGGCGTACTTGGCGACCAGGCCGGAGTGGTAGGCGGTGCCGCAGGCGACGATGAAGATCTTGTCGACGTCGCGCAGGTCCTGGTCGCTGAGGCGGACCTCGTCGAGCATGATCTCGCCGGTCTCGGTGAGCCGGCCGAGCAGGGTGTCGGCGATGGCCTGGGGCTGCTCCTCGATCTCCTTGAGCATGAACCAGTCGTAGCCGCCCTTCTCGGCGGCCGAGGAGTCCCAGTCGATGTGGAAGTCCTTGCCGCTGGCGGGCTGGCCCGAGAAGTCGGTGATCTCGATGGTGTCGCCGGTGATGAGGACGATCTGGTCCTGGCCCAGCTCCACCGCGTCCCGGGTGTGCTCGATGAACGCGGCCACGTCGCTGGCCAGGTAGTTCTCCCCGTCGCCCCGGCCGACGACCAGCGGCGAGTTGCGGCGGGCGCCGACGACGGCGCCGGGCACCGCGGCGTCGACGGCGAGCAGGGTGAACGCGCCCTCCAGGCGCTGGCAGACCACCCGCATGCCGGCGGCGAGCAGCTGCGGGCCCTCGGGGTGGCCGGCGGCGCGCAGGTCGGCCAGTGCGGCGGAGAGCAGGTGCGCCGCGCACTCGGTGTCGGTGTCGCTGGCGAACTGGACGCCGTCGGCCTCCAGCTCGGCGCGGAGCTTCGCGAAGTTCTCGATGATGCCGTTGTGGATCACGGCGACGCGGCCGTCGGGGGCGAGGTGTGGGTGGGCGTTGCGGTCGGTCGGGCCGCCGTGGGTGGCCCACCGGGTGTGCCCGATGCCGGTGGTGCCGTCCCCGATGCCGATGGGGCTGGCCGCGCAGGACGTCGGGTCCTCGGCGGCCCGCTCGGAGAGCACCTTCTCCAGGTTGGCCAGCTTGCCGGCCTTCTTCTCGGTCAGCAGCTCGCCGTCGCAGACGATGGCGACGCCGGCCGAGTCGTAGCCGCGATACTCCAGCCGCCGCAGTCCGTCGAGCACGATTCCGAGCGCCGGGCGCGCGCCGGCGTAACCCACGATTCCACACATGTCCCGCAGCCTAACCCAGTTTCGCTCATCGCATGTGCGCGAAAGCCGGGTAAACGATCACTGAATTTGAGCGATCAGGTAACGGGCGGGATCCGGGAGGACAAACAGCCACCCCCGTACGCCGGGGGCGAAACCGGCACGGGGAGTGGCTTGCCCGCGTCGGCCGCGTACGGCACCCTGACGGCCGCGCGCCCGTTTCCCCGACGACCAACCTGGACCCCTTTCGCGGCCGCCCCGCCCGCCTTATCGGAGCACAGCCATGTCCCACGCCACGCCGCCGCCCGAGCCGACCCCGCCGGCAGGCCCGTCCGCACCCGAAGCGGCCCCCTCCGGCCCGCGCGCGTCGGGCAAGCGCCCTCCCGCCGTGGACCTCGGCGTCGCCGCCGGCGCCGTCGTCGTCTTCGGCATCTGCGCCTGCCTCGGCCTCGCCGACCGCCTCGTCAGCCCCGCCGACGAGCGCAACCCGGAACGTCCGCTCGCCCACCTGCCCCACCCGTACCAGCAACCGGCAGGCGGCGGGTGGCCGACGGCGGAGCCGGCCCCGACGACTCCGCCAGCCGTGCCGGCACGGACTGTCGCACCGGCACGGACGCCCTCCGACGGGCCGGGCACGGTCACCGTCGTCTACGAGGTGACCGGCCGCGGGCCAGCCGACGTGGAGTACTACGACGCCAACGGTGACTTCGTCCAGACCGAAGGAGTCACCCTGCCCTGGCGGATGCGGTTGCGCGCACACGACGCCGAGCGGGTGATGGTGCTGGCCACCGGCCCCGACCGGAACCGCACGATCGGCTGCCGCATCACCGTCGACGGCCGGGCCGTAGCCGAGGACGGCGACCGGTGGCAGGTCACCTGCAACAAGGGGACGACGGGTTGAACCCGGGCCGGGAGTCCGTAGGCTGGCGGGCGTGACGACCACCGCCGATGTCGACCCGCTGGTGGCGCGGATGCGCGCGTTCGGGACGACCGTCTTCGCCGAGATGTCCGCCCTGGCCGTGCGCACCGGCGCGGTCAACCTCGGCCAGGGCTTCCCGGACACCGACGGGCCGGCGGAGATGCTCGCCGCGGCGGCCGAGGCGCTGCGCACCGGGCAGAACCAGTACCCGCCGGGGCCGGGCGTCCCGGCGTTGCGCGCGGCGGTGGCCGCGCACCAGCGCCGGTTCTGGGGGCTGGAGTACGACCCGGACGGCGAGATCGTGGTGACGGCGGGCGCCACCGAGGCGATCGCGGCGGCGATCCTCGGGCTCTGCGAGCCGGGCGACGAGGTGATCTGCTTCGAGCCGTACTACGACTCGTACGCCGCCTCGATCGCGCTGGCCGGGGCGGTCCGGCGCCCGGTCACGCTGCGTCCCGCCGCCGACGGCCGGTACGCCTTCGACCCGGCGGCCCTGCGCGCCGCGTTCGGCCCGCGCACCCGGCTGGTGCTGTTGAACTCGCCGCACAACCCGACCGGCAAGGTGTTCACCCCCGACGAGCTGGCCCTGGTCGCCGAGCTGTGCCGGGAGCACGGCGCGTACGCGGTGACCGACGAGGTGTACGAGCATCTCGTCTTCACCGATGCCGCCGCCGGCCACGTGCCGCTGGCGACCCTGCCCGGCATGCGCGAGCGGACGCTGCGCATCTCCTCGGCCGGCAAGACGTTCTCCTGCACGGGCTGGAAGGTCGGCTGGGTGAGCGGGCCGGCGGCGCTGGTCTCGGCGGTGCTGCGGGTGAAGCAGTTCCTCACCTTCGTCAACGCCGCGCCGTTGCAGCCGGCGGTCGCGGTGGCGCTGGCCCTGCCGGACGACTACTTCACCGGCTTCCGGGCCGGCATGCAGGCCCGCCGGGACCAGCTCGTCGGCGGGCTGACCGACGCCGGGTTCGAGGTGCTGGCGCCGGAGGGCACGTACTTCGTCACCGCCGACGTCACCGCGCTGGGCGGGCGCGACGGCGTGGAGTTCTGCCGGTCCCTGCCCGAGCGGTGCGGGGTGGTCGCCGTCCCGACCCAGGTCTTCTACGACGACGCCGACGCCGGTCGCCGGCTGGTCCGCTTCGCCTTCTGCAAGCGCCCGGAGGTCCTGACCGAGGCCGTCGCCCGGCTGCGCCGGCTCACCGACACGCGGTGACCGGCACGTACGCCTGACCGTCAGCCGGCGGCGCGGGCCGGGCCGCTCCCCCGTTCCGCCGTCGTCCCCTCCGAGCGGGGTGCCCGGAGCCCGGCGACCACCGCGCCGCCGTCGGCGAGCAGCACCCCCTCGGCGTCGTCGACGAAGGCCAGGTCGGCCTCGACGTGTCGACTCGCCGCCGCGAGCAGCAGGCCGACCACCGGATCGTCGGCCCGGCGGCGCAGTCCGTCGAGGTTGCGCAGCTCCCGCATCAGGTGGCCGCGTTGGTTGCCGAGCACCGTCCGCACGGTGGCCGGGTCGCCGGACCGGGCCGCGGCGGTCACCTTGAGGAAGAAGTCGTCCCGGAACCCGCCGCTGCGCGGGCTGGGCTCGGCGAGCCAACGGTCCAGCTCGGCCCGGCCGTCCGGGGTGATCTCGTAGACCACCCGGTCGGGCTTGACCGGCTGCGGATGCCGCTCGGCCACCACCAGGCCGTCCCGGGAGAGCCGGTCGAGGATCTGGTAGAGGTGCCCGATGTTGAGCGGCCCCCACTGCGGGCCGACCGCCTCCTCGAAGGCGCCCTTCAGCTCGTAGCCGTAGCTGGCGCCGCCAGCGAGCAGGGCCAGGACCGCGTGCTGTATCGCCACCGTCTCCTCCGATCCGATCCGGACTGGCCCGCCCCGACGGGCCTTGCATTGTCACAATGTATCGCGCACAGTGTGTTCAGCACACGGGGAGGCGCGACATGCTCAACATCATCTGGAAGCAGCTTCGTGGCCATGCGGGACGGTCGGTGGCGCTGCTGGTCGGCGTGCTGGTGGCGACCACCGGCTTCGTCGTCCTGACCGGCGCCACCACCACCTCCCGACTCGACGTCACCGGCACCGTCGAGCGGGAGACCCGCGCCGCCTACGACATCCTGGTCCGTCCGAAGGGGGCGCGCACCCCGCTGGAGGCCGAACGCCGGCTGGTCCAGCCCAACTACCTCTCCGGCCTCTTCGGCGGCATCACGATGGCCCAGTACGAGCAGGTGAAGGCGGTCACCGGGGTGGACGTCGCCGCCCCCATCGCCATGCTCGGCTACTCCACCGCCCCCGTGCCGACCCCGCTGGACCTGACCGGGGCGGTGGACCGGTCGCTCGACCGGCAGGTCATCCGCGTCGATCCCCGGTTCGTCGCCGAACGCGGCCTCTCCGGCGCGCCAGGCCGGCCCCGCTACGTGTACGTCACCACCCACCCGTTGATCTACCCCCGCACGGACGTGTCCCACTCCAGCGACTCCACGCCGTACACCGACGGGCGCAGCTATCCGTGGGCCGACATGTGCGGTCCCTCGCCGCGCGAGGTGCTGCCCGACGGCCGCACCCGGCCCGTCTGCGACCCGCGATACGCCCTGGGCAGCCCCGGCGCATACTCGGAACGCGAGGAGTGGTCGCTGGTGGCCGTGCGGCTGCTCCCCGACGGCCGGTTCGAGGCCGGCCGGGGCGTCTTCCCCGACGGCGGTACGGGCCCCTCGTCCACCTCGGACCGGCTGCGGATCGCGGTCAGCCTGACGGTGCCGCTCCTGCTCGCCGCCGTGGACCCGACCGCTGAGGACCGTCTCGTCGGCCTGGGCGGGGCGGTGGTCGACGGGCGGGCGCTGGGCCCGGACGACACCACGACCGTCAAGCGGACCGGCTCGGCGGAAATGCTCAACGTGCCGGTGCTCGCGACCAGCACCCCCTTCGTCGACGAGGAGCTGCGTGCCAGCTTCACGCGGCTGCCCGCGGCCCGACCGGCCGGCGTCGGACTCGACGAGCTGGAGCGCGCCCTCCGGCGCGGCCCCGAGCTGCCCGCCGGCGAAGCCCGGCACGACGTGGCCGCCGGGTGGCGCGCCCGGCTCGACGCGGGCCTCTCCCCGGCCGGCTGCTGCTTCGGCCAGCTCCAGGCGATGGTCCAGGCGGGGCCGACGCGGTACGACCGGCTGCCCGACGGCACACTGCGGGTCGGTGCGCTCCCGGCGGCCGACCCGGAGGTGTACGGCGATCAGTTCACGTTCAACCCCTTCCCGCGCCCCTGGCTCGCCGAGGACACGGGGGCGCGGTCGCTGCGCAAGCTCCCGCTGAAGAAGGGCGCGCCGGGCGAGCTGTACCGGGGCTGGCGGGCCGTGGGGGTCTTCGACCCGGAGAAGCTGACCGGCTTCAGCGACCTCGGGCGGGTGCCGCTGGAGACGTACGAGCCGCCGTCGGCGCAGGGCGCGGACGCCCGCAGCCGGGATGCCCTGGACGGTCGTCCGCTGGAGCCGGGCGGCAACCCCGCCGGTCATTCCTCCGCCCCGCCGCTGCTGCTGACCAGCCTGGACAGCGTGCCGACGCTGCTGGCGGGCGGTGGCAGTCCACAGGCGAAGGCCCCGATCAGCGCCATCCGGGTGCGGGTCGCCGACGTGGACGGTTACAGCGAACGCGCCGCCGAACAGGTCCGGCTGGTCGCCGAGCGGATCGCCCAGGTCACCGGGCTCGACGTCGACATCACGCTCGGCTCGTCCCCCGCCCCGCAGGCCGTGGAGCTGCCCGCCGGGGCGTTCGGCCGGCCGGCGCTGCGGCTGACCGAGAACTGGTCGGCGCTCGGGGTCGCCTCGGTGATCACGAAGGCGGTGGACCGCAAGAGCGTCGTGCTCTTCGTGCTGGTGCTGGTGGTCTGCGCGCTCTTCCTCGGCAACGCGGTCGCCGCGGCCGTCCGGGACCGCCGGTCCGAACTGGCGGTGCTCGCCTGCCTGGGCTGGCCGGCCCGGCGGCTCGGCGCGCTGATCCTCGGCGAGGTCGCCGTCCTCGGGCTGGCCGCCGGGTTGCTCGCGCTGGTGCTGGCGATCCCGCTCGGGGCCGCACTCGGCATCGACGTGGGGTGGCGGCAGGCGCTGTTGGCCGTACCGGTGGCGCTGCTGCTGGCGCTGGTCGCGGGCCTGACGCCGGCCCTGCGGGCCGCGCGGGCCCACCCGGCCGCCGCGCTGCGCCCGGCGGTGGCGACGGCCCACTGGGTACGCCGGCCGCGCACCCTGGCCGGCCTGGCCCTGGCCAACCTGGCCCGCACGCCCGGCCGCACCCTGCTCGGGGCCGGCGCCCTGGCCATCGGGGTGGCCGCGCTGACCCTGGTCGCCGCCGCCGGGTACGCGTTCCGCGGTGCCATCGTCGGCAGCCTGCTCGGCGACACGGTGTCGCTGAGCGTGCGCGGCGCCGACACCATGGCCGCCGTCGCGACCGTGCTGCTCGGGGCCGCCGCGGTCGCCGACGTGCTCTACCTGAACATCCGGGACCGGGCCGCCGAGCTGGCCACCCTGCGCGCGGTCGGCTGGAGCGACGGCGCGCTGGGTCGCCTGATCGGGTACGAGGGGCTGGCCCTCGGACTGCTCGGCGCGGTCACCGGCGCCGGCCTCGGGCTGGCCGGGGCCGCCTGGCTGGTCGGCGCCCTGCCCGGCACGTTGGTCACGGTCGCCGCGCTGGTGGCGGTGGCCGGTGTCCTGGTCACCTCGATGGCCGCCCTGGTCCCGGCCGCGCTGCTGCGCCGGCTGCCGACCGCACGACTGCTCGCGGAGGAGTGACGATGAAGACGACGACGGTGGGCAGCACGGTCCGGGTCGCCGGGCTGGTCCGACGGTTCGGGGCCGGCCCGCAGCAGGTGACCGCGATCGACGACGTGTCCCTGGAGATTCCGCCCGGGGCGGTGGTGGCGCTGACCGGGGCCAGCGGCTCCGGCAAGTCGACGCTGCTGCACATGATCGGCGCGATCGAACAGGTCGACGCCGGCACCGTCACGGTGGACGACCTGGAGATCACCGGGCTCGGCCGGTCCGCCCTGACCCGGTACCGGCAGCGGGTGGGCTTCGTCTTCCAGCGCTACCACCTGCTGCCCGCGCTGACCGTGCTGGACAACGTGATCGCGCCGATGCTGCCGCGCCGGGGGCGGGCCGACCACGCCGCCCGGGCCCGGGAGCTGCTCGACGCGGTGGGCCTGGCCGGGCGGGAGCGGGCCCTGCCGTCCCAGCTCTCCGGCGGTCAGCAGCAGCGGGTGGCGATCGCCCGGGCGCTGATGGGCTCCCCCGGGCTGCTGCTCGCCGACGAGCCGACCGGCAACCTCGACTCGGCCACGGGCGGGCAGATCCTCGACCTGCTGCTGGACCTGCGGGACCGGCACGGCATGACGATCCTGCTCGCCACCCACGAGCGGGCGATAGCCGCCCGGTGCGACCGGCTGGTCCGCCTCGGCGACGGGCGGATCGTCGAGGACGTGGACCTCACGGACGGCGAGGACCCGGCGGCCACCTTCCAGCGCGCCGCGGGCCTGCGCCTGTAGACCGGCCGCCGGCAGCCGCCCCTGGCGGAGGACTCAGGGCCGGTTCCCGATCGTCCGGGAAAGGCGACGGCCCGGGCCCGCCGATGGCGGGCCCGGGCCGAAGCGGGATGTCAGGCGGTCGGGCTGGCGACGCGCACCGCGCCGGCGATGCGCTCGGCCGTCTCGCGGGCGACGTGCTCCGTGGCGGCCTCGACCATGACCCGGACCAGGGGCTCGGTGCCGGACGGGCGGAGCAGCACCCGGCCGGTCTCGCCCAGCTCCGCCTCGGCCCGCTCGACCTCGGCCCGGACGGCGGGCGCGGCCGCGCCGACCGTACGGTCGGCGACGGGAACGTTGACCAGCACCTGCGGCAGCCGGGTGAGCACGCCGGCCAGCTCGGCCAGGGACTTGCCGGTCGCCGCCATCCGCGACATCAGGTGCAGCCCGGTCAGCACGCCGTCGCCGGTGGTGGCGTACGCGGGCATCACGATGTGGCCGCTCTGCTCGCCGCCCAGCGCCAGCCCGGACGCCCGCAGCTCCTCCAGCACGTACCGGTCGCCGACCTTGGTCTCGACCAGCCGGATGCCCTCGCGGGACATCGCCAGGCGCAGGCCCAGGTTGCTCATCACGGTCGCGACCAGCGTGTCCTGCGTCAGCGTGCCGGCCTCCCGCATGGCGAGGGCGAGGATCGCCATCACCTGGTCGCCGTCGACCTCGTCGCCGTCGGCGGTCACCGCGACGCACCGGTCGGCGTCGCCGTCGTGCGCGATGCCCAGGTGCGCGCCGTGCTCGACCACGGCGGCCCGCAGGGCCTCGATGTGGTTGGAGCCGCACTCGTCGTTGATGTTCAGGCCGTCGGGCTCGGCGTGGATGGCGACGACCTCGGCCCCGGCCTCCCGGTACGCCACCGGCGCCACCTCGGCGGCGGCGCCGTTGGCGCAGTCGACCACGACCTTGATCCCGTCGAGACGGTGCGGCACGGTGCCGACCAGGTGCTGCACGTAGTGGTCGGCGCCGTCGAGCAGGTCGTGCACCCGGCCGACGCCGGCGCCGATCGGCCGCTCCCAGGCGGTGGTGGCGTTCGCCGCGACGGCCGACTCGATCCGCATCTCGATCTCGTCGGGCAGCTTGTGCCCGCCGGCGGCGAAGAGCTTGATCCCGTTGTCGGGCATCGGGTTGTGCGAGGCGGAGAGCATGACGCCCAGGTCGGCCTTGGCCTCGGCGGTGAGGAACGCCACGGCCGGCGTCGGCAGCACGCCCACCCGCACCACGTTGGCGCCGGCGCTGGTGAGCCCGGCCACGACGGCGGCCTCCAGCATCTCGCCGCTGGCCCGGGTGTCCCGGCCGACCACGGCGAGCGGGGGATGGCTCTTGTCCGACTCGGCGAGCGTGTGCGCGGCGGCTACCGCCACCGCGAGCGCCAACTCGGGCGTGAGATCCGCATTCGCCCGCCCGCGTACGCCGTCCGTGCCGAACAACCGACCCATACCCGCCAACCTCCGATGAAACGGTCCAGGGAAAGGCGAACGGCCGGGCCGCCTCCCGTCGAGGGGAGGCGACCCGGCCGTTCGTCAGAAGTACAACGTGCCGCTGAAGGTCAGCGCTTCGAGTACTGGGGAGCCTTACGGGCCTTCTTGAGGCCGTACTTCTTGCTTTCCTTGACCCGGGCGTCCCGGGTGAGGAAGCCGGCCTTCTTCAGCGCCGGGCGGTCGTCCGGCTCGCTGACGATCAGGGCCCGGGCGATGGCCAGCCGGAGCGCGCCGGCCTGACCGGTGGTGCCGCCGCCACGCAGGTTGGCGATGACGTCGAACGCCTCCGGCTTCTCGGCGGTGACCAGCGGATCCTTGATCAGCTGCTGGTGCACCTTGCTCGGGAAGTAGGCCTCGAGGTCCCGACCGTTGCAGGTGATCTTGCCGGTGCCCGGCACGATGCGGACCCGGACGATGGCCTCCTTGCGGCGACCCACGGTCTGGATCGGCCGGTCACCACGAGGCGCGCGGGCGACGGGCGCCGGCGCCTCGGTGGCCTCCTCGGGGGCAACCTCGGTGGCGGTGATGTCGGTCATGCTGATTCCTTCGCCCGCGCTCACTGCGCGATCTGCTTGATCTCGAACGGCACCGGCTGCTGCGCGCCGTGCGGGTGCTCGGCACCGGCGTAGACCTTCAGCTTCTTGATGAGCTTACGGCCGAGCTTGTTGTGCGGGAGCATCCCCTTGACGGCGAGCTCGATGGCCCGCTCGGGACGCTTGGTCAGCAGCTCGTCGTAGCCGACCTGCTTCAGACCACCCGGGTAAC
The DNA here is from genome assembly GCF_043202855.1 of Micromonospora sp. NPDC048063. Classification (NCBI taxonomy): domain Bacteria; kingdom Bacillati; phylum Actinomycetota; class Actinomycetes; order Micromonosporales; family Micromonosporaceae; genus Micromonospora; species Micromonospora sp. NPDC048063. Next base: position 175,608 of record NZ_JBIDBG010000002.1, on the reverse strand, counting down.
CGGAGTGGCGGTAGGCGATCTTCTGCTGCCGCTTGTTGCCGGTCAGCGCCACCTTGCCCGCGTTCACGATGACGACGAAGTCGCCCGTGTCGACGTGCGGCGCGAAAGTCGGCTTGTGCTTGCCGCGCAGCAGCGTGGCGGCGTGGGTGGCCAGGCGGCCCAGCACGACATCAGAGGCGTCGATGACGTGCCACTGACGCTCGATCTCACCCGGCTTCGGGCTGTACGTACGCACAGGTATACCTTGTCTCGTCGTCGGTCTGGGGTCGCGCGCCGAGGTTACCGGGCGCGCACGAACGACCAAGCGTACCTCAGGCGGCACGCCTCTGGATGTCGTACAACAGCAGGCAACGATACCCGCCGCCCCGTCGGCAGGTCAAAACGGGGTACCGCCCCGCCTGACCCGCCACAGGGCATGGCCGGGGTCACACCCCGACCAGCCGGCGCGGGCCCGGCCGCAGGTAGACCGACCAGGTCACCCCGAAACACACGGCGTACGCCACGACGAAGGCGACGTACGCCGCGTCCGCGCTGCCCAGGGTGAGGAACGACTGCCGGAAGGCGATGTTCACCAGCACCCCGCCGGCGGCCCCGACCGCCCCGGCGATGCCGATCAGCGCCCCGGTCATCCGCCCGGCCCAGCGCTGGGCGGCCGCCGCGTCCCGCCGGCCGGCGTCCACCGCGGAGGCCGCCCGGGCCCGGAAGATCGCCGGGATCATCTTGTACGTCGAGCCGTTGCCGACGCCGGAGAACACGAACAGCGACAGGAAGCCGAGCAGGTAGAGCCCGAACGACCGCTCCCGGGCGGCGAAGAGCACCAGCGACGCGCCGGCCGCCATCGCCACGAAGTTCCAGAAGGTCACCCGGGCCCCGCCGAGCCGGTCGGCGAGATGGCCGCCCACGGGCCGGACCAGCGAGCCGATCAGCGGGCCGAGGAAGGTCAGCCAGGCCGCGTCGACCGGGGTCGGGAAGCGGTCGGCGAACTGGAGCTGGAGCACCTGCCCGAAGGCGAAGCCGAAGCCGATGAAGGAGCCGAAGGTGCCGATGTAGAGCAGCGACATCGTCCAGGTGTGCGGGTCGCGGGCGGCCTCGCGCAGCGCGCCGGGCTCGTTGCGCGCCCCGGGGATGTTGTCCAGCCCACGCGCCGCAGCCAGCGCGGCCAGCACGATCAGCGGCAGGTAGACCGCCGGCACCAGTCGGGGGTACGCGGCCCCCGCCGTCGCCAGCACCGCCAGCCCGACGAGCTGCACCGCCGGCACGCCGAGGTTGCCGCCGCCGGCGTTGAGCCCGAGCGCCCGTCCCTTGAGCCGCTGCGGGTAGAAGAGGTTGATGTTCGCCATCGAGGAGGCGAAGTTGCCGCCGCCGACGCCGGTCAGGCAGGCCAGCACCATCAGCGTGGTGTAGGAGACGCCCGGCTCCAGCAGCACGGCCATCGGCACCGCCGGGACGAGCAGCAGCGACGCGCTGACGATGGTCCAGTTCCGCCCGCCGAAGCGGGCCACCGCCAGCGTGTAGGGCAGCCGCAGCACCGCCCCCAGGGCGGCCGGCACGGCGGTGAGCAGGAACTTCCCCGCCGGGTCGATGCCGTACTGCGGGCCGAGGAAGAGCACCGTCACCGACCAGAGGCTCCACACCGAGAAGCCCACGTGCTCGGCGAAGATCGAGACCCAGAGGTTACGCCGCGCGATCGGCGCCCCCGTCGTACGCCAGAACTCCGGGTCCTCGGGGCGCCAGTCGTCGATGCGGTGCCGGCGCCCGGCGGCGGCCGGGGCGGCCTCGGCCAGGGGTGTGGTGGGGGCCAGTGCGCTCACGGCGACTCCTCCTCGTCGGTGTGACCTGGAGGGACGCTAGGAACCGGGGATTACCCCGCGGTGCCCGTCGCGGGTCGGGCCGGAAACGAGGAGCGCACCTCGGCCGGGCCACGCCGGTGAGATGTCAGAGCTGTTGCAGGATGCGCAACGCCCGGCCGACCCGGAGCATGGTCTCGGTGTCGGCGACGTCCACGCACTCCGTGAACCACTTCTTCATCGGCGAGGAGAGCCGGTCGGGCATCACCACGTACGCGCCCATCGGCACCGCCAGGGGCGAGTCGCGCAGCAGCGCCTCCTCGACCACCTCGGCCACGATGACGATCGGCACGTCGGTGGAGTTGTAGACATCGGAGCTGATCACCAGACCGAGCCGTTCCCGGGCGCCGTCGATGCGCCAGACCTCGCCCCTACGCAGCACGCGGGCGCCCGCCGAAGAGCACGTCGTCGACCATGCCGACCTCGCGGGCGTCGGCGAGGGCGGCGGATTCGAGGTCGAGCCCGGCCCGGCCGACGGCGGCGGCGTGCGCGGTGAAGACCTCGCGCAGCGCCTTCTCCCGGGCCGCCTGGTCCATCCACGCCGACAGGGAGAGCCCTTCGCGCTTGGCGAACCGCCGGGCCTCCTCGATCGTCTCGTCGGAGAACGACAGGGTCACCTTGGCAGTCATGCCGGGCAGACTACCCAGCGGTATGACCGGCAGTCATCCCGTCGAGACCCGCTATTCGCGCCGGCCGCCGAACACGGCAAACCGCCACTGCTTGAAGAAGCAGTCGACGTCGGCCAGTCCCGCCTCGGTGAGCCAGCGGCACTGCGCGGCGACCGGCGCCGGTCGGTCGTACGCCATCCGGCCCTCGGCGGCGGTGATCTCCTCGGCGTCGGAGCCCAGCGCGGCGACCTGCGCCAGCCACACCTCGTGGTAGCGCCGGTCGAGTTCCGGGGTCGGACCGGCCACCTGCTCGGCGTTGACGAACACGCCGCCGGGCGCCAGCGCCGCCGCCGCGCGCCGGTAGAGCGTGCGCTTGCCGGCGTCGTCGAGGTGGTGGATGGCCAGCGCGCTGACCACCGCGTCGTAGCGACCGGCGGGCAGCGGGTCGGCCAGGTCGGCCGTCACCGTGCGGTGTGGCACCGACCGGGCCCGCAGGTGTTCGGCGGCGACCGCGAGCATGGCCGGCGCGGCGTCGACCAGGGTCAGCCGCACCCCCGGCACCGCCGCCGCGAGCAGCAGCGACAGCAGCCCGGTGCCCGCGCCCAGGTCCAGCACCTCGGGGGTACGCCCCGACGCCAGCGCGGCCCGCAGCGGCGGCGCGGCCACCTCCACGGCCGTGCCGTAGAACGCGTCGAAGCAGGGCACCAGCCGCCGGCGGGCCTCGTCGTAGCTGCCGGCCACCGCGTCGAAGACCGCACTCACACCCATGTCGCAACTCCCAAATCCCGGGACAGTTGTCTCATATTGTAAACGCCGCGATTCGGCCCGCCGCTCCGGTGCGGTGTGAGGGGCTCTTGACAGGACCGAAACGAACGGGACCCGGACCGGAAACCGCCCGCCGGCACGCTTTGCCGACATGACGGACGGTGCACGGGCGACGACTCGGCCGGGGCGGACGCCCCGGGAGGTGGCGACGCACTGCCCGTACTGCGCCCTCCAGTGCGGCATGACGCTGCGCGAGGAGGCCGGCCGGGTGGCGGTGCTCCCCCGGCAGTTCCCCACCAACCGGGGCGGCCTCTGCCAGAAGGGCTGGACGGCCGCCGAGCTGCTCGACCACCCCGAACGGCTGACCACCCCGCTGCTGCGCGACCCCGACACCGGCCGGCTGCGCCCAGCGAGCTGGGACGCCGCCCTCGACCGGATCGTCGCCGGCATCCGCGCCGTCCAGGACGGACACGGCCGGGACGCGGTGGCCGTCTTCGGCGGCGGCGGGCTCACCAACGAGAAGGCGTACGCGCTCGGCAGGTTCGCCCGGGTGGCGCTGCGCACCCGGCACATCGACTACAACGGCCGGTTCTGCATGTCCTCCGCGGCGGCGGCCGGGATGCGCGCCTTCGGCGTCGACCGGGGCCTGCCGTTCCCGCTGGCCGACCTGGGCCGGGCCGACACGCTGCTGCTGGTCGGCGCGAACCCGGCGGAGACCATGCCCCCGCTGGTGCGCTGGCTGACCGAGCAGCGCGAGCGCGGCGGCCGGCTGATCGTGGTCGACCCCCGGGTCACCGCCACCGCCCGGCAGGCCGACCTGCACCTGCAACCCCTGCCCGGCACCGACCTGGCGGTGGCGAACGCGCTGCTGCACATCGCGCTCACCGAGGGCTGGGTCGACCGGGACTACGTGTCCGCCCGCACCACCGGCTTCGAGACGGTCCGCCGCAGCGTGGCGGGCTGGTGGCCGGCCCGCGCCGAAGCGCTCTCCGGGGTGCCGGTGGCCGACCTGGAGGCGACCGCCCGGGCCCTCGGCACCGCCGAGCGCGTGATCATCCTGACCGCGCGGGGCGCCGAACAGCACGCCAAGGGCGTCGACACGGTCACCGGCTTCGTCAACCTGGCGCTCGCCCTGGGGCTGCCCGGTCGCCCCGGCTCCGGCTACGGCTGCCTCACCGGGCAGGGCAACGGGCAGGGCGGGCGGGAACACGGGCAGAAGGCCGACCAGCTCCCCGGCTACCGGAGGATCGACGACCCGGCCGCCCGCGAACACGTCGCCGGGGTCTGGGGCGTGCCGGCCGACGAGCTGCCCGGGCCGGGTGTGCCGGCGTACCAACTGCTCGACTCGTTGGGCACGCCGGCCGGGCCGAAAGCGCTGCTGGTCTTCGGCTCCAACCCGGTGGTCTCCGCGCCCCGGGCCGCCCGCGTCGAAGGCCGACTGCGCGACCTCGACCTGCTCGTGGTCGCCGACCTCCTGCTCTCCGAGACCGCCGCGCTGGCCGACGTGGTGCTCCCCACCGCCGAGTGGGCCGAGGAGGACGGCACGATGACCAACCTGGAGGGCCGGGTGCTGCGCCGCCGCGCCCTGCGCCCACCGCCCGCCGGCGTCCGCACCGACCTGGCGATCCTCGCCGCCCTCACCGCCCGCCTCCAGGCGCAAGGAAGGGCACCTTCTTATCGGATTCTGCATAGGAAGGGCCCCTTCCTTGCACCCAGCCCGGGTCGTGTCGGCGCGGTGGACGGCAGCGACCCGCGGGCCGTGTTCGAGGAGCTGCGGCGGGCCTCGGCCGGCGGGATCGCCGACTACGCCGGGGTGAGCTGGGAGCGGATCGACGAGCGGGACGGCGTGTTCTGGCCCTGCCCGGCCGAGGACGGCCCGGACACGCCCCGGCTCTTCGCCGACCGCTTCGCCACCCCCGACGGGCGGGCCCGGTTCCACCCGGTGGAGCACCGGCCGGCGGCCGAGGAGGTCTGCGCCGAGTACCCGCTGCACTTCACCACCGGCCGGGTACTCGCGCAGTACCAGTCCGGCACCCAGACCCGCCGGGTCGACGCGCTGCGCCGGGCCGCCCCGGACGCCTTCGTCGAGCTGCACCCGGACCTGGCCGCCCGGCTGGGCATCGGCGACGGCGCGCCGGTGCGCGTGATCTCCCGCCGGGGCGAGCTGCGCGCGCCGGCCCGGCTCAGCACCGCCATCCGGCCGGACACGGTCTTCGCGCCGTTCCACTGGGGCGGCGCCGCGCGGGCCAACTCGGTCACCAACGACGCCGTCGACCCGGTCTCCGGGATGCCGGAGTTCAAGATCTGCGCCGTCCGGCTGGAAAGGGTGGACGAACCATGACCGAGCGGGTCGTGATCGTCGGCAACGGGATGGCCGGCGCCCGGCTGGCCGCCGAGCTGCACGCCCGGGGCGGGGAGCGGAAGGTCACCGTGCTCGGGGCCGAGCCGCACCGGGCGTACAACCGGATCATGCTCTCCACGCTGCTGGCCGGCAAGATCGGCGAGGCGGACGTGGAACTGGCCGAGGCCGCCGGGCAGGGCGTCGACCTGCGTACCGGGGTGACCGCCACCGCGATCGACCCGGCCGCCGGCGCGGTCCGCACCGACGACGGCGACCGCATCGCGTACGACCATCTGGTGCTCGCCACGGGCAGCCGGGCCGTGGTGCCCCCGCTGTCCGGCCTGGACGGGCCCGACCTGCCGGCGCGGGTGGTCCCGTTCCGCACGCTGGACGACTGCCGGCGGATCCTCGCCGTCGCCGAGGGCGCGCGCAGCGCCCTGGTGCTCGGCGGCGGGCTGCTCGGGCTGGAGGCTGCCCGCGGGCTCGCCGCCCGGGGCCTCGACGTCGGGGTGGTGCACCCGGTGCCGTACCTGATGGAACGGCAGCTCGACCCGGCCGGCGCCGCCGTGCTGGCCGGCACGCTCGCGGGCCTCGGGGTGACCACCTACCTGGCCGTGTCGGCCACCCGGGTGGCCGCGGACGACGACGGGGTCCGCCTCGACCTGGCCGACGGCCGGTCGCTCACCGCCGACCTGCTGGTCCTCTCCTGCGGGGTACGCCCCGACATCGCCCTCGCCGCCGCGGCCGGGCTGGCCGTGGATCGCGGCGTGCTGGTCGACGACCGGCTGCGCACGAGCGACCGGCGGATCTCGGCGATCGGCGACTGCGCCCAGCACGACGGCGTCCTCACCGGGCTGGTCGCCCCGGCCTGGGCGCAGGCCAGGGTGGTGGCGCAGGTGCTCACGGGCGAGGACCCGCTGGTCCGCTACCGCCCCCGCCCGGTGGTGACCCGACTGAAGGCGGCCGGCATCGACCTCGCCGCCATGGGCGACCCGGCCGACGGCGGGGCCGGCGAGGAGCTGACCTTCGCCGACCCGGCCCGGGGCACGTACGCCCGGCTGCGCATCCGCGACGAGCGGCTGACCGCCGCGATCCTGCTCGGCGACAACCCGGCGGTCGGCACGGTCGTCCAGCTCTTCGACCGCGGTCAGCCGGTGCCGGCCGACCGGCGCTCGCTGCTGCTCGGCCGGGCCTTCGGCGCGGCCCCGGCGGCGCCCGCCGCGTCCCCGGCCCTGATGCCGGACGCGGCGACCGTCTGCCAGTGCAACAACGTCAGCAAGGGGGCGCTGGTGGACTGCTGGCGTTCCGGGGCCCGGACGGTCGACGCCGTGGTCGCCGCGACCCGGGCCGGCACCGGATGCGGCGGCTGCCGGGACGCGGTCGCCGGCATCGTCGACTGGCTGTCCGAGGTGGATTCGGTGGAGGTGGCGCAATGAGCGAGCGAATCAGCAGGCCCGGTGCGACGGTGCCGCATGCCGGCAGGCTGGTCGTCGTCGGCAACGGCATGGTCGGGCAGCGCTTCGTCGACGCGCTGCGCGCCCGCGACCCCGAGCGGCGGTGGCGGATCACCGTGCTCGCCGAGGAGAGCCGTCCGGCGTACGACCGGGTGCGGCTCTCGGCGTTCTTCGACGGTGTGGGCGCCGAGGAGCTGAACCTGCACACCCCCGACGACGGGGTGGAACTGCGCCTGGGCGAGCCGGCGACGGCGGTCGACCGGGCGCGGCGGGTGGTGCGCACGGCGGCCGGCGAGCACCCGTACGACGCCCTGGTGCTGGCCACCGGCTCGTCCGCCTTCGTACCGCCGGTGGCCGGGGCGACCCTGCCCGGGGTCTTCGTCTACCGCACGCTGGACGACCTGGCGGCCATCCGGGAACACGCGCGCGGCCGGCGCACCGGGGCGGTGATCGGCGGCGGGCTGCTCGGGCTGGAGGCGGCGAACGCGCTGCGGCTGCTGGGGCTGGCCACCAGCGTGGTGGAGTTCGCGCCGCGGCTGATGCCGGTGCAGGTGGACCCGGCCGGTGGCGCGATGCTCCGCCGGTACGTCGACGAGCTGGGCGTGACCACCCACCTGGGCGTCGCCACCACCGCGATCCGGCCCGGCCCGGACGGCACCGCCGCCGGGCTGGAGCTGGCCGACGGCACGGTGGTCGACGCCGAACTGGTGGTGGTGGCGGCCGGCATCCGACCCCGCGACGAGCTGGCCCGGGCCGCCGGGCTGGCGCTCGGCCCGCGCGGCGGGGTGCTGGTCGACGGCGCGTGCCGGACGGCCGACGAGCGGGTCTGGGCGGTCGGCGAGTGCGCGGCGGTCGACGGCACCTGCCACGGCCTGGTCGCCCCCGGCTACGCGATGGCCGAGGTGGTCGCCGACCGGCTGGTCGGCGGGGCGGCCACCTTCCCGGGCGCGGACACCGCCACGAAGCTGAAGCTGCTCGGCGTGGACGTGGCCTCGTTCGGCGACGCGCACGGCGTCTCCGAGGGCTGCCTCGACGTCACGTTCACCGACCCGGCCACCCGGGTGTACGCCAAACTGGTCCTCTCCGACGATGCGAAGACCCTGCTCGGCGGGGTGCTGGTCGGTGATGCGAGCGCCTACCCGACGCTGCGGGCCAGCGTCGGCGGGCCGCTGCCCGCGCCCCCACTGGCGCTGCTCGCCCCCTCCGGCGCGGCGGGCGCGGGGGCCGGGGCGCTGCCGGCCGCCGCCCAGGTCTGCTCCTGCAACGCGGTGACCCGCGCCGACGTCGACGACGCGATCGCCGGCGGCTGCGCGGACGTGCCGGCGCTGAAGGCGTGCACCCGGGCGGGCACCAGTTGCGGCTCCTGCGTGCCGATGCTCAAACAGCTCCTCGACGCGGCCGGGGTGCGGCAGTCCACCGCGCTCTGCGAGCACTTCGACGCCAGCCGGCAGGAGCTGTTCGACATCGTCCGGGTGCGTGACATCCGGACGTACTCCCAGCTCATCGCCGAGCACGGTCGGGGGCGCGGCTGCGACATCTGCAAGCCGGTGGTGGCCTCCATCCTCGCCTCCCTCGGCACCGGGCACGTGCTCGACGGGGAGCGGGCGTCGTTGCAGGACACCAACGACCACTTCCTGGCCAACCTGCAACGGGACGGCAGCTACTCGGTGGTGCCCCGGATCCCCGGCGGGGAGATCACCCCGGAGAAGCTGATCGTGATCGGCGAGGTGGCCCGCGACTTCCGGCTCTACACGAAGATCACCGGAGGACAGCGGATCGACCTGTTCGGGGCCCGGGTCGAGCAGCTTCCGCAGATCTGGCGCCGCCTGGTCGACGCCGGCTTCGAGTCCGGCCACGCGTACGGCAAGGCGCTGCGCACGGTGAAGTCCTGCGTCGGCGAGACCTGGTGCCGGTACGGGGTGCAGGACTCGGTCGGGCTGGCCATCGCCCTGGAGCTGCGCTACCGGGGGCTGCGCGCCCCGCACAAGATCAAGTCGGCGGTGTCGGGCTGCGCCCGCGAGTGCGCCGAGGCCCGCAGCAAGGACTTCGGCATCATCGCCACCGACACCGGCTGGAATCTCTACGTCGGCGGCAACGGCGGCTTCCGGCCCCGGCACGCCGACCTCTTCGCCACTGATCTGTCCACGGAAGCGCTGATCCTGCTGATCGACAGATTCCTGATGTACTACATCCGCACCGCCGACCGGCTGCAACGCACCGCCGCCTGGATCGAGGCGATGGACGGCGGCCTCGACCACCTGCGCGCCGTCGTCGTGGACGACTCGCTCGGCCTGTGCGCCGAACTCGACGCCGCGATGGCCCGGCACGTCGAGTCGTACTCCGACGAGTGGCGGGACGTGCTGGAGGACCCGGTCCGGCTGCGCCGGTTCGCCTCCTTCGTCAACGCCCCCGGGGTGCCCGACCCGTCGATCACCTTCGCGCTCGAACGCGGCCAGCCGGTCCCGGCGAACCGCGTGCCCGGGGCCGAGGGCCGGCCGCCGGTCGCGCTCGGGATGCCGGAGGTGCGGCCATGACCACCACCACGACCGGACTGCCGGAGGTACGGCGATGACCACGACGACCACCGCGATGCCGACGACCGCCGCGATGCCGACGACCGCCACGGTCCCGGCCGCCGCGACGCGCGCCTGGACGCCCGTCTGCCCGCTCGACCGGCTGGAGCCCGAGCGGGGCGTCGCGGCGCTGGTCGACGGCGTGCAGGTGGCCCTCTTCCGCACCGCCGACGGGCTGTTCGCCCTCGACAACCTCGACCCGGTCGGCCGGGCGTACGTGCTGTCGAGGGGCATCGTCGGCAGCCGGGGCCGGGTGCCGACGGTCGCCTCGCCGCTGCACAAGCAGGCGTACGACCTGCGCACCGGGGTCTGTCTGGACCTGCCCGGGGTCGCCGTGCCCCGGCACGAGGTGCGCTGCCGGAACGGGCTGGTCGAGGTGCGGCTGCGACAGGAGGGGTGAATGCGCGACGAACTGGCCGGCTTCACCATCGGGGTGACCGCCGACCGCCGGCGGGACGAACTCGCCGCGCTGCTCCAGCGGCGGGGCGCCCGGGTGGTGATCGCCCCGGCCCTGCGGATCGTGCCGCTGGCCGACGACACCGACCTGCGCGAGGCCACCCGGGCCTGCCTGGACCGGCCACCCGACATCCTGATGGCCAACACCGGCATCGGGATGCGCGGCTGGCTGGAGGCCGCCGAGGGCTGGGGGCTGGCCGAGCCGCTGCGCGGCGTCCTCGCCGACGCCTACGTGGTGGCCCGGGGCCCCAAGGCGCGCGGGGCGATCCGCGCCGCCGGCCTGCACGACCAGTGGTCACCGGAATCGGAGAGTTGCGACGAGGTGGTCGACCACCTGTGCCGGCGCGGCGTCGCCGGGCAGGTGATCGCCATGCAGCTGCACGGCGAGCGGCAGCCGGAGTGCACGATGGCGCTGGAGGCGGCCGGGGCCACCGTGATCGAGGTGCCGGTCTACCGGTGGGCGGCACCGACCGACCCGGCCCCGCTGCACCGCCTGATCGACCTGGTCGCCGGCCGGCTGGTCGACGCCGTCACGTTCACCTCGGCCCCGGCGGCGGAGGCGCTGCTGCGCGCCGCCGGGGACCGCGGCGACGCGGTGCTGGACGCGTTCCGGCGCGACGTGCTGGCCAGTTGCGTGGGGGCGGTCACCGCGGAGCCGCTGCTGCGGCGCGGGGTGCCGGTCAGCGCGCCGTCCCGGGCGCGGCTGGGCGCCCTGGTCCGGACCATCGTGGACGAGTTGCCGCGCCGCACGGTCACCCTGAAGGCGGCCGGCCACCTGCTCACCCTGCGCGGGCACGCCGCCCTGGTCGACGGCGAGCTGCGTCCGCTGGCCCCGGCGCCGATGGCCGTGCTCCGGGCGCTGGCCCACTCCCCCGGCCGGGTGCTGTCCCGGACCGCGCTGCTGCGGACGCTGCCGCGCGGCGCCGACGAGCACGCGGTGGAGATGGCGGTCGCCCGGCTGCGCGCCGGGCTGCGGGCGCCCCGGGTGGTGCAGACCGTCGTCAAGCGCGGCTACCGGCTCCGGGTCGACTGACCCGGCAGGGTGGCCCCTGCCGCCCGCACCGGGGCGGCCAAGGGCACCGCCCAGCCGTGGCCGTTCTCAGCCGACCGGAGCCGGGAAGCCGCGGCCGTGCTCGGACTGGAGGCGGATCATGGCGTGCTCCACGACGGTCACCAGCACCTGCTTGACCGACTCCCGGTGCCGGGCGTCGGTCAACACCAGCGGCACGTCCGGCGAGATGGCCAGCGCCTCCCGGACCTCCTCCAGCTCGTACTGCGGCGCGCCGTCGAACCGGTTCAACGCCACCACGTACGGCAGCCGGCGGTTCTCGAAGTAGTCCAGCGGCGCGAAGGCGTCGGTGATCCGGCGGGTGTCCACGAGGACGGCCGCGCCCACCGCGCCCTTGATGATCTCGTCCCACATGAACCAGAACCGGGTCTGGCCGGGCGTGCCGAAGAGGTACAGGATCAGGTCCTCGGCCATGGTGATCCGGCCGAAGTCCATGGCGACCGTGGTGGTCTGCTTTCCCGGCACCTTGGACGGGTCGTCGATGCCGACCCCGGCCGCGGTCATCACCGCCTCGGTTCTCAGTGGGGTGATCTCCGAGATCGCGCCGACCAGGGTCGTCTTGCCCACGCCGAAGCCGCCCGCGACCACGATCTTCGCGGAGATGATTCCCCGGCTCTGGCGGGCCCCGGCGGGGTCATAGCCTGCGAAGTCCACTTAGCACCCTTCCAAGGATTTCCATCCGCTCCTCGAACCCCTCGGCGGGAGCGGCAGTGTGTAGCGTCAGCAGGCTCTCGGCCACCATGTCGGCGACCAGCACCCGGGTGACGCCCAGCGGCATCCGGGTGTACGCGGCGATCTCGGCCAGCGACTGCGCCCGCCCCTCGCAGACGGTGGCGATGCGGTGCTTGTCGTGCCCCGCGAAGCGGGACTCCGCGACCTGGGTGGGGCTGGCCGACAGGACCGCCTCCAGGGCGATGTCCATCTGCGCCTCGGTCCGACCGCGGGTGACGGCGTACGGCCGTACCAGCGCGCCGCGCGGGTCCGCGCGCCGTTGGTCCATCCGCGATCACCTCCCCTTCCCGGCCGGGCCCTTCTGGCACCGGTCTCCTCATCCCTCGCCGACGCGGAGCCCGCGTCGCGACCCGGCTACGACCGCACGGCGTCCCGGGGCAGCGGCACCAGCGCCGCGCCGACCCGCTCGACCAGGAGCGCCATCTCGTAACCCACCTGCCCGACGTCGCAGCTGCGGGCCGCCAGCACCGCCATCGACGAACCGTCGCTGATCGACATCAGGAAGAGGTAGCCGCTGTCCATCTCGATGACCGTCTGCAGCACACCGCCGGCGCTGAACATCCGGGCGGCGCCCTCGGTCAGGCTGACCACGCCCGAGGTGATCGCCGCGAGCTGGTCCGCCCGGTCCGCGGGCAGGTCCCGCGAGGAGGCGAGCAGCAGCCCGTCGGCGGACACCGCCACCACGTGGGCGATGCCCGCCACGCTGTCGGCGAAGTTGGTGAGCAACCAACTCATGTCCTGCATGGCCGCTGGCCTGTTCATCGACTCGTCTCCTTGGTCGAGGTGCTGTTCTGGTCCGTTCCGGCCGCCCGGCCGCGCTGCACGCCGCGGTGGTAGGCCGACAACAGGCCCCGTACTTCGTCGGGGGTGCGCCGGCTGCGGTCGCGGCCGCCCTGGGGCTCGATCCCGCCGGGCACGAGCTGCGCCTGCGGCACCCGCTTGGGCAGCCCGGAGCGGGTGGTGCCGGCGGCGGCCGGCTCCGCGGCCCGGCTGGCCCGGGACCAGCCCTCGTCGGCCGCCGTCCGCCAGGCGTCCGCGTCCGTCGCGGGCGCCGCCGGCGGCGGGTCCGCGGCCGGCGTCGTGGCCGGCGGCGCGGGGGGCGCGTCCAGCGTCACGGGCCGCGCCGGGGCCGGGGCCGGGGCCGGCGGGGTGTACGACGGCGGCGGCGGCTGCGCGGGCGGCGGGGTGGCCGTGCTGCCCGGCGTACGCGTGGGCAGCCGTGGCGGGCGTGACTCGCCCGTCGTCGGCTGGGCCGCAGCCGGCTGGCCGGCGGACGGCTGGGCCTGCGGCGGCTGGCTGAAGTCCGGGCGGGTGAAGATGGCGGTGGCGTCGTTGCCGTGCGAACGGAACCACACCGCCTCCATCTCGCGGAAGATGGGCGCCTCGGCCGGCAGCTCGGCGCGCGGGGTGATCGGCGCGGCCGGGGTGACCGGTGCGGCCGGGGCGGTGGCAGCCAGGTTGGCCCCGAGGCCACGGCCCGCACCCGCTCCGAATCCGCCCGCCGCGGCGGGACCGGCCGGCAGCGGGGTGGCGGCCGGCTGGCCGGCGACCGGGCCGGCCGGCAGCACCGGCGCGGCCGGCGCGGCGGCCTCCGCCGCGGGGACACGCTTGGGCAGCGGCTCGACGGCAGGGTAGGCGACGGTCGGCGTGCCGACCGAGACCCCGCCGCCGGTGAAGGTCGGCTGGGCCGGCGTCGCCGGAGGGGCCGACGACGGCGTCCCGGTAAGGCCGCCGGCCTGCACCGGGGACGCGGCGTCCCGCGCCTGCTCGGGCGCCTGCCACGGCGCCGGCGCGGACCGCCACTGGTCGGTGAGGGTGGCGGTACGCCCCGTTCCGGCGAGCGGCTCGCCGAGACCGACGGGGGTGAGCGGCGTCTGCTCGACGGCGAGCGGCTGCCGGGGCCGGGTGATCTGCTGGTCGCGGCTGGGAAGCTGCGGCAGCACCACCGTCGCGGCGGGGAGCGTCACCTGGGCGACGGTGCCGCCCTCCACGTTGCGGCGCAGCTCCACCCGGATGCCGTAGCGGGAGGCGAGCCGACTGACCACGGCCAGACCCATCAGCCGGAACGCCGCGACGTCGACGCTCGGCGGGGCCGCCAGCCGGCGGTTCAGCGAGTCCAGCTGCTCGTCGGTCAGGCCGAGGCCCCGGTCCTCCACCTGGATCAGCACGTAGTCCCGGATGCGCCGGCCGTCGGCGACCACGGTCGTCGTCGGCGGCGAGAAGCGGGTGGCGTTGTCGAGCAGCTCGGCGACCAGCCGGACCACGTCGTTGACCGCGTGCGCGGCCACCGAGATGTCGGTGTCGACGGTGCCGAACTCGATCCGGTTGTAGAGCTCGACCTCGGACTGCGCGGCGCGCAGCACGTCCACCAGGAGGGCGTCGTCGCGGCGCGGCACGGCCGAGTCGGCGCCGGCCAGGACGAGCAGGTTCTCGTCGTTGCGGCGCATCCGGGTGGCGAGGTGGTCCAGCTCGAAGAGCTGCGCCAGCCGCTTCGGGTCCTCCTCGCCGCGCTCGATCGCGTCCAGCTCGCCGATCATCCGGTCGACCAGGGTCTGACTGCGGCGGGCCAGGTTGAGGAACATCGCCGAGACGCTGGTACGCAGCGCGGCCTGCTCGGCGGCCACGCGGACCGCCTCGCGGTGCACGACGTTGAAGGCGAGCGCCACCTGCCCGACCTCGTCGCGGCTGTCGAGCCGGATCGGGTCGCGCACCTCCCGGACGATCTCGTCGACGCCGCCGTCGCCGACGTTGCCGACGTTCTGGAGCCGCTTCACCGCGTCCGGCAGGTCGTGGTTGGCCACCGAGAGGGCACCCTCCCGCAGCCGGCGCAGCGAGCGGTTGAGCGAGCGGGCCAGCACCACGGCGAGGCTGACCGCGATGGCGAGCGTGAGCAGCACCAGCACCGACTCGACGACGGCCTGCCGGATGACGTCCGAGAGGGCCTGGTCGGCCTGGTCGAGAAGCCGGTCCTGGAGCCGGATCTCGGCCCACCGCATGAGGTCGTTGACCGCGCCGAAGGCGGCGGTGGCGTCCTGGGCGGTCACCAGCGGGCGCTGCCCGACCGAGCGGGTGATGTCGGCCGCGACCCGGTCGGCGAGGGTGACCGCGTCGCCGGAGACGGTGCCGTCGACGAGTGCGCGCTGGGTCGGGTCGGCGGCCAGGGAGAAGGCGAGCAGCGCCTCCTGCTGGCTGGTCAGGGTGGCGACGAAGGAGGAGAACTGCTCCTCGTCGAGCGCGCCGGCGCTCAGCGCGGTGAAGGCGACCGACTGCTCCTCGGCGACGGCCGCCTTGGCGCGGGCGAACGCGGCGACCGCACGCCGGGCGTCGGCGAGCTGCTCCTCGCCGGGCAGCTGGGCGAGCCCGTCGCCGTACGCGACCAGGTCGGTGATGATGACCCCGTAGCGCAGCGCCGCCTCGGCGACCGCCATCTGCTGGCGGTCCAGCACCTTCTGCCGGGTGGCGGCCAGCGTCTCCAGGTGCTCGTCGATGGTCGCCAGCCGGTCCCCGACGGCTGCCGGGACGTCGCCGATCCGCCCGCGCTCCGCCCGGTAGGCGTTGATCCGCTCGTCGGTGCTGCGCACCCGCAGGTTGTAGGTGTCGGCCTTCTGCTGCGGCGCGGCCAGGAAGGCGGACGCCGCCATCCGCTCGGCGTGCAGGTCCTGGGTCATCGCGGAAATGTCGATGGAGAGCGCGGTCAGGGACCGGGCCCGGGTCGCGTCGTAGGCGCCCTCGCCGACGGAGATGAGCCGGACGGCGGCCAGCGCGATCACCGCGGCGACCGGCACCACCAGGATCAGCGCGAGCTTGGAGCGGATCCGCGCGTCGCGCAGCCGGGGCATGCGCCGGCGCTTCGCCTGCTCCCTCTCGCCGCCGTCGGGCAGGGTCGTCGGTCCGGTGCTCACGACATCGCCTCCGTCGTTTCTTCCACGCCTGCCCCGCCGACTCGCGCCCGGTGCAGCGGACTGCGCCACACGCGGCACGGCCGCGATTTCATCAGAAGCGATCCTGTTTGGGAAGTCGCAGTGGGGAAGGAAACGGTCGGAGGGCACGCATCCCGTGATCCGGTCAACTAATACCTTCAATTCTCCACGCCCGTGAACAGGGCATGTAACTCCAGGGTGGTCAGCCATGTCGGATTAGTAAGCGCTGGCAGACTTCTCGCAGCCCCACCATGTGGGATACGCGTCCCGAAACGCCTCCGACGCCCGCGCTTGACCACAGGGCCCGGCGTTGGCAAGGTTTTGCAGGCTTCGCGCACACCGTACGGCAGACCGATACCGTTTCTCCACTGAGGACGGAAACAACCGGCGGTGACCGGGCAGCGCCCGGGCCGCATCTGGAGGACTGAGTTGAGCACCATCCGCTCCGCGACCGCCGCGGCGCTCGCATCGGCCGTGCTGGCCACCACGCTCACCGGCTGCCAGTTCGGCGCGGACGAGCAGGACACCAGTCCCATCGTCATCGCGGCGGACCTCGAACTCTCCGGCGCGGCGGCGACCGTCGGCAAGACGTACCAGCGGGCGCTGGAACTGAAGATCGAGCAACTTAACTCCTCGGGCGCGCTGAACGGCCGGAGGATCGAACTCAAGGTGAAGGACAACCGGTCGGACGCGGCCGAGTCGCTGCGCAACATCGGTGACTTCAGCGCCGATTCCCAAGTCAGCGCGATCATCATGGGCGGCTGCAACGATTGCGCGGTCGGCGCCGTCCGGGCCATCAACGAGAAGCGAATTCCCACCATTGCGCTCGCCTCGTCCGGCGCGGTGGCCAGCCCGATCGCCGACCGGCGGTACGTGTTCAAGCTCGCCCCGAACGCGGCCGACAGCGCCGCCGCCCTCGCCGTCGAGATGCGACGCAACGGCGTCAAGACGGCCGGCGTGCTGCACAGCGACGACGACTACGGCCGCGAGGGTCTGGCCGCGCTGCGCAGCGAGTTCGCGAAGAGCGGCATCAAGCCACCGCGTGCGGAGTCGGTCAAGACCACCGACACCGAGGTCGGCGAGCAGGTCAAGGCGCTGACCGAGGACGAGCCGGACGCACTGGTGGTGTGGACCCCGCCGGAGCAGGCGGCGCTGGCCGCCACCGCGGCCCAGCAGGCCAAGTTCAAGGGATCACTCTTTTTCGACGCGGCGGCCGCCGGCGACCTCTTCCTCGGGGCCGCCGCCCGGGCGACCGAGCGGGCGACCATGGTCTTCACCCAGACCATGGTGATCGACGACGTCATCGCCACCACCCCGGCGAAGGCGGCCCGCCGGCAGTGGTTCCAGGACTACACCGCCCGGTTCGGCGGCTACAACGGCTCGTCCTCGTTCGCGGCCGACGCCGTGCAGCTCATCGCCGACGCCGAACTGCGCGCCGGCGGCGAGCCCGGCCGGGTCGACCGCGACGGCATCCGCGACGTGCTGGAGACGTCGCAGATGGACGGCCTGTCCGGCCCGATCCGGATGACGCCGGACAACCACTCCGGCCTGATGCCCCAGGCCCTGACCACCCTGGTCGCCCGCAACGGCCGGTGGCGCCTCGCGGGGTGAGGGTGGTTGGGCGGTGTGGCCCGCCGTACCCGGCTCCGGGCGGTCAGGCTTGATCCCTGCGCCGGGTACGGCGGGCCACACCTTGGCTGTCCAGCGGGCCATCCGTCGACGCGGGCCATCGGTCGACGCGGGTCACCGGTCACCCGTTGACGACGGTCACCGGGCCGACGTGGTGGCCCGGACCCAGGGCAGCGCGAGCCGCTCGACCAGGGAGAGGGCGCTGTAGAGCAGGATGCTCATCAGCGCGATCAGCACGATCGCCGCCCAGGCGGTCGCGGTGTCGCCGATGCCGTTGTACTGCAGGATCTGGTAGCCAAGCCCCGGCTTGTCCGAGTAGAACTCGCCGATCACCGCGCCGATCGCCGCCAGCGGCATCGCCACCTTGAGGCCGACGAAGACCTGCGGCAGCGCGGCCGGGAAGCGCACCTTGCGGAACGCCTGCCACCACGACGCGTTCAGCGACCTGGCCAGCTCGGCCAGGTCCGCCGGGGTGGTGGTGAGACCCGTCGCGGTGGAGAGCACGATCGGGAAGAAGCACAGCAGGAACACCATGGTCAGGATGGGCTTCTCCCCCCAGCCGACCGAGACCACCAGCAGCGGGCCGAGGGCGATCTTCGGCACCGCGTTGACCGCCACCAGCAGCGGCGCGAACATCCGCTCGACGCGGCGGGACGCGGCCAGGGCCATCCCGATCAGCACCCCGGCGACCGCCGAGAGCAGGAAGCCGACCAGCGTCAGCAGGGTGGTCACCCCCAGCGCCGGCAGCAGCACGTCGGCCGACGCGGTCAACGAATTCCACACCGCCTGCGGCGGCGGCAGGGACGCCGGGTGCACCAGCTCCAGCACCGACGTGACCAGCCACCAGACGATCAGCGCGATCACCGCGCCGAGCAGCGGCAGACCGACGGCCGCCGGGCGTACGCCGGACCGGCGGGCAGCCGCCGAAACCGGCGGCGTGGTGGGCGTCGCCACCCCGGGCGCGCTCGCCGGGGCCGGGACGGCGGACTCGCGCCCCGCCTCGGTGGGGCCGGACCGGGTACCTGTCGTCTCCGTCACGGGTCCTCCTCTCCTGCCGGCCGGGGCCGGCACGCGGCGGGGGTGCGCCCTCCGGTCATCCCGGTGGGTCGCACCCCCGCGGCACGGTCGGCGTCGGTCAGGCCTTCGGCGCGAGGCTGAAGTCGATGATCTGGTCGGGGGTGATGTTCTGCTTGAGCTGGCCGGCGCCCTGCAGGATCGCGATGCTCTTGGCCACCCGGCCGCTGTCCAGGGTGCCGAGCTGGGTGCCGGAGTTGCTGGACCGCACGTAGCCGGCCATCAGCTGCAGCTCGGCGGCGGCGGAGGCCGGGTTGGCGGCGTCGACGTTCTTCTTCAGAATGTTGCCCGCCTCCTGCGGGTTGGCCAGCGAGTACTCCAGGCCCTTCATCAGGGCCGCGGTGAATCGCTTGACCATCTCCGGCTTCTCTTTGGCGATCTTCGAGGAGGTGATCAGCACGTTGCCGTAGAGGTCCTGCATCACGTTGCTGTAGGGCAGCAGGACGGCCTTCTTCTTGGTCACCGTCTCGATGGTCGGCTGGCCGACGACGAACTGGCCGATGCCGTCCACCGCGCCGGAGGCGAGCGTGCCCATCAGGGTCTGCGCGTCGCCGTTGACCCAGGTGACCTTGCTCGCGTCCACGCCGGCCATCCGGGCGTACGTCGGGAAGAGGTTGCGGACGACGGAGGTGGGGGTGTCGGCGAGCTTCTTGCCCTCCAGGTCCTTCGGCGACGCGATGCCCTTGCCCTCGACGGTCGCGATGGCGGCCATGGTGCGCTGCTGGATGGCGGCGACCGCGACGAAGTCCTTGGCCTGGCCGTTGCCGAACTGGAGCAGCCCACCGGTGAGGTCGATCGGGCCGAAGTGGGCCTGCCCGCCGACGATCGTCTGGATCACCATGCCGGTGCCCTGCCCCGGCTTGATCTCGACGTCGAACCCGGCCTCCTTGAAGAAGCCCTTCTCCTTCGCCACCCAGGCGTAGGAGTCACGGCCGAAGTTGCCGAACGAGGTGAGGTAGGTCACCTTCTCCAGCGCCCCGCCGTTGCCGCCCTTGGCGTCGTCGCCGGAGTCCGAGCCGCTGCACGCGGAGACCAGGGCGAGGGCGGTGGCCAGCGCGGCTGTGGCGACCGTACGGGTCAGCCTTCTCATCAGTGCACCATGTCCTTTCCGACCGGTACGGCTCGCCGCCGCCCGGTGGGGGTTGTCTGGCGGGCCGGCGGAGGGGTTGCCGGCTCCACCGTCGTGAGGGGATCCATCGCGGGCACAGCGTACGAGAAAACAACCTTTGCGGTGCCAGCCGTATCGGGTTGCGGTACGGACACAACTCGTGTCCACCTGTGACGGCTCGCCGTCATCCACCGCGGTTGGTCAGGTGATCCACCCCGGACGGTGCGACACGGAGGCAGGCCGGCTACCCTGTGCCGCGACTGCTGATCGTCGAATCAGGGAGGCCGCCGGAGATGATCCGCCTGTCCGGGGTGTCCCGCACCTTCGACGGCCGCGGTGGCCGGGTGGAGGCGCTGCGCGGCATCGACCTGCACGTCGCCGAGGGCGAGTTCGTGGCGGTCCTCGGCCGCTCCGGGTGCGGCAAGTCCACACTGCTGCGCCTGGTCGCCGGCCTCCTGCCGGTGTCCGACGGCGAGATCACCGTGGCCGGCACGCCGATCACCAAGCCCCGCCGCGACATCGCCATGCTGTTCCAGCGGCCGGCCCTGCTCCCCTGGCGCACGGTGCTGGACAACGTCCTGCTCCCCGTCGAGATGTTCGGCTGGAAGCGGGCCAAGCACCGCGACCGTGCCCGGGAGCTGCTGGACCTCGCCGGGCTGGGCGGCTTCGAGAAGCGGCTGCCGCACGAGCTCTCCGGTGGCATGCAACAGCGGGTGTCGCTGTGCCGGTCGCTGATCGGCGAGCCCCGGGTGATGCTGATGGACGAGCCGTTCTCCGCGCTCGACGCGCTCACCCGCGAGGAACTCTCCGGAGAGCTGCAACGCGTGCACATGACGTCCGGGGCCACCGTCGTCTTCGTCACCCACTCGATCGACGAGGCGGTGCTGCTGGCCGACCGGGTGGTCGTACTCAGCCCCCGGCCCGGCCGGATCCGCAAGGTGGTCGACGTGGACATCCCCCGACCGCGCACCCTCGGCCGCAACGCGCACCTGGCGGACGTCGCCCGGGTCAGCGCCGACCTGCACGAACTCCTCATGGAACGGGACCTGCCGGCGCCGGCCGGCGCGGAGGGACGATGAGCATGCGGGTTTCCGTCTTCACGGAGCCGCACCGGGGCGCCACCTACGACGACCAGCTCCGCTTCGCCCGGCTGGCCGAGGACGGCGGCTTCGAGGGCTTCCTCCGCGCCGACCACTACCAGGCGATGGGCGACGAGCCGGGGCTGCCCGGCCCGACCGACGCCTGGCTGACCCTGGCCGCGCTGGCCCGGGAGACCACCCGGATCCGGCTCGGCACCCTGGTCACCTCGGCGACCTTCCGGCTGCCCGGCCCGCTGGCGGTGATGGTGGCCCAGGTCGACCAGATGAGCGGCGGCCGGGTCGAGCTGGGCATCGGCGCCGGCTGGTACGAGCGGGAGCACACCTCGTACGGCATCCCGTTCCCCCGGGTCGGCGAGCGCTTCGACCGGCTGGCCGAGCAGCTGGAGGTCATCACCGGGCTGTGGCGGACCCCGCCGGGCGAGACGTACAGCTTCACCGGCGACCACTACCGGCTGGTCGACGCCCCGGCCCTGCCGAAGCCGGTGCAGGTGCCCGGCCCGCCGGTCATCGTCGGCGGGCGCGGCCCGAAGCGCACCCCCGAACTCGCCGCCCGGTACGCCGACGAGTTCAACATGCCGTTCAAGACCGTCGAGGAGACCGCCGAGGCGTACGACCGGGTGCGGGAGGCCTGCGACCGGGTCGGCCGGGCCGAGTCCGGGCGCGGCCCGCTGACGCTCTCCGCCGGGATCGTGGTCGCGATCGGCCGTACCGACGCCGAGGCGCAGCGCCGGGCCGCCCCGCTGCACGTCAAGAGCGCGCTGCCGCCGGAGGACCCGGTGGTCGGCTCGCCCGCGCAGCTCGTCGACCGGATCGGGGAGTTCGCCGCGATCGGCGCCACCCGGGTGCACCTGCGGCTGATCGACGTCGCGGACCTCGACCACCTGGAGCTCATCGCAGCCGAGGTGCTCCCCCGGCTGGACGGCACCCGATGACCGACACGCAGCTCGACGGGACCACGATCGACGCCGACGAGCCGACCGGTGGGGTGGTCTACCGGGACCCGGGCGCCGTGCACATGCTGACCAACGTCGGCGACACGACGTACCTGGCGCGGCTGGTCGAGCTGAAGTAACCGCTGGCCGGGCGGGCCGACCCCGCTCGCGGCGCGCCGGTGGCGGCCTGCCCAACAGGTGCGTAACGTGCCGGACATGGCCTATCGGACCTGGGGCAGACTGCTGCTCACGGCGCTCGGGGTGAGCCTGCTGGCCGGGGCCGGTCAGCTCGGCGTCGCGTTCGGCTTCGGCATCGTCCGGCTCGCCGGCACCTTCACCGGCGCCACCGTCAACCAGTGGCCGGCCCAGCTCGTCTGGGCGGGCTGGTTCGCCGCCAACGCCGCCGTGGTCGGCGCGGTGCTCACCGAACGCCTCGCCCGCCGGGACGGCATGGTGGCCGGCACCGGCCGCCACCTCGCCGTCGCCAGCGGCGCCGCGCTGGGCGCGACCGTCGTCGCGCCGCTCTGCATGCAGCCCGCCCGGGCCGCCGAACTCGTCGCGATGGACCCGGTCTGGGCCGTCGGCATCTGCGCCGTCCTCGGCGCGCTGGCCGGCGCGGGCGCCGCACTCGCCGTCCTGCTCCGGCCGCCGGTGGGATGGAACATGGCGGCGGTCGCGGGCGCGGTCTGGCTGCTGGCGCTGCTGTCGACGGCGCCGTCGGTCGCCTCGACCGGGCCGCTGCCCAGCGTACGACTCGGGGTGCTGGAGCCGGCCTGGCTCGACGCCGGCGCGGCCCAGCGACTGGCCCTGGTGCTCCTGCCTCTGGTGGCGCTGCTCGCCGGCGCGGCGACCGGCGGGCTGGCCCGGTGGCGCGGCCACCCGCCGCTGGTCAACGGCGCGATCGGGGTGGCAGGTCCGGTGCTGGTGGCGTTCGCCTACCTGACCGCCGGTCCGGGCGACGCGACCGACCGCTACCAGCTCACGCCGTACTACGGAGCGTTGTTCGCGGTGGCCGCCGGCGCGCTCGGTTCGGCCGCCGCCGCGCTGCTGCGCTGGCCGCTCGTCACGCGCACCGCCCCCGGCGGCGCCATCGAGCCGACCGACATCCTGCGCCCGCTGCCCACCGGTCCCGCGCTGCCGCACGCCCCGGAGCCGGCCGCCGGCGCCGACGAGCCGGCGACGGTCGACCTGACCGACGCCGGGCGCGTGGCCGCCGACCGGCCCGGGGGTACGGACCCCGGCGGGACCGCCGGCGACGACGCCCCGCCGCCCCGGGCCGTCCCGGCGCACTGGGACTGGCCGGCCGACGGCACCACCGTCCCGACGACACCCGCCGCCGCTCCGGCCTCGACGTCCGTGGCCCGGGGCCGGACCGCGGGATCGCCGCCCCCGGCGGTCACGGGCGCGGCACACCCGGCCGGGGCACCGGCGACGACGGACGCGGCGGCCTCTGCGGCTTCTGCCGGATCGTCGCCCCCGCCGGTCACGGACGCGGCGCACCCGGTCGGGTCAGCGGCGACGACGGACGCCCCGCGCTCCGCCGGATCGCCACCCCCACCGGTCACAGACGCGGCGGCCTCTGCCGAATCACCACCGGTCACGGACGCGGCACAACCCGCCGAGTCAGCACCGGTCACAGACGGGGCGGCGTCTGCCGGATCGCCACCCCCGCCGGTTTCGGATGCGGCGCACCCGGCAACGGATACGGCGCCGCCGCCACGATCGCCGGCCCCGCCGGTCGCCGACACGGCACAACCGGCCAGGTCGCGGACGACAACGGATGCGGCGGCTTCCGCCGCGCCGTCGGCGGCGACGGATGCGGCGCGATCGGCCGAGCCGCCAGCCGCAACGGATGCGGCGGGATCGCCGGTCCCGGCGGCTACGGACGCGACGGGAGCGGCCGGATCGCCGCCCCCGGTGGAGGCCGTGCCCGCCGCCAGGCGGGACCGCGCCGACGAGGGCGCCCAGGCCACTACGGCTGCGGGCGAGCAACCACCGGTTGCGGCCGAGCAACCACCGGCTGCGGCCGAGCACCCACCGGCTGCGGCCGAGGCCGCCGCGCCCCCCGCGCAGCCGGCCGTCCCGGCCGCCCCCAAGCCCCGCCGCACCCGCAAGCCCCGGTCGACGAAACAGCCGGCGGCCGCGGCGGCGAACAGCGCCGACCGGACGCCCGCGGTCATCGACTCCCCCGCCGATCCGGCGACCCCACCGGCGGCACCGCGTGCCGGCGCTCAGGCCACGGCACCGGCCACCGCCGCTGCGGCAGGGACACGGCCGGCCGGGGCCACCGCAACCGCTCAGACGGCGAGCAGTGCCGCCGAACCGGCCCCGACCACCGAGGTAGGCCCGACCGCCGAAGTCGGTCCCGCGGCCGAGGCAGTTCCCACCACCCAAGTCCGTCCGACCGCCGAAGTCCGTCCGGCCGCCGGAGCGGATCGGATCGACAAGGCCGCCCCGGCCGCCGGCGTGTCCGGCACGACGTCCGGGGTCGGCTCCCACGCGCCGGATCCGGACGACAGCGGTCCGCGCGCGGTGCCACTCCTGCCCAGCGACGAGCCGGCGGCTGGTCCGGGCGGCGAGCCGGACCCGGCGCCCCGGCCGGCCTGGCGACCCGCACCGGCGTGGCCGGCAGCGCCCCGGGTCGGGCCCGACGACGCCCTCGACGCGCCCCGCCCGGCCGCCGCGGAGCCCACGCCCGAGCCGGCGCCCCGGCCCCGACACCGGGCCCCGCTGCCCGACCTGGCCCGGGCGGCGAACTGGGACGCCCTCGCCACCGCGCGGCCCGGGGGCCCCGCGCCGACGCCGGTGGACGCCGCGTCGGGGAACGGGACCGCTGCCGCAGAGGGACCCGGGACGCCGGCCGACGGCGCGGCGTCGGCCGGCCCGGCCGAGCAGCCCGGGGGACGGAACCGTGGTCGGCTGGGGCTGTTCCGGCGCAACCGGCCCCGGGCCGAGGACGCTCCGGCGGACCGGGAGTCCGAGCCGCTGACGGCACAGGACGAGGAGTACGTGGACTGGGTCGCCGGCCTGAGCGGTCCGATCGCGGACAACGAACCCGAGCAGGAGAACGGTCGGCGGTCGTTGCGGTCGACCGGCCGCCACCATCGCGACTGACCCGGCCCCAGCCCGAGCGGCGGGCCCCCCCCGCCCCCCCCGGGGGGGCCCCCCCGCGGGGGGGGGCCCCCGCCGGGGGGCCCCCCCCCCCCCCGGGCCCCCCCCCCCCCCCCGCTGCTTAAAGGCGCCCCCCCCCGC